>NZ_JBPZGY010000002.1:0-569061 GCF_051857535.1 Roseateles sp. DB2 | reverse complement strand
GCTTCGAAGAACTGGGCTTTCTGTTCGGCCTGCTTCAGCTGCACCTGCAGCGCCTTGATTTGCTGCTCCGGCGTAAGCGGACTCGGATCTTTATCGATGGGCATAGCCGCCGATGATGCCGCACGTCCCCAGCCTTGGCGACCGTGCTTGCGCAGCCACTTCAAAACGGTCGATCGACCCTGAATGCCGTACTTGTCCTGGGCCTGCCTGTACGTCAGCTCGCCCTTTTCCACCTGCTCGACCACCGCCAACTTAAAGGCCATCGTGTAGTCGCGCTGGGTGCGCTTGATCCCTGTATCCATCACATCTGCCCTCTCTCGGGTGCAAATGTGTCAACGCTGGGCAGGACGGGTCAACCCCAAGAAAAAGGCCGCCCGAGGCGGCCCTTGGTTCAGCGCAGGGGCAGGCTGTTGGGTGCCGGCTGCGTAGGCGGCACCTGATTGGGCTGGTTCGGCAACGCAGTCGGCGGCCGGGGCGGCGGCAGCGTTGCCGTGGGCATGACGCCTGGGATGGCGCCGGGATCCTGAAGCCCTCCCATGGGCGGGGCCAAGGGTGCTGCGGCCGCTGCCATCGGGGCAGACAAGGCGTAGGTGGCCGGCGGCTGCGTGTTCACCGGCACGCCCTGTGCCGGCAGCAACGGCGCCAGGGTCAAGGTCAAGCTCGGCAGGCCCGGGCGGCCAATGCTGACCGTGTTGCCGCTGATGGCCAGCAGCTGGCGCTCACCGTCCACCAGCGCCCCCACCCGCACGGTGCGCGCAGGCCCGCCGTCCACGGAGATCAAGGCCACGCCCTCCTGCTCATGGCCATCCACCCGCCTGGGCGCCACCAGGCCCAGCAGCTTGAACCGAGACTCGTCCGGCGTGGGCGCAGCCTCGCCCTGAACTGGCGTGGATCCCAGCAGGCGGCTGAGGTCGGAGCGCGGGGCCGCGGCATCGGCAACTGCCACCGTCTGGGCCGGCGCTGAGGGCGAGCGCAAGCCCAGAGCCATACCCCAATAGACGATGGCCAGGCCCAGCAAGGCCCAGACAAGAAAGGCACTCAATCGAGCAATCATGCGGCGATTATGATTCAGCGCTGTAGTGCCGCCATGGCCCTCGGGTAAACCATGCCCGTGCGGCTTCGTCCAATTCTTTGTGGCTCCTGACGTCATGCAATCTCTTCGCGTCCGTTCTTCCCGTGCCGGCCTGGTGCGCGGCTTTACCCTGATCGAAATCATGGTGGTGCTGGTCATCATCGGCGTGCTGGCCGCGATGATCGGGCCCTCGGTGATGGATCGTGTGGGGCAGGCCAAGACCACGGCCGCTCGCTCCGACATCAGCGCCATCATGCAGGCCCTGAAGCTTTACAAGCTCGACAACGGCCGCTATCCCACGGCAGAGCAGGGTCTGAGCGCCCTGGTGCAGAAGCCTAGCAGCGGCCCTGCCCCGAGCAACTGGAAAACCTATATCGAAAAGCTGCCCAAGGATCCCTGGGGCGGTGACTACCAGTACGCCAACCCCGGCGTGAAGGGCGAGATCGACGTCTTCAGCTATGGCGCTGACCACAAGCCCGGCGGCGAAGGCGACGACGCCGACGTCGGTTCCTGGCAGTAAGCCGCCCACAGGCCTTTCGCATGCACACCAGCCGCCAGCGCGGCTTCACCATGATCGAGGTGCTGGTGGTGATGGTCATCGTTGCCATCGCCTCCGTCTCCGTCACCCTGGCCCTGCGTGACAGCAGCCAGACCCAGCTGGAGCGAGAGGCCGAGCGTCTCGCGGCCCTGCTGGAATCTGCGCGGGCCGAAGCGCGCGTGGCTGGCATTCCCGTGCGCTGGCGACCGGTCGAGGACGCCAGCGGCAGCGGCTTTCGTTTCGAAGGACTGCCCGAACGCATCCAGCTGCCGCGACAGTGGCTGGGTGAGGACATGCATGCCGAGGTCGAGGGCGCGCCCAGCCTGCTGCTCGGACCCGAGCCCCTGATCCCTGCCCAGGCCCTGCGCCTGCGCCATGGGGCCTACACCGTACGCGTCAGCAGTGACGGCCTGGCTCCTTTCACCGTGCAGCCCGCCACCCAGGAGCCCTGATGAAGCGCCCGGCAATGGCATGCCGCGACGCACGCGGCTTCACCCTGATCGAGGCCCTGGTCGCGCTGGCCATCGTCGCCATCACGCTGGCTGCCGGGATCAAGGCCGCGGCTGCCCTGAGCAACCATGCGGGCCGGCTGGCGCAGATGACGTCCGCCCAGTGGTGTGCCGAGAACCAGTTGGCCGAACTGCGCCTGTCGGGCCAGTTCCCGGACATCGGCGAGAGCGACTTCCAATGCCAGCAACTGGGCCGGAATTTCACGGGGCACATGCAGGTGCGGCCGACCCCCAACCCCAATTTCCGCCGCGTCGACACGCAGATGCGAGACGAGCAGGGCCAGGGCCTGCTGAGCATCACCACCATCATGGGACGCAACTGATGCATGCTCGCCGACGCCCTGCGCCCGGCTTCACCCTGATAGAGGTGATGGTCGCCCTGGTCGTGTTGTCCGTCATGACGCTGATGGGCTGGCGTGGCATCGAGGCAATGCTGCGCACGCGCGAGATTGCCCAGGCCAATCTGGAGACCACCGCACGCCTTCAGACCGTGCTGGCCCAATGGGAGCAAGACCTGCTGCAACTGGAGGAAGGGCGTGACAGCGGCGTTGATGCCCTCAGCTTCGACGGCGCTACCCTGCGCATCACCCGCCATCGCCCCGACGGGCTGCAGCTGGTGGCCTGGGGCGTTCGCGAGGGCAGCCTCTACCGCTGGGAGTCACGCGTCGCCCGCACGCGCGGCGAATTGCAGGCCGCCTGGGCCCAGAGCCAGCAGGCCCTGGTGCTGGATGGCAGGCGGCTGAAGGCCCTGGACGGCGTGCAGGGCTGGCAGATGTACTTCTATCGCAACAACAGCTGGAGCAACGCCCAGTCGGCCGACGACATGGAAAGCGCGGAGAAGGACGGCGCCCAGCCGCCCGCCAGTAGCGCCAGCAAGGGCGGCTCCGGCAGCACCGCGGCCAATGCAGGCACGGCAACAGGCTCGGGCAGCGCCTCTGGGCAAAACAGCGGCAACGGGACGAGTGCCGGCACCGACAAGGACAAGAACCCCAACGCCCCCTCCCGCAAGAAGCTGCCGACCGGCGTGCGGATGCAGCTGCAGTTCCAGGAAGGCCAGGGCTACGGCGGCCCGCTGCTGCGGCAGATCATGCTGGGGCCGCAGTCATGAGTCGCCGCGAATTCCTGCGAAGCCCACGACAGCGCGGAGCCGCGCTGTTGACCGCCCTGCTGCTGGTAACCCTGGTGACCAGCCTGGCTGCCGCCATGATCTGGCGCCAATACCGCGCCGTGCAGATCGAGGCCGCAGACCGGGCCCGGGCCCAGTCCGCCTGGATCCTGCAAGGTGCTCTGGACTGGGCGCGGCTGATCCTGCGCGAAGACGCGCGAGCCAACCAGCGCGAGGCCGTCGACCACCTGGGCGAAGTCTGGGCCGTCCCCCTGGCGGAAGCCCGCCTGTCCACCTTCCTGGCCGCAGACCAGGAGGGCAAGAAGGCCCCCGGCGACGAAACAGCCGACGGCCCGGAGGCCTTCCTGTCGGGCCAGCTCAGCGATGCCCAGGCCCTCTACAACCTGCGCAACCTGACGGTGGGCGAGCAGGTCCCTGCGGCCGAGCTGAGGACCCTGCAAAGGCTTTGCGACAGCGCAGGCGTGCCTTCCAGCACCGCCCAGTTGCTGACGAAGCAGCTCCGCGCCGCTGCCGGGCAGATCGAGGACAAGAGCCAGGCGCCGCTGATGCCGCGCACCGTGGACGAGCTCAGCTGGCTGGGCGTGTCCGCCGATGTGGTCAAGCGCCTCAAACCCTTTGTGACGCTGCTTCCGCAAAGGACGCCGGTGAACCTCAACACCGCGCCGCGCGAGGTGATCGCCGCGCTGTTCGAAGGCATGGACCTGGGCAGCGCCGAGCGCATCGTGCGCGATCGCATCAACCAGCCACTGAAGACGCAGACCGATATCCAGCGCTATTTGCCGCAAGGGGTCCCCCCCGACGAGGCCCGCGCCGGGGTAGCCTCCACCTATTTCTTCATCACCGGCACCCTGCGGCTGGACGAGCGGGTGCTGCAAGAGCGCTCACTGGTCTGGCGCAATGGCCTGGAGATGCGTGTTGTTGCAAGGGAGCGTGTAAACCTGATGTTGCAAGCGCCCTAGCTTCGCCAGAATGCGCGTGCGAGCGCCGAGCCGGAGGACCAGGAGCGGCACGGACGCCCGCGTGCGGGCCGCGCCCGCCCCCAAAGTCCCCGGGCTGCCGCACTCCTAGAATGGCCGCCTTTCAAGAGAGACCATGAGTTCGACCCTGCTGATCCTTCTGCCGCCGCGCCCCCGCCTGGGTCGCGCTGCGCACAGTGACGCGCCCCCGCGAGCCGGGCAGGGCGCCGAGCCTATGGAATTCGAGTTCCTGCTGAGTGCGGACGGCCGCGGCGTGACGGCCCAGGGCCGCGCCCGGCCCGCCGAGCTCCCCGCCGCATCGGTCTGCATGGCCGTGGTCCCGGACGGCGAACTGAGCTGGCATCTGCTGAAGCTGCCCAAGGCACAGCGCGGCAAGCTGCAGGCGGCACTGGGAGGTCTGCTGGAAGAGCAACTGCTGGAAGATCCGGAACAGCTGCACTTTGCCATTGCGCCGCAGGCTGACGAGGAGGGCCGAAGCTGGGTCTGCGTCTGCCACAGGAGCTGGCTGCAAGGCCCTCTCGATGCCCTGGAGCAGGCGGGGCGCATGGTCGAGCGCGTGCTGCCGCTGAGCTGGCCAGGCGAGGCGGCCCGTGCCCATGTGCTGGACCGGCAGGGCGACGCAGAGGCACAGGATCACGCCCTGAGCCTGGTCCTCAGCGACGCGCGCGGCGTGAGCACGCTGCCCTTGGACGGTCCGCTCGCGCGCCAGCTGCTGGGCCCCGGTCTGGCTGAACTGGCCTGGACGGCCTCGCCTGACGCCGTCCAGGCAGCCGAGCGCTGGGTGGGGCACCCGGTGAGCGTGCAGGCCTCCGGGCAGCGCGCCCTGCAGGCCCTGCAAGGCCCCTGGAACCTGCGCCAGTTCGAGCTGGTGCCCCGCACGCGCGGCCTCCAGGCCCTGCGCCAGTGGGGTCGCCAGCTCATGACCCCAGCCTGGCGGCCGGCGCGGCTGGGTCTGGTCGGCCTGGTGCTGGTCCAGGTGCTTGCCCTCAATGTGCAGGCCTGGCAGCAAAAGAGCCGGCTCCGTGAGGCCCAGGCAGTAATGAGCAGCCTGCTGATGAACAGCTTCCCGGCGACCCGCGTGGTCCATGACGCGCCCCAGCAGATGCGTCAAGCCGCCGATGCCCTGCGAGCGCGCGCCGGACTGATCGGCGAACGGGACTTCGAGGCCCTGCTGAGCGCCGCAGCCACCGCCTGGCCAGCGGACATGCCGCCGGCCGAGGCCCTGAAATTCGAGGATGGCCGGCTGGCCTTCCCCGCCACCAGCTGGAACCCGGCCCAGATCGACGCCTTCAAGCGCCAGTTGGCCAGCGAGGGCTGGGCCCTGGACAAGCAGAATGGCCAGTTGCAGATCAGCCGCCAGCGCAGCCAGGCTTCGGGCGGCTGAACCCTTGGCACGGAACAGACCCATGGACGCCCCGACCCGACGCCCCCTTCCTCCCCAACTCCAGCTCCTGCAGCAACGCTGGCAGGCCCTGCAGCCCCGTGAACGCTCGGCGCTGCTGCTGGCCGGCATCGCCCTGGCTGCCCTGCTGCTGTGGCTGATGGCCTTGCAGCCTGCCTTGCGAACCCTGCGCGAGACGCCCCCACGCCTGGCCCAGGCCGAAGAGCAGCTGCAGCAGATGCGCCGCCTGGCCCAGGAGAGCCAGGCCTTGAAGGACCTGCCGCCCGTGCCTCCCGCGCAGGCCGAGCAAGCGCTCAAGGCCTCCACCGAACGCCTGGGCGGTAGCGCACAGCTGCAGGTCAGCGGCGATCGTGCCACCCTGCAGTTGCGCAACATCAGCCCCGAACAGCTGCAGAACTGGCTGGCCGAAGCCCGGAGCGCCGCACGCGCCCGCACCGTGGAGGCGCAGATGCAGCGCAGCCCCAGCGGCTACAACGGTGTGATCGTGCTGGCCCTGGACGGCGGAGCCGCCCCATGACCAGACGCGCTCTGCGCAAGCTCCCCGGCACAGAGGCGCGGCGCCCGCGGCGCTGGGCGCTGGGCGGCTTGCTGCTGGGCTGTCTGGCAGGCCTGGTCTCCTGTGCGCCGGCCCGCTGGCTGGCCCAGGGCCTGGCCCAATCCAGCGGCGAGCACCTGCTGCTGGCCGACGCGCAGGGCAGCGTATGGAAAGGCTCCGGCGTGCTGGTGCTTCAGGGCGGGCCCGGCAGCCGCGATGCCGCCAGCCTGCCCGGCCGACTGGCCTGGTCCATCGGTTTCGATGGTTGGCAGCCTGTGCTGCGCCTGCGCCAGGACTGCTGCATCAACGACACCCTCTCCCTGCGCCTGCAGCCCGGTTGGGGCCGTCTGCGCGTGGACCTTCCCGCTCAGGACCAGTGGCTGGCCCGCGTGCCGGCCGCCTGGCTCGGTGGCCTGGGCACGCCCTGGAACACGCTGCAGCTGTCCGGCTCGCTGCGGCTCAGTGCACGGCAGTTGAGCCTGGAGTACCAACGAGGCCACTGGCAGCAGCAGGGCCAGCTGGATTTCGAACTGGTCAACATCGGCTCACGAGTCTCCACGCTGGCGCCCCTGGGCAGCTACAAGCTCAGCCTGCAAGGCGACGCTGGGCAGCCAGGGCAGACCCGCATCGCGCTGCAGACCCTGGACGGCGCCCTGCTGCTGCAGGGCCAGGGCCGTGCCGGTGGGGGCCAACGCCTGCAGTTCCAGGGCGAGGCCACTGCCGCCCCCGGCCGCGAAACGGCCCTCAACAATCTCCTGAACATCATCGGGCGGCGCCAAGGCGCGCGCTCCGTCATCACGATCGGATGAGCATGAACACGCGTCCCCGCCTCAGCGTCCTGACCCTGGCCCTGGCTGCCCTCGCCTCGCACTCCACGCTGGCCCTGGCGCAGCCTCCGGCCCCGACGCAGCCCGCCGCGGGCGGCCACAAGGCCAAGAAGCCCGGTGCCGCCGTCAAGGCCCAGACCCCCGTCACCCTCAACTTCGTCAATGCCGACATCGAGGCCGTGACCCGCGCCATCGGCGTGATGATGGACAAGCAGTTCGTCATCGACCCCCGCGTCAAGGGCACCATCACGCTCTACAGCGAGCAGCCGCTGTCGGTCCATGAGGCCTATCTGAACTACCTCGCCGGCCTGCGCGGGCTGGGCTTCACGGTGGTGGAAAGCGGCGGCCTGCTGAAGGTGCTGCCAGAGGCCGATGCCAAGCTGCAGAGCAGTGCGGTGATCGTGGACAGCGGCGCGCCACGTGGCGACCAGATCCTGACCCAGGTCTACCGCCTCAACTACGAGCAGGCCAACAACCTCGTGCCGGTGCTGCGTCCCCTGATCAGCCCCAACAACACGGTGCAGGCCAACCCCGGCAACAACACCCTGGTGGTGACGGACTACGCCGACAACCTGCAGCGCATCGCCAAGATCATCGCGGCCATGGACACGCCGGCCTCGACAGACCTGGAGATCATCCCCCTGAAGCACAGCGTGGCCTCGGACATGGCCGCCCTGGTGGCCCGTCTGGCCGATGGCGGTGGGGCCATGGCCGTGCCCAACCAGCCGGCCCTCTCCAGCGGCGGCAGTGCCAGCGTGGTGGCAGACCCGCGCAGCAACTCACTGATCGTGCGAGCCCCGAATGCCGCCAAGCTGGCCGCTGTGCGCAGCATCGTCGCCAAGCTGGACGTGCCGGGCAGCGATAGCACGGGCAACATCCGCGTGGTCTACCTGAAGAACGCCGATGCCACCAAGCTGGCCACCGTGCTGCGCGCCGCCTTCGGCGCGGGCGGCAGCGCCTCTGGCGCCAGCAGCAGCGGCACCGCGCCAGGCGGTACCGGCCTGGGCGGTTTCGGCAATACCAGCAGCAGTGGCAACAGCCCGGCGCAATCCGGCAGCAGCCTGGGCGGCAACAGCAGCAGCAACTCGGGCATGTCGCCTGCATCCACCCAGCCCGTCTCGGCCTCACCCAGCCCCTCCACCGGCGGCTTCGTGCAGGCAGACCCGGCCACCAACGCGCTGATCATCACCGCGCCGGACCCACTCTACCGCCAGATCCGCAATGTCATCGACCAGCTCGATGGCCGTCGGGCCCAGGTCTATGTCGAGACCCTGATCGTCAAGGTCGACGCGTCCAAGACCGGTGCTTTCGGCGTGCAATGGCAGAACCTCTTCGGCAACAAGGGCGACAGCACCCTGCCGGGCCTGGGCACCAACTTCGGCACAGGTGCCGGCAACATCATCCAGGGCTCGGCCGCGCTCTACGGCGGTTCGGCGACGCTCGCTGGCGCCGTCAAGGACGCGCCGGCCGGCCTGAACTTCGGCTTGCTGAAGAAGATCGGTGACAAGTACACCCTGGGCGCCATCGCCAACTTCCTGGAGACCGAGGCCGGCGCCAATGTGCTGTCCACGCCCAATCTGGTTGCGCTGGACAACGAAGAGGCCAAGATCGTCGTCGGCCGCAACGTGCCCTTCGTGACCGGCTCCTTCACCAACACCGGCAGCAGCTCCGGCACGGTCAACCCCTTCCAGACCTTCGACCGCAAGGACGTGGGCATCACGCTGCGCATCCGCAGCCAGATCGGCGAAGGCGGCACGGTGCGCATGACGGTCTACCAGGAGAACTCCTCCATCGACCCGACCACCAAGGCCGACACCAGCGGCCCGGCCACCGAGAAGAGTTCCATCGAGACCACCGTGTCGGTGGACAACGGCGAGATCATCGTGCTGGGCGGCCTGCTGAAGGACGAGTTCGCCGACAGCGAGGGCCGCGTGCCCGGCCTGGGCAGCATCCCCATCATCGGCAACCTGTTCAAGAACACCGGCCGCAGCCGCGTGAAGACCAATCTCATGGTGTTCCTGCGCCCCGTGATCATGCGTGACCAGAAGTCGGCCGACGAGCTGACCCTGGACCGCTACGAATTCATCCGCGGCCTGCAGCAGTCCGGCCAGCCCCAGTCCAAGTTCGCCCTGCCCGACACCGGCGCGCCGGTGCTGCCCGGCGCCGACGAGAAGAAGTCCGGCCGGCCCCTGGGCCCCAGCAAGAACTGACGCCATGGCCAGCCGTCACCCCCTGCCCTATGCCTTCGCCCGCAGCCACACGGTGCTGCTGGAAGACGACGGCCAGCACCTGACCCTCTGGGCTGCGCCCGAGGTGAGTCTCGCCACCCTGTCCGAGGTGCAGCGCCTCTACCAGGTGGACCGCCTGGAGTCCCAGCCCCAGGCCCTGCTGGCCGAGCGCATCAGCAATGCCTATGCGGGCGCGGAAAGCAGTGCGGCCACGGTGGTCGGCGAGGTCGAGAGTGCCGTGGACCTCTCGCGCATGATGCAGGACCTGCCCGCCGTGGAAGACCTGCTGGAGGCGGCCAACGACGCCCCCATCATCCGCATGCTCAACGCCCTGCTGACCCAGGCCGCCAAGGATGGCGCCAGCGACATCCACATCGAGCCCTACGAGCGCGCCAGCTCCGTGCGCTTCCGCGTGGATGGCACGCTGCGTGAGGTGGTGCAGCCCAACCGGGCCCTGCATGCGGCGCTGATCTCGCGCCTGAAGATCATGGCCGAGCTGGACATCGCCGAGAAACGCCTGCCACAGGATGGTCGCATCTCGCTGCGCATCGGCGGCCGTGCGGTGGACGTGCGGGTCTCGACCCTGCCCTCTGCCCATGGCGAACGCGCGGTGTTGCGCCTGCTGGACAAGTCCGAGTCCAAGTTCAGCCTCGAAGGCCTGGGCATGGACGGCGCCCTGCTGACCGAGTTCAAGCGGCTGCTGCAGCAGCCGCACGGCATCGTGCTGGTCACCGGCCCCACGGGCTCGGGCAAGACGACCACGCTGTACGCCGGCCTGCAGACCCTGGACACCAGCACCACCAATGTGCTGACCGTCGAGGACCCGGTGGAATACGAGCTGGCTGGCGTGGGGCAGACCCAGGTCAATGCCAAGATCGACCTCAGCTTCGCCAAGGCCCTGCGGGCCATCCTGCGTCAGGATCCGGACGTCATCATGATCGGCGAAATCCGTGACTTCGAGACCGCACAGATCGCCATCCAGGCCTCGCTGACCGGTCACCTGGTGCTGGCCACCTTGCACACCAATGACGCGCCCAGCGCCGTCACCCGCTTGATCGACATGGGCGTGGAGCCCTTCCTGCTGAGCTCCTCGCTGCTGGGCGTGCTGGCGCAGCGCCTGGTGCGCAAGCTCTGCCCCCATTGCAAGCGGCCGGATCCGGCAGGCGAGGAGGGTGCCGTCCGCTACCGAGCCGTGGGCTGCCCGGAATGCGGCCACAGCGGCTACAAGGGCCGCACGGGCGTCTACGAACTGATGACGGCCACCGACCAGGTCCAGCACCTGATCCACAACCGCGCCGCCGAGAGCGAGTTGCTAGCCGCCGCGCAGGCCGCGGGCCTGCGCACCATGCGCGAGGATGGCGAGCGCCTGGTGGCGCTGGGCATCACCTCGCAAGAGGAAGTGCTGCGCGTCACGCGCGAGTGAGGCCGCATGCCCGCCTACAAGTACGAAGCCCTGGCCGAGGACGGCCGCAGCAGCAAGGGTCTGATCGAGGCCGACAACCCGCGCGCCGCGCGCGCCGCGCTGCGTGCGCAAAAGCTGGTGCCGGTGGCCGTGGAGGCCGTAGCCCAGCAGAGTGCCGAGGCCAAGCCCTCGCTGTTCGCGCGCCGCGTCTTCAACCAGACCTCGCTGACCGTCTGGACGCGGCAACTGGCTGGCCTGGTGGCCGCAGGCCTGCCCATCGAGCGCGCCCTGACCTCCCTGGCCGACGAGTGCGAGGATGAGCGCCAGCGCGAGCTGGTGGCCCAGTTGCGCGCAGAGGTCAACGGCGGCGCCGCCTTCGCCCGAGCCCTGGCCACCGCCCCTCGCGAGTTCGATCCGGTCTATCGTGCCGTCGTCGCGGCGGGCGAGCAGAGCGGCGCCCTGGGCCGTGTGCTCGAGAAGCTGGCCGACGACCTCGAAGACCGTCAGGCCCTGCGCGCCAAGGTCGTGGGCGCCATGGCCTACCCGCTGGTGGTCTGCGTGATCGCCGTGCTGATCGTCACCTTCCTGCTGACCAATGTGGTGCCCAAGGTGGCGGCCGTCTTCGTCAGCAGCAAGCAGGCACTCCCGCCGCTGACGGTCTTCGTGCTGGCCATCTCCGACCTCGTGCGCCACTGGGGCTGGCTGGTGGCTCTGCTGCTGGTCGGCGGCCTGCTGGCCCTGCGCCAGGCCCTGCAGCAAAGCGCATTCCGGATCCGCTTCGATGCCAGCCTGCTGCGCCTGCCCCTGCTGGGTCGACTGGCCCGGGGCTACAACGCCGCCCGCTTCGCCGGCACCCTGGCCATGCTGGCCGGCAGCGGCGTGCCCATCCTGAAGGCCCTGCAGGCCGCGGCCGAGACCCTGTCCAACGCCGCCATGCGGGAGGACGCCATGGATGCACTGGTACTGGTCCGCGAGGGCGCCCCCCTGGGCCCGGCCCTGGCCGGCAAGAAGCGTTTCCCCGGCCTGCTGGCCATGTTCGCCCGCCTGGGCGAGCAGACCGGTCAGTTGCCTGACATGCTGCAGCGCGCCGCCACCCAGCTCAGCGCCGAGGTGCAGCGCCGTGCCATGGCCATGGCCACGCTGCTGGAGCCGCTGCTCATCGTGGCCATGGGTGGCGTGGTGATGCTGATCGTGCTGGCCGTGCTGCAACCCATCATCCAGATGAACGCCATGGTGCATTGACGCCCCGCCTGGCGAACGCAGGCGCGGCGGGGCCGTGAGGTTTTGAACACAGCGCGGCAAATCCGGGCTTTCTCCAGTGCACGGGCCCGGCAGCTTTTTGCTTGAATGAACTCAGCAAGACCGCATGGAGTTCATCATGAGCAGCCACGCCATCACCTGCATGCCTGCGCGCATCCCCATCGCGCAGATGCGCAGCGTCTACCAGGTCCAGGACGTCGAGCGCAAGCTCGCCAAGCTGCCGCCGCAGGAGCACGAGCCCCTGCGCAGCACCTATCAGCGCATGCTGGAAAAGGGCCCGGACCGCTTCCAGGTCAAGCCCTCCGGCCTGCTGAGCCTGGACAAGCTCTACGACGAGCTGCCCAATTTCCACGAGGTGCTGGACGACATCCGCCGCCAGATCGCCCTGTGCGCCGACAGTGGCGACGCACTGGAGATCACCCCCTTGCTGCTGCTGGGCCCGCCGGGCGTCGGCAAGACGCACTTCGCCCGCCAGCTGGCGCAGCTGCTGAACACGGGCATGGGCTTTGTCTCCATGAGTTCGCTGACGGCAGGCTGGGTCCTCTCGGGCGCCTCCAGCCAATGGAAAGGCGCTCGTCCCGGCAAGGTCTTCGAGGCCCTGGTGGACGGTGACTACGCCAACCCGGTGATGGTGATCGACGAGATCGACAAGGCCGGCGGCGAGGCCACCTACGATCCCCTGGGCTCGCTCTACAGCCTGCTGGAGCATGACACCGCCGGCAGCTTCGTCGACGAGTTCGCCGAGGTGGCCGTGGATGCCAGCCAGGTGATCTGGGTGGCTACGGCCAATGAGGCACGCAGCATTCCGGAGCCCATCCTCAACCGCGTGAACGTCTACGAGGTCCAGGCCCCGGACTTCGAAGCCGCGCGGCGCATCGCTCGGCGGCTCTACGAAGGCATACGCAGCCAGCACGATTGGGGCAAGCGCTTCGACGAGGCGCCCAGCGAGCCGGTGCTGGAGCGCATGGCCGAGGTCGCCCCGCGCGAGATGCGCCGAGCCTGGATGACGGCCTTCGGCAATGCCAAGCTGGCCGGGCGCGGCACGGTGCTCTGCGAGGACCTGCCGGCGAGTTCTGCAAAACGGCAGCCCATCGGCTTCATGCATTGAGGCGTCGCAGGGCGGGCCCGGGCTGGCTATCATCGCCGCCATGCCCGCCACCCTGGACGACAAGCTCGTCATCGCCATCTCCTCGCGCGCCCTCTTCGACTTCGAGGAGGAAAACGAAGTCTTCGAGGCCGGTGACGACCGCGCCTACATGGCGCTGCAGCAGCAGCGCCTGGACCTCCCGGCCACGCCCGGGGTGGCCTACTCCCTGGTGCGCAAGCTGCTGGGCTTCAACACGGCCGAGCTGCAGCGCGTCGAGGTGGTCGTGCTCTCGCGCAACGACCCCATCTCCGGCATGCGCGTATTCCGCTCGGCACACCATCTGGGCCTGCCCATCCTGCGCGGCGTCTTCACCCGCGGGCAGTCGCCCTGGCGCTATCTGCGGCCCCTGAACGCCCAGCTCTTTCTCTCAACCAACGAGGAGGACGTGCGCCAGGCCCTTGCAGCCGGCGTGGCCGCGGCCCGCGTGTTCCCGCAGTCCGCCCGCGCCTCGGTAGACCACCCGCAGGAACTGCGCATCGCCTTCGACGGCGACGCTGTGCTCTTCTCCGACGAAGCCGAGCTGATCTACCAGCACCAGGGCCTGGATGCCTTCCAGGCGCACGAGCAGCAGCACGTCATGCGCCCACTGCCCGACGGCCCCTTCAAGCCCGTACTGCGCGCCCTGCACGAGCTGCAGCGCCATCCGCAGACCGGGATGCGAATCCGTACCGCCCTGGTAACGGCCCGCAGCGCCCCTGCCCATGAGCGCGCCATCCGCACCCTCATGGACTGGGAGATCGAGGTCGACGAGGCCATGTTCCTCGGCGGCCTGCCCAAGGGCGCTTTCCTGCGGGAGTTCGAGCCGGACTTCTTCTTCGACGACCAGGTCGGCCATGTGCACAGCGCCGTGCCCCATGTCCCCTCCGGGCATGTCAGCGCCGGTGTGACGAACTGCTGAAGCGCCGAGCTGCGACACAATCCTGCGCGCTGCGGGCGTCGCCGAGTTGGAAGCTGCGCCCCGGCATCCTGGCCGCACCCTGGCCCCACCGAGGAGACCCAATGACAACAACATCCCGCTTCCGCCCCGCGCCCCTGTCCCTGGCATGCACACTGCTGGCACTCGGCCTTGCAGGCGGCGCCCAGGCCGGCCAGAACGGCTTCTACCGCCAGCCCACCCTGCAGGGCAGCATCGTCTATTTCGTCGGCGAGGGGGACCTCTGGCGCGTATCCGCACAAGGCGGCGAGGCCCAGCGCATCACCTCCCATCACGGCCAGGAGACCCAGCCCGCCGTCTCGCCTGACGGCCAGTGGCTGGCCTTCACCGCCCAGTACGACAGCGGCACCGAGATCTACCTGATGCCCTCCAGCGGCGGCGTGCCCAAGCGCCTGACCTGGGAAGGCGGCGGCATGCGCGTCTGGGGCTTCAGCGCCAGCGGCGAAGTGATCTACACAGGACTGGACAGCCGCCCGGGCACCCAGCTCTTCGCCGTCGATCCCAAGACCCTGCAGCGCCGCACCCTGCCCGTGGGCCAGGCCGGCGACGGCGCCCTGAGCGCCGACGGCAAGACCCTCTACTTCACCCGCGGCGGCCTGCGCGGCGACAACGCCCGCCAGTACCGCGGAGGCGGCCTCGCGCGGCTGTGGGCCCTGGATCTGTCCAGCGAGGCCGAGGCCCGCCCCTTCATCGCCGAGGGCAGCAACGACCGCCGCCCCATGCCCTATCGCGTCGGCAGCGAAGAGCGCGTGGCCTTCCTCTCGGACCGCGACGGGACCTACAACCTCTGGTCCGTCAACACCCGCGGCGGAGACCTGCGCCAGCACACCCAGCACAAAGGCTGGGACATCCGCCATGCCTCCATCGACGGCAGCCGCGTGGTCTACGCGCTAGGCGCGGACCTCTACCTGGCTGACCTCGCCCAGGGCGGCGCACCGCGCAAGCTGGACATCAGCCTGGGCGGCGATTTCGACCAGCAGCGCACCCGCTGGATCAAGCGCCCGCAGGACTTCCTGACCGAGACCGCCTTCGCACCCAATGGCGAGCGCGTGCTGCTGGCCTCGCGCGGCCACCTGGCCACCCAGGGCGTGGGCCCGCTGCGCCGCGCCGAGCTGGCCACGCCGGCCGATGGCGCCTGCAAGAAGGGCGAGTTCGGCAGCGACAGCAAGACCGTCTTCGCCATCTGCGACTTCAGCGACGAGCAGGAGATCTGGCGCTTCCCCGCCAATGGCCTGGGCAAGCCGCAGCAGATCACCCATGACGCCAGCACCCAGCGCTCGGCCCTGGCGCCCTCGCCGGACGGCCGCTACCTCGCGCACACCGACAAGGAAGGCCGGATCTACCTCACCGACCTCAAGGCCCAGCCCCAGCCCAGCACCCAGCTGATCGGCCAGGACAAGCTCGAGGGCAACCCCAGCGACCTCACCTGGAGCAGCGACAGCAAGGCCCTGGCCTTCGTGATGCCCCTGCGCAATCCGGACCGTGCGCAGCTGATGCTCTACACCCTGGCTGACGGCAAGACCCACCGCCTCACCAGCGACCGCTACGACAGCAGCTCGCCCGCCTTCAGCCCGGACGGCAAATGGCTCTACTTCGCCTCGGACCGCAACTTCCAGGCCACCGGCAACGGCAGCCCCTGGGGCGACCGCAATATGGGCCCCTTCTTCGACAAGCGCACCAAGCTCTACGCCCTGGCCCTGCAGCCGGGGTTGCGCTCGCCCTTCGCCCCCAAGGACGAGCTGGAGGCCGAGGCCAAGCCTGACGCCAAGCCGGAGACAAAACCTGACCCCAAGGTCGATGCAAAGACGGATGCAAAGGCCGACACCAAGACCGAGGCCAAGCCCGATGCCAAGGCCGACAGCAAGGCCAAGCCCGCCATCGTCACCGAAGGCCTGGCCCAGCGCCTGCACGAGCTGCCCGTGCCGGCCGGCAACTACCGCGCGCTGCGCACCGACGGCAAACGCCTGTGGTTCCTGGACCAGGACCTGGAGCGCAAGACCAGCCTCAAGAGCATCGCCATCGACAACCAGGGCGCGCCCGCCGAAGTGCTGTCTGGCGATGTTCGCGGCTACGAGCTCAGCGCCGACGGCAAGAAGCTGATGCTGGTGCGCGGCACCGGGCCGGCCGCACCCGAAGTGCTGATCGTCGATGCCGCCCCCAAGCTGCCGCCCGAGACGGGGAAGTTCCAGGTGCGCTGGAGCGACTGGCAGATCGCCACCCAGCCCCGCGCCGAGTGGAAGCAGATGTTCAGCGACGCCTGGCGCATGCACCGCGACCACTTCTACGACAAGGCCATGCACGGCGTGGACTGGAAGGCCGTGCGCGCCAAGTACGAGCCCCTGCTGGAGCGCCTGACCGACCGCTACGAGCTGGCCGAGTTGATGGCGCAGATGGTGAGCGAGGTCAGCGCCCTGCACAGCCAGGTCAACCCGGGCGAGACCCGCCAGGGCCCCGAGGAGCCCGGACTGGCCGGTCTGGGCGCACGCCTGGCCAAGGTGGCCGAGGGCTGGCGCATCGAGCACCTCTACGCCGCCGATCCCGAGCTGCCGGGCGAAGCCGGCCCCCTGGCCGCGCCGGGCGTGGGCCTGAAGGCCGGCGACGTGATCACCGCCATCAACGGCCGCAAGGCCGCCGAGGCGCCGCATGTCTTCGAGCTGCTGCGCGGCCAGGCCGGCAAGCAGGTGCTGCTGGACGTGAAGACCGCCGAAGGCAAGGCCATCCAAAAAATCGTCGTTCCCGTGGCTGCACGACGCGACAACGAGCTGCGCTACAACGACTGGCGCGTGAGCCGCGCCAAGGCCGTTGAGAAGGCCGGTGAGGGCCGCATCGGCTATGTGCACCTGCGCGCCATGGGGCCCAATGACATCGCCGACTTCGCCCGCGAGTTCTACGCGGCCAGCGACCGCGAGGGCCTGATCATCGACGTCCGCTACAACAACGGCGGCAACATCGACAGCTGGGTCCTCGAGAAGCTGCTGCGCCGCGCCTGGGCCTTCTGGCAGCGCCGTTCGCCGGAGGGCGCCAAGCCCTACCCGAACATGCAGCACGTCTTCCGCGGCCACGCCGTGGTGTTGATGAACGAGGACACCTACTCAGACGGCGAGACCTTCTCCGAGGGCTTCAAGCGTCTGGGCATCGGTCCCGTGATCGGCAAGACCAGCTCGGGCGCGGGCGTCTGGCTCTCGGACCGCAACCGCCTGCTGGACAACGGCATCATGCGCGCCGCCGAGACCGGCCAGATGGACATCAACGGCCAGTTCCTCATCGAAGGCAAGGGCGTGACGCCCGACATCGAGGTGGACAACCCGCCGCGCGCGACGGCCAAGGGCCAGGACGCGCAGCTGGAGCGCGCCATCGCCGAGCTGAAGAAGCGCATGACGGAGCAGCCGGTGGTGCAACCCAAGCCGGGCCCCTACCCGCGCCCCGTGAAGCCTTGACCACCCCGTACCGGCCTCGCCGGCCTTGCAGGCCGCGCCAGGCCTGAGGCCTGTCCCCTCGTCAGGCACAAACGGGTCCGTTTGTGCCCCGTCTCGCCCCCCCTCAATGGGGCGAGGCCGCAGGCCAGGCAAAGCCGGATCCCCGGCCTCCGCGCGATGGGCGGCAGTCTGCAAGGGCTGTGCGGAAGCCACCTCGGTGACGAGGGGACCGCACAACAAAACGGGAGGCTCGATGGCCTCCCGTTTCTCATGGTGCGGTCGATCTCAGGCGATGGTGACCTTGGCGAACTTGCGCTTGCCCACCTGCACGACCACGGTGCCGGCCTCGAGCTTCAGGCCCTTGTCGCTGATGACGGTGCCGTCGATGCGCACGCCGTTCTGCTCGATCATGCGCATGCCTTCGCTGTTGGAGGCCACGAGACCGGCGGACTTCAGCACCGCGGCGATTCCCAGCGGCGCGCCGCTGAGGCTCACCTCGGGGATGTCATCGGGAATGCCCCCCTTGGCGCGGTTGTTGAAGTCGGCCTCGGCGGCCTCGGCGGCGGCGGCGTCGTGGAAGCGCGCCGTGATCTCCTTGGCCAGCATGACCTTGGCGTCCTTCGGATTGCGCCCGCCCTCGATCTCCTTCTTCAGCGCGGCGATTTCGTCCAGGCTCTTGAAGGACAGCAGGTTGAACCACTTCCACATCAGCTCGTCACTGATGGACAGAATCTTGGCGAACATGGAGTTCGCTGGTTCCGTGATGCCCACGTAGTTGTTCTTGGACTTGGACATCTTGTCCACACCGTCCAGGCCCTCCAGCAGGGGCATGGTCAGGATGCACTGCGGCTCCTGGCCGTACTCGGCCTGCAGGTGCCGGCCCATCAGCAGGTTGAACTTCTGGTCGGTGCCGCCCAGCTCAAGGTCGGACTTCAGCGCGACGGAGTCATAGCCCTGCATCAGCGGGTAGAGGAACTCGTGCACCGAGATGGGCGTCTGGCTGGCAAAGCGCTTGGCGAAGTCGTCGCGCTCCATCATGCGGGCCACGGTGTACTTGGCGGCCAGCTGGATCATGCCGCTGGCACCCAGGGGCTCGCTCCATTCGCTGTTGTAGCGGATCTCGGTGCGGGCCGGGTCCAGCACCAGGCTGGCCTGCTTGTAGTAGGTCTCGGCATTGGCCTGGATCTGCTCCTTGGTCAGCGGCGGGCGGGTGCTGTTGCGGCCGGAGGGGTCGCCGATCATGGAGGTGAAGTCGCCGATCAGGAAGATCACCTGATGACCCAGGTCCTGCAGCTGGCGCATCTTGTTGAGCACCACGGTGTGGCCGATGTGGATGTCCGGCGCCGTCGGGTCCAGACCCAGCTTGATGCGCAGCGGCGTGCCGGTAGCCTCCGAGCGGGCGAGCTTCTGCACCCAGTCGGACTGCGGCAGCAGCTCCTCGCAGCCGCGCAGGCTGACGCGCAAGGCCTCCTGCACGCGGTCAGTGACGGGGTAGGCCGGCTTGGCGGGGGTGTCGGTTCGCGATTCGGACATGAAAGGCTCTCGTGAGGGCGATGCGCAGCGGGAATCGGGCTGGAAGCGGGTTTCCCAGACCTTGAATTAGGGGGGCTCTGGGTATACTCGGCGCCAGTTTTGGCCATAGCGGCCATCTTTGGACGGCCGCAAAAGTGCTGGATTCTAGTGGACGGTCCCCCGCGGACCGCGTCGCTTCCAGGCTACCGGCGCCGGCGCGGTCCAGAACAAGATCAAAGAAGACCGGAATCCGCAAGCGTGACTGACTGGACCAAGGAACTGAACAAGGTGTTGGGGCGTGCCGAAGCCTTCGCGGCTCGGCATCCTCGTGCCTTGACGGGCAGCCTGGTAGGCCTGCTCAGTGGCTTTGCCGTCACGGCCTTCGGCGTGGCCCCCTTGGCACCCGATGCCCAGGACCTGCCCCAGACCACCATCGCCGAGGCCGTTCAGACGCACGACCTCGCCGCGCAGCTGGCGGACCTGGCCGAGCACGAGGTGGCCCTGAGCCGCAACGACCTCACCCGCGCCAGCGACACCGCAGACAGCCTGCTCAAGCGCATGGGCGCCTTCGACCCCGAGTTCGCCGCCTTCCTGCGCAGCGACGCCACCGCCCGCCGCGTGCTGCAGGGCCGGGCCGGCAAGCTGGTGCAGGTCCATGCCCTGCCCTCGGGCCGCGTCGAGTCCCTGATCGCCCGCTTCCCGGCCGAGAAGCCCGAACAGCAGGCCACGCACTTCACACGCCTGCGCATCGAGCGCAGCAGCGCGGGCATCAAGAGCGTGCTGGAGACCGCGCCGCTGCAGTCCCAGGTGCGCCTGGCCAGCGGCACCATCCGCAGCTCCCTGTGGGCCGCCACAGATGACGCCCGCATCCCCGACGCCATCGCGTCCCAGATCGCCGAGATGTTCTCGGGCGACATCGACTTCCACCGTGAGCTGCGCAAGGGCGACCGCTTCTCGGTGGTCTACGAAGGCCTGACTGCCGACGGCGAGCCCATCACCTGGGACGGCGGCGCCGGCAAGGTGCTGGCGGGCGAGTTCGTCAACAACGGCCGCAGCTACAGCGCCGTCTGGTTCCGTGACAGCGTCACCGGCAAAGGCAGCTTCTACACCATGGACGGGCAGAGCAAGCGCCGCGCCTTCCTGGCCAGCCCCCTGCCCTTCTCGCGCGTGACCTCGGGTTTCTCGATGCGCATGCACCCCATCCTGCAGACCTGGCGCGCCCACCTGGGCGTGGACTACGGCGCCCCCACGGGCACGGCCGTCCAGGCGGTGGGCGATGGCGTGGTGGATTCCGCCGGCTGGCAAAACGGTTTCGGCAACGTGATTCATGTGCGCCATGCCAATGACCGCGTGACCGTCTACGCCCACCTGAGCCGCATCGACGTCAAGAAGGGTCAGCGCGTGGAGCAGGGCCAGAAGATCGGCGCCGTGGGCGCCACCGGCTGGGCCACCGGCCCGCACCTGCACTTCGAGTTTCGCGTGAAGGGCCAGCACCAGGATCCGCGCGCCATCGCTCGCGCTTCCGAGTCCCTGCCCCTGCCCGGCTACGCAAAGAGCCAGTTCCAGCAGACGGCCTTGGCCGCCCGCACCCAGATCGACGTGGCTCGCTCCCTGGGCCAGGGCGTCAGCGACGCCGACTGACCGCCCGTCACCCCAAGGCCGCGCCGTGAGCGCCCCGCTGCCGTCCCAGCACTGCCCTTCTCAGCACTTCATCGGGCTGATGTCCGGCACCTCGCTGGACGGCGTGGACGCCGTGCTGGCCGCCTTCAGCCCGGCAGGCACGATGCAGGTCCTGGACCACGCCTTCGCGCCCTTCGAGCCGGCACTGAGGGACGAACTGCTGGCCCTGAACACCCCCGGCGGTAACGAACTGCACCGCACAGCCCTGGCTGCCAATGGGGTCGCGCGCGCCTATGCCGGCTTGGTCGAGATCCTGAGGACCCGGCATCCCGGGCTGTCCGTGCGCGCCATCGGAGCCCATGGCCAGACTGTGCGTCACCGGCCCGGCGAATTCGACGGCTGCGGCTACACGGTTCAGCTGCTCAATGCCTCGCTGCTGGCAGAGCTCTGCGGCATCGGCGTGGTGGCAGACTTGCGCAGCCGGGACGTGGCCGCCGGCGGCCACGGCGCTCCGCTGGTGCCCGCTTTTCACCAGGCGGTGTTTACCGGCCGCTGCGAGGCCGTGCTCAATATCGGCGGCATCGGCAACGTCAGCCTGCTGAGCCCCGCGCCCGACGCCACGCCTCGAGGCTTCGACTGCGGCCCAGGCAACTGCCTGATGGATTTCTGGGTCCAGCAGCACCTCGGCCTGCCCTATGACGCCGACGGCGCCTGGGCCGCGCAGGGTCAGGTCTTGCCTGCGCTTGTGGCCGCAATGCTGTCCGAACCCTTCTTCCAACTGCCACCGCCGCGCAGCACCGGACGGGACCTCTTCAATCCGTCCTGGCTTCAGGCACGGCTGGACACCCTGCCAGCCCGGCCAGCGCCCGAGGACGTCCAGGCCAGCCTGCTGGAATTGACTGCCCTCTCCATCGCCCAGGCGCTGCTGGCCCACGGCGGCCCGGGCGGCCGGCTGGCCGTCTGCGGGGGCGGCGCCCTCAACGGACGGCTCATGCAACGCCTCGCGCAGACCCTGCCCGGCTGGACTCTGCAGCCCAGCGATGCCCTGGGCCTGCCAGCCATGCAGGTCGAGGCCGCGGCCTTCGCCTGGTTGGCCCAGCGACATTGCGAGGGTCTGGCGGGCAATCTGCCCGCGGTCACCGGCGCCCGCGGGCCGCGCATCCTGGGCGCCTGGCATCCCGCCTGAGGCGCTGCAGCGCAGAGCGCTGAACCGGCCAGGCGAAGCAGCACAGGACTGAAACGCAAAAACGCCGCAGCGGCTGGGCCGTGCGGCGTCTTGGGGTGCGTCAGCGAGGACCGTCAAACGGCCTTGCCGCCGGCAGGCAGCTCAGACCGAGAAGCTGGAACCGCAGCCACAGGTGGTCGTGGCATTGGGATTCTTGATCACGAACTGGGCGCCTTGCAGGTCTTCCTTGTAGTCGATCTCGGCGCCCATGAGGTACTGCAGGCTCATGGCGTCGATCAGCAGGGTGACACCGTTCTTCATCATCTGGGTGTCATCCTCGTTGGCCACCTCGTCGAAGGTGAAGCCATACTGGAAGCCCGAGCAGCCACCGCCCTGCACGAACACGCGCAGCTTCAACTCCGGATTGCCTTCCTCGGCGACGAGGTCACGCACCTTCTCGGCGGCGCTGTCGGTGAAGATGATGGGCGCCGGGATGTCGCTGGGGCCGGCGGTGGTGGATTCGAGAACTGCGCTCATCGCTTGTGTCCTGCTTGAGAGGGGTCAGATGCCGGGATTATCCCCCAGCGTGGGACTCAGGTATTCACCAAGGGACCGCATGACCCGTCCTCACGAAGGGCTTTGAGTCCTGGATGACACAGCGCGGCCGCGGTCGTGAAATCCGCACGCGGCCGCAGCAATAAGAAAAGGCCGCAAAAGCGGCCTTTCGATGCGACTGGAACGCCCACAAGAAGCGGCCAGGCAGGGCCGGCGCAAGGCCGGCCAGGAAGATCAGCGCTTGCTGAACTGCTTCCGACGACGGGCGCCGTGCAGACCGACCTTCTTACGCTCGACTTCACGCGCATCACGCGTGACGAAGCCGGCGCGGCTCAGTTCGGGCTTCAGGGTTGCGTCGTAGTCGATCAGCGCGCGGGTGATGCCCAGACGGACAGCACCAGCTTGGCCGGATTCGCCACCACCGTGGACGTTCACCTTGATGTCGAAGGCTTCGCCATTGTTGGTCAGCACCAGAGGCTGGCGGGTGACCATGATGGACGTCTGACGGCCGAAGTACTGATCCAGCGGCTTGCCATTGACGATGATCTGGCCCGTGCCCTTCTTGATGAAGACGCGAGCGACCGACGACTTGCGGCGGCCGGTACCGTAATTCCAGTTTCCGATCATTGCCGTTCCTTAGATTTCCAGAGCCTTGGGCTGCTGGGCGGTGTGCGGGTGGGTGCCACCAGCATAAACCTTCAGCTTCTTCACCATGGCGTAGCCCAGGGGACCCTTGGGCAGCATGCCCTTGACAGCCTTCTCCAGGGCGCGGCCCGGATGCTTGGCTTGCATGTCCTTGAACTTGGTGGCGTAGATGCCGCCGGGGAAGCCACTGTGGCGGTAGTACACCTTGTCGGTGGCCTTGTTGCCGGTCACGCGCAGCTTGTCTGCGTTGATCACGACGATGAAGTCACCGGTATCCACGTGAGGCGTGTAAATGGCCTTGTGCTTGCCGCGCAAACGGAGTGCCACTTCGCTGGCAACACGTCCGAGCACCTTGTCGGTGGCGTCAATCACAAACCACTCGTGCGTCACCTCGGCCGGCTTGGCGCTGAAGGTCTTCATGAGTTGCTTTCGTTGGCTGCGACCGGAATCAAACCCCGCTCGCAGCAGTCGCTGGCTGAAATCTCTACGACTGGGCCCCCGTTCGGTGCCGCTTCTTTGCGTGCAGGACCCCTTCTCTCGAAGACTTCCCACCTGCTCGCGACCTCTCACGTCGTGGCGCCAAGGCGCATCTTTCCTGCAGCCAGATACAGGAAAGCCCGCGAGTGTACCCAAATCCAGCCAGATCGGCAAGTTGCGCGCGCGCCGGAATGCCGATCAGATCAAGGCACAGCCGGGCACAGGTCGCTACCATGCCATCCATGCCCCAGCCTTCCTGGCTGTGCTCCTGGCTGTGCGGAGGCCGCCCATGACTGCCCACGAACCCTCGTCCCTGGCCGACCCTGGCCATACCGAACCTGAGCCGAGCGCCCTGGGCTGGCTGCCCCAGAAGCTGGGCCTGCAGCGCTTCGCCAACTGGGTGCCCATCCGCTCCCTGGCGCGCCGCCATCGCAAGCGCATCCTCGCGCACCTGCTGAATCTCAACGAGCGAGACCGCTACCTTCGTTTCGGCTATCCCGCCAGTGATGAGCAGATCACCAAATACGCGATGAACCTCGATTTCGCCCGTGACGAGGTTCTGGGCATCTTCAACCGGCGCCTGCAACTGGTGGCCATGGCGCACCTGGCCTATGAACCGGCTCCGCAGCGTCAGGGCAAGCCGGCCATGGCGGAATTCGGCGTCTCGGTGCTGGCCAGTGCCCGCGGCCGCGGCTTCGGGGCTCGGCTGTTCGAGCATGCGGCCCTGCATGCACGCAACCGCGGCATTGAGACACTCTTCATCCATGCGCTGAGCGAGAACGCCCCCATGCTCAAGATTGCCCGCAGCGCCGGCGCCACGGTGGAGCGCGACGGCAGCGAGTCCGAGGCCTGGCTGCGCCTGCCGCCGGATTCGGTCTCGTCCCATGTGGGCGAAGCCATCGAGCGGCACATGGCCGAGCTGGACTTCCAGTTCAAGCGCCATGTGCGTGCCTTTGGCGACTTCATCGATGGCGTGGCCGAGGTCAAGTCGCAATACCGCGACGCCGGCAAGGCCGCCAAGCAATAGCCGGGAGCGCGCCTGCGCGTCGGCGGTTCCACCCTGGGTACACTTTGGCGGCAGCCCGACCAGCCAGGAAACATTCCCGGCCGGTCGACACGTCCCTCAGCAGTCACCAGCGCCTCATGCCGACCCTCATCCCGTGGATCTTTGCCCTGGCCTCCTGCCTGGGGCTCGCGGCCCTGGGCGCAGCCTGGCTCTGGAAGCGCCCGCGCGGCGCCCAGCGACGCCTGCCCAGCGAATGGCCCCTGGCACCCCGCCCCGTCTTCAGCACCGACGAGCGCCGCGTCTACCGCCTGCTGCGCGAGGCGCTGCCCCACCATGTGATCCTGTGCAAGCTGCCCCTGGTGCGCTTCTGCCAGCCCAGCGAGGCCAGTGAGACGCGCTACTGGTTCGAGCTGCTCGGCGCCCTGAACGTAGGCTTCGCCATCTGCAGCAGCAATGGCCGCGTGCTGGCCGCCATCGACCTGGATACCGAGCGCCAGCAGCAGGGCCGAGGCCTGCAGATCAAGCAGTCAGTGCTCAATGCCTGCCGCGTGCGCTACCTGCGCTGCCCCTTGGACAAGTTGCCGACCGCTGCTGAGCTCCAGCTCCTCGTGCCGTACAACAACAACAATGTGCGCGGCCCCCAGGCCGGCACCAAGCCGCCCCGCACCGCCCCTGTGGCACCAACGCCGCAGGGCCCCGGCGCAGCACCCGGCATCGGCCGCCCTCTCAACACCGTTGGCGCCAGCCTCTGGCAGGACTCCTCGGTCTTCCAGGATTCCTTCTTCGCACCAGACCCGCGCTTTGACAGCGCGACCGGCGAGCGCCCCAGCGTGATGGGGCTGGAAGGCATGGACGACGGCGGCCTGGACATCAGCCTTGACCAGACCCCGGCCGGCCCCGACGCCGCCCAGGACATCGTGGGCGTGGTGGTGGACAGCCCGCGCTTCCCGGGCGGCCGCTGAGCCCCGCTCGCCGCACTCCCCCTTTTCGCAGCCGGCCCGGCTGTCGCCCCGCATGAGCCCTGACACCGACCGCGCCTTTGGCGAGCTGACGCCCGAATTCATGCTGGACGCACTGGAGGCCGCCGGCCTGCGCGCTGATGGCCGCCTGTTGCAGCTCAACTCCTACGAGAACCGCGTGCTGCAGGTGCACCTGGAGGACGGGCGCGTGGCCGTGGCCAAGTTCTACCGCCCAGGCCGATGGACCGAGGCCCAGATCCTGGAGGAGCATGCCTTCGCCGCCGAGCTGGCCGAGGCCGAGGTGCCGGTCGCCCGCCCCTGGGCCCTGGAACGCGGTGAGCACTTCGAACACCCGCAGGGCGCCTTGGAACTGCTGGGGAGGCCGCCCACCCTGGGCCGCATCGGAACGCAACGCTTCGCCGTGACGAGCCGCCATGGCGGTCGCGCACCGGAACTGGAAGTCGTGGAGGTGCTGCGCTGGATAGGCCGCCTTCTGGCGCGCCTGCATGAAGTGGGCGCACGCCGCCCCTTCGAGCACCGCGTGCGCTGGTGGGGCGCGGAGCCGGGCGAGACGGCCCGCACCTGGCTGATGAGCCATGGCGTGCTGCCGCCCGAGATCGCACCGCGCTGGGATCGCGTCACGCAACAATGCCTGGCCCTCATCGCGCGCACCTTCGAGGAGCTGGGCGATGTGTCGCAGCTGCGCCTGCATGGGGACTGCCACCCCGGCAACATCCTCTGGACGCCTGATCACGGCCCGCATTTCGTTGATCTGGACGACGCCGTCACCGGCCCTGCCGTGCAGGACCTGTGGATGCTGCTCAGCGGCGACGAGACCACAGCTCGCTGGCAGTGGGACGCGCTGATGGACGGTTACGAAACCATCCGCCCCTTCGACTGGCGCGAGCGCCGCCTGATCGAGCCGCTGCGCACCCTGCGCATGATCCACCACAGCGCCTGGCTGGCCCGCCGCTGGGGTGACCCGGCCTTCCCGCTGGCCTTCCCCTGGTTCGGCACGCCCAACTACTGGAACGACCAGGTGGCCAAGCTGGCCGAGCAGCTGGAGAGCCTGCAGTCGGCCTGCGAGACGCCATCGCCGCCCTCCTTCAAGGATGACGATGACGATTTCCATCTCGATGGAGACAGCTTCTCCTGAGCGGGCAAGACCGGACCCCGCAGGGTCAGGTCTTGCGTGATCAGCCCATCAGCAGCGCATTCACGCGCTTCACATAGGCCGAAGGATCCTCCAGCTGCCCGCCCTCGGCCAGCACGGCCTGGTCGAACAAGATCTGGGCGAGATCGTCAAAGCGCTCGCTGCCGTCGAGCTTTTTCACCAGGGCGTGCTCGGCATTGATCTCCAGCGTGGGCAAAGACACGGGCGCTGCCTGGCCGGCCTGCTTCAGCAGCCGGGCAAGGTGGCCGGACATATCGCCCGCCTCCGCCACGATGCAGGCCGGCGAATCGACCAGTCGGGTGCTCACGCGCACATCCTTGGCGCGGCCTTGCAGCGCGGTCTTGAGCTTCTCCAGCAGGGGCTTGAAGGCTTCGGCGGCCTCCTCGGCCTTCTTCTTCTCCTCCTCGTCCTGCAGCTTGCCGAGGTCGATGGCGCCCTTGGCCACGGACTGCAGGGACTTGCCCTCGAACTCGTAGAGGTGGGAGAGCATCCACTCGTCCACGCGGTCCACCAGCAGCAGCACCTCGATGCCCTTCTTGCGGAAGACTTCCAGCTGCGGGCTGTTCTTGGCGGCGGCCAGGCTGTCGGCGGTGATGTAGTAGATCTCCTCCTGGCCGTCCTTCATGCGCGAGACATAGTCGGCCAGACTCACGCCTTCATCGGCATGTGTCGAGGCAAAGCGCAGCAGCTTGGCCAGGCGCTCCTGGTTCTGGTGGTCCTCGCCCAGCCCTTCCTTGAGCACCTGGCCGAAGTCCTTCCAGAAGGCGGCGTACTTCTCGCGCTCGGCAGCGTCCTCGCTGTTGGCCAGGGACTCCAGCATGGAGAGCACACGCTTGGTCGAACCCTCGCGGATTGCCTTCACATCACGGCTTTCCTGCAGCAGCTCGCGGCTGACATTGAGCGGCAGGTCAGCCGAGTCGATCACACCCTTCACGAAGCGCAGGTAGACGGGCATCAGCGCCTCGGCGTCGTCCATGATGAAAACGCGCTTGACGTAGAGCTTCACGCCACCGCGCTTGTCGCGGTTCCAGAGATCAAAGGGCGCCTTCTTGGGGATGTAGAGCAACTGGGTGTACTCGCTGCGGCCTTCCACTCGGTTGTGGGTGTAAGCCAGCGGAGCCTCGGTGTCATAGGAGATCTGCTTGTAGAAGTCCTCGTACTGCTCCTGCGTGACTTCGCTCTTGCTGCGGGTCCACAGGGCTGAGGCCTTGTTGACGCTTTCCCATGCATCAGTGAGCTGTTGTTCGCCCTTCTCGGCGTCCCACTCTTCCTTGCGCATCAGGATGGGCAGGGAGATGTGGTCAGAGTACTTGCTGATGATGGACTTGAGGCGCCAGGTCTTGAGAAACTCCTCCTCGCCCTCCCGCAGGTGCAGGATGACGTCGGTGCCGCGGCCGGCCTTGGTGATGGTCTCGACCTCGAATTCGCCCGTGCCCTCGGAACTCCAGCGCACGCCCTCCTCGGCCTTGAGACCGGCGCGGCGGCTTTCCACGGTGATGCGATCGGCCACGATGAAGCCGGAGTAGAAGCCCACGCCGAACTGGCCGATGAGGTTGGCGTCCTTCTTCTGGTCGCCTTCAAGGCGGGCCATGAACTCGCGCGTGCCGCTCTTGGCGATGGTCCCCAGGTGGGCCACGGCTTCCTCTGCGCTCATGCCGATACCGTTGTCGCTGATGGTGAGGGTGCGGGCCTCGGCGTCGAAACTGACACGCACCTCAAGGTTCGGCGCATCTTCGTAGAGCGCGGCATTGTCCAGGGCTTCGAAGCGCAGCTTGTCGCAGGCATCGGAGGCGTTGGAGACCAGCTCGCGCAGGAAGATCTCCTTGTTGGAGTACAGCGAGTGGGTGACCAGGTGCAGGATCTGCTTGACTTCGGCCTGGAAGGAATGAGTGTGCTTGTCCATGGCGTGAAAGCGTGAAAGTTGGAAGGTGTGGGATTGGCGGCACCCTCACCGTGTGCCGCCGTGCGACAAGCCATATGGGGATGTCGGCGCCGGCTTCAAGAGCCCAGATCGCAAAATCCCGGAGCGGCTCATTACACTGCGCCCATGCTCTACTGGTTCGACCTGGCCGGCGTGGCCGTCTTTGCCATCTCGGGCGCCCTGGCCGCCATGCGCGCAGGCCTGGATCTCTTCGGCCTGCTGGTGCTGGCCTCCATCACCGCCGTGGGCGGTGGCACCCTGCGCGACCTGCTGCTGAACCGCCATCCGGTCTTCTGGATGAAGGACAGCCGCTACCTCACCGTGATCATCCTGGCCGCCCTGGCCACGCTCTTCACCGGCCCGCTGCCGCCCAGCGCGCTGCAGGCCCTGAAGATCGCCGATGCCGTGGGCTTGGCGGTGTTCGCGCTGTGCGGAGCCGAAATTGCCGAGGACTGCCACCTGCCGCCCGTGCCCGTGCTGCTGATGGGCGTGCTGACCGCCACCGGCGGCGGCGTGGTGCGCGACCTGCTCAGCGGCCAGGTGCCCCTGCTGCTGCGCCAGGACATCTACGCAACCGCCGCCCTGACCGGCATCGCGCTGTACCAGCTATTGCATCGCATCGGGATAAAGCGCGACCTGGCTTTCATGCTGGGCATGGCCAGCGTGGCCGGCCTGCGCCTGGCCTCGCTGCACTACGGCTGGCAACTGCCCGTGCCGCAGCTGGGCGGCTGAGCGCCAGCGCTGTCCCACGGCAGGGGTGCCGGGACGGAGTCGGCAGGAAGGGCGGTCAGGCCGCCGGCACCCGACGAAGCGCCGCAGAACCTGAACAGCAAGACGGAGCCGAGACATCGGATCCGGGCCCAGGCGCCGGCCATCGGGGGCAGGTCTTGCGGGCCCCGGCCGGGGTGCCGTCACAGCGGCTCAGAACGAGACGGCGAGCCGCGCCACGTCCACCTTGACCAGGGCCTTGCTGAGGGCGCCGGAAGCCGCACGGGCGAAATCCAGGCCGAAGGCCGGATCGCGCAAGGCCGCTGCACCGACGGCGGCCGCCACGCCCAGGATCTTGTCGGCGATCAGCACCTTGCCGGAGCCGCGCATGGGCTCGCAGCCATGCTTGACAAACTGCTCGTCCAGCCACTGGCGGGCTGCGTCGAAACTCAGCACCTCGGCCGCATCGACCGCCAGATGGACCTCCTCGCCGGGGCCGTACACGACCTGGACTTCACTGCGCATGGCTTGAGCCTCCTGTGAGCATCATCCTAGCCCAGGGGCCTCAGCCGCGGGACGCCTTGACGGCTTCGGACAACACCTCCAGCACCGCCAGCGAGTCGTCCCAACCCAGGCAGGCGTCGGTGATGCTCTTGCCGTATTCCAGCTTGGCGGGATCGTCCTTGCCCGGCGTGAACTTCTGGGCGCCGTCGTGCAGATGGCTTTCGACCATGACACCGAAGATCTGCTTGCTGCCCTCGGCCACCTGGACGCCGATGTCACGCGCCACCTCCAGCTGGCGCAGGTGCTGTTTGGAGCTGTTGGCATGCGAGCAGTCCACCATCAGCGTGGTGTCCAGCTTGGCGGCGGCCAGGTCCTTGCAGGCGGCGGCCACGCTCTCGGCGTCGTAGTTGGGCGCCTTGCCGCCGCGAAGGATCACGTGGCAGTCCTTGTTGCCCTTGGTCTCGACGATGGCCACCTGGCCGTTCTTGTGGACCGAGAGGAAGTGGTGCGGGCGGGCTGCCGCCTGGATGGCGTCGGTGGCGATCTTGATGTTGCCGTCGGTGCCGTTCTTGAAGCCGATGGGCGCCGAGAGGCCGGAGGCCAGCTCGCGGTGCACCTGGCTCTCGGTGGTGCGGGCCCCGATGGCGCCCCAGGAGATGAGGTCACCGATGTACTGCGGCGAGATCACGTCCAGGAACTCCACCGCGGCGGGAAGCCCCAAGCGGTTGATCTCCAGCAGCAGCTGGCGAGCGATGCGCAGGCCCTCGTCGATGCGGTAGCTCTCGTCCAGATAGGGATCGTTGATGAGCCCCTTCCAGCCCACCGTGGTGCGAGGCTTCTCGAAGTAGACCCGCATCACGATCTCCAGCGTATCGGCGTACTTCTGGCGCTCCACCATCAGGCGGCGGGCGTACTCCAGCGCCGCGGCAGGGTCGTGAATGGAGCAAGGGCCGATGATGACCAGCAGGCGATCATCCTTGCGCTGCATGATGCGCCGGATGGCCTGGCGCGTGCCCACCACCAGCTTCTCCATGGGCGTGCCGCCGATGGGGAAGAAGCGGATCAGGTGCTCGGGCGGCGGCAGCGGGGTGATGTCGCGGATGCGTTCGTCGTCGGTCTGGCTGGTCTTGTCCTGAGGCGAGTACCAGCGCTCGGCCTGGTGTGCGGCAGACGACGAGGAGCTGAGGGTCTTGGCATTCATGGTCAGGCTTTCTGATTGTTCTGCGGAGATGGGGCCGACGACGCAGTGGCAAAAAAAAACCGCCGGGGGAGGCCCGGCGGTCTTTAGAGATTCGTTGCGTGTCTGGGGTTACGCGTTCGCCTCTCCTCCGCCGGTGCGGTGCGAGAACCAAAAAAAGGCAAAGTAAAACTTCGGCGAGTGCATGGTGGCGAATACTGCCTGCGAGGGCGCGAGGGCGTCAAGCCTGCCTGCCTGCGGGCCTGCCGCGGATGTGTTGTCTTGGCGCCGCATCTTGCGTCGGATCAAGGCAGGTTGACGGCCCGTGATCCGGCAGCGTCCAGGCCCTGATCAGGCCGTGCCGCCCACGGTCAGGCCATCGATGCGCAGGGTCGGCTGGCCCACGCCCACCGGCACGCTCTGGCCTTCCTTGCCGCAGACGCCCACGCCGGTGTCCAGGGCCATGTCGTTGCCGATCATGCTGACGCGGGTCAGGGCGTCGGGGCCATTGCCGATGATGGTCGCGCCCTTGACCGGGTACTGGATCTGGCCCTTCTCGACCCAGAAAGCCTCGCTTGCCGAGAAAACGAACTTGCCGCTGGTGATGTCGACCTGCCCGCCGCCGAAGTTGGTGGCGTAGAGGCCCTTGTCGATGCTGGCGATGATCTCGGCCGGATCCTTGTCCCCGCCCAGCATGTAGGTGTTGGTCATGCGGGGCATGGGGAGGTGGGCGTAGCTCTCGCGACGGCCATTGCCGGTGGGCGCCACCTTCATCAGGCGGGCGTTCATGGCGTCCTGGATGTAGCCCTTGAGGATGCCGTCCTCGATCAGCACATTGGCTTGCGAAGGGTGGCCTTCATCGTCCACATTGAGGGAGCCGCGGCGATCGGCCAGGGTGCCGTCGTCCAGCACGGTGACGCCCTTGGCGGCCACGCGCTGGCCGATACGGCCGGCGAAGGCGCTGGACCCCTTGCGATTGAAGTCGCCCTCCAGGCCATGGCCCACGGCCTCGTGCAGCAGTACGCCGGGCCAGCCCGGGCCCAGGACCACGGTCATCTCGCCGGCCGGGGCCGGGCGGGATTCCAGATTGGTCAGTGCAGCCTTGACGGCATCCTCGGCGTAGGAAGCGATCATCTCATCGGTGAAATAGGCGAGGCCGAAACGGCCGCCGCCGCCGCCCGTGCCCACTTCGCGGCGATCGCCCTGCTCGGCGATCACGGTGACCGACAGACGCACCAGGGGGCGGACGTCCGCGGCCAGGGTGCCATCGGCGCGGGCGATCAGCACCACATCGTGCTCAGCGGCCAGGCCGGCCATGACCTGCACGATGCGCGGGTCCTTGGCGCGGGCCATGCGCTCGGCGCGCTCCAGCAGGGCGACCTTCTCAGCGCTGTCCAGGCTGGCGATGGGATCGGCGTCACCGTACAGCGAACGGCTGGCGGCAATCACCGGCTCACCGGGCACCCTGACCCGGCGGCTCTGGCCTGCGGCGGCAATGCTGCGCACGGTGCGGGCGGCGTCCATCAGTGCGTTCTCGGAGATGTCGTCCGAGTAGGCGAAAGCCGTCTTCTCGCCGGCCACGGCACGAACACCCACGCCCTGGTCAATGGAGAAGCTGCCACTCTTGACGATGCCCTCCTCGAGGCTCCAGCCCTCGGCGCGGGTGGTCTGGAAGTACAGGTCCGCGTCATCGACACGATGCTCGGTGATCAGCCGCAAGGCCTTGGCGAGCGTCGCCTCGGTGAGGCCGAAGGGTTCCAGCAGTTGGCTGCGGGCGGTCGCCAGACGGGCGATGGTGGGTTCGCGCGAAATCATGCGAGCCATTGTAGGAGCGCTGCCCCTGCCCAGCCCCATGCGGGCTTTCACCCCTTCTGCCGATGCATCTTTGGCGGCTCAGCGGCATGCTGTGCTTTCACCGTTCTTTACAGGAGCGTTGTCTCCGCCAGCGCAAGGGCTGGCGTTATCACCTCACAGCCGGCGCAGTGCCGGCGTGCCCCTCAGAAACCACAAGCAACCCAACAAGGAGTGCCACGATGAGCTTCTCAACCTCGATGACCCGCCTGATTACCGTTCTCGCCCTCGGCAGCGCCGCCGCCCTCGGCGTCCAGGCCCAGGAACCCACGCCGCCGTCCACCCCGCGAGCCGACCAGCGTGAAGCCAAGCAGCAGGCCCGCATCGCCCAAGGTGCTGCCTCCGGCAGCCTGACCGCCCGCGAGACCCGGCGCCTGGAGCGCGAGCAGGGCCGCATCAACCAGGCCGAAGCCCAGGCCAAGTCTGACGGCACCGTCACCAAGCACGAGCGCCGCCGCCTGCACCGCATGCAGGACGCCGCCAGCAAGGACATTCACCACGCCAAGCACAATGCCAAGGGCGCAAGCGCCGCTGGAAACTGAGCGGCGCACTGAGCTGGGCATTGAGTTGCGCACTGAGCGGCGTACTGAGCGGCGCACTGAGCGGCGCATCAATCCGGACCTCAGCCGGCAATTGAGCTGGCGCGCGGCGGCGCCCCACGGCGCAGCTCGCTGATCCAGCCTCGCTGATCCGGCTGGCGATTCACAGCCGCATGCCCCAGCTCATCCCGTGAGCGAGTGAGCACCGCCGCCCCTGAGGCCGCTCCGGCCCGGCGGTGTCAAGCCCCGGCAGCCTTCTTCATCTGCAAGCCGGCTTCGTACAGACTGTTGCGCGGCAAGCCGCTGAGGTCGGTAGCAATTTGCACGGCCTGCTTGAGCGGCAGCTCCTGCAGCAAACGCTCCAGCATGCGTGCCACCTCTGCCGGCAAGTCCTCACTGGCGACTTGCGGTGGCTCGGCATGCAGCACCAACACGAACTCGCCGCGCTCCCGTTGAGGATCCGCCGCCAGCCAGCCCGGCATGCCGGCGGCCGGGCCGGTATGCACAGTCTCGAACTGCTTGGTCAGCTCACGGCAGATGCTGAGCGTCTGCGTCGGCGCCAGCTCTGCCAGCAAGGCCAACAGCTGGGCGATGCGATGCGGCGCTTCGAAGAGCACCTGGCTTTGGGCCGACCCCAGCAGGGCCTGCAGCCGCGTGCGGCGCTCCTGTCCCTTGGGTGGGAGGAAGCCGGCAAAGGCAAAGCCCTGCGCCCGCACATCGCCCGCAGCACTCAGAGCCGTGACTACCGCCGAAGGCCCGGGCAGGGGCATCACGCGCAGACCGGCCTTGGCAACGGCCGCCACCAGCACCGCGCCCGGGTCCGACACCGCCGGCGTGCCGGCATCGGACACATAGGCGATACGCTCGCCCGCCTGCAGCCGCCCCACCAGGGCCGCCGAGGCCGATTGCTCGTTGTGCTGGTGCAGGCTGATCAGAGGCTTGTGCAGGCCCAGGTGATGCAGCAACTGGCCGCTGACGCGGGTGTCCTCGCAGGCCACGGCGTCCACCAGTGCCAGCACGTGCAGGCAGCGCAGGCTGACGTCCGCCATATTGCCGATGGGCGTAGGCACCAGATAGAGCGTGCTGGCCGGATACTGCTGGCCACCGGCCGCCGCGCGGGCGGCCTGCATCAGCAAAGAGGCATCGATGTTCAAGTGGAGCGCCTTCAGGTCAGGGCCGCCCCCCTGCGGGGACGGCAAAAGCCGCCAGGCCCGCGGGGCAGAGGCCGAGCAGCAAGCGCTGCGGCATCTGCAGGCGCAGGGCATGCGGCTGCTGGAGCGCAATTATCGGGTGGCGCGGGGGCCTCATGCCCCTGGCGGCGAGATCGACCTCATCCTGCTGGACGCCGCCGGCAGCCTGGTCTTCGTCGAGGTGCGTGCCCGGCGTTCGGCCGCACATGGCGGCGCGGCGGCCTCCATCGGGGCCGGCAAGCGGCGGCGCATCCTCTTTGCGGCCCAGCACTTCCTGCTGCGCTACCGCCAGCCTCCCCCTTGCCGCTTCGATGTCGTCGCCATTGACGGCCCACAGCTGCTCTGGCTGCAAGCCGCATTCGATGCGGGGTAAACCCGTGCCGGTGCAGCCCCTGGCTTATCATGCGCGCCAATGCTTGAACAACGCATCCAACAACAGTTCTTCGAGAGCGCCGACCTGCTCTACCAGGTCGCCGAGCCTCTCTCCCGCCCCATGGCCCTGGCCGCGCAGATGCTGGTCGACGGCATCACCGGCGGTGGCCGCCTGCTGTGCGTCGGCGGCGGCCTGGCCGCGCAGGATGCCGGCTATCTGGCGGCGCTGCTGATGGGCCGCTTCGAGCAGGAGCGCCCAGGCCTGGCGGCCATCGCCATCAATGCCCTGCTGCACCAGGGGCCCGGCCCGCTGGACGAAGCCGCCGCCCTGGCCCGCCAGATCCAGACCCTGGGCCACCCCGGCGACCTGCTGCTGCTGATCGACAACCCCAGCGGCAGTGCGGCCAGCCTGGTGCCCCTGCTGGACGCTGCCCATGCCCAGGACATGAGCGTGGTGTTGCTCAGCGGCAGCCAGGATGAAGCCCTGCGTGCCGGCCTTCTGGACACCGACGTACAGCTGCGGCTGCCCCACAGCCGCTTCGCCCGCGTGGCCGAGGGTTACCGGCTGCTGTGCCATTGCCTGTGCGACGCCATCGACGCCCAGTTGCTGGGCATCGAGGAATGACTTTTTGCTGATCCGGTCAAGACTGATCGAATCAAGACCTGACCCCAAGGCTGAATCATGCAAGCGAACCCCTCGCGCCGCGCGCGCGCCCTCTCCGCCCTTCCCCTCATCGCCGCGCTGGGCTGCGGCCTGCTGACGGCCTGCGCGCCGCTGGTGGTGGGCAGCATGGTCGGCACGGCCATGGTGGCCACCGACCGTCGAACCTCGGGGACCCAGTTGGAAGACCAGGGCATCGAGCTCAAGGCGGGCAAGCGCCTAGCAGACAAGCTGGGGGACCGCGTCCACATCAACATCAACAGCTACAACCGCGTGGTGCTGCTGACCGGAGAGACCCGCAACGAGCAAGACAGGGCCGAGGCCGAACGCATCGTTGCGGAAGTGGAGAACGTCGGGCGTGTGGCCAATGAACTGCAGGTGGGATTCATCAGTTCACTGAGCGCTCGCTCGAACGACATGCTCATCGCGGGCAAGATCAAAGCCAGCCTGGTCGACGCCCGGGACCTGATCTCCAACGCCTTCTACGTGGTCGTGGAACGCGGCGAGGTCTTCATGCTGGGCCGCGTCACCGAGCGGGAGGCGCACCGCGCCAGCGAGATCGCCCGAGGCGTTGCCGGCGTCAAGAAGGTGGTGCGCATGTTCGAGATCATTTCCGAAGAGGAACTGGCCCGCACGGCGCCCAAGCCGCCCAAGCCTAGCGAATCCAGATAAGCGCCCTGGGCCGGCCAGCTTCAGCGCAAGCGTTTGATCAGGCTTGAGGTGTCCCAGCGGCCGCCATCCATGCCCTGCACATCAGCATAAAACTGGTCCACGAGGGCCGTGACGGGCAGCTGGGCGCCATTGCGGCGGGCTTCGTCCAGGACCAGGCCCAGGTCCTTGCGCATCCAGTCCACGGCGAAGCCGAAGTTGAACTGGTCGTCGACCATGGTCTTGCCGCGGTTGTCCATCTGCCAGCTCTGGGCTGCCCCCTTGCCGATGACGTCCAGCACCTGCTTCATGTCCAGGCCCGCACGGGCACCGAAGGCAATGGCCTCCGCCAGGCCCTGGACCAGGCCCGCAATGCAGATCTGATTGACCATCTTGGCCAGCTGACCAGCCCCCGGCTCGCCCACGCGCGTCACCGCGCGGGCAAAGGCCAGGGCCACGGGCTTCATGGCCTCGAAGGGCTCGGCATCACCGCCACACATGACCGTCAGCTGACCATTGACCGCACCTGCCTGGCCACCGGACACCGGCGCATCGACGAAATGCAGGCCTCGCGAACGTGCCGCTGCGTGCATCTCGCGGGCCACCTCGGCCGAGGCCGTGGTGTGGTCCACCAGGATGGCGCCCGCCTTCATGCCGGCGAAGGCACCGGTCTCGCCCAGCAGCACGGAGCGCAGGTCGTCGTCATTGCCTACGCAGACGAAGACCGCATCAGCCTCGCGAGCAGCCTCGGCCGGCGTCGGGGCCGAGGCCCCGCCGAACTCAGCCACCCAGGACTGGACCTTGGCCGGGCTGCGGTTGTAGACCGTCACCGCATGGCCCGCACGCGCCAGATGCCCGGCCATGGGCAGGCCCATCACCCCCAGGCCGATGAAGGCGACACGCCGGGGCGTGGTGGATTCGTAGCTGCGCGTGGTGTTGATGCTGTCGGCCATGGGATGCGGTGATCAGAGGATGGTGAGGTGTTCGGTACCCTGGCTCAGCTCGCCGCTGCGGGCGCGCTCGCTGTTGAGCTTGATCTGCAGGCGCAGGTCGTTGACGGAGTCCGCATTGCGCAGGGCGTCTTCGTAATTGATGCGGCCAAACTCGAAGAGATCGAACAGGGCCTGGTCGAAGGTCTGCATGCCCTGCTCGCGCGAGCGCTTCATGATCTCCTTGATCTCGCCGACTTCGCCCTTGAAGATCATGTCGGAGATCAGCGGCGTGTTGAGCAGGATCTCCACCGCGGCAATGCGCCCCTTGCCCTCGCGACGCGGCAGCAGGCGCTGCGAGACGATGGAGCGCAAGTTCAGCGAAAGATCCATCAGCAGCTGGGCCCGGCGCTCCTCGGGGAAGAAGTTGATGATGCGATCCAGGGCCTGGTTGGCGCTGTTGGCGTGCAGGGTGGCCATGCACAGGTGGCCGGTCTCGGCAAAGGCCACGGCATGCTCCATGGTCTCGCGGTCGCGGATTTCGCCCATGAGGATCACGTCCGGCGCCTGGCGAAGCGTATTCTTCAGCGCGATGTCCCAGTTGTCGGTATCCAGGCCCAGCTCGCGCTGGCTGACGATGCAGTTCTTGTGCGGATGCACGAATTCCACCGGGTCCTCGATGGTAATGATGTGGCCATAGGTCGTCTCGTTGCGGTGGTCAATCATCGCGGCGAGTGTCGTGCTCTTGCCCGAGCCGGTGGCCCCCACCACGATCACCAGGCCTCGCTTGGTAAGCACCACGTCCTTGAGGATGGGCGGCAAGTCCAGGGACTCGATGCTGGGCAGGTTCTGCGGAATGGTCCGCAGCACCAGGGCCACATGGCCCTGCTGCAGGTAGGCATTGACCCGGAAGCGGCCGATGCCCTGCGGCGAGATCGCGAAATTGCACTCCTTGTGCTTCTCGAAATCGGCCGCCTGCTTGTCGTTCATGATGGAGCGCGCCAGCTGCAGGGTGTGCTGGCCGCTGAGCGGCTGGGGCGAGACCTTGGTCACTTTGCCGTCCACCTTGATGGCGGGCGGGAAATCAGCCGTCAGGAACAGGTCAGACCCCTTGCGGGAGACCATCAGCCGCAGCAGGTCATTGATGAATTTCGAGGCCTGATCGCGTTCCATGCTGGGATGTCCTTCCATGCCCTCCAGGGGCCAAAGCGGCGCGCATCTTGCATCAGGACGCGCGGTTCAGGGGTGACGGAATGTCTCGCCTTGCGGCCTCAGGCACGGGGGCAGGGACCAACTCGGCAGGACGCCGCTTGCCGTGCCTTGCTGACTGTGCGGTCGAGCCCCCGGGCCCTCATCCGGGGAAGTTCTCCGGGAACTTGGCCTTGGCCCGAGCCTCGGCCGGCGATATCACATTGCGGCGCACCAGTTCGGCGAGGTTCTGGTCCAGGGTCTGCATGCCTTGGGAGTTGCCGGTCTGAATGGCCGAGTACATCTGGGCGACCTTGTTCTCGCGGATCAGGTTGCGCACGGCCGAGGTGCCCAACATGATCTCGTGCGCCGCCACGCGGCCGCTGCCGTCCTTGAGCTTGCACAGAGTCTGCGAGATCACGGCCACCAGAGATTCCGACACCATGGCGCGCACCATCTCCTTTTCGGCCGCGGGGAAGACGTCCACGATACGGTCGATGGTCTTGGCGGCAGAACTGGTGTGCAGGGTGCCGAAGACCAGGTGACCCGTCTCGGCGGCGGTCAGGGCCAGGCGAATGGTCTCGAGGTCCCGCATTTCACCCACCAGCACGGCATCCGGATCCTCGCGCAGGGCGGAGCGCAAGGCATTGGCAAAGCTCAGCGTGTGCGGGCCGACTTCACGCTGGTTGATCAGGCATTTCTTGGACTCGTGTACGAACTCGATCGGGTCCTCGATGGTCAGGATGTGCCCGTACTCGTTCTCGTTGAGATGGTTGACCATGCCCGCCAGCGTGGTCGACTTGCCGGAACCCGTAGGGCCTGTCACCAGCACCAGGCCGCGAGGCTTCAGGGCCAGGTCGGCAAAGACCTTGGGCGCGTTGAGCTGCTCCAGCGTCAGGATCTTGGACGGAATGGTCCGGAACACGGCGCCGGCACCGCGGTTCTGGTTGAAGGCATTGACGCGGAAGCGGGCCAGGCCCTGGATCTCGAAGGAGAAGTCGCACTCCAGCGTCTCCTCGTAGGCCTTGCGCTGGGCGTCGTTCATGATGTCGTACACCATGTCGTGCACCTGGCGATGCTCCAACGCCTCGACGTTGATGCGCCGCACGTCGCCGTGCACCCGGATCATGGGCGGCAGCCCGGCAGAGAGGTGAAGATCGGAGGCCTTGTTCTTGACCGAGAATGCCAGCAGTTGTGTGATGTCCATGGTGTGGGCGAATAGCGTGGGCCATTATGGCGACGATCAAAGAGAACATTCAAGAAGTGCACCGGCGGCTTGCCAAAGCCTGCACGGATGCGGGCCGTCCCGCGGCGACCGTCGGGCTGCTGGTGGTCAGCAAGACCTTTGATGCCGCCGCGGTGCGCGAAGCTCATGCGGCCGGCGAGCGGGCCTTCGGCGAGAACTACGTGCAGGAGGCCCTGGACAAGATCGCCGCCCTGGCAGACCTGCGGGCAGGCATCGAGTGGCATCTGATAGGTCCGCTGCAGAGCAACAAGACCCGCGTGGTCGCCGAGACCTTTGACTGGGTTCACACGGTGGACCGCCTGAAGATCGCGCAGCGGCTGTCCGAGCAGCGCCCCGAGGGCTTGCCGCCGCTGCAGATCTGCCTGCAGGTCAACATCAGCGGAGAGGCCAGCAAGAGCGGCCTGCCCCCTCAGGAGGTGCCGGCACTGGCTGCACAGATCACCCGGCTGCCACGACTGCGGCTGCGCGGCCTGATGGCCATCCCCGAGCCTGCCGACACCATCGATGACCAGCGCCTGCCCCATCGCCAGTTGGCTCAGCTCTTGAGGAGCCTGCAGACCCAAGGGCTGGCCGTGGACACCCTCAGCATGGGCATGAGCGCCGACCTGGAAGCCGCCGTCCTGGAAGGTGCCACCTTGGTGAGAGTCGGCTCGGCCATCTTCGGCTCACGGCCGGCCAAGCCCTGATGCAGGCCATGGCGGGCCTGCATCAGGCGCTGCTGCGGCGGGCGCTGCCTGTGCTGGGTCTGCTGGCCTGCGCGACCCAGGCCCTGGGCCAGGCACCGACGCCTGCCCCCTTCGAGGACAGCATGGCCCAGCGCCTGCTGGCCTGCACTGGCTGCCACGGCCCCCACGGCCGTGCCGGGCGCGACGGCTACTACCCTAGGCTGGCGGGCAAGCCGGCCGGCTACCTGTACCAGCAGTTGCTGAGCTTCCGCGATGGCCGCCGCCAGTACGGGCCCATGAACACCCTGCTGACACCGCTCAGCGACGACTATCTGCAGGAGATCGCCCGCCACTTCGCGAGCCTGGACCTGCCCTACCCGCCGCCCCAGTCGCGGCCACTCGCGGCGGCAGACCGGCAGCGGGCGCAGGCCCTCGTCCGGCAAGGCCATGCACAACGTCAGTTGCCGGCCTGCCAGCAATGCCATGGCGAGGCGCTGCTGGGCCGCCAGCCGGGCGTTCCCGGCCTGCTGGGCCTGCCGCGCGACTACCTCATGGCCCAACTGGCCGCCTGGCGCCAGGGCGAACGCCGCTCGCAGTCGCCCGACTGCATGGCTGCAATCGCCCGCCGACTCGAGCCCGAGGACATCCGCGCCCTGGCCGACTGGCTGTCCGCGCAGCCCGTTCCCGCAGGGGCCAAGCCCGCGCCCGCATCGGAGCAGCGGCTGCCCCTTCGCTGCGGAGATCTGCCTTGAAGCGGCGCATCCGCCTGGCCGCAAGACTGCTCGGCGGCATGCTGCTCGCGGGGTCAGGTCTTGCCCTGTGGGTATGGCTGGCCAACCGGCCGGCGCCCCTGCCGCCGTCGCCACCGGCGGTTGCGCCCGCTGAGATGCTGGCGCGCGGCGCCTACCTCGCCCGTGTGGGCAACTGCGCCGGCTGCCACACGGCCCCCGGGGGTGCGCCGCTTGCCGGCGGGCGCGCGGTCCCCACGCCCTTCGGTACCGTCTACAGCAGCAACCTCACGCCGGACGCCGAGACCGGCCTGGGCCGCTGGTCGCCCGAGGACTTCTGGCGTGCCCTGCATGAAGGCCGCGGCCGCGACGGCCGCCTGCTGAGCCCGGCCTTTCCCTACACCAGCTACACCCTGCTCAGCCGGGCCGACAGCGACGCCCTGCTGAGCCACCTGCAGTCCCTGGCTCCCGTGCGCGCGGAACCGCGCCCACAGGCCCTGCGCTGGCCCTACGGCACGCAGCCGGCGCTGGCCGTGTGGCGAGCCATCTACTTCCGGCCGGCCTCCTTCGAGCCCGACCCCCGCCGGGACGCAGCCTGGAATCGTGGCGCCTACCTGAGCCAGGGCCTGGCCCACTGCAATGCCTGCCATGGCAGCCGCAACGCGCTGGGCGCACCGCAGTCCCTGGATCGCTTCGATGGCGGGCTTTTGCGCGGCCTGGGCTGGTACGCGCCCTCCCTGCATCGCGCTGACGAAGGCGGCCTGCAGGACTGGCCCCAGGACGAGATCCAAGCCTGGTTGCACGACGGCATCGCGCCGCGGGGCATCGCGCAAGGGCCCATGGCCGAGGTGGTGGTGGGCAGTACCCGGCACCTGCACGCCGAGGACCTGGCCGCCGTGGCGGGCTACCTGAAGTCGCTGCCCGCGGAGACGGCGCAGCACCTGCGCACCGAGCCGGCGCCGCAGGCGTCCACCCAGGGGCTGCTCGGAGCCGAGCTGTACAAGACACACTGCCAGTCCTGCCACGGCGAGCAGGGCCAGGGGCGCCCGGGCGTCTATCCGCCGCTGAAGGGCAGCCGCGTGGTGAACCAGGCCTCGCCCCTCAATCTGCTGCGCATCGTGCAGCAGGGCGGATTCGCGCCGGCCACACCCAGCCATCCGCGCCCCTTCGGCATGCCGCCCTTCGGGGGCAGCTTCGATGCCGAGCAATTGGCCGCCCTGCTCAGCCATGTGCGCAACAGCTGGGGACAGCAGGCAGGCGCGCTCAGCGCAAGACAGGTCCAGGCCCTGACCAACGACATGGGCACAAACCCCTAGACCTCAACGCCAGCCGTCCACTGGGCAGGCGCGCGAAGTGGTATTGCGGCGGTTTGGCGCGGATTCGTTCACGCCGATGCCCGCTTGTGCTGAGCAAAAAACTGACCGAGCGCTGACACTTCGCGCTGCCGTTTTCCGGCCTGCTCCACGGAGCCGGGACCGGAAGCGGCGACCGAGTTCGCTGCCTCGTCAGGCGGCCTTCCCCATCGAAGGCATGCCCGACGCAGGACGCGCGCCCCGCGCCAGCACGCCTGGCGCCCTGGCAGGCGCAAGCCGGTCTGGATCGACGTTTCTGAGGTCACTTGATGCAATTCCTGTCCCACTTGCGCATCGGCCAGCGTCTGGCCGTGAGCTACGCGCTGCTGATCCTGCTGCTCATGGCCATTGGCGCCTACGGAGCGGCCAATGCCAACCATCTGGCCAAGGACCTGGACCGCACGGCCAACTCCAGCCTGGTCAAGATCGCCGCAGCCAATGCGCTGGAGAGCGACGTCAACGTCATCGCCCGCGCCTCGCGTGACCTGTTGCTGCTGGACGAAGCCCGCCAGATCAAGAAGCAGAAGGCCGCCATTGACGGCGCAATGCAGGCCCTGGAGACGCACCTCGCCGAGCTGCAGGCCCAGGTTGACGACGACAAGGAGCGTGACATCGTGGCCCAGGTCAAGGACCGCCAGGGCCGCTTCCTGGCCTCGGTGAGCAAGTTCCTCAAGGTGCAGGCCGACGGCAGCCCTGACGAGGCCCGCGAGAGCCTGATCACGGACGTGCGCCCGGCCCAGCAGGCCTATCAGGAAGGTCTCAAAAGCCTGGTCGAGGCCAAGTTCGAGAGCGCCCGCTCGCTGGCCGAATCCGGCTCGGCGCTGGCCAGCCGCTCAGTGGCCATCACCGCGGTGCTGGTGCTGGTGGCCGTGCTGATCGGCGGCGGTGGCGGCGTGGCCATCTCGCGCTCCATCATCGTGCCGGCCCGTCAGGCCAAGGACGCCGCCCAGGCCATCAGCTCGGGTGATCTGTCGTACCGCATCCAGGCCAGCGGCAAGGACGAACTGGGCCAGATGCTCCAGGCCATGCAGGACATGCAGGAAGCGCTGTCCGGCGTGGTGAGCAGCGTCTCTGAAGCCGCGGGCGAGGTGGCGCAGAACTCCAGCGCCATCGCCAACAGCAACGGCAACCTCTCGGACCGCACCGCGCGTTCGGCGGCCAGCCTGCAGAACACGGCGGCCTCGGTCGAACAGATCGCCGCCAACCTCACTGGCGCCAGCGAGCTGACCCGCAAGGCCGCCGGCATTGCCGGCAAGGCCCGTCAGTCAGCCTCGGCCGGCGGCCAGGTGGTGGCCCAGGTGGTATCCACCATGGAAGAGATCAGCACCAGCTCGCGCAAGATCGGCGACATCATCGGCGTGATCGACGGCATTGCCTTCCAGACCAACATCCTGGCCCTCAACGCCGCCGTGGAAGCGGCACGTGCAGGTGACCATGGCAAGGGCTTCGCAGTGGTGGCCTCTGAGGTCCGCGCCCTGGCCTCGCGCAGTGCGCAGGCCGCCAAGGAGATCAAGGTGCTGATCCAGGAATCCTCCGTCAAGGTGGAGAACGGCACGGCCCTGGTGAACAACGCTGGCGCCACGATCCGCAGCGTGGTCGATGAAGTCAACAACATGGGCCAGTTGATCGAGGAGATCTCGCACTCGGCCCAGGAGCAGGCCAGCGGCGTGGGCGTCGTGAACGGCGCCATGAACGAGCTGGACCGTGCAACGCAGCAGAACTCCACCCTGGTCGACGAGCTCAGCCGCTCCACCGAAGCCCTGCGCGACAGCTCCAGCCGCCTGCTCAGCGCGGTTGGATTCTTCCGCGCCTGAGTCCCTCCCCCCTTTTCCCGCAGTCGCTCTCCAGAAAATCACATGACGAAGAACCCCCTGTCCCTCAGCGCCAAGTTCCTCCCGGCCATCGCCGCCCTGCTGCTGGCCTTCGGCGCCCAGGCATCCCCCAAGCTGATCAAGAAGGTCGCTCCGGAGTTCCCCCGTGAGGCGGCCCAGAAGGGCATCAGCGCCGGCACCGTCAAGGCCAAGCTGAGCATCGAGGCTGACGGCAAGGTGTCCGGCGTGGACATCATCGAAGCCGAGCCGCGCCGCGTCTTTGATCGCGCCGTAACTACGGCACTGATGGACTGGCGCTTCGAAGCCGGTGGCGAGAAGCAGACCCACGAGGTGAAGCTGGTCTTCAAGAACGACGACTGAGCCTGCCCTCGCATCCCGCAAGTGAAAAGGCCCTCGAGCAATCGAGGGCCTTTTTCTTGGGCCTTGCAGCGAGGCCGCGGCATGCAGCCACCTACCCTGAAAGTAAAAAGACGCCGGGCTCTCGCCCGGCGTCCTCACTCCGCGTAGAGATCTTGACCGATCAGTACGTGGCCTTCAGGCTGGTGCTGCTCACGGTGGAGTAAGCGTTGACCAGGATGTAGTAGGTACCAGCAGCCGGCGAGGTGAAGGTGATCGTCTCGGTGTTGGTGCTGCCGTCAGACTTCTTGGTGTAGGAAGTCGTGGTGGGAGCAGTGGTCATGCGGGCGTAGATGTCGCCATCACCCGTGCCGCCAGACAGCTTGATGGTCAGGCTGGCCTTGCCGGACGGAACCACGATGCTGTAGAGCTTGGAAGCGCCGGTAGCCAGGCTGATGCCGGTCACGGCGACGCCGTTGGTCAGCGGGGTGGCGGTGGTGCCGGTGCCCGAGCAGCTCACGCCGACAGCGCTGAAGGCAGCGGTGACGTCAGCCGTGGTGTAGCCGCGGCTGGTGGCAGCCTTTTCCACGCCGCAGGCGCCGGCGTTGAAGGTGCTGTTGGCCGTCCAGTACAGGCGGTTGGCATCAGCGAAGACTTCGAAGGCCTTGCGGGTGTTCCAGCCAGCCTTGGTGGCGAGCAGGTAGAAGGCCTTGTTGTAGACGCCCGAGCTGTAGTGCACGTCCAGGCCGCTGGTGTACTTGCTGGCGTGGTCGATGGAGCGGCCGTCCTTGGTGGGATCGTCCATGTAGCGCAGCGCGCCGGTGCCCTTGAAGATCTCGTAGCCGACCTTCCAGTCGTTCGAGCCCTTCATGTAGTACTCGGCAGCTTCACCGGCCATGTCGGAGAAGGCTTCGTTCATGCCGCCGGACATGCCGGAGTACACCAGGCCGGAGTTCTGCTCGGTGAAGCCGTGGCTGACTTCGTGCGAGGCGACGTCCAGGGAGACCAGCGGGTAGAAGGTCGTGGCGCCATCACCGAAGTGCATGGCCGAGCCGTCCCAGAAGGCGTTCTCGTAGCTGGAGCTGTAGTGCACCTTCATCAGCAGCTTCTGGCTGATGGGGCGGACGCCCAGCCAGCCGGTGTACATGTTGAAGATGACGTTGCCGAAGTAGTGGGCGTCGTTCATCGGCGAGTAGGCGCCGTTGATGGCCTTCACCGTGTTGCGGGGGCAGGTGAAGCTGTGCGGGGTGGAGCCCGAGGTGCCGCCGTTCAGGTTGACGGTGGCGACGTTGGTGCTGTTCAGCGAGCAGGTAGAGCCGCTCTGCGTGACGTCCAGGTAGCCCTTGCCAGCGGTGGTGCCGTACTCGTACTGGCCGGTCTTCTGGTTGCCGCCAGGGCCCGTGCCGTTGGCGTGGTGGATGCCTTCCCAACGCTGCAGGATTTCACCCGTGTTGGCGTCGACCAGGAAGTTGGGACGCTCGGGCTTGCCGATGGCGTGGCCGGTCAGGAAGCTGACGTGGTAGACCAGGCGGGCCTTGCCGCTGTCGTCCAGCTTGACGTACAGCTTGGCCTGCTCGTTGTCAGCCTGGCCGGCTGCACGGGCCTGGGCCTTCATCTGGGCCAGCACGGCGGTCGGGTTCAGGGTGGGGCGGCCATGGGCCAGGTCGTCGGTGATGTTGCGGATGCGGGCACCGGAGAAGCTGCTGGTGGCACCATCGTTATGCTCAACAATGGCCTCGCCCCAGACAGGCACGCCCTGGAACATCTGCTGGTGACGGGTCACCACGCGGCCGCTGCCATAGGTCTTGCTGGTAACGGACTTCAGCTCGTCGACTGCCAGGCCCAGGGCAGCAGCGGCGTTGGACTGACCATTGCCGGACGCGCGCAGGGCGTTCTGCCCATTGCTGACCTGCAGATTCAGCTCTTCACGGCTGGCGGCCATGGCTTGCACAGCCACGGTGACGGCAGCCAGGGCGAAAGCGCCCTTCAGCGCGGTCTTCATTTGCTTGCTCATCTTGCTCTCTCTTTGCTTGTTGTCAGGGGTTTTCCCCTGGTTCATCCAGTCAGACCTGGTGGGGCCTTGGACCGGTCCTCGTCGACATGAACGCCTGGGTGACGGCGCCCAGCCTTGCCGACAAGTCCGGAGTACGCGCCATCGACCAGGGATGGCCCGCATCCAGGCGCCTGTCGGCGCCCTTGCTCCACTCGACCGCCTTACCTCCAACAGCCGTGCCTAGCAGGTGGGAGCGGATGCTAGCCACCGCTATTAGCGCGGCTACCTGTTAGATCTGACATCCATATTTCCCCCGCTTGTCCGCAGGACATTGAAACGCGAATCGCACAAGCGGGCGAAGAACGGCCGTCGTCGGCGCCCATCGCCAAAGATCACCACCAGGTGCAGCGCAACTGCACAAGGCACCCTCAGCCCCCGCTTGCCAGAGGGACGGACTGAGGCAAGATGCAGGTCTTCTCAGCCTTGCGGTGCCGCGTGTCATGCCCGGTGAACTCGACGCCCTGTACGACACAGACGATGCCTTGCAGCCCTGGTATGGGCAGGGCGACTTGCATCTGCTGCCGACTGAAACCTCTTCTTGCATCCGTCTGGCCTGGCAGTTGCGGGAGCGAGACAGCTGCCGTGCCGCAGACTGTCTTGCCATCGCCACGAGGGAAAGCGAGAGGAGCGGGAAAGCCCTGAGCATCCAGGAGCAGTGGCTGTTCAGCTTGACGCAGGCCGAGCTGCTGCGACTACAAGCCCGCCTGACGGAGGCCACCGAGCTCGTGGCAGGCCTGCGGGCTCAGGAGGCGCCCAGCCTCGTCCTCGCCGCAGATCTGCTGGGCGTCCAGGCCGCCATTGCCACGGGCACGGGCAATTTCGCCGAACGCGACCAATGCCTTCGCCAGGCTGCCGAGCGTTCGGCCCAGGCGTCCGAGCGCGCCCGCGAAATCTACTACCGCGCCTCGCTGGCGCGACTGCAGGTCCTGCGCAGGCAGGAGCCCGAGCACGCTCTGGAGGCAGACATGCAGGAGCCGTCCGCCTGGCCGCCCTATGTGCAGGCGGCCCTCCAGCAGCTCCGTGCCACGCGGGCCTACCGCCGCAGCGACTACGCCCAGGCCATCGAAGCCTATGTGCGCTGCCATCAGTTGGCCCTGTACAGCGGACAGCTCCACCTGGCCATCCTCGCGGCGAGCAATATCGGCAATGCCTTTACCAGCCTCAACGACCACGACGCTGCCCTCGAGTGGGTGCAACGCGGGCTTGACCTGGCCCTGCCCACTGCCTGGCCCAGCGCCATCGGCAGCTGCCAGAGCCAGGTGGGCGAAGCCCTGAGGCACCTGGGGCGGCTGGACCTCGCCCAGCAGCGCCTGGACGAGGCCGAGCAGACCCTCCGCCCCCTGCAGGCCTCGCGCTACTACGCCATCGCCCTGCGCTACCGGGCCGAGTTGGCCCTGGATCAGCAGCAGTACGCCGAAGCGCTGGATCGCCTCGACGCGCTGGAAGCCCGGGCCGAGGCCCGCGACCTGGCCATGGACCTTCGGCGCAGCCGTGCCTTGGCACTGATGCGTCTGCGCCGGCTGGATGAAGCCCAGCAGGTCGCCCAGTCCTGCCTGGACGATGCCTGCCAGGATCAGGTGGGCGACCTGCAGGTCATGGCCCATCAGGCGCTGGCACAGATCGCCCGGGAGCGCCAGCGGCAGCAGCCAGACTCCGGGCACCTGGCCCAGGCCGCCTGGCACCTGGACCAGGCACTGGCGGCAGCCTCGGCCATCCAGCACTATTCCCCGCCCATCGAGCTGCTTGAGCTGCAGGCCCAGACCAATGCCGACCTGGGCCGCTTCGAAGCGGCCTACCGGGCCGCCGTCCGCGCCAGCGCGCTGCGCGAGCGCATGCACGGCCAGGACGTCACCGGCCGCATGCTGGCCATGCAACTGCGCTACATGACGGAAAGCGAGCGCGCAGAGTCCGCCCATCACCGCGCGCTGGCCCATGCGCAGGCGCAGCGAGCCGAGCTGGCCCAGCAGACCAGCGGCACGCTTGCGCGCCTGGGAACCATAGGCCAGGAGATCACCACCAAGCTGGACGCGCCCTCGGTGTTCGCCGTGCTGGAGCGCCATGTTCATGCCCTGCTGGATGCACGCAGCTTTGCCGTCTACCTCATCGATGCCGACGGGCTCACCATGAGCTCCGTCTTTGACGTGGAGCAGGGCCAGCGCCTGCCGCCCCACCGCATCCGCCTCGATGCCGAAGAAAGCAATGCCGCGCGCGCCCTGCGCGAGCGCCGCGAGCTGCTGGTGGCACTCGCCCCCGACGGTTCCGACCCCAGCCAGGTGCCCGGCACCATGCGCACCCTGAGCGCCCTGTTCGCGCCTCTGACCATCGGCGACCGCGTGCTGGGGGTGATGACCATCCAGTCGCCGCTGCAGGATGCCTACGGCGAGATGGAGCGCCTGGTGTTCCGCACCCTCAGTGCCTATACCGCCATTGCCTTGGACAACGCCCGCGCTTACTCCGATCTCGGCGACGCCCAGAAGCAGCTGGCGGCGCAGGAAAAGCTGGCGGCACTGGGCGCGCTGGTGGCCGGCGTGGCGCACGAGCTCAACACCCCCATCGGCAACTCCTTGCTGATGGCCGGCACCCTGCAGAGCAAGACCGATGAGATCGAGGCGGCCATGAGCACCAACACACTGCGGCGCAGCAGCCTGGCCCGCTACGTGGATGAGGCACGGCAGGCCGCGCAGCTGATCCATCGGGGTCTGCAGACAGCAGCCGGGCTGGTCGCGAGCTTCAAGCAGGTGGCGGTGGATCGCACCAGTGAACAGCGCCGCGTCTTCGACCTGGCCCTCACTGTCACCGACATCGTCGCCACCATGATGGGCGTGGTGCGCAAGGCCGGGCACCGCGTGGAGATCGACATCCCGCCCGGACTGGAGCTCGACGCCTACCCCGGCCCCCTGGGCCAGGTACTGAGCAACTTCATCAATAACGCCCTGCTCCACGCCTTCGAGAACAGCTCGCGCGAGGGCTTGATGAGCATCCGTGCACGCAGCACCGCCCCTGGCTGGCTGGCGCTGGAATTCGCCGACGACGGTCAGGGCATCGCACCCGAGCTGCTGCACCGCGTCTTCGAGCCCTTCTTCACCACCAAGCTGGGACGCGGCGGCACCGGGCTGGGTCTGTCCATCAGCTACAACATCATCGAGCAGCTCTTTGGCGGCCACTTGCGCGTGCAGAGCAGCCCGGGCCAGGGCACACGATTCATCCTGGACCTGCCGCGCCAGGCACCGCTGCGGGTGACCGAGGGCGAGGCGCCTCTGCACTTCACGACCGAGGGCCCGCCTACAGGACAATAGCGGCCCAGCCCACCGTACCGCGACACAGGAAAGAAATCCCAGCATGGCCATCCAATGGTTCCCGGGTCATATGCATGCGACCCGCAAGGCAATCAAGGAGCGCATGAAGCAAGGCATTGACGTGGTCATCGAGCTCGTCGATGCCCGCCTGCCCGGCTCCAGTGCCAATCCCTTGCTGGCCTCGCTGACCGACGGCAAGCCCAGCCTCAAGCTGCTCAATAAGCAGGACCTGGCCGACCCGGCCCGCACCCAGCTCTGGCTGGACCACTACAACGCCCAGCCCGGCACGCGGGCCATGCCCCTGGACGCAGGCAACAAGGCCCCTGCCAAGGCCCTGGTGGCCGCCTGCCGCGAGCTGGCGCCCCTGCGCGGCGGCATGAGCAAGCCGTTGCGCATCCTGATCTGCGGCATTCCCAATGTGGGCAAGTCCACGCTGATCAACACGCTGGTGGGCAAGAAGTCCGCCAAGACGGGGGACGAACCCGGCATCACCAAGGTCGAGCAGCGCATCGTGCTCGACCAGGACGCCTATCTTTTCGACACCCCCGGCATGCTGTGGCCCCGCATCAACATCCCCGAGAGCGGCTACAAGCTGGCCGCCAGCGGTGCCGTCGGCCGCAATGCGCTGGACGAGGAAGAGGTCGCCCTGGAGTTGCTCGACTATCTGCGCGTGCATTACGCGCCGCTGCTGCAGGCCCGCTACAAGCTGGAAGGCGCCGTCGAGACGCTCAAGGACGATGCGCTGCTGGAGGCCATCGGCCGCAAGCGCGGGGCAGTGCTGGGTGGCGGCCGGGTGAACATGCAGAAGGCTGCGGAGATCCTGATGTACGACTTCCGCCAGGGTGTGCTGGGCCGCATCAGCCTGGAGACGCCGGAGGAGTTCAAGGCCTGGGCCGCCGCCGCTGCCATCGCCGACGCCGAACGCGAGCGGCTGGCACAGGAAAAGAAGGCTCAGCGCAAGGGCCGGTCCAGCCGAGACAGCTGGGACGCCCCCGAAGCAGAATGAAGCACACCCATCGCCCCCTCGCCCTGGCTGCACTGGCGCTGGCGCTGGCGCTGGTCCGGCCCTCGGCAGCGCAGCCGGATGAGCGCACGCTGACGCTGCTCTACCGTGACAAGCCGCCCTACTCCTACACCGAGGACCGCCAACCCAAGGGCCTGCTGATCGAGCAGTCCCGGGCGGTCCTGGCAGCGGCCGGCATCACGGCGCAGATGGAGGAGGCGCCGCTCAAGCGCATCCAGCTGGAGCTGCAGGCCAACGAACGCCCCCTGTGCTCTCCCGGCTGGTACAAGCTCCCCGAGCGCGAGCTGTATGCGCGCTTCAGCCTGCCCATGTCGCAGGACCTGCCGCACGTAGTGCTCGCCGGCCCGCGCGCCGCAGCTGCAGTGCACGCCCACCGCAGCCTTGCCAGCCTGCTGGCGGACAGCACGCTGCGCATGGCGGTGGTCGACGGCATCTCCTATGGCAGCGAACTCGACGCCCTCATCCGGCAACAGACGCCCGCGCCCCTGCGCGCCACGGTGACGCCGGTGCAGCTCACCCGCATGCTGGGGGCCGGCCGTGCAGACTACATGTTCATGGACCGCGAGGACTACCTCTGGCTAAGCCGCCAAGGCGAAGTGAGCAAGAAGCTCGGCGCGATCAACTTCCCGGACCTGCCGGCGGGCCTGCAGCGCCACATGATGTGCAGCAAGAAGACGCCGGAAGCCATGATGCAGGCCATTGACGCTGCGATCCGCGCGCTGGGCATGCCCAAGGTTCCTCAGCCCTGAGTGACTGCGAGGGTCGGGCCCGGGCGTCCATGAAAAAGGCCGCAGCCCTTTCGAGCTGCGGCCTTGCCAAGGTCCTGAAAGCGGGCCGGCAGGCGCCGGCCTGCAGGATCAGAACTCGTAGCGGGCGGTCAGGTTCATGCCCCACTGCGCCAGGCGGGTACGACCCGATGCGTCCGTCGGGGTGACCAGCGGATCAGGCGTTGCCACGGCATACACCATCTTGCCGTCAGGCGTGATGCCGGCGAAGTTCACGAAGCTGCGGGTGGACGGGAAGCCCGCCTCGGAGACCTGGCCCCAGCGACGGTTCAGCAGATTGCCCACGTTCATGATGTCCAGGGTGATCACGCCCTTGCCACCGGCCGTGATGCCGCGCACTTCCTGCGACAGGCGCAGGTCGAAGTTGTTGACCCAGGGAGCGAAGGCCGAGTTGCGACCCACGACACCGCCCTTGGCGTTGCGCAGTGCCTTGTCGCCGTTGACCACGTCCCAGAAGGCGGCTTCGGCAGCGGCACCGGAGGCAGCCACGGTCTGGCCCGGCAGGCGGAACACGACTTCACCCGAGCCGGGGGCCTTGGGGATGTACATCAGGTCATTGCGGGCGCGGCCGTCGCCGTTCATGTCGTTGCGGTAGACCCAGCTGTAGGGCTTGCCGGCACGACCTTCATAGAACACGCCCAGCGTGGTCTTGTAGTTGTCGACAAAGGCCTTGCTGAAGTTCACGGCAGCACTGATGCGGTCGCGGATCAGGTACTGCGAGTTGGCCGCCACGTTCTCGTTCGGGTTGAAGTTGGCGCGGTTGTTCCAGCTCGAGCTCGACACCGAGGAGGCCAGCGGGCTGACTTCCGTTGCAGCAGTGCGGGTGTAGGCCACGGACCAGCGCAGGTTGCTGTTCACGCGCTGCGAGAGCTGGAAGGTCAGCGTGTCGCCGTCGCCCTTGTTGGTGGAGGCGGCGAGCAGCACGTTGTTGTAGGCGGCATTGGACAGCGCCTTGGAACGCAGACCGCAGTTCGAGTTGAACGAGTCGGTGCCCGCGGCCCAGCAGGCTTCGCTGCGACCGGCGGCGTTGTAGTACATCTCACGGCCGTCCGGTGCGTAGGCCGTCACGGTGCCCAGGTTCAGGTGCTGGTAGTACAGGCCTTGCTTGACCTTGGTGTGCAGCCATTCCACGCCGGCCTCCAGGCCGTACCAGGGCAGCTGGCCATCCCAGGCCAGGTTGAGCTTCCACACGGACGGCTGCGACAGGCCCTTCTCGACGAAGTCGACGTTGGCCTGGGGCGTGCCGGTCAGTGCCGGCTGGTGATCACCGTCCGGGTTGAAGCGCAAGCCGGCAGGGCAGGGGTTGGTCGAGCCGCCGCAGTTGTAGACGGCGGTGGAGCCGACGTTCTGGTAGGGATTGGTCAGCCACACATTGGCCGCGGCGCCCTGGAACAGACCCACGCCGCCGCGGATCTGCGACTTGCGCTGAGCCACCGTGTCCAGCTGGTAGTTGAAGCCCAGGCGCGGCTGCACCAGCTTCTGGCCGTCGACATTGGCCGTGTTGTCCATGCCGAAGCCGCCGGTCTGGCGGGTGTTGGTGGCGGCATTGCCAGGCACCACCGGCAGGGCTGCGGCAGCGTTGGCCACCGGGCGGTCGTCCGTCTTCACCTCGTCAACGCGGATGCCGGCCGTGATGTTCAGCTTCTTGTTGATCTTCCAGGTGTCCTGAAGGAAGAAGCCGATGTTGGTCAGCGTCCAGTTCGCGATCGAGTCTTCCAGCTTCTTGCCCGGGAAGGGCAGTTGCACCGAGTAGGACGTCGGGATGCCGTTGCGCAGCATCGTCAGCGGGTCGTTGGCGGTGCCGGGAGCGCCGCTGCCCGAGAAGGTGTAGTTGCCGCGGGCATCCTGCAGGAAGACGTTGTAGATCTCGTTGCGGGACAGGTCCGCACCGCCCTTGATTTCATGGTCGCCCACGAACAGGTTGCCGGCGAAGTAGCCGTCCAGCGTCTTGGTCTTGAGGTTGTTGAGGTGGCGGCTGCGCTCCGTGCCGAGGTTCAGCGTGCGGCTGCTGCCATTGGTCCACGTCACGTTGATCTGCGGCAGGTTGGTGTCGCTCAGCGTGGCCTTCTCGTAGTCGCGGTTCGAGATCTTCAGCTCAGTCGAGAAGTCTTCCGTCCAGTCGCTGAACAGCTGGGCCACCACGGTCTCGATGGTCTTGCGCTCACGGTACCAGTAGGAGCTCAGGGCCAGCTGATTGGTGCCGAAGCCCGGCAGGGTGGGCTCGTTCTGCTCGGTCTTGGTGTAGCGGACGTTGGCACGGTGCTTGTCGCTGATGTTCCAGTCCAGCTTGACCAGGGCGTCCTTGACGCTCAGTTCCTGGCCACTGACGTTGGTCAGGCTGCCGGCGTCCACCTTGTAGACGTCCTGCATGATCTTCTGGACTTCGGCGGTCTGCGCCTGGGTGATGTTCACCGCAGTCGCGTTCGTCGAGCCGGCCGGGCCGTAGGCAGGCGAGGAGATGCTGTTGTGCTGCTCTTCGTAGGCCGTGAAGAAGAAGAGCTTGTCCTTGATGATCGGGCCGCCCAAGGTGAAGCCGTACAGCTTTTCCTTGAAGGGGGTCAGGCGGGTGAAGGTGTCCGTGGGCGGACGGTTCCATCGGCGGCCGGCCATATCCTGGTCACGATAGGTATAGGTGACCGTGCCCTTGAACTTGTTGGTGCCCGACTTGGTCACCGCATTGACGTTCGCACCGGTATAGCCCTTTTGCGTCACGTCATAGTTGGACAGGTTGATCTGCACCGAGTCGATGGCATCCATCGACACCGGCTGCTTCATCGTCGGCAGGTTGTTGGCTTCCAGGCCGAAGGTGTCGCTGATGGACACGCCGTCGACGGTGATGGAGTTGAAGCGGTTGTTCTGGCCGGCTGCCGAGATCTCGCCGTTTTCCTTGTTGGTCTGGGCGATGCGGGGATCCAGGCGGGCATAGTCCTGCAGATTGCGCTGCATGGAGAACTGGGCGGCCAGCTCGGCGCCGGTCAGGTTGGTGCCCGAGCCCATGGTGGCCGAGTTGATCTTGGTGCTGCTGCCCGAGATCGTCACCTGAGCCAGCTGGTTCTGGGCCTGGCCGACGGTCAGGTCAATGGCGGTGGTTTCGGCCAGGGCCAGGAACACGCCCTGGCGCTGGTTGCTGTCGCTGCCCTTGGTCACCGTGATGACGTAGGGACCGCCGGCGCGCAGACCGCGTGCCGAGTAGCGGCCCTCGCTGTCCGTCGTCAGGCTGTTCGCCGAGCCCGACTCAGTGTGCACGATGAGCACCGTCGCGCCCGCGACCGGCTTGCCATCGGGCGACGTCACGCGCCCACCCACGGCAGCCGTGGTGTTCTGCGCCAGCGCCGGAGCAGCAGCCACGATGGCCACCGCGACGCTCAGCGCCGTGCGGGAAAAGCGAGACCAATGCAAGTCGTTCATGCCGACAACTCCTCAAGAAAGAATAAAAAACCGACAACCCACCAAAACCATGGAGCTCGGCGAGTCAAGTGCACACAACAGAAACAAAATCAAGCGCAAACGTTTCACTTCTCACTTTTGCGGGAAGCCAAACGTTTTCGCTCATAGGACTCAGCACATAAAACCGCATGCAGGAGCCACTCCGACCACAAAGACTGCCTCGGCCGAACACCACCCAGGCGCAGGGCAGAACCCGAGCTGCCATCACTGGGGCAGACGCGGTACCGCCTGACGACATCGCGCGCCGGGTTCCAGTGTGCCGCTCGCATATGCAAGGCAGATGACAGCCGGAAGCAGCGCCGGGCGACGCAGATGCGCCTGGCCCGAATTCTGGCAGCAGGGCCACGTCCCCCCGCTAGTGGAAGCCCCCAAAAGCCCGCACCTGTCACAAAGTGTGGCGACGACGCCGCAAATCGCCGCCCTCCCCCGCCAGGGGAATCCATGAGGCATCCGGGCGGACCCGGTCTTGCAGAGCGGCCCGCTGTCCCCATCTGCAGCCATCCACGGCACTCCTGAGGCCCATATGCCACTGCTTCTCCTCGGTCTCCTGGGCCTTGTGGCCCTGGGTCTGCTGCTGTTGCCGCCCTGGTGGCGGCGACGCCAGCGCCAGCGCCGGATGCAGGCGCCGTTTCCTGCCGCCTGGCGCAGCCTGCTGCGCCGCGAATGGCCTCTGTACCGCCGCCTGACGCCGCCGCAGCAACGCCGGCTGCAGCAGTTGGTCCAGGTCTTCGTCGCAGAAAAGCCCGTCATCGGCTGTGCGGGGCTCAAGGTGAGCACGGCCATGAAGGTGCTGATTGCCGCCCAGGCCTGCCTGCCTTTGCTGAGCCATGCCCGGGGTGTCTACCCCCAGCTGAGCCAGGTCCTGCTGTATCCGGCGGCCTTTGCGGTGCAGCGCGTGCACGAACTGGGTGCCGGCGTCCAGATGGAGCGGCGCGACTGGCTCAGCGGCGAGTCCTGGCAGCAGGGGCAGGTGATCCTGTCCTGGCAGGACGTGCTGGCCGGTGCCCGCGTGCCGGATGACGGCCGCAACGTGGTGATTCATGAGTTCGCCCACCAGCTGGACCAGGCCAATGGCCGCGCCAACGGAGCGCCTCCACTGGGCAGCCGGGAGGCCCATGCCCACTGGGCGGCGGTCATGCAGACCGAGTACCTGGCCCTGAAGACCGCCATCGCCCAAGGCCAGCCCAGTCTGCTGGATGCTTATGCCGCGACCGATGAGGCCGAGTTCTTCGCGGTAGCCAGCGAGAGCTTCTTCGAGCAAGGCGAGCTGATGGCCCGGCAACATCCCCGGCTCTATGCGCTCCTGGCGGACTATTACGGACTGCAGACCCGCGACTGGCAGGGGGACGCCCTCGCCTGAGACGCCGGCCAGGGCTCGATCAGAAGCCCAGCGAGGCGAGCAGATCGTCCACGTCGTCCTGCTTCAGGGCCTTGTCAGGCGTCTGCACGCCTTCCAGCGTCGCACCGGCACCGGGTGCGGCCTCCTCCGCCAGGACGGGAGGCTCCGAGCTGGCCAGCAGCTGCTGCAGCGGGCTCTCCACCCGGTCCAGCATGCCGATGACCTTGTTGATCACTTGTCCGGAGAGATCCTGGAAGCCCTGGGCCAGCATGAGTTCGGTGTGCAGAGCCTGCTCGCGCTCGGCAAAGCCACCGGCCTGGCGGGCATAGGCCGCGCAAAGGCGCATCATGGCGCGGGCGCGGTCCACGCTCATGTCGTCGGACGACGCGAGGCGCTCCAGGGCCTCGGCCAGGTCCTGGCCCTTCTTGCCCACTTCAGACGCGTCGTCCTGGGCCTTCTCGACCAGGTTCAGGACCTTGTTGGCCGCCTGTTCGGTCATCTGCTGAACGTAGCGCAGGCGCTCGCAGGCATCGGGCAGTTCCTCGACAACCTTGTGCAGCACGCGCAGGGCCTCGGCGCTCAGCTCGCTGTGCAGGGCCTGGTCGGCGGCGGGCGCGGGGCGGGTCTGGACTTCTGACATGGCCGTGTTGTTGCTGGTCCCTGAGACGGCGCACAGGCCCAAGCGCCTGACGCACCCGGCCATGGTAGTCGCGCTGCTTGTGTCGGCCATGCCTACGAAAGCGGGCAATTGCACGACAAATCACACACATCGCCTTTGCGTCGCGGGCGATACTGCGGCCACATTGGCCTGCATGGGCGTCAAGCTGTAATGAGTCCCTCCCCCATAGCTTCCGAGCGCCTCCCGCGCGATGCCGGGCCACTGGATCACGCCCTGAGCGAGTTGCTGGGCCTGGCCCTGGCGCTGGTGGACGAGCAGGGCAGGATCAGCCATGCCAACGCCGGCTTCGGCATGCTCACCGGCCTGCGCCCCAGCCAGTTGCGGGGCTGCGCGCTCAGCAGCCTGCGCTCGCTGCCAGCGGCGCTGCTGGATCAGGTCGCCAAGGCCGCCAGCCAGCCAGACCCCCTGTGGCAGGAGGAACTGCGCTGTCCCACGCCTGACGGCGACCATCTCTACCTATGGCAGGTCCAGCGCCTTCACAGTGCCGGTCCGGCCCGGCGCCAGCTGGTGCTGTGCGGCACCGACCTGGGCCCTGACAACGGCGCCGAGACCGGCAGCGGCGGCCAGGACCTGCAGAACGAAGTACTGCACACCCTGGTCTACGAGGATGAGCTCACCGGGCTCATGAGCCGCTACGCGGTGCGCGAGCGACTGCTGAGCCTGATCGAGCGCAGCGAAGAATTCGGCCTGCTGGCCATCAAGCCACGCGACTTCAGCCTGCTGCGCGACAACTTCGGCCCCGACGGCGCGGACGAGGTGCTGGTGGCCGTGGCGAGCGCGCTCAAGACGCTGCTGCCGGCGCCCGCCGTGGTGGCCCGCTCGCTGGGCGTCGAGTTCATGGTGTTGATGCCCGGCCCCGGTGGCATCGAGGAGATGCAGCGCCTGGGTCGCATGGTGCTTCAGCGCTTCACCCAGCCCCTGAGCCTCAAGCGCACGGAACTGGTGGTGCCGGTCAGCATCGGCATTGCCTGCCATCCCATGCATGGCGCTGAGCTGGAGGAGCTGCTGCGCAATGCCGACACCGCCCTGCACAGCGCCCAGGAAGAGGGCGGCCGCACGCAGCGTGTCTACGACCCCCGCATGCAGCAGCGCGCCCGCGAGCGCCTGTGGCTGGACCATCATCTGCGCAAGGCGCTGGAGCTGCAGCAGCTGGAGCTGCACTACCAGCCCAAGCTGGACCTGCGCACCGGGCACTGCCTGGGCGTGGAGGCCCTGTTGCGCTGGCGCCATCCCAAGCGCGGACTGATCCGCCCGGACCTCTTCATCGCTCGCGCCGAGGACAACGGCCAGATCTCCGCCATCGGCCGCTGGGTCATCGTCAGCGCAGCCTCGCAGGCGGCGCAATGGCGCGCCCAGGGCCTGCCCACCCGCATCGCGGTGAACATCAGCGCGCGGCAATTCCAGGACGCCGACCTGCTGCGCTGGCTCTCGGAGTGCCAGCGCGCTGCCCACGGCCTGCTGGACGTGGAGCTCACCGAAAGCAGCGTGATCGGCGACCAGCAGCGCACGGCAGCCTTTATGCAGGAGTGCCGGGGCCTGGGCTACAAGGTCTACCTGGACGACTTCGGCACCGGCTTCTCGTCCCTGGCCATGCTGGCCCGACTGCCCATTGACGTCATCAAGCTGGACCGGTCCTTCCTCAAATCAGGACCCGAGCAGGAACGCAGCGAGGCGCTGATGAAATCGGTGGTCAGCGTGGCCAGGGAGCTGAACCTCAGCATCGTGGCCGAGGGCGTGGAGACCATCTCGCAGGAGGCCTTCCTGCGGGACATCGGCGTGCAGTCCGCGCAGGGCTGGCTCTATGCCGTGGCCATGCCGGCTGCCGAGTATCCCGGCTGGCTGCAGAGCCGGCAACGGCGCTGAGGGCCCTTGCCCTCGCTGGCATCGCAGGCCCATGCCACGTCGGGATGGCGACAGCTAGCCCCAGAGATCCAGCGGCGGATCGTGCGCGACAGCCTTGAGCAGGTCGCTGCGCGAGACAAAGCCCACCAGGACGCCCGCCTCGTCCAGCACTGGCAGGCCGGGCAGGTGCAGGTCCAGCAGGAGGCGCGCCAGCTGGCGCAAGGGGGTCTGGGGGCTGGCACAGGGCACCGGGGAGAGCATGTGCTGCTGGACCGTCTCGGCCAGCAGGTGCTGCCAATGCCAGGGGTTGGGCAGGTCGGGTGAGCCCATGAGCGAGGGCGGCAGCAGCTCGCCGCGCAGCAGCAGGCCCACGGGGTGCCCGTCCGCCCCCAGCACCGGCGCCTGGCTCAGGCCGCGCTGTTGCAGGGCCTGCCAGGCTTCGTCGATGCTCATCTGTGCTGGCAGGCAGAAGGCGGGGCTGCTCATGACCGCACGGACCAGGGAGAGCGGCTGTTCGCGACTGGGCGCTTCCTCGTACTGCGCAAGCGCCTGACGGACGCCCGCTGCGAGGCCGCCCAAGGGTGGGGAGCCGCCAGACTGCACACGCTGCAGCGCGGTGCCCACCACCTCCGAGCCACGGCCCACGGCCGCTGCCGCGCGCACCCGCGCGAGGGACTGCACCGCCTCGGAGCGGGCCAACTGCTCGAGATCCCCGCTGATGACCCGCCCTGCAAGACCATAGACCGTGAACATGCGATGCCTCCGGAATCTGCCGCGCTGCCTGCGGCTTCGATGGGCCATTCTCCTGGTCAGGCTGACCGGCGCCGTACTCAGCCCACGGGCAGCGCCGTCTCGTACTTCACCTCGCGCAGCACCACATTGCTGCGCACGCTGGCCACGCCCGGCACCTTGAAGACCTTGCTCTGCAGGAACTGGTCATAGGCCTTCATGTCGGGCACGACGACCTTGATGACGTAGTCCGCCTCGCCCGTGATGCCGTGGCACTCGATGATCTCGCGGCTGGTCAGCACGAGCTGCTCGAACTGCTCCACCGCACCCTCGCTGTGCCGCACCAGGCTGACATTGGCCAGCACACAGATCGAAAGGCCCAGCTTCTCGCGGTCCACGAGCACGACATGGCGCCGGATCACGCCGCTGTCCTCCAGCTCCTTGACCCGGCGCCAGACCGGCGTGGCCGACAGCCCCACCCGCTCCGCCAGGGCCTGGGTGGAGAGCCGCGCATCGGCCTGGAGGGCCTCCAGGATCTGGCGCGTGGCGCGATCGAAACGTTCTGACTCCATATCAAGCCTCCTCGAGAGGAATTCTCTCACTGGACACCTTGACAGGGGGAATTGAAGAAACAAACACTGCCCGTGCTCGCCAAAAATCTCGCGCAGTTTTCCCTACAAGAACCCGCGCCAGGAGACCGCCATGTCCGATGCCCTCACGCTCGCCCCGAGCCCCGACACCCCGGCGCTGCGCCCCTACAAGCTCTCGGACAACCTCAGCGCCGGCAGCGGCCAGGTCTTCCTCACCGGCACGCAGGCCCTGGTGCGCCTGCTGCTGGCCCAGAAGGCCCTGGATGAGCGCAACGGCCTGAAGACCGCGGGCTTCGTCTCCGGCTACCGCGGCTCACCGCTGGGCATGGTCGACCAGCAGCTGTGGAAGGCCAAGAAGTTTCTCGATGCCGCGCAGGTCAACTTCCTGCCCGCCATCAACGAGGATCTGGCCGCCACGGCCTGCCTGGGCGTGCAGCGCGTGGCGCTGGACCCCAAGCGCACGGTCGATGGCGTCTTCGCCATGTGGTACGGCAAGGGCCCCGGCGTGGACCGCTCGGGCGATGCGCTGAAGCACGGCAACGTCTACGGCAGCTCCACCCAGGGCGGCGTGCTCGTGGTCTGCGGGGACGACCACGGCTGCGTCTCCTCCTCCACCCCGCACCAGAGCGACCTGGCCCTGCAGGCCTGGAGCATGCCCATCGTGCATCCGGCCAATGTGGCCGAGTATCTGGAGTTCGGCCTCTACGGCTGGGCGCTGTCACGCTTCTCGGGCGCCTGGGTGGGCTTCAAGGCCATCTCGGAAGTCGTCGAGTCCGGCATGACGGTGGACCTGGACCGCGTGCCCCTGGACTTCGGGCATCCGGTCGATTACGTCGCCCCGACGAACCTGCACATCCGCCAGGTCGACCTGCCCTCCCTGGACCTCGAATCGCGCCTGGCCCACAAGCTGGACGCCGTGCTGGCCTTTGCCAAGCTCAACAGCATCGACAAGCACATCGTCACCAGCCCGCGCGCCACGCTGGGCATCGTGACCGTGGGCAAGGCGCACTACGACTTCATGGAGGTGCTGCGCCGCCTGGACCTGGACCCCAACGCCCTGGCCGCAGCCGGCGTGCGTGTCTACAAGGTCGGCCTCGTGTTCCCGCTGGAGCCCACGCGCATGCGCGAGTTCGCGCAGGGCCTCACCGACATGCTGGTGATCGAAGAGAAGGCCCCGGTGGTCGAGCGCCAGATCAAGGAGCTGCTCTACCACCTGCCAGACGCCCAGCGCCCCCGCGTGGTCGGCAAAACCGATGAACACGGCGCCGCCGTGCTGTCGGCGCTTGGCGAGCTGCGCCCCTCGCGCATCATGGCCACCGTGGCCGACTGGCTGGCCCGCCTCAACCCGGCCCTGGACCGCCGCCATCTGGTGGTGGATTTCCTCACGCCCTGCCTGCTCTCCAACGAGGCCGACGGCGTGCGCCGCCAGCCCTACTTCTGCTCGGGCTGCCCGCACAACACCAGCACCAAGCTGCCCGAGGGTTCGCGCGCGCTGGCCGGCATCGGCTGCCACTTCATGGCCAGCTGGATGGAGCGTGGCACCTCCGGGCTCATCCAGATGGGCGCCGAGGGCGTGGACTGGGCCGCGCACAGCCGCTTCACCACCGAGAAGCACGTCTTCCAGAACCTGGGCGACGGCACCTACTACCACTCCGGCTATCTGGCCATCCGCCAGGCCATCGCGGCCCGGGCAAACATCACCTACAAGATCCTCTACAACGACGCCGTCGCCATGACGGGCGGCCAGCCGGTGGACGGCACGACCAGCGTGCCGCAGATCGCGCGCCAGGTGGAGGCCGAGGGCGTGAAGCGTCTGGCCGTGGTGTCCGACGAGCCCGAGAAGTACCTCGGCCACGAGAGCCTCTTCCCGCCCAAGACCACCTTCCATCACCGTGCTGAACTCGACGCCGTGCAGCGCGAGCTGCGCGAGATCGAGGGCGTGACGGTGCTGATCTACGACCAGACCTGCGCCGCCGAGAAGCGCCGCCGCCGCAAGAAGGGCGAGTTCTACGACCCGCCCAAGCGCGTCTTCATCAACGAGGCCGTCTGCGAGGGCTGCGGCGACTGCGGGCAGGCCAGCAACTGCCTCTCCGTCGTGCCCGTGGAGACCGACTGGGGCCGCAAGCGCGCCATCGAGCAGAGCAGCTGCAACAAGGACTTCTCCTGCGTGAACGGTTTCTGCCCGAGCTTTGTCTCGGTGCATGGTGCGCAGCTGAAGAAGAAGGTGGGCTCGGGCTTCACCGCAGCCGACCTGGCCCGCGAGATCAACGCCATCCAGCCGCCCGCGCCCTGGCAGTGGACCGGCCCCTTCGACATGCTGGTGACCGGCGTGGGCGGCACCGGCGTGGTGACCGTGGGTGCGCTGGTCTCGATGGCGGCCCACCTGGAGGGCAAGCAGGCCTCGGTGCTGGACTTCATGGGCTTTGCGCAAAAGGGCGGCTCGGTGCTGTCCTTCGTGCGTGTGGCGCCGACGCAGGACCTGCTCAACCAGGTCCGCATCGACACCCAGCAGGCCGACGTGCTGCTGGCCTGCGACATGGTGGTGGGCGCCTCGCCCGACGCCCTGGGCACCGTCAAGCCCGGCCGCACCGTGATCCTGGCCAACACGCACGAGCTGCCCACCGCCGCCTTCGTTCGCAACCCCGATGCCAGCCTGCAGGGCCAGGGCCTGCTCGCGAAGATGCAGCATGCCGTCGGCGGCCAGCTTGATTTGCTGGACACCATCGACGCGCAGGCCATCGCCCAGGAGCTGATGGGGGACACCATGCCCAGCAACATCATCATGCTGGGCGCCTGCTGGCAGCGTGGCCTGATCCCGGTGAGCTTCAATGCGCTGATGCGCGCCATCGAGCTCAACGGCGTGGCCGTGGACGGCAACAAGACCGCCTTCGCCCTGGGCCGCCTGGCGATCGCAGCGCCCGAGGCCCTGCGCCGCCTGGCCGGCCAGCCGGACGGCACGCCCGTGCAGCTGCTGCTGGGTCAGGACAAGCTGGACGGCGAGGACGGCCTCATCAGCCGCCGCCTGCGCTTCCTCACCGACTACCAGGACGCCGCCTACGCCCAGCGCTACCTGGCGCTGGTCCAGGAGATCCGTCTGGCCGAAGGCCGCCTGGGCGCGCTGGGCCAGGGCGAGCGCCTCACCAAGGCCGTGGCCCGCTACCTGGCCAAGCTCATGGCCATCAAGGACGAGTACGAGGTCGCACGCCTCTACACCGACGGCCGCTTCGAGCAGGCGCTGAAGGAGCAGTTCCAGTCCTTTGATCGCCTCTCCTTCCACATGGCCCCGCCCCTGGTCTCCAAGCCCGGTGCCGACGGCCGCGCGAAGAAGATCGAGCTGGGCAGCTGGACCTTCTCTGCGCTCAAGCTGCTGGCCCGCCTGAAGGGCCTGCGCGGCGGCTGGCTGGACATCTTCGGCAAGACCGAGGAACGCCGCATGGAGCGCCAGCTGCTGGCCGACTACGAGCAGCTGCTGCGCCGCGAAATCCTGCCGCTGCTGCAGCCGGGCCTCGAGAAGCCGCGCTACGAGCTGATGCTGGCCCTGGCCCGCCTGCCGGAGAAGATCCGGGGCTACGGCCATGTGAAGCTGGCCAATGTGGTGACCGCCCGCGCGCAGTGGAAGGACCTGCTGGACCGGCTGCAGGGCAAGGTGCAGGAGGCCAGCCCGGTGGCCAGCGCAGCGCCCATCCGCATCAAGGGCGTGGCGGAGCTCTGAAGCCGCTGCGTGCGGCCGGGCGGCGGTACTAGTCCGCAGTCCTCACTGCAGCGCCCGCGCTGGCGGCCTGGGCCAGGGCTATGCTGGCGGGCGGACACCTCGCCCATGCCGCCGCCAGACATCCCCCATGTGCCCCACCGCCGCCAGCTGCTGCTGACGGTCTGCGGCATCGGCATGGCGTCGAGCGTGTCGGCCCAAGCACCGCTGCTGATCCGTCACAACATGGCGGATGCCGGGGCAGCCTCGCCCCCCTACCGCCTGCAGGTCCTGCGCCTGCTTCTGGACCGTACCCTCGCCAGCCATGGCCCCTACGAGTTGCGGGCCAACCCCAGTGCCACCACGCAAAGCCGCGCCCTGGCCCAGCTGCGGGCCGGCGACCTCGACGTCTGGGCCAGCATGTGCTCGCGCAGCCGCCAGGACGCCGGCCTGAGCATTCCCATCTGCCTGCGCCGGGGCGTCAACGGCGTGCGCCTGCCCGTGGTGCTGGCCGAGCGCCGCAGCGAGTTCGAAGGCCTGCGCCACCAGCTGGCGCTGCGGACCTACCGCTTCGGCCAGGTCAGCCACTGGCCGGACGCCCGGGTGCTGGCCGGCAATGGCTTCAAGCTTGAGGCGGTGCAGACCCTGGAGGCCTTCCCGGCCATGCTGCGCCTGCGCCGCTTCGACATCTTCCTGCTGGCCGCCGACGAGGCCCACGCCATCGCCCAGGCTCATCCGGACCTGCGGGTGGTGGATGGCTGGTGCCTGGCCTATCCCTCCCTTTACGGCTTCTTCGTCAACGCCCGCCTCCCCGCCCTGGCCAGCCGTCTGCGCGAGGGTTGGGCACGATGCCTGGCCGACGGCAGCTTTGCCGCTCTGTTCGAAGCGCATCTAGGCCCTCAGATCCAGCGGGCGCAGCTGGACAAGCGCCTCTGGTTGCGCCTGCCCAATCCGGACCTGCCAGACGGCATGCCCCTGCGGGAGCGCGCCCTGTGGCATCCACAGGTCTGGCAACACCTGCTCGCACCCGGCGCCTCGCTCAGCCGCTGATCTACCCGCCCCGCAGTCCCGCGGGCCCGGCAGGCATCACCCTGGAAGAACTGCCAATAGGGTTGGGCCTGATGTCTGCAGGCAAACCCCGAGTTCATCGCGCTTCCCGGCCACCACACTCCGTGTCGCGCGTGCAGAAGTTGTGCAGCATGCGCTTCCATAACAAGCCGGGCCGACAGGCCTGAACCATCCATCCATCTGTACGAGGCAGATATGCACACGAAACTTCTGAAGTCCCCCATCGCCCGCACCCTGGGCGTCGCGGTCGCGCTGTACATGGGAGCCCTGGGCGCCCAGGCCGCTGTCGTCAACAGCACCTACATCCAGAACTCGGCCACCGAGATCCGACGCCAACTGGGCAGCTATGCCCGCCCCACCGTCTACGTGGACCGCAATGCCTGCGGCGAAGGCGTCCCCGGCAGTGCCGTGGCCTGCGGCCCCTACACCATCAGCGTGGGCGTGCGCTTCCTGCAGGGCCAGGAAAACAGCTACGGCAACTACGTGGCCAAGTTCATCCTCGCGCACGAGTGGGGCCACAGCATCCAGTTCACCCGCGGTATCTACAAGCAGGCACCCATGCAGGAGCTGCAGGCTGACTGCGTGGCCGGCACCTTTGCCAAGTACGCTCAGACCTCGCTGGGCTATCCGTCCTTCATCGAGTCGGCCGTGCGCTCGGCCCGTGCCGCGGCGGACTACTCCACCCACGGCTCGCCCTCGCAGCGTGACTACTACTCGCGCTACGGCTACGCCAACGGCCTGGGCCGCTGCCTGAGCCTGTAAGGAGCCTGGTCATGAGCCCCAAGCATCTGGGCCTGGCCGCCCTTGTCGCCACCGGTCTGACGCTGGCCAGCTGGTACTGGCTGGATGAGCGTGAGGCCGCACGTGCCGAGGAGGCCCAGGCCCGCGCCAAAGCCGAGGCGGCCCAGCGCAATGCGGGGCTCAACACCGGCCTGGCCGACTTGTTCCGCCCCGTGCCAGCCAGTAGCGCGCAGGCGCAGGGCACCGGCGGCAACGGGCAGCAAGTCTGGCTGGCCGCCGGCCAGGGCGGCTCGCCGGGCACCGTGCCCGGCATGCCGCCGCCCGACATCCAGCCCGAAACCCCGCAGCAGCGTGCCGAAGCCGAAGCCCTGCGCAAGCTGGGCTATCACATCGACCAGCGCTACTACCAGATGAGCCTGGGCGATCTGCGCCAGGCGGCCAACAACGGTGATCGCCAGGCGCTCACGCACCTGGCCGAGCGCTACCTCTTCGCCCTGGACGGCAAGCCTCAGGACCCCGAGCATGAGCCCGGCTATCCCTACCGCGAAGCCGCCCGCGAAGCCCTGCGCCAGGCCTATGTCCGAGGCAATCTGCATGCGGCAGCCATCATCTCGGAGTCCTATCTGCTGGAGAAGCGGCCCCTGGACGCCGCGGCCTGGAACCTGGTCGCCCGGCGCGCGGGCGACACGCTCAGCGCCGACTGGTTCGTGGGCACCAAGGACTACCAGCAGCTGAACGAATCCCAGCGCAGCGAGGCCAACCGCATGGCGGAGAGTCTCTGGGCGGATCTGGAGGCAAGGCGGCAGGCCAAGGGTTGAGGCAATCGCCCCTCGGCACGACAGCAGCCCACGCGGCTGCCGTTTCTTTTCCTGACGCCTGCCCGGCGTGATCAGAGCCGCGTGAATGGCCCGCTGGCCAGCCAGCGCTCGATCTGCGGCTGGCGGTCATTGCCCCAGAAGGGTTCGCCGTCGATGAGGAAGAAGGGCGCGCCGAACACGCCCGCGGCCACGGCAGCCTCGTTCACGGCCCGCAGGCGCTGCTTCCAGCGATCGTCCTGCCAGGCTGCCTCGGCGGCCTCGGCGTCCAGGCCCAGTTCGGACACCAGCGCCTTGAGCTGAGCAACATCGCTCAGCACCACGCCACGGGTGAAGTAGGCCCGCAGACCGGCCCGTGCGAAATCCACGGCCTGCTGCGGGCCGTGGGTGTCGTGCAGCCACCAGAAGACGCGCGCCGCGTGGTGCGTGGCGATGGGAAATGGCTCCGGCTGCCGGTAGGGCAGGCCCGCGAAATGCGCCGAGCGCTCGAAGTCCCGCAGCGCATAGTCTCGCTTGATGGGATGGGCCACCGGCGGCTTCAGCTCGGCGGCCTGGAAGGTCACACCCAGCAAAATGGCATGCCACTGGACGGTGCGCCCGTGGCGGGCCGCGACGGCATTGATCCACTCCGAGGCGATGTACGAGTACGGCGAGGAGAAGTCGAAGTAGAACTGGAGGGGCGGGCGGGCCGGGGCGACGCGGCCGGCGAAGGGCGATTCACTCATGCCGCGACCTTAGGCCATTTCCCTCGCCCGCGCAGCCCGGGCTTTCGCTCCCTGGGCGCACTGCGGGCCTGCTCCGCCCTTCCGGCCATCGCTCAGACCAGGGCGCGCCCGATCAGGATCTTCTGGACCTCGGAGGTGCCTTCGTAGATCTGGGTCACACGCACATCGCGGTAGATGCGCTCGACGGGGAAATCGCTCACATAGCCGTAGCCACCGTGGATCTGGATGGCGGCCGAGCAGACCTTCTCGGCCATCTCGGAGGCGAAGAGCTTGGCCATGGCCGCTTCCTTGAGGCAGGGCTGGCCAGCATCCTTGAGGCTGGCGGCATGCCAGATCAGCTGGCGCGCGGCCTCGATCTGCGTGGCCATGTCGGCCAGCTTGTGCTGCATGGCCTGGTGCTCAAAGATGGGCACGCCGAAGGCCACGCGCTCCTTGCTGTACTTCAGCGCCGCCTCGAAGGCTGCGCGGGCCATGCCCACGCTCTGGCTGGCGATGCCGATGCGGCCGCCCTCCAGACCCGACAGCGCGATCTTCAGGCCCTGCCCTTCCTCGCCCAGGCGGTAGCGCGCGGGGATGCGGCAGTTCTCGAACAGGATCTGCGCCGTGTCGCTGGCGTGCTGGCCCATCTTGTCCTCGATGCGGGCCACCGTGTAGCCCGGCGTCTTCGTGGGGACCAGGAAAGCGCTGATGCCCTTCTTGCCCGCCGCCTTGTCGGTGACAGCCATCACGATGGCGACGTCACCGTTCTTGCCGCTGGTGATGAACTGCTTGACGCCATTGAGGACGTAGTCCTCGCCATCGCGCACAGCCGTCGTCTTCAGACCGCCGGCCTCGGAGCCCACATGCGGCTCGGTCAGGCAGAAGGCGCCCAGCATGTCGCCGCGGGCCAGGGGCTTGAGGAACTCCTGCTTCTGCGCCTCGTTGGCGAAGGCCATCAGGATGGAGCACACCGGGCAGTTGTTGACGCTGACCACCGTGGACGTGGCGCCGTCGCCCGCGCCGATCTCTTCCAGGATGATGGCCAGGGCGAGGTAGTCCAGGCCGGCGCCGTCGTACTCGGTGGGCACGGCCACGCCGTAGCAGCCCAGCGCGGCAAGGCCCTTCAGCTCCTCGGCGGGGAAGTGGTGGCTCTTGTCCCACTCGGCCGCGCGGGGCGCGATCTGGTCTTGCACGAAAGCGCGCACGGCGTCCTGCACGGCACGATGGTCTTCACTGAGCAGCATGAGAGGGGTACTCCGGGAACGGGGGGAATCGGTGGGATCGGGAGGATCCGTGGATCGACGATGAGACGCCTCGTGAGCGCCTCACCAGGCCAGGGGCTGGCCGTCGTGATTGAAGAAGCCGCCATTGTCCGATGGCTGCAGGCGGGCCAGCAAGGCGCGCATGCCGGCGATGCTGGTGGCTGGGTCGATGTCGGCGCCGGCACCGCCCATGTCCGTGCGCACCCAGCCGGGATGCAGGCTCACGCAGATCGCGCGGCCGGCCAGGGCCAGGGACGCGTCCTTCATCACCGAGTTCAGCGCGGCCTTGGAGGCCCGGTAGAGCCAGCCATGGTTGTTTTCGCGCAGGGCAATGGAGCCCATGACCGACGAAATCACCGCCACGCGGGCCTGCGGCGCCAGGCTGTCCAGCAGCTGCGGCAGCACGCGCATGGGACCCAGCACATTGGTGTGCATGACCTGGTCGAAGACGGCCTCCGTCGGCGTCACCAGGCCGTCGGTGCGCTCGCCGAAGACGCCGGCATTGATCACCACCTCGTCGAAGGCCTCGCCATCGACCTGCCAGGCCAGGCCGGCACAGCTGGCCACGTTCGCCACATCCAGGCGCAGGGGCTTGGCGCCGAGCTGGCGCAGGACCTCAAGGCCGTCGTCGCTGCGGGCCGTGGCCACGACGCGCTCGCCAGCCTCGCAGTACTGGCGCACGAACTCCAGGCCCAGGCCGCGGGAGGCGCCAATGATCAGGACATGCTTCATGGGTATCGCCTCGAGCGGCGTCAAAAGAACGGCGTCAAAAAGAAGGCGCGGGCCGGACCAGGCCGGCAGCCGCGCCTCGTGCAGCCGGGGGGCAAGACCCGGCCCTCAGCCTCAGATCAGCTCGACGCCCACGGCGGTGGCTTCACCACCACCGATGCACAGCGAGGCGACGCCACGCTTGAGGCCACGATGCTTCAGCGCGCCCAGCAGGGTCACCAGGATGCGGGCACCGGAGGCGCCGATGGGGTGGCCCAGCGCCACGGCACCGCCGTTGACGTTGACGATCTCGTGCGGCAGCTTGAACTCGGCCATGGCGGCCATGGTCACGGCAGCGAAGGCCTCGTTGACTTCCCAGAGGTCCACGCTCTTGGCGTCCCAGCCGTTCTTGGCCAGCAGCTTCTGGATGGCGCCGACCGGGGCCGTCGTGAACCACTCGGGCGCATTGGCGTGCACGGCCGTACCCACGATGCGGGCGACGGGGCTCAGGCCCATCTTGGCGGCGGTGCTCTCGCGCATCAGCACCAGGGCGGCAGCACCGTCGGAGATGCTGGAGGAGGTGGCGGCGGTGATGGTGCCGTCCTTCTTGAAGGCGGGCTTCAGGCCGGGGATCTTGTCCAGCTTGGCCTTGAAGGGCTGCTCGTCACGGCTGATGACCACGTCACCGGCCTTGCCGGACAGGGTCACGGGGGCCATTTCCCAGGCAAAGCTGCCGTCCTCGTTGGCCTTCTTGGAACGCTCGGTCGAGGCGATGGCGAACTGGTCCTGGGCCTCGCGGCTGAAGGCGTACTTGCTGACGCACTGCTCGGCGAACACGCCCATGGCCTTGCCGCGCTCGTAGGCGTCTTCCAGGCCGTCCAGGGCCATGTGGTCGTACATCTGCGCGGCACCGTACTTCACGCCCTTGCGCGCGAACATCAGGTGCGGGGCATTGGTCATGGACTCCATGCCGCCTGCGATGAGGATGTCGGCGCTCTCGGCCTTCAGGGTGTCGTGCGCGAACATGACGGCGCGCATGCCGGCGCCGCACATCTTGGACAGGGTCACGGCACCGACGGACTGCGGCAGGCCGGCCTTGAGCACGGCCTGGCGGGCGGGGGCCTGGCCCTGGCCGGCCATCAGGCAGTTGCCCATGAAGGCTTCCTGGATGGCATCGGCGGGTACGCCGGCGCGTTCCACGGCGGCCTTGATGGCCACGGCGCCCAGCTCCCAGCCGGCGAGATTGGAGAAATCACCCAGCAGGCCACCGATGGGCGTGCGGGCGGCGGAAACGATGACGATGGAGTCGGACATGGAGGCTCTCCTGGAATGGACTCAAGGGGTTATTGAATGGGCAGCTCGCGGTCCAGCGGTTCGGCCGGCGTGGCCGGCAGCGCTGCAGTCGAGGGCTGGGCGTAGAAGCGCTTGTGCGCCTCGTAGGGAAAGACGTCGTGCACATGGCCGGCCAGGATGCGCTCCTTGTGGCCCTGCCAGAACTCGGCCTCGAGCAGGTCGGCGTGGTGGCGCATGAAGAGCTCGCGCACGCCGGGATGGCCCAGCAGGAAGGGGCCGAAGGTCTCGGGGAAGACGTCGCGCGGGCCGACGGCATACCAGACCTCGCCGGACAGCTCCTCCTCTTCGGTACGCGGCGTGGGCACCTTGCGGAAGTTGCAGTCGGTGAGGTATTCGATCTCGTCGTAGTCGTAGAACACCACCTTGCCGTGGCGGGTCACGCCGAAGTTCTTCCAGAGCATGTCGCCAGGGAAGATGTTGGCGGCCACCAGATCCTTGATGGCATTGCCGTACTCGACCACGGCATGCTCCAGCTGCGGCGGCGTGGCTTCCTGGATGTAGATATTGAGCGGCACCATGCGGCGCTCGATGTAGACGTGCTTGAGGATGAGGTCGTCGCCCTTTTCCTCGACCAGGCTGGGGCAGAAGGTCTTGAGCTCGCGGATCAGCTCTTCCTCGAAGCGGTAGCGCGGGAAGGCGACGTTGCTGTACTCCAGGGTGTCTGCCATGCGCCCCACGCGGTCGTGCTGCTTCACGAGCAGGTACTTGCTCTGGATGAGCTCGCGCGTGGTCTCTTTCTGCGGCGGGAAGTAGTCCTTGATCAGCTTGAAGACGAAGGGATAGCTGGGCAGATCGAAGACCAGCATCACCATGCCCTTGATGCCGGGGGCGATGCGGAACTTGTCGCTGGAGTGGCGCAGGTGGTTGAGGAAGTCGCGGTAGAAGAGGTTCTTGCCGTGCTTCTGCAGGCCGATGGCGCTGTAGAGCTCGGCCCGCGGCTTGCGCGGCATCAGGGAGCGCAGGAACTGCACGTAGGCGCTGGGCACCTCCATGTCGACCATGAAGTAGGCGCGGGCGAAGCTGAAGAGCATCAGCAGGTCGTCCTCGCCGAACAGCGCGGCGTCGATGTAGAGGAAGCCCCGGTCGTTGTGCAGGATGGGCAGCGCGAAGGGCGTCTCCGTGAAGCCGTTGATGATCTTGCCGACCAGGTAGGCGCCCTTGTTCCGGTAGAACAGGCTGGACAGCACCTGGATCTGGAAATTGGTCCGCCAGCGGAAGAGGCCCAGCTCGCGCTGCACGGCATTGAGCACGCCATCGACATCGCGCCCCAGGTCCTCGAAGTCGCGGGCCAGCTGGAAGTTGTGGACGATGCGGATCATCGTCTCGCGCAGCGTCTCCCGCGTGGGGTAGTAGCAGCGGAAGGTGGGCGTGGCGGCGGGCTCCTCGTTCTCGATGTACTCAGTCGAGACGGCGGGTCGCACGAAGATGAAGTCGTTGTGAAAGTAGGCGTGGTGCAGGATGCGCGTGCAGGCCGAGTTGAAGAAGGTCTCGGCCAGCTCGGGCTGCAGGTGGTTGGTCAGCAGGCCGATGTAGTGCAGCTTGACCTGCTGCCAGATCGTCATGGGCAGCTGGCTGGCCTGGAACTCGCCCTCCAGCAGCTCGACGGCCTCGTCCACCCGCTTGTCGTAGAACTCGATGCGCTGCGCCTGCGCACGCTGCTGGCCGTGCCAGTCTGCCCGCTCGAAACGCTTCTTGGCCTCGGCCGAGGTGGCACGGAAAAGCCGGTAGTGCTTGTTGAAGCCGCCCAGCAGCGCTTGCGCGATCTGGTGGGCGCGGGAGTCGGTGAGCTGCTGCGGAAACATGGCGAGGGTGCGGCGGCAGTTGGGGGCGAAGCGCTCAGCTTACGCGCGCCGCTTCGTAGCGCTTCTTGACCGCGCTCAAGGCCTTCTGGAAGGCCGAGGCCAGTTGCTCCGGCGCGCCCACGGTGATGCGCAGGTCCTCCAGCAGGCCGTTGTGCAGGCCATAGACCCAGCCGTGCACTACGATCTCCTGGCCACGGGCCCAGGCATCCTGCACGACCGTGGTCTGGCAGGCATTGCGCGCCTGCTCCAGCACATTGAGCTCGCACAGGGCGTTGACACGCTGGCGCTCGTCCAGGGTCTCCAGCCATTCCATGTGGTGGTTGCGCACGTCCTGCACATGGCGCAGCCAGTTGTCGACCAGGCCCACGCGCTGGTCCAGCAGGGCGGCCTTGACGCCACCGCAGTTGGAATGCCCGACCACGATGATGTGCTTGACCTTCAGCGCATCGACGGCGAACTGCATCACCGAGAGGCAGTTGAGGTCGGAGTGCACCACCACATTGGCCACGTTGCGGTGCACGAAGAGCTCGCCCGGCAGAAGGTTGACCAGCTCATTGGCCGGCACCCGGCTGTCGGCGCAGCCGATCCAGAGGTACTCGGGCGTCTGCTGCTTCAGCAGTCGCGAGAAGAAGCCGGGCTCGCGCGTCTCGGTCTCGAGGGCCCAGCGCTTGTTGCTGTCCAGCAGTTCTTGCAGTTCGGTGCTCATGGCCGCATTGTCGAATCGTGGGGCGGGCCAGCCCTGCCCGTTGGGCAAGGCTGGCTTCGTTCCCGGGGGCTTGCCGGCCCCCGGGCGCAGCGTCACATCGTCTCGGCGAACAGCTCGCGGCCGATCAGCATGCGGCGGATCTCAGAGGTCCCGGCGCCGATCTCGTACAGCTTGGCATCGCGCCACAGGCGGCCCAGCGGGTACTCGTTGATGTAGCCGTTGCCGCCGAAGATCTGCACGCCCTCGCCGGCCATCCAGGTGGCCTTCTCGGCGGTCCACAGGATCACCGAGGCGCAGTCCTTGCGGACCTGGCGCACATGGTCGGTGCCCAGCATGTCGAGGTTCTTGGCCACGGTGTAGGCGAAGGAGCGGGCGGCCTGCAGCACGGTGTACATGTCGGCGACCTTGCCCTGGATGAGCTGGAACTCGCCGATGCTCTGGCCGAACTGCTTGCGGTCGTGGATGTAGGGAATCACGTTGTCCATGACGGACTGCATGATGCCCAGCGGGCCGCCGGTCAGCACGGCGCGCTCGTAGTCCAGGCCAGACATCAGCACCCGGGCGCCGCTGTTGACGGCGCCCAGCACGTTCTCGGCCGGCACTTCCACGTTCTCGAAGACCAGCTCACCAGTGTGGCTGCCGCGCATGCCCAGCTTGTCCAGCTTCTGGGCGATGGAGAAGCCCTTCATGCCCTTCTCGATCAGGAAGGCCGTGACGCCGCGCGCGCCCAGCTCGGGTTCGGTCTTGGCATAGACCACCAGGGTATCGGCGTCGGGGCCGTTGGTGATCCACATCTTGGTGCCGTTGAGCACGTAGTAGCCGCCCTTGTCCTCGGCCTTGAGCTTCATGCTGATGACGTCGGAGCCGGCACCCGGCTCGCTCATGGCCAGCGCACCCACGTGCTCGCCGCTGATCAGCTTGGGCAGGTACTTCTGCTTCTGGGCCTCGTTGCCATTGCGGTTGATCTGGTTCACGCACAGATTGCTGTGCGCGCCATAGGACAGACCCACCGAGGCGCTGGCGCGGCTGATTTCCTCCATGGCCACCATGTGGGCCAGGTAGCCCATATTGGCACCGCCGTACTGCTCCGGCACGGTGATGCCCAGCACGCCCAGCTCGCCCATCTTGCGCCACAGGTCCATGGGGAACTGGTCGTTGCGGTCGATCTCGGCGGCACGCGGCGCGATCTCGGCCTGCGCAAAGTCGCGCACGGCGTCGCGCAAGGCGTCGATGTCTTCACCAAGTTGGAAATTCAGGCCGGGCAGGTTCATCTTTGTCTCCGAGGCAGGTTGGCTGAGGCCCTCGCGCCGGACTCCAGGGCGCATCAAGGCCGGCGCCCAGCATCATCGGCGCCGGGCATCAGCTTACGTTTACGTAAACGTCAATTCTAGCCTTGCTGAGAATTTCGTCGCATCCCCAGCGATGCAACCGTTCTCAACATTTCAAGCAACTACGAAAGTGGCTCACACTGGCTGGACATGGACAAAAGTCGCTCAATAGCCCAGGAGCGGACAGGAGACAAGCATGCTGAACCAATGGTCCTTCCGGCGTCGTATCGCCCTGCTCACCCTCAGTGCCATGCTGGGCGTCCTGGTCCTGCTGGTACTGACGACCTACCAGACCTATGTGGAAATCATGAGCAGCCGCCGGGAGATGCTGCAGACCGCCGTGCAATCGGTCTTCCACATCGTCGATGGCTATCGGCAGCAGGCAGCCGGCGGCAAGATGAGCCAGGAGTCCGCCCAGGCGGCTGCCAAGGAGGCCATTCGCATCGCCCGCTATGGCGGCGCAGATGGCAAGACCGAGTACCTCTACGCATGGACCCCGGACGGTGTCAGCGTGATGCACCCGATCAAGCCGGAGTGGGCGGGGCAGAACATGCTGGACAAGGTCAAGGACGCGAATGGCCGCCACACCATCCGCGACCTGGTGGAGGGTGCTCGGGCCAGCCGTGATGGTCGAGCCTTCGTCGACACCCAGTTCCCCCGTCCTGGCAAGACCGAGGCCGTGGCCAAGCTGCAGTACGTGATGACGGTGCCGGAATGGAACTGGATCGTCGGCTCCGGACTCTATCTGGACGACGTCAGCTCCCTGGTCTGGACCGCCACGCTGACTCGCCTGGGCCTGGGCCTCATGGTCTTCGCCGGCATGGGCCTCTTCGGCTGGGCCGTCACCCGCAGCGTGCTGCAGCAGCTGGGCGGAGAGCCCCGCGAGGCGATTGCCGCCATGCGAGCCGTTGCCGAGGGCGACTTGCGCGTCACGAAGGCCGAGGCCCCTGAGGCCAGCCTGCTGGGGCAGTTGCAGCACATGGTCCAGGCCCTGAACCGCACCATGGCGCAGCTGCGCGCCGCCGGCGACTCCATCAACACGGCCGCGGGCGAGATCGCGCAGGGCAACCACGACCTGTCGGCCCGCACAGAGCAGACGGCCTCCAACCTGGAGCAGACCGCCAGCTCCATGGAGGAGATGAACGGGGCCGTCAGCCAGTCCGCGGACACCGCGCGCCAGGCCAACCAGCTCGCCGTCTCGGCCGGCCAGGCCGCCCAGCGCGGCGGTCTGGTGGTGGACCAGGTGACGCAGAGCATGCAGCGCATCACCGACAGCTCGCGCAAGATCGGCGACATCATCGGCGTGATCGACGGCATTGCCTTCCAGACCAACATCCTCGCGCTCAACGCCGCCGTGGAAGCCGCCCGTGCCGGCGAACAGGGGCGAGGCTTCGCCGTGGTGGCGGGCGAGGTCCGCTCCCTGGCGCAACGCAGCGCCGAGGCCGCACGCGAGATCAAGACCCTCATCGGCACGTCCATCGGCAACGTCGAGCAGGGGGCAGAGCTGGTGCAGCAGACCGGGCAGGCCATGCAGGACATCACGAGCAGCGTCAGCCGCGTCTCCGACCTGATCGGCGAGATCGCCGCGGCCTCCGCCGAGCAGCGGGACGGGATCCAGCAAGTCAACCAGGCGGTGGCCCAGCTGGACCAGATGACGCAGCAGAATGCAGCCCTGGTCGAGGAGTCTGCAGCGGCCGCCCAGTCCATGCGCGAACAGGCGCAGCAACTCTCCGAGTCCATCGCCACGTTCCGCCTGGACTGATGCCGCGGCGGCGGGCACGACACCACACCAAAGCGTGACCGGCGCCACGGTGCGCCCTGGGAGGCGCCCGGCGCGGCTGGGGAATCTTGCACCAGATCATGGAGCCCGAGCCTGACGCTGCCTAGCATGGTGCCTTCCAAGGAAGTCGCCATGCGTCAAAACCTGCCCATCACGCAGCAAGCCCACGAGATACCGGCCGATGCCACCCTCATGTCGGTGACGGATCCCCAGGGACGCATCACCTACGCCAACGCCGCCTTCAGCGAAGCCAGCGGCTTCACCATCGAGGAGCTCCTGGGCCAGCCCCACAACCTCGTCCGTCACCCCGACATGCCGTCGGCGGCCTTCGATGACCTCTGGCGCAGCCTCAAGGCTGGCCAGGCCTGGACCGGCATCGTCAAGAACCGGCGCAAGAACGGCGACCATTACTGGGTGAAGGCCAATGTCACGCCGCTGCATCGCGAGGGCCGCCTGCTGGGCTATGTGTCCGTGCGGACGCGCCCGCAGCCCGCCGAGGTCGCCGCTGCCGAGCAGCTGTACGCCGTCCTGCGTCAGGGCGGCACGACCACGCCGCGCCTGCACCGCGGCTGGGTGCTGCCGCGCTGGCGCTGGAGCCCCGCCGCGCTCGCCCATACCCTGCCCTGGCGGGCCCGTTGCGCACTGGCACCTGTCCTGCTGTGGCTGGGCGGGATCGCCGCCGCGGCCATGGCGGGCGTGGCCGGCTCAGCGCTTGCGCTGATGGCGCTGGGCACCGGCCTGCTGCTGCTGGCTGCCCTGGGCTGGCAGGAGTGGCAGCTCGTGCGCCCCCTGCACACCCTGCAGACGCGCGTCCAGGCCCTGGCGTCCGGGCGCGCGGATGAAGCGCATCAGCCGGCCCGCAGCGATGCCATGGGCCAGGCGCTGAGGGCGCTCAACCAGGTCGGCCTGAACCTGCGCGCCCTGAGCGGCGACGTCCAACACCAGACCCGCGGCATGGACGCCGCGAGCCACGAGATGCGCCTCGGGCACGAGGACCTGCACGCCCGGACCGAGCAGGCCGCGTCCCATCTGCAGCAGACCGCCGCCTCGATGGACCAGCTCAGCGCTGCCGTGAGCGCCAACGCTGCCTCAGCGGCTCGTGCCGCCCAGCTGATTGCCGAGGCCCGCGAGAACGCGCGTCGGGGCGGTGAGCAGGTCGAGGCCATGGTCACGACGATGGCCGGCATCAGCGAATCCAGCCGCCGGATCGCGCCCATCATCGGGCTCATCGACAGCATCGCCTTCCAGACCAACATCCTCGCGCTCAATGCCGCTGTCGAGGCAGCCCGGGCCGGTGAGCAGGGGCGCGGCTTCGCGGTGGTGGCCGGCGAGGTGCGGGTGCTGGCCCAGCGTGCCGCCGAGGCCGCCCGCGAGATCCGCGGCATGATCGCCCACAGCACCGAGCAGGTGGCCACGGGCACCGAGGTCGTCTCCGCCACGGGGCGGACCCTGCAGGGCATCGTCGACGAGGTGCAGGACCTGGCCGGGCTCATCGCCGGGATCAGCCTGTCCACCCAGGAGCAGGCCCAGGGCCTCGGCCAGATCAGCCAGGCCGTCGCGCAGCTGGACGAGATGACCGGGCAGAACGCGGCGCTCGTGGCGCAGTCGGTGAACGCCTCCGGCCAGCTGAAGGAGCGCACCGAGCGCCTGAGCGCGGCGGCACGGGTGTTCTGCTGAGCCCCTGGCCTGGACAGGGCGGACCGCCCGGATGCCGAGGCCTCAGCCCGCCTCGTCCCAGACGATGGTGTCGTTGCGCCACCAGCGCGGCACCTGAGGCGGGCCGCCATCCTCGCCCGCGCAGCGCGGACCGCCGGGCGGCATCAAGGACCACGTCGGCACCCAGCGGCCGAGCCCGGCCACGCGCTCGATGACCGCGGGCACCTCCTTCGCGTACCCCTGGATCGCGGGCTGGAAGCGGGCCTCGCTCACCTGCGTGCCGAGGACCAGGCGCACTCGCACCACTTCGGCGTCCGGTATGGGGAGGGCCATGGACGCATTCACAGCGCGCCAGTCGACGGTGCCGAGGGCGGCCAGCAGGCGGCGTGCGGCGACCGCGTCGATCCGCTGCGTGGCCACACCCAACCGGCAGACGAAGCGCTCGCCGTCGAAGCGGACGTCGCCAGAGGCCGCGACCCGCACTGTGTAGACAGGGCAGGTGCCATAGCAGCCTGCCCGCTCGAACTCGACAAAGGCGGCGTCGGGTACCGACTCGCTGCCAGGCTGATCACCCTGGACCACCTGCTGGAAACGAAAGGCGTCGCGTGAGGGCCAGAGGCCTTCTGCGCTGACCAGCGCAACGGTGAGCGCCAGGCCGAGGCCGGCGATCAGCGAAGCCGCGAGCGGCGGGCGCCGGATGAAGCCGCTCCCGCCCGCCGCCGGGCCGTCGCCCTCATCGAGGACCAGGGGGTCGACGAGGCGGCGCTCCGGCATGGCGGCGCGGGCGGCTTACAGGAAGCGCTCGAGCAGCTTGCGCGAATGCCGGTCCAGCGCGAAGCGGTCCGGCACCAGGAACTGCAGGCCGTGACTGCTGGTGATCAGCAGCTTGCCTTCGCCCAGGCGGCGGATGTCCTCTTCGGTCTTGAGGATGAACTGGGCCTGGCCGCGCTCGGTCTGCACCGTCCACTGGCTGGGCGTGGAGAAGGTGCTGACGGACAGCAGGGCCTGCACCACGGGCATGAATTCGCGCACCTCGAACTCGGCCTCCAGCAGTTCGCGGTCGGTGGGCGGCAAGGACGAGAGGCGGGGAATCCAGGCCAGCTCGTGACCGTCCTGGCCCACGAGGGAGATGCCCTCGTCGGGCGCGGAGATGGGATGGGCACGCACAGGCGTCACGCCGCCGTGGAACTGGCCCTCGGCGTCGATCAGGTCGATGCGGCCGAAGGCATTGCGCGAGAGGCGCTGGTAGGGGGTCGTCATGGGGGGCTCTCTGCGGCTCAGGCGCTCACCGTGTGGGCATTGGGATTGGGCAGGGCGATGGGCTCCGCCTCCTCGGCATCGACCCGGCGGGCCTGCGCCTCGTAGAGCCGCCAGTAGGCGCCCTTCTTCTCCATCAGCTCGTCATGCGGGCCGACCTCGACGATCTGCCCGCGGTCCATCACCACGAGGCGATCGGCCTTGCGCAGGGTGGACAGGCGGTGGGCGATGGCGATGGTGGTGCGACCCTTCACGAGGTTGTCCAGGGCCTTCTGGATTTCCTTCTCGGTCTCGGTGTCCACGGCCGAGGTGGCTTCGTCCAGGATCAGCAGGCGCGGGTTGATCAGCAGGGCGCGAGCGATGGAGATGCGCTGGCGTTCGCCACCGGAGAGGCCCTGGCCGCGCTCGCCCACCAGGCTGTCGTAACCGTGGGGCAGGCGCAGGATGAACTCGTGCGCATGGGCGGCGCGGGCCGCGGCGACGATCTCCTCGCGGCAGGCGTCCGGCTTGCCGTAGGCGATGTTCTCGGCAATGGTGCCGAAGAAGAGGAAGGGCTCCTGCAGCACCAGGCCGATGTGGCGGCGGTAGTCGGCCACCGTCACGCGACGCAGGTCGGTGCCGTCGATGCGGATCGAGCCCTCGGTGACGTCGTAGAAGCGGCAGATCAGGTTGACCAGCGTGCTCTTGCCCGAGCCGGAATGGCCCACCAGGCCGATCATCTCGCCCGGCTGGATGTCCAGCGTGAGGCCGCGGATCACCGCACGGTTGCCGTAGCGGAAGCCGATGTCCTGGATCTGCAGCCCCCCGGTCACGCCGTCGAGCTTCACCGGGCTGGCGGGGTCAGGCACATTGGACTGGTGGTCCAGGATGTCGAAGATGCGCTTGGCACCGGCCGCCGCCTTCTGCGTGACCGAGACGATGCGGCTCATGGAATCCATGCGCCCGTAGAAACGGCCGATGTAGGCCAGGAAGGAGGTCAGCACGCCCACCGTGATGTCGCCGTCGGACACCAGGTAGATGCCGAAGGCCCAGACGACCAGCAGGCCGATCTCCGTCAGCAGTGAGACCGTGGGCGTGAACAGGCTCCAGGTCTTGTTCAGGCGGTCGTTGACCTTGAGGTTGTTGTCGTTGGCCTCCTTGAAGCGCCGGGCCTCGCGACGCTCCTGGGCGAAGGCCTTGACCACGCGGATGCCGGGGATGGTGTCGGCCAGCACGCTGGTCACCTCGCCCCAGACGCGGTCGATCTTCTCGAAGCCCGTGCGCAGGCGGTCCCGCACCAGGTGGATCATCCAGGCGATGAAGGGCAGGGGCAGCAGGGTGGCCAGGGCCAGCCAGTGGTTGATGGAGAAGAGGATGACAGCCGTCATGCCCAGCATCAGGACGTCGGTGATGAAGTCCAGGGCGTGCAGGGAGAGGAAGACGCTGATGCGGTCGGTCTCGGAACCGATGCGGGACATCAGGTCCCCGGTGCGCTTGTTGCCGAAGTACTCCAGCGACAGCGACAGCAGGTGCTCGAAGGTGGCGGTGCGCATGTCCGCGGCGATGCGCTCGGACACCAGGGCGAGGATGTAGGTCTTGGCCCAGCCCAGCACCCAGGACACGAGCCCGGCGCCCAGCAGGCCGCCCAGGTAGTAGGCCACCAGCCAGGGATCGATCTTCTGGCCCTGCTGGAAGGGGATCAGCACCTCGTCCATCAGCGGACGGTAGAGATAGGGGCCGACCAGGGTGGCCGCGGTGGCCCCCAGCATCAGCAGGAAGCCCAGCAGCAGCTGGCCCTGGTAGGGCCGGGCGAAGCGCCACAGGCGCAGCAGCACCCAGGTGGAGGGCGGCGTGTGCAGTTCACGCTCGCAGGTGGGGCATTCCTCGCTCTCGGGGGGCAGCGGGGCCTTGCAGCTGGGGCAGAAGCCCACCTCCTCGGCCTCGGTGCGCGGGCCTTCGTCCCGGCGCTCGAAGGCCTCCTGGAAGCGCTGGGCCTGTAGATTGATCGCCAGGGTGAAGCGCCACAGGGCCAGGCGGCCGGTGGCGTCCACCAACTCCAGGCAGCCCACGCCGGCGTGGTCGGTGAGGCGCAACTCCAGCCCGGGGCGCAGGGGCCACTCGGACCACTGGCGGCTGCCGGCATCGAAGGCCAGCAGGCGCTGGTGGCTGAAGGCCAGCAGGCCCACGCCGAAGCGCAATTGAGCGTCGAGGTCAACCTCCAGGCTGGCCAGGACGTTCTCGCCCTTCAAGAGACGCGAAGTCAGAGTCGCCCATTCGGGATGCTTGGCGGACGCGTCGTCCACAGGATGGTGATGCTGCATTGTTCTTTCGTTCTGAACGCCCCCGGGGCGGCTGCCGGCGACTGCGCGATTTTCGCGCATCCTGCAACGTTCCCACCGCCCAATCGATGACAAGCGAGCAGGCCCTCACTCACACGACGGACAAACCCGCCCCAAACTGAGAGCAAAATGGCGCCTGGTCGCCAGACGCACATCCCGGCCCTGGCCGGCCTTCCCCCTCCCGACCTGTCCACGCCCCGCCCCATGAGCCGACACGACGACATCCAGCTTTTGCGCGTCAACTACCTGCGTGGTCCCAATATGTGGACCTACCGCCCCGTCCTGGAGGTCTGGCTGGACCTGGGCCGGCTGGAGGAATTCCCATCCAACAAGCTTGAGGGCTTCAATGAGCGGCTGACGACCGTCCTGCCCGCCCTGATCGAGCACCATTGTGGCGTCGGCGAACGTGGCGGCTTCCTGCAGCGCCTCACCGAGGGCACCTGGATGGGTCATGTGCTGGAGCACATCGTCATCGAGCTGCTCAACCTCTCCGGCATGCCTACCGGCTTCGGCCAGACCCGCTCCACGTCCAAGACCGGCGTGTACCGCATGGTCTTCCGGGCCCGTGACGAGCAGGTGGCCCGTGCCGCCCTGGCCGAGGGTCATGCCCTGATCATGGCCATGATCAATGCCGACACCTTCGACGTGAAGGCCGCCGTGGACCGCATCCGCGACAAGGTCGACGACTGCTACCTGGGCCCCTCCACCGCCGCCATCGTGGCCGCCGCGACGGACCGCCGCATTCCCCACATCCGCCTGAACGACGGCAACCTGGTGCAGCTGGGCCACGGCGCCCGCCAGCGCCGCATCTGGACCGCCGAGACCGACATGACCAGCGCGATCGCCGAAGGCATCGCCCGTGACAAGGACCTCACCAAGAGCCTGCTCAAGAGCGTGGGCGTGCCGGTGCCGGCCGGCACGGCGGTCAAGACGGCAGCCGAGGCCTGGGAAGCCGCCCAGGACATCGGCCTGCCGGTGGTGGTCAAGCCCTCCGACGGCAACCATGGCCGGGGCGTGACCCTGGACCTGCGCCAGGAAGCTGACGTCGCCGCCGCCTTCGATCTGGCCGACAAGGAGGGCTCCGAGGTCCTCGTGGAAAGCTACATCCCCGGCAACGAGCACCGCCTGCTGGTGGTGGGCGGTCAGGTGGTGGCCGCTGCCCGCGGTGATGAGGCCTGGATCACCGGCGACGGCCAGCACACCGTGCAGCAACTGATCGACCTCCAGATCAACACCGACCCGCGCCGCGGCCTGACCGAGGACTTCCCCCTCAACCGCATCACCCTGGGTGAAGACGCCGTCGTGCTGCTGGACCTGCAGCGCCAGGGCGTGACGCCCACCGCCGTGCCGGCCTCCGGCCAGCGGGTGCTGATCCAGCGCAACGGCAACGTGGCCATCGACTGCACGGCCCAGGTCCACCCCGAGGTGGCGCATGCCGTCTCGCTGGCGGCCCGCACCATCGGCCTGGACATCGCCGGGGTCGATCTGGTGAGCACCGACATCTCCCGGCCCCTGTCCGAGACCGGCGGCGCCATCGTCGAGGTCAATGCCGGCCCCGGCCTGCTGATGCACCTGAAGCCCGCCGAGGGCATGCCCCAGCCGGTGGGTCAGGCCATCATCGACCACCTCTTCGCCGAGGACGAGACCGGCCGCATCCCCGTGATCGGCGTGCTGGCCTCGCAAGGCGGCAACCACATCACCCGCCTGGTCGCCTGGCTGCTGCACCTCAACGGCCGCCATGTGGGTCTGGCCTGCAGCGACGGCCTCTTCCTGGGCCCGCGCCGCGTCGAGAAGCGCTTCAGCGCCCGCTGGGACGCCGCCCACCGCCTGCTGATGAACCGCGTGGTCGATGCCGTGGTGGTGCAGAACGACGCCGCCTCCATCCTGAAGGACGGCCTGGCCTATGACCGCTGCCAGGTCGGCGTGGTGACGGACATGGCCGCCGCCGTGGATCTCAGCCACTTCGACACCCTCACCGAGGACCAGCGCTTCAAGGTGCTGCGCACCCAGATCGACGTGGTGCTGGGCGACGGTGCCGCGGTGCTCAACGCCGCCGAACCCCGCCTCGTGGAGATGGCCGAACTCAGCGACGGCGAGGTGCTCTTCTACGCCCTGGACGCTGCCAACGAGGCCCTGCAGGCCCACCGGGCCAAGGGCGGCCGCGCCGTCTTCCTGCAGGGCGGCACCGCCGTGCTGGCGCAAGGGGCGAGCGAGACCGTCGGCGCCAACATCGCCGGCCTGGCCCAGCGCTTTGCCAAGGCCGGTCAGCCCACCGATGACGCGACCCTGCTGGCCGCCGTCGCCACAGCCTGGGCCATGAACATCTCCCCCGAGCTGATCTCCGCCGGACTGGACACCTTCGTGCCGGACCTGGCGCAATAAGGCGCAAGCAAGACGCCGCCCCGCTCACAACCGCATTTCCCGAAAGACGACGCGAACATGGAAGTCTCCCGCATCCGCGCCCTCCGAGGCCCCAATATGTGGAGCCGCCACACCGCCATGGAAGCCGTGGTGCACTGCACGGAAGCCGAGCGTTCGATCAGCGGCCTGGCCGGCTTCGAGGCCCGTCTGCGTGCCCTCTTCCCCGGCATCGGCGCCCTGCGTGCCGAGATGAGCCTGGCCCAGGTCCTGGAGCAAGCGGCCCTCGCCCTGCAGGCGCAGGCCGGCTGCCCGGTCACCTTCAGCCACACCCACGTCACCGGCGAGCCCGGCACCTGCCAGGTGGTGGTCGAGTACAGCGAGGAAGACGTCGGCCGCATGGCCATGGATGACGCCACGCGGCTCATCCTGGCCGCCATGGGCGAAGGCAGCTTCGACATCGACGAGTGCCTGAAGCGTCTGCGCGAGACTGATGAAGACGTGCGCCTGGGCCCCTCCACCGGCTCCATCGTGGACGCCGCCGTCAAGCGCGGCATCCCCTTCCGCCGCCTCACGCAGGGCAGCCTGGTGCAGTTCGGCTGGGGCGCCAAGCAGCGCCGCATCTGGGCCGCCGAGGTCGACGCCACCAGCGCGGTGAGCGAGTCCATCGCCCAGGACAAGGACCTCTGCAAGCAGCTGCTGCAGTCCGCTGGCGTGCCCGTGCCCATCGGCCGCCCTGTCGAGTCCGTTGACGACGCCTGGGACGTGGCCCTGGAGATCGGCCTGCCCGTGGTGGTCAAGCCCCAGGACGGCAACCAGGGCAAGGGCGTGACCGTCAATGTCACCAGCCGCGAGCAGCTGGAGGCCGCCTACAAGGCCGCGGACGAGATCGGCCATGTGATGGTCGAGAAGTTCCTGCCCGGCTCCGACTACCGCCTGCTGGTGGTGGGCGACAAGCTCGTCGCCGCCGCCCGCCGCGATCCGCCGCACGTGATCGGCGATGGCGTCCACACCGTCAAGCAGTTGGTCGACAAGGTCAATGCCGACCCTAAGCGCGGCGACGGCCACGCCACCTCGCTGACCAAGATCCGCTTCGACGACATTGCCGTCGCGCGCCTCACCCAGCAAGACCTGACCCCCGAGTCCGTGCCGGCCAAGGGCCAGCGCGTGATCCTGCGCAACAACGCCAACCTCAGCACCGGTGGCACCGCCACCGATGTGACCGATGACGTCCACCCCGACGTCGCCGCCCGCGCCATCGCCGCAGCCCAGGTCGTGGGCCTGCATGTGTGCGGCGTTGACGTGGTGGCCGAGAGCGTGCTGCGCCCGCTGGAGGAGATCAGCGGCGGCATCGTCGAGGTCAATGCTGCTCCGGGTCTGCGCATGCACCTCTCGCCCAGCTTCGGCAAGGGCCGCAATGTGGGCGAGGCCATCATCAACCACCTTTACGGCCACGGCCACAAGAGCGAGGACGGCCGCATCCCCGTGGTCGCGGTGACCGGCACCAACGGCAAGACCACCACCACCCGGCTGATCGCCCACATGTTCGCCACCTGCGGCCTGCGCGTGGGCATGACCAACACCGACGGCGTCTATGTCGACGGCCGCCAGATCGACAGCGGCGACTGCTCCGGCCCCAAGAGCGCCCGCAATGTGCTGATGCACCCGGACGTCGAGGCCGCCGTGTTCGAGACCGCCCGCGGCGGCGTGCTGCGCGAGGGCCTGGGCTTCGACCGCTGCCAGGTCGCCGTGGTGACCAACCTCGGCGAGGGCGACCACCTGGGCATGAATTTCCTCAACACCGTCGAGGAGCTGGCCCTGGTCAAGCGCGTGATCGTGCAGAACGTGGCGCTCAGCGGCTATGCGGTGCTCAACGCCTCTGACCCGGTGGTGGCGAACATGGCCAGCGTCTGCCCCGGCCAGATCATCTTCTTCACCGCCGACCGCCACCATGCCCTGATGGCCGCGCACCGCGCCCAGGGCAAGCGCTGCGTCTTCATCGACGGTGACCAGCTCGTCGCCGCCCAGGGCGCCTGGCGCGAGAGCATCCCCCTGCGCGACATCCCCTTCACGCGCGGCGGCATGATCCCCTTCCAGGTGGAGAACGCCATGGCCTCCGTGGCGGCCGCCTGGGGCGTGGGCCTGGACTGGGACACCATCCGCCGCGGCCTGGCCAGCTTCAACAGCGACAGCGACAACGTCCCCGGCCGCTTCAACGTGATGGACTACCGCGGCGCCACCGTGATCGCCGACTACGGCCACAACGGCGACGCCATGCGCGCCCTGGTGGCCGCCGTGGAAGCCCTGCCGGCCAAGCGCCGCTCGGTGGTGATCTCCGGTGCCGGCGACCGTCGCGACGAGGACATCCGCATCCAGACCCAGATCCTCGGCGCCGCCTTCGACGACGCCCTCCTCTTCCAGGACGCCTGCCAGCGCGGCCGCGAGGACGGTGAGGTGCTGCGTCTGCTGCGCCAGGGCCTGGAAGGCGCCACGCGCACCTCCCACATCGAGGAGATCCGCGGCGAGTTCGTCGCCATCGACCGCGCCCTGGAGCGCCTGCAGCCGGGCGATCTGTGCCTGGTGCTGGTGGACCAGGTGGAAGAGGCGCTGGCGCATCTGGCGCAGCGCATCACCCAGGGCTGATCAGGCCCTCGCCCCTGCAAGCCCTGGTGCGCTGCGGCCGCCAGGGCTTTTTCACGAATGGAAGCGGTAGCCGGGGCCACCCGGCGGCGTGCTGCAGTCCTGGTGCTGGTGATGCCGCGGGGGGTAGCAGCGCCCGGTGGCATGGTCCGGGGATCCCTCGAAGTCGAGGAAGATCAGCTCGCCCTGGCGCCAGGCCCCGGCACGGGCCGGCCCAAGGAGCGCGGGCCGGACATCGAAGGCGGGTCGCCACAGGTCCTCCTCATTGTCCTTGCCCGTGGCCAGCGCCTCCTGGGCGGCCGTCTCCAGGGCCCCGCGCTGAAGGGCGATGAGGCAGCGCAGGCGGAATTCATGCACCGTCGACTGTGCGGCAAAGAACGCAGCGAGCAGCAGAGAAGTGCCCAGGGAGCGCAGCAGCACGCAAGGGCCCTGGCTGGCGAACCGGCTCCGCACACCCGAGGCCGTCTCGGCCAGCAGGAGCCCGGTCACACCCAACAGGAACAGGCCCGACGCCCGCTGGAGTGGACGAACAGGGAGTGGGTCCCGAAGATGCTGAGTACGGTCGTCAGCACGGCGCGGGCGCCGGCAAGCAAGGGCGTTCTTTTCATCGGCTCAGCGCAGGACTTCCGCAGGCCGGTCCTCCGTGCCGCCGACCCTGCGACTGCCCGCGCGCAGTTGCTGGTCCACGTCCCTGTCCAGTTGCTCCCAGAAGTCGGGGCCGAAGCGGCGCCGCGCCTCGGCGCTCATGCGCTCGTTATAGGCCGCCACATAGCCGCGCTGCTCGCCCGGATCCGTGCAGCCGGGCCCGAGAGCCAGGCGGATGCCCTTCGCACGCAGCAGTTGCTTCCGCACACTCCGGCGGGACGAGGCCCTCACCGTCTCAGGCCCTGTCGACTCGAACAGCTTCAGCATGCCCGCCGCGATGTCGGCCCGTGCCGCCTGTTCGCCGCGCTCGCGGCCGCGGGCCTCCGTGCCGATGCGGGCGTCGATCGGCACCAGCAGGGGCTCGGCGGCGGCAGCAGGAGCCACGAGCAGGCTGCCCAGCAAGGCGCCGAAGAGCGGGGTGAGCGCCGTGATGACAGGGATGTTCCTTGGCATGGCACGAACGATAGCAGCGTGGGTGTCCTTCATTGCAGAGGCGACAGCAGCGCGGCTCCTTCGGGCTCCGGTCTAGCTGCAGCGGCAGGGCGCAGGCGGACCGTCCAGCACCCGCGCGCTGCACCGCCCCAGGAGACGGGTCCTGCGCAGCTCGATGGCCTGGCCCGGCCGCAGGGCCGCGCCGCCGGGCACCACGCAGGCCTCCGTGCCGCCGCCAGTGCAGCAAAGCGAATAGGACAGCTCGACGGCCCCGCCCTCGACAACTTGCAGGTGATTGACCTCCGTGGCGATGCGCTCCGCCGGCAGCAGCAGCTCGGCCCCGGCCATCAGCAGCGCGGCTGCCATCAACCCTGGCAGTGGCCGCCAGGCCCGCCTGGCGAAGTCCCACCCCACGTCGCGCCAGGAGCCGGCGCCTGCCCTGGCACGCCGGGCCAGCATGACGATCAGCAGCAGGGCGACGGCGGCCGTCAGGCCGGCGAGCACGGTGGCGACGAGGGCGGCGGGCATGGGCGGGGATCTCCTGGCATCGGGCCGGGCGGGCGTTGGGCGGGCGTTGGGCCCATCATCGCCGCTGCGCTGCCCATGCGTTGCCTATGCGTTGCCCATGCGTTGCCTATGCGCTGCTTCGATGGATGCGCGTGGGCTCAGGCCGCCGACGCCTCCCATTCGGCCCAGCCCTGCACACGCTCCGGGAATGCCACGGCGGCCCGCGCCAGGCCGGACAGCGCGACCCGGGATGCCAGCGAACGCTGCATCAACTGTCGGCGCAGGGCCGCGCTCATGGGCGCCGCAGCCCGGGGCGCCGGTGCACTCAGCGCCGGTTGGCGGCGGGCACGACACCGGCCAGACTCTGCGCCCCTGCCGCGTCCTCAATGGCCATGTGCATCTGGGCCACGGCCTCGCGCTCACCCTTGATGGCGTAGGTGTCATGGCCGCAGTGCGGGCAGTGCGCCATGAAGGCGGCCTCGATGCCCCGGATGTCGGAGATGTCCATGGGGGTCATCTCGTTGAGCTCGGCCTGGCAGTTGTTGCAGCGGATGTACTTCGGTCGCAGCGACAGCTGGCGCTCGATCGCGGCCTGCTTGCGCTGCTCGGGGGTGCCGCGGAGCTTGGCTTGTCCCATGGGGCTTCCTTCAGATTCGGTGGGGGCTCAGGTCCAGCCTGAAGCCTGACAAAGAAGGGGCGCCCTACAGCGCCCCATGGAGATCCGAGCTGCGACCGGCGATGCGTTCAGGCAGGCCGTCGGTCGCGTCGGTCCGGCGCCTCAGTCGAAGTCCCCGCCGCCGCCCACGTCGATGTCGCTGCCGCCGCTGTCCCAGCTGGCGCCGGCATCACTGCCGCCGAGGTCCAGGTCGTTCGAGGGGCTGTTGTCGAAGGGGATGTAGCCGCCACCGCCGCTGCCGTCATCGGCATGCCGGCGATGCCGCTCGGAGGCCTCGGCGCTGCCGCTCATCATCGAGCCGATCGCCACGCCCACGCCCACCGCGGCGGCCGTGCCCAGGGCACCGCCCAGGCCGCCGCCGCCATAGCCGGGCTGTCCACCGTAGCCGTAGCCGGGCCCCTGCGCACGGGCCTGCGCCTCGGCCTGCATGCGGGCCTCCTGCATGCGCAGGGCCTTGTCGCTGGGCTTCTCCTCGCCACGAATCTCGGCGGCGATGTCGCGGGAGCGAAGGATCAGGCTCTCGGTCTCGGCGAAATCACGGCGCGAGGCCAGGGTGCTGATGTGGGTGCTGATGTCGGCCTGCGCCTTGCGCACACGGTCGTAGGTGGCGAGCTTCTGCTCGGGACTGAAGGCCGGGTTGGCATCGGCCGCGGCAACGGCATCGCCCAGGTCCTTGTGCGCCTCCATCAGGGCGCCGCGCCAGCGTTCGACGTCGGCCGGGCTGTTGCCCGCCACGCTGCGGCGCAGCTTGCGCCACAGCACGAAGCCCACGCCGCCCAGCACCAGCAGCCAGAACCACGAGAAGCCTCCCGAGGACGGCTCCCGGCGCTCCTGCCGCGGCGGCTCGGCCGCGGGCAGCGCCTGAGCCGGCGCCGGCTGCTGCAGGGTCTGCGGGCGGGCTGGCGGCTCCAGGCGGATCGGGCCGGCCTGGGCCTGGTCGATGCGCTGGATCATGGTCTTCTTACTGGCGAAGCTTTCGCTGGGATCGAGCTCCCGCGCCTTCTGCAGCTCAGCCTTGGCGGCGTCGATCTGGCCCTGCTCGAACTTCACCTCGGCGAGCCAGAAATGCGCCAGCGCGTTCTCGGGATGCTTGCGCAGCACGCCATCGAGCTTCTGCTCGGCCTGCGTCCAGCGCTGGGCGCGCATGTCGGCAGCGATGTCCTCCTTGGTCCCGGCCTGGGCCAGGCCGGTCGCACACAGCAGCACGGCTGCCAGCACCCAGGCGTGACGACGGGATGCAGTCTTCATCTTCGTTCCTCCAGCAACTCGGCCCGAGGCCGCCGGATGGCGCCGCTGGGCAGAGGACCCGATCCTAGCCTGCCCGGCCCCCCATGCCGGAGGCCACCCGATCTTGCGCTGGCGCAAGACCCTGCCGGCGACAGGCCTCCACAGTGGGTGCATGGCGAAGAAGTTCCCCCTCCTGCCGGCTCAGCCGCAGCGCGTCTGCTGGGGCTGCGATCTGTACTGCCCCAGCGAGAGCATGCGCTGCGGCAATGGCTCGGTGCGCACGCCGCATCCCAGCGAGCTCTTCGGCGAAGACTGGGAAACGGGTCTGCTGCCCGTAACGGCCCCCTCGGAGCCGCCCGTGCCGCAGCCCGCCCCGGCGCGCGTCGACTGAAGCACTCGCCCCGGCGGCACCGCAGGCGCGGCTCACCGAAGCTGCGGGTCAGGGCCCGATCGCGGTGCCGAAGTTCGGCCAGGCCCTGCGCCTGCAAGACACCTTGAAGCCCCTTATGCTGACCGGCTGATCGTCCTGCCCGGGCCTCGCGCCCTTTGCCGCCATGTCCATCGAAGCACTCAACGCCCGCAGCCAGGGCACCCTGCCCGGCCACCTGGGCATCGTCATCACCGCCCAGCGCCCGGGAGAGATCGAAGCCGAGCTGCCCATCGTCCCGTACCTGATGGCGCCCAACGGCTATCTGCATGCCGGCAGCATCCTGACGCTGGCCGACACCGCGGCTGGCTTCGGTTGCATGTCCAACCTGCCCGAGGGCGCCCAGAGCTTCACGACGCTGGAGATCAAGTCCAACCACCTGGCCACCGCCCGGGAAGGCGTGCTGCGCTGCACGGCCACCCTGGTGCATGGGGGCCGCAGCACCCAGCTCTGGGACGCCAAGGTCACCCACGCCGGCACCGGCAAGACCCTGGCCCTGTTCCGCTGCACGCAGATGGTGCTGTACCCACGCGGCTGAACCCGCGGCGGGCGACACCGCTCAAGCCGGCGCCCAGCCGCCCGAGGGAGTCCCGCCGCGTCCAAGGGCTCACAGGCTCACAGGCTCACAGGCCAATGAGCGTTCAGAACTTGCAGCCCTTGGCCCTCAAGGCGTCCAGGGCCACGGCGCCCAGGGCCAACAGGCCGTTCTCGGCATAGGCCTTGCGGCAGTCCTCGCGCAGGGCCTTTTCCATCTCCTTCTGAAGCTTGGTCTTGAGCTCCGGCGGATTGGGCGCAATCTCCAGCAGGGCCCGCGAGCGGCTGCTGGCCACCGGGCCGCGCTGCGAGGTGGGCAGGTCCAGGTTCAGGCGCGGCGCGCTGGCCGGGGCAGAAGGCGCGGTGGCCACATCGCGGCCGCGCTGGGCGCCGGCATCCGGTGAGCCGGGCTGCGGCTGCGCGGCGGGGCCCTGCCCCGGATCCGCGCCCGTGAGGCTGATCTTGCCGGGCGAAGGCAGCGGACGTGCCCCGGGTGCAGGGGAGGCCGTGGCCGTGCCCGTCAGCGAGCGCTCGCCTGCGAGAGTCTGGGAGGCCGGACCCGTGGCGGGGCTGGCTGTGGGGCTGGCCGCGCTGTTGGCAGCATTTGCGCTGCCTGCACCGCTGGCCGTACTGCTCGGGCTCGCTGCCGTGGCGTCAGGGCCCGTCGGCTCGGCGGGCGCGCTGAGCGGCTTGAGGCCCTGCAGGCTGGCCTGCGCAGCCGCGCTGGGCGCCAAGCGGCTCAAGGGGCTGGGCGCGCTGATGCGGGCCGTGCTGCTGGCAGCTTCCGCAGGCAGCTGGGCCACCGCATGCGCCGAGGGCGCCAGGCTCGGGCTGGCGGGCAGGTCCTGGGCGCGCGAGCCCTGATCCGCGCTCAGCGGCGCCAGGGCCGGCGCCTGGACCTTGTCGGCGGGACGAACCGCATCGGCGCTGAGCCGGGCGGTCGAGCGCTCCGGCAGGCTCAGGGTGGGGCTGGGCGCCAGGGTGGCTGCCGCGCTGCTCAGCGAGCCCAGGGCCTGAGGCCGGATCGCCTGCGTCACCGGGCTGGGCAGGCTGGGGCTCTGCAGCGTGGCCACGCGCGGCGCAGGCGCTTCCAGGGGCGGCAGCGTGCTGAGCTCAGCGGGGCGCGGCGAAGAAAGGCGCTGCAGGGGCTGCGGCGCCTGGATGCGCACGGGGCTCACCTGGGTGTCCAGGCGCTCCGCCGACTGGGTGGGCAAGGTCAGGCGTGGCAGGGGCTGGAGGCTGTCCTGCGGACTGGCCAGGGGCTCGACCTGGGCTGATTGCACTGGTGCCGGCGCCTGCTGAGGCGTGTCCAGTTGGCGGGTCACGCGGGGATCAACCTCGGTAGGCGGCGCCGGCAGTTCGCTTTGCAGGGCCTCGGTATGGGACTGCGTGATCGGGGTGATGGGTTCGGGACGGCTGCCCTGACTGCTGGCGCTGTCCTGCAACTGCTTGACGGTGCTGGGCTGCGGCGCCCACTCGCCCTCGCGGGCGGCGCCGGGACGGTCCGGCGGCGCCGGTTCGTCCTCGCGACGGACCACGCCGCCGAAGCGGCGGCTGGCGGCATCTCCCGCGGGGCCGCGGTCGGCCTGGCTGTCGGGCGCGCCGCCGGCCTGGGCGGCGCCCTGCAGGCGCACGGTCAGCCGGCCACCGCCGGCCTGCTCGTCCTGGCGCGCGTCACCCGGCGCCGTGCCGACCAGGACGGCCAGCCACACATGCAGCAGGCCTGCCAGCACCAGGCTGCGCCGGAGCTGCTCGTCCTTGAGCTGCGGGCGCTGCTGGCGGGCCGTCGGCGGCGACATCAGGGAGGCGGAGGCGGAAAGAGACAGGGACACGGAAGTGGGCAGGGACCCGGACCTTGGTGGCATGCCCGGCTTGCTGCGCAGTGTGCCGTTGCGCGCGCAGCGCGTCCATCAGGCCCCAGGCAAACCCCAGGGCATGGGGCGGACAGCGCCCGGCCGGGGTCGGCTCAGCGGTAGAAGGCCTCGACCACGCCCTTCAGCTTGATCAGCACCGGGCGGCCGCGGCGGTCCACGGTCTTGCCGGAGGGCACCTTCACCCACCCTTCGCTGATGCAGTACTCCTCGACGTCGAAGCGCTCCTTGCCGTTGAACTTGATGCCGACGTCATGCTCGAACACCGCCGCCACGAAATGCGGACTGGCGGGATCGACGGACAGGTGGTCAGGCAAGGCGGGGGCGTTCTCGGCAGCGCTCATGGTGAGGAAACGGTGAGTGGTCAAAGGCGCTATTGTCCAACGTCCGGCCGGGCCGGGTTCAGTCGTGTGCCAGGCCCCAGATCTGGTGGGCATCGACCAGCAGCCGCGTGCGCGCCTGCTGGGCCTCCAGCCGAGCCTGCAGCTCGGCCCGCTCGGCCTCGGCCTGCAGGCGGCGGGACTGCACCAGGGCGGTGAGGTCCAGCTCGCCCAGCTCGTAGCCGCGCTGCACGCGGCGGCTGGCCTGGGTGGCGGCCTCGCGCTGGGCCTTCGCACGGGACCAGGCCTCCACGCCCCCGTCCCAGCGCGCCAGCAAGCCCCGCGCCTCGGCCTCCACCTCGGCCCGCACCCGGGCCAGATCAGCCCGGCTGGCCTCCGCCTCCGCCAGGGCCTGGCCCAGCCGTGCCTCGCGTTGCGCGCCGCCCAGGGGCAGGCTCAGGCTCAGGCCCAGCAGGCGTTCGCGGCGCGAGGCCTCTGAGGCCGTGTAGAGCCCCACCGTGGGATCGGGCCGGCGCTCCGCCGCCTGGCGCTGGGCATGCAGCTCGGCCTGCTCCGCCTGCAGGCGGGCGGACAGCAGCGCGTCGGACTCCTCGACCATGTGCGCCACCCAGTCCATCCCACCCGGGGCCTGCAACAGGGCCGGGGCGGGCAGGCTGGCGGCCGCGGGCACTTCAGCGGTGAAGCGCTGCAGCTGGATGCCGGCCTGGGCGAGCCGGGTCGCGGCCTCACGCTGCAGGCGCTGGGCCTCCGCCAGCTCGGCCTCGGCCCAGTCGAGGTCCAGGCGCGCGGCGTCGCCCGCCCGGTGGCGGCGGGCGACGGCCTCGCGCTGCTGCAGCGCCAGCGCCTGCTGGGACTCGGCCAGCGCCAGGCCCTCGCGAGCCGCCAGCAGACCCAGCCACAGCTCCGCCAGCTGGCGCGCCGCCTCGTGGCGGGCCTCGCCCAGCAGGGCCTGCGCCAGGCGCTGCCCTTGCTCGCCCAGGCGCCGGTCCAGCGCCGCCTTGCCCCACCAGCGCAGACTGCGCTCCAGGCCCAGGGACCACTCGCGGGATACGCCGCCTTCCTGGTAGCGCCGCTGCTGGGTCGTGGCCTTCAGCGTCCATTCGTGCGGTCCTGCGGCAAGCGCCCGGGCACCCTGCCGGGCGGCATCGAGCTGGGCCTGGGCGCGGCGCACCGGGGGCGACTGGTCCAGCCAGGCCTGGGCCTGAGCGTCGGCGGGCAGGGCAGCGTCCGCAGCGGGCGCCATCGTCTGGGCGACGCCGTTCGTGGCCATGCCGGCAAGGCTGATCGCCAGCAGGCAGGCCAGGGTCATTGCTCGCTTCACAGCAGGCCCTCCTCTTGCACAGGCAGGACCCAGTAGCGCAGGCCGGTGCCCGCGAACTGCCCGCGCAGCTGCTGCAGCAAGACCTGGCACCGCTCCCGCGCCAGCAGCACCTGCACCTGGCAGGCGCGACGGCGTCCCAGCACCTGTTCCAGCGGGCTCAGGGCCTGCGGCCCGGCACCGTGGCTGTCCACCACGCCGCTGGTGAAGGGCGCGTCGCCGGCCTGCACCAGCAGCAGGTCCAGCAGTTTCTCTTCCAGCTCGGGCGGGGCCACGAGGGTGAGGCAGCAGTCAGTCATTCGACATCTCCGCAAGAGGCGCACGCGGCGGCTGGCCGTGGCGCAGGTAGAGGATGGGCAGCAGGAACAAGGTCAGCGCGGTGGCCGTCAGCAGGCCGCCGATGACCACGATGGCCAAGGGCCGTTGGATCTCCGAACCCGGCCCGTCGGCGAACAGCAGGGGCACCAGGCCGAAAGCGGTGATGGCGGCCGTCATCAGCACCGGCCGCAGCCGCCGTTCGGCGCCCTGCACCACGCAGTCGCGCGGGCCCAGGCCTTCGGACTCCAACTGCCGGAAACAGCTCAGCAGCACCACGCCATTGAGCACCGCGATGCCCAGCAGCGCGATGAAGCCCACCGAGGCCGGCACCGAGAGGTACTCCCCCGTCAGCCCCAGCGCGAGCACGCCGCCGACCAGGGCGAAGGGGATGTTGCTCAGCACCAGCAGGGCCTGGCGCACCGAGCCGAAGGTGCTGAACAGGATCAGGAAGATCAGACCCAGCGCCAGCGGCACGACCAGGCCCAGGCGGGCCGCGGCGCGCTGCTGGTTCTCGAACTGCCCGCCCCAGCTGAGGCGGTAGCCCTGGGGCAGCGGCAGCTCCGCCGCGATGCGGGCCTGCGCCTCCTGCACGAAGCCGACGAGATCGCGACCGCTGACATTGGCCATCACCACGCCGTAGCGGCTGCCCATCTCGCGCTCGATCTTCACCGGGCCGGACTCCCGCTCCAGCCGCGCCACCTGGCTCAGCGCCACGCTGCCGTGGCCGGGCACCGGAATGCGCAGGGCCTCGAATTCCGCGGGCGAGACACGCAGCAGGTCCGGGCCCCGCAGCAGGATGGGCACGCGGCGCTGCCCCTCCATCACCTGGCCGGCGCGCAGGCCTTCCAGCTGCACGCGCAGCGCGTCCTGCAGGACCTCCACGCTGAGACCCTGCGCGCCCGTGGCCAGCGGGTCGATGCGCAGCTGCAGGTACTGAACGCCGTCGTTCTCGATGCGGAACACATCCTGGCTGCCGGGCACCGCCTTCAGCAGGCTTTCGATACGCGCGCTGAGCTGATTGAGGGTGGCCAGGTCCGGGCCGAAGACCTTGACCGCCAGGTCGCCGCGCACGCCCAGGATCATCTCGGAGATGCGCATCTCGATCGGCTGGGTGAAGCTGTAGCGTATGCCCGGGAAGCCCTCCAGCACCTCACGGATGCGGGCGATCAGCGCCTCCTTGTCGGCCAGCTGCCACTGCGCGCGAGGCTTGAGCACCAGGAAGCTGTCGGTCTGGTTCAGGCCCATGGGGTCCAGGCCGATCTCGTCCGATCCGGCCCGCGCGACCACGCCGGCGATCTCGGGAATGCGCATCAGCGCCTGCTGGATGCGCAGGTCCAGGGCCGCCGTCTGCTCCAGGCTCACCGAGGGCAGTTTCTCGATGCCCACGATGAGGTCGCCCTCGTCCATGGTCGGCAAAAAGGTCTTGCCGACCTGCGTGTAGACACCGCCTGCCAGCACCAGCAGGGCCACCGCGCCGGCCAGCACGTGGCCGGGCTTCGCCAGCGCGCGCTGCAGCAAGGGGCGGTACAGGCGCAGCAGCTGGCGCACCAGCCAGGGGTCCTCGTGCGGCAGCTTTTTCAGCAGGAATGAGGCCAGCACCGGGATCACCGTCAGCGACAGCAGCAGCGAGCCGGCCAGCGCGAAGACGATAGTCAGCGCCACTGGCGCGAAGTACTTGCCCTCCAGTCCTTCCAGGCTCAGCAGGGGCAGGAAGACCGTCGCGATGATCAGCACCCCGGCCGCCACCGGCGCGGCCACCTCGCGCACCGCCCGCAGCACGATGTGCAGGCGCGGCAGGCGGCCGCCCGCCGGCTCGTGGGCCAGTTGCTGAACGATGTTCTCGACCACCACCACCGCCGCGTCCACCAGCATGCCCAGGGCGATGGCCAGTCCGCCCAGGCTCATCAGGTTGGCCGACATGCCGGTGAGACGCATGAGCACGAAGGTCCACAGCGCCGCCAGCGGCAGCACCGCGGCCACGGCCACGGCCGCGCGCAGATTGCCCAGGAAGGCGCCCAGCAGCAGCAGCACCAGGACCGTGGCCTCCGCCAGGGCCCGGGCCACCGTGCCCACGGCCTTGTCGACCAGGGCCGCCCGGTTGTAGAAGACCTCGACCTTCACGCCCTCGGGCAGGGTCGGCTGCAGTTCGGCCAGCTTGCGCTCCACGCCCTCCACCACCTGGCGGGCATTGGCCCCGGCCAGGCCCAGCACCAGGCCTTCGACGGCCTCCTCGCGCCCATTGCGGGTCACGACGCCGTTGCGGGTGACGCTACCCTCGCGCAGCTCGGCCACATCGCCCAGGCGCACGAGCGCCCCGCCCTCGCGCTTCAGCACCAGGGCGCGCAGATCATCCAGGCCGCGCAGACTGCCCTCGCTGCGCACCAGCAACAGCTCCTCGCCTTCCTGCAGGCGGCCGGCGCCGTCGTTGCGGTTGTTGGCAGCGATGAGGGCCTGCACATCAGACAGGCCCAGCCCCAGGGCGGCCAGGCGGGACAGATCGGGCACGACCTCGAAGGCGCGCAGCTTGCCGCCCAGCACATTGACATCCGCCACGCCGGGCACGGTGCGCAGGGCCGGGCGGATGACCCAGTCCAGCAGCTCGCGGCGGGCCTGCAGGCTCATCCCCGGAGCCTCGACGGTGAACTGGTACATCTCGCCCAGCGGCGTGGTGATGGGCGCCATGCCGCCCGTGACGCCGGCCGGCAGCTCCGGCATCAAGGTGTTCAGGCGCTCGGCCACCTGCTGGCGGGCCCAGTAGACATCGGTGCCGTCGAGAAAGTCCACGGTGATGTCCACCAGGCCGTACTTGGACACCGAGCGCAGCATGCGCTGGCGCGGCAGGCCCAGCATCTCAACCTCCACCGGGGCGGCCAGGCGGCTCTCGACCTCGGTGGGCGTCATGCCCGGGGCCTGCAGGATGATCTTGACCTGTGTGCCCGAGACATCGGGAAAGGCGTCGATGGGCAGGCCGCGGAAGGCCCACCAGCCGGCGGCCACCAGCAGCAGGGCCGCCATCAGCACGATGAGGCGCTGGGCCAGGGAGAACTGGATGAGGCGGGTCAGCATTTCATTCGCCTCCGCTCAGGCCCAGCCAGGCGGCCTTGAGCGCCACCAGGCCGCTGACTGCGATCTGCTGGCCAGCCTGCAGATCGCCGCCCAGCTGCACCGCCTCCGCGCCCGTGCCCAGCACCGTGACGGGCAGCACACGAAAGCCTTGCGCCTCCCGCACGAAGACGTAGGCCTTCCCCTCATGGCGCACCAGGGCCGCGGCCGGTACGGACCAGGCGCTGCCCGGCGCCTGCGAAGGCAGGCGCACCTGCAGCAGCTCGCCGGGCCGCAGGCGCTCGCCGCCCTTCACGACACGGGCGCGCACCGGCAGGGTCTGGCTCTCCCCGACCACGCCGCCGACATGGCTCACGCGGGCCACGATGTCGCGGCCCGGGACCTGCAACTCGGCGCCCACGGCCAGCTCAGGCTGCCGTCCGGCGGGCCAGGCCAGCTCCAGCCAGGCCTCGCCGCCCTTGTTGAGGCGCAGCAGCACCTCGGCATCGCGCACACGCTGCCCGGGTCGCACCTCCAGCGACTCCACCTGGGCCGCCACCGGCGCACGCAGCAGCAGGGCCGGCTCCGGCGCCCCGCCCTGGCGCAGACGCTGCATCAGGGCAGCATCGCCGCCGCCCAGCTTCAGGGCGGCGCTGGCCTGCTGCAGGCGGGCGCGATCAGCCTCGGCCTGCACCCGCGCTTCCTGAAGGCGGCGCTCGGGAATCACGCCCTCCTCAAACAGGCGCTGCTCGCGTCGCAGCTGGGTCGCGGACAGGCCTTCGCGCGACTGCGCCTCCATCCAGCGCAGTTGCAGTTCGGCGAACTCCGGGCTTTGCAGGCGCAGCAGGGGCTGACCGGCGCGCACCAGGTCCTGCTCCTGGACCATCACCTCCTCCACCAGGCCGCCCACGCCGCTGCTGAGCACGCGCTGCGACTGCGGCGGCGCCTGCACGCGGGCACTGTGCAGCAGGCCCCCCGCGGCCGGCCCAGCATGCAAGGCCTGCAGGCGAACGCCCAGGGACTGCAGCTGGGCCGGCGTCACGGCCATGCTGGCCGGCGGTTTGGCGCCTTCGGCAGAGGCCGGGGAAACAGTCGTCAGCAGGGCCGCGGCAATGCCGGCCAGCATCTGGCGCCGCAGGGGCATGGCGGAGCGCGACACGGCCAGGGACTGGCCGCGCAAGGAATGGAAAGACATGCAGGACTCCACAAGGCCTCACGCGGCCTGATCGGAAGAAGACGGGGGACCGTGGGCGAGAAGCGGCGCAGCCGGCTCGGCCAGCCAGGGTGTGTGCCAGGCAAGACCTGGCACCGCGGAATTGCTCACGCTGGGCGGCAGCCGGCCCCAGGGCTTGGGGCGAGAGGCGGCGCGGCCGTGAGGGCGACGTCAGACCTGCCGGGGCGGCCGTTCTGGCGTGCCCGGCGCCGGGCTGAGCCAGGCCGGCAGCAGGGGCGAGCGCAGGGCCTGCGCCGCGAGGACCAGGGGCAGTGCCAGGGCCTTCGCCGGCAGGACCGGGGCCTGGCTGGCGGCGTCGTCCATGGCGTGCTGCAGGGAGGCGCCGGAGAGGTCCTGGTGAAGACCGCCGTCGGCATGGTGGTGATGCGGGGTCAGGCTTTGCCAATGCTGGCGCACACTGGAAGCCGCATCGCCCTGGGCAAACCAGGCGCCCAGCCCGGACAGGGTCAGGCCTTGCCACAGCAGGGTCATCAGCAGCAGCAGGGACAGTGGGCGGCAGCGCATGCGCCGGATTCTAGAGACCTCGCGCGCCCGAACCCAGGCGCCCCAGCGGCCAGCAAGGTGTTCATCTGCCCTTAAGAATGTCCCGACACGCCGACCATCCCTAAACCGTGGTAGCGCGGTGCCCCGTTTGGCGCTACCGTGCGGCCATCGTCCGCCCGGGAGTCCAACATGGCAAACCAGCAGCCCGCCCCCGTCACGCCGCCCGACACCAGTCCCTGGGATGGCGGCGTCCCAGCCGCCGCCACCGCGGTAGTCAAGCGCATCGAGGGCTTCTTCGCTCAGCCCTACGATGACAACGGCGCCCAGCCGGGCGGCACCTGGACCATAGGCTACGGCACCATCGTCGACGCCCAGGGCCATCGCGTCACGCCGCAGACGCCCCCCATCACCGAGGCCGAGGCCGACCAGCTGCTGCGCCGGGACATGGCCGGTGCCGCCCAAGACGTCCAGCAGCGGGTGCTGGTGCCGCTGCGCAGCTGTGAGGCCGCTGCGCTGATCTCCTGGGTCTACAACCTCGGCGCAGGCAATCTGGCCAAATCCACCCTGCTGCTGCGCCTGAACGCCAACCGCAAGTCCGAGGTGCCGGCCGAGATGCGCAAGTGGATCATGCAGGAGGGCCGCCCCGTGCTGGGCCTGCTGCGTCGGCGCTGGGCCGAGGCCGCCATCTTTGCCGGCATGGACGCCACGAATGCCTGCGTGCGGGCCTGGCGCGAAATCGACGACCTCTCCGACTGGCCGGCCTTCTGACCCCGCCCCCCCGCTCAGCCCCTGCGCTGCAGGCGAGCCGTGAGCGCGCCCGTCACCAGCAGGGTGCCCGCCATGGTTCCCAGCAGCCACAGGGCATCGCCCCAGGGCAGCAAGGCCAGGTGCAGCAGCTGGCGCAAGGCGGGCAGCCACAGCGCCACGCCCAGCACCAGCAGGGCTGCAGCGCTCACCGCCCAGAAGGTCCGTGCGGCTGGCCCCAGCAGGGAGCGCCAGCCCAGGCCCAGGCTGAGGTCCAGGCCCACCAGACCCAGATTGCCCAGGGTCAGGCCCAGCATGGCCAGCGTACGGGCCTGTTCGGTCGAACGGCCGGCATCCAGGGCCCAGGCATAGAGGCCCAGGGTCGCGAGCAGCAGGAGGGCGCCCTGCATCAGCGCCATCTGCAGCAGGCGCGGCGCCAGCAGCCCCTCCTCGCGCCGCCGCGGCGGCCGCTGCATCAGGTGCGGATGCTCGGGTGCGCCCTCGAAGGCCAGGGAGCAGATGGGGTCGATCACCATTTCCGTCAGCACCACATGCGCCGGCATCATCAGGGGCGGCAGGCCCAGCAGCACCGGCAGCAGGGCCAGTCCCGCGATGGGCACGTGGATGGCGACGATGTAGGCCATCACCCGGCGCAGGTTGTCGAAGATGCGCCGGCCCATGCGGATGCCGCCCACGATGCGGCCGAAGTCCTCGTCCAGCAGCACCAGGCCAGCGGCCTCACGGGCCACGTCGGTGCCGCGCACGCCCATGGCGATGCCCACATGCGCCGCCTTCAGCGCTGGCGCGTCATTGACACCGTCGCCCGTCATGGCCACGGTCTCGCCCAGGCGCTGGAAAGCCTGGACCAGGCGCAGCTTCTGCGCCGGCATGACGCGGGCAAAGACGCGCACCCGGCGCAGGGCCAGATCCAGGGCGGTGTCGTCCAGCGCGGCGATCTGCTCGCCCGTCAGCGCGCCGGCCTGCACCTCGATGCCGGCCTGGCGCGCGATGGCCAGGGCCGTGGCGGCGTGGTCGCCGGTGATCATGGCCACACCAACGCCCGCGGCGCGCGCCTGCGCGACGGCCTCGGGCACGCTGGCGCGCAGCGGGTCCTCGAAGCCCAGCAGGCCCTGCCATTCGAAGCCGTGGTCATGCGCCTGCAACGGCATCTCGCCAGCGCCCACGGGCCCGGCCGCCACGGCCAGCACGCGCAGGCCGGCCTCGGCCATGGCCTGGACCTTCGGGCGCAGCGCGGCCCAGCGCGCTTCGTCCAGATGGCAAAGGTCGGCCACCGCCTCAGGGGCGCCCTTGGCCGCGATCCAGCGCTGGCCGTCGGGCGCTGTCCAGACCTGGGAGAAGGCCAGAAGCGAGGGGCTCAGCGGGTATTCGTGCAGCAGCGTCCAGTCCGGGTGCAGGTGCTCGGAGCCCGCCAGGTCCGCATCGCCGCGCAGTAGCACGGCCTGGTCCATGGGGTCGGCGCCGCCGCGGCGCGAGGCCAGCATGCCGAACTCCAGCAGGCGGTGGACCGCCTCGGGCAGGGACGCGGCATCGGCCGGCCCCTTCAGCGGCAGGTCCAGCTCGGGCGTGCACAGGCGGCGCAGGCTCATGCGGTTCTCGGTCAGCGTGCCGGTCTTGTCCACGCACAGCAGGGTGGCCGACCCCAGGGCCTCGATCACCGCCGGGCGCCGCGCCAACACCTGGATGCGTGCAAGGCGCCAGGCGCCCAGGGCCAGGAAGACGGTCAGCGCCATCGGAAACTCTTCCGGCAGCAGGGCCATGCCGATGGCGATGCCCGACAGCAGGCCCTGCAGCCAGTCGCCCTCCCGCCAGCCATGCCACAGCACCAGCAGCAGGCTGGCGCCCAGCGCGGCACCGCCGAAGACCTGAACCACCCGGCGCAGCTGCTGCTGCAGGGGCGTGCTGCTGCTGTCGATGCCAGCCAGCGAGGCACCGATGCGCCCAAGCTGCGTCTGCCGCCCTGTGGCGCTCACCTCCAGCAGCCCATGGCCGGCCACGACCAGGGTGCCGGCATGCAGCCAGGGGCTGTCGTCGCCGCCGGGGGGCGGGGCGGCGTCGCGCGCGTCGTCGGGCACCCAGGGCCTCTTGCGCACGGGCACGGATTCGCCGGTCAGCAGTGATTCGTCGGCCGTCACGGCGCTGGCCTCGATGAGGCGGCCGTCCGCGGACACACGATCGCCCTCGCCCACGGCGATGAGGTCGCCAGGCACCAGCTCGCTGGCGGCGCGCCGCTGCCAGCGCCCCTCCCGCAGCAGGCGGACCTGCGGCTGGGCCAGCGAGCGCAGGGCATCCAGGGCATGGGCGCTGCGGCGCTCCTGCAGCACCACCAGCCCCACCGTCAGCAGGGCGAAGACGCTCAGCAGCAGCCCCTCGCCCAAGTCGCCCAGCACCAGGTAGATGGCCGCCGCCACCAGCAGGAGCAGGAACATGGGCTCGGTGGCCACGCTGCGCAGGGTCTGCAGCAGGCCCTGGCGCTCGTGGTCCTCGAGCACATTGGGCCCGAAGTGAGCCAGGCGCTCGCGGGCCTCGGCTTCGCTGAGGCCTGAAGGGGCAGAGGGGTTGTGCGCCGCGGCGGACGCGGGAGCGGAGGACGGCTGCATGGCGGGCGGGCGGAAGGCGGTGTCCGACTCTAGGGCAATCCGCCTGACCTGGATGTGACGCAGGGCCAGCGCTTGACATGGCTCAAGACAAGCCGGGGGCGACATGGCATGCTGGATCTCATCCGCCCTGCCGGCGCCTTTGCGAGAGCCATCATGCAAGACCTGCCCCCCCTGCCCCGCCCGGCCGCCCCGCGCCGTCGCCTCTGGACGGCCCTGGGCCTGTCGATGGCACTGGTGCTGGCCGGCTGCGGCGTCATCGTGCAAAACCGCCTGCCCGCCGAGGCCCTGGCACGCCAGAGCAAGGCGCCGGGCACGGTCTACACCGGCTGGCGCGTCTTTCAGGACAAGTGCGCCCGCTGCCACGGCGCGGATGCGACAGGCACGGCGCAGGCGCCAGACCTGAGCCTGCGGGTGCGCGACATGGGCGCCCGCCGTTTCATGGCCCTGGTGCTGAGCCGCTACGACTGGGCCCTGCCCGCCGGAGCCGACCCTGCCAGCCGCGAGGCCCAGCTCGATGCAGTGCTGCAGGGCCGCCAGGGCGCGCTGGCCATGCCGGCCTGGCAGGGCGAGCCGGTGGTGACGGCCCATATCGCCGATCTCTACGCCTACCTGGCCGCCCGTGCGGACGGCTCGCAAGGCCCGGGACGCCCGGCGCCCTGAGCTTGCCTCGCCACCGGCGGGGCTATGCTGCAGGTAAGAACGAAGGCTGACTGCAAGGGAGGTTCCATGCCAGCCAAGCGAATCTTGATCGTGGACGACCAGGCGGAGACCCGCCGGCTGGTCCGTTGGGGGCTCACGGACAGCGGATTCACGCTGCACGAGGCCGCCAATGCCGCTGGCGCCCTGCAGCTGGCCCGCGCCCTGCATCCCGAGCTCGTGATCCTGGACGTGGTGCTGCCCGGGGACACCGACGGACTCGCCCTGTGCCGGCAGTTCCGAGCCGACGCCGAACTCGCCACGCTGCGCGTGCTCATCCTCTCGGCCAACGCCGATCCCAAGGACCGGCTGGCGGCCATGGACGCCGGTGCGGACGCCTATCTGTCCAAGCCCTTCAGTCCGGTCGAGCTCGACCGGCAGGTCCAGGCCCTGCTGAGCAAGACCTGACCCCATGCTGCGCCCTCCCTGGCGATGGCTGCTGCTGCGCCGCCCGGAAGGGCTGGCGGCCACGGTGCTGCTGCTGGGGCTGCTCATCGCCGCCTGCTCGGGCATCTGGATTGAGCAGCGCGAGACCCGTAGCGCCCAGGCGCGCTTCGAGCGCCTGGCCGAGAGAGTGGAGCGCGAGGTGGCGCGGCGCCTGCAGCTGCCGGTCTACGGCATGCACGGCGCGCGCGGGCTGTTCGCGGCCACGGGCCACGTCACCCTGCCCGAGTTCCGGACCTATGTGGACTCTCGGCAGCTGGCGCAGGAGTTTCCCGGCATCCGGGGCTTCGGGCTGATCGAGCGGGTACAGGAGGAGGCGCTGGCGTCCTTCATCGACGCCCGTCGGCGCGAAGGCCAGCCCGACTATGCCGTGCAGAGCCTGGCGCCAGGCGGCACTCATTACCTGATCAAGTACATCGAACCCCTGGCCGCCAACCGACCTGCCCTGGGGCTGGACCTGGCCGGAGACGCCATACGCCGGCAGGCGGTGGAGCAGGCCATTGACACCGGCAACCCCGTCATCAGCGATCGCCTGACGCTGCGCCAGGACGCCTCGCAGTCCGTTGGCTTCTTGCTGCTGGTGCCCTTCTATCGTCCAGGCAGCGACCCATTGACCGTCGAGCAGCGGCGCCGGGCCCTGATGGGCTTGCTCTTCGCCCCCCTGGTCGCTCACGAGATGTTCGAGCAGCTGGGCTACGTCACCGACGGCCAGTTGGCCGTGTCCCTCTATGCCGGCGAGCAGGCGGACGCGGCGCAGCTGATCCACCGCTCCGATCCCGAGCTGGACGAGCAGGACGCCGCCTTCAGGACCTGGCGCACCCTCACCGTCGCCCAGCGCCAGCTCAGCGTGCAGGGCCTCAGCACACCACTCTTCGAGCAGTCCTCGGTGAGCCTGGGCTGGCTGGGCGTCACCGTCGGGGGCGCCCTGCTCAGCACTGCCCTCGCCTTTGCGACCTGGCTGCTGGCCTCCGCCCGCCTGCGCGCCGAGGCACTGGCCCATGCCATGACCGCCGACCTGCAGCGCCTGGCCCTGGTCGCCCGCGGCACCTCCAACGCGGTGATCGCCACGGACGTGCAGCTGCGCATCAACTGGGTCAATGAAGGCTTCACCCGCATCACCGGCTACAGCGCCGAGGAGGTGCTGGGCCGCACGCCGGCCGAGGTGCTCAGCAGTGGTCAGGCCGCGCCGGAAACCCTGCACACCCTGGCGGAGGCCGTGCGCGAGGGCAAGGGATGCCGCGTGGAAATCCTCAACCGCCGCAAGGACGGCCGCCTCAACTGGGTGGACACCGAGCTGCAGCCCGTGCGAGACGAGGACGGCACGCTGACCGGCTTCATCGAGATCGCCCTGGACATCACCGAGCGCAAGACCGCCGCCGAGCAACTGGCTCGCGAGCAGCTGCGCCTGCAGAGCATCATTGATGGCACCGGCGCCGGCACCTGGGAATGGGACCTCGCCCATGACACGGTGCGCTTCAACGAGGAATGGGCCCAGATGCTGGGCTATACCCTGGCTGACCTGGAACCTATCACCAAGAAGACCTGGGAGCGCCTGGCCCACCCGGAGGACCTGCAACGGGCCACGCGCGTCCTCATGGAGCACCTGCAGGGATCGGCGCCGCAGTACGAAGCCGAGATGCGTCTGCGTCACCGGGACGGGCACTGGGTCTGGGTCATGACGCGCGGCAAGGTCGCCACCCGCGACGCGCAGGGGCAGCCGCTGCTGGTAGCGGGCACGCATCTGGACATCAGCAGGCGCAAGCGCATCGAACAGGACCTGCGCAACAACGAGGCTGTCCTCGAGCAGGCGGGCCGCATTGCCGGCGTGGGTGCCTGGCAGGTCGAGCTGGGATCACAGCGCCTGCACTGGAGCGTCCAGATGTTCAGGCTCCATGATCTGGACCCCGCATCGCCCCAGCCCAGCCTGGAGGAGGCCCTGCGCTTCTTCGATGCCGATACCCGCGAGCGGATCGCTGCGGCCACCCACGCATTGGTGACTGAGGGCTTGCCTCAGGACCTGGAGCTGCGCCTCATCACCGCCCAGGGGCGGGAGATCTGGGTGCGCTCGGTGGCCCAACCTGAGTTCGAGGGCGAGCGTGTGGTGCGCATCGTCGGCACCTTGCAGGACATCACGGAGCGGCGCCGGCTCGAAGACTCCCTGCGCCGCAACCACGACGTGCTGCGCAGCGTGCTGGAAAACCTGCCCTGCGGCCTCAGCGTGTTCGATGCGCAACTGCACCTGGTCGCCGACAACCAGCTCTTCCGCGAGCTGCTGGGCTTCCCGCCCCAGCTCTTCGAGGCCGAGCTGCGCGGCGAGCCGGTCCAGTTCGAGGAGATCATCCGTTTCAATGCCCAGCGCGGTGAATACGGCGAGAGCCAGGACCTGGACGCCACGGTGAACGCCATCATCGAGCGGGCCCGCCGCCCGACCCTGCACCAGTTCGAGCGCACGCGGCCCGACGGCACGGTGCTGGACATCCGCGGCGCCCCCATGCCGGGCGGCGGCTTCGTCACCACCTACATCGACGTGACCCAGCAGCGCCACGCCGCCCAGGAGCTGGCCAAGGCCATGATGCTGCAGAAGGCCGTGATGGATGCCTCGAGCAAGGTCGCCATCATGGGCTCCAACCGCCAGCGCATCGTCAACGTCTTCAACAAGGGCGCCGAGCTGATGACCGGCTACAGCGCGGCCGAGATGATCGGCAAGGCCCGTGCCAGCGCCCTGTTCGATCCCGTGGAGCTGGAGGCCTATGGCCGCGAGGTCTCGGAGCAGGTGGGCGAGCCGCTCAGCGGATTCGCCGCTCTCGTGCATCCCTCCCAGCTGGGCCGCGAGGTGGAGTGCCACTACGTGCGCAAGGATGGCAGCAGCTTCCCGGCCCTGCGCGTGGTCACCGAGATGCGCACGCCCGACGGCGAGCTGTTCGGCTACCTGGGCGTGGGCTTCGACATCAGCCGCCAGAAGCAGACCGAGGCCGAGCTGCGCGAGGCCACCGCCGCCGCCGAGGCCGCCAGCGCCGCCATGGGCCAGTTCCTGGCCAATATGAGCCACGAGATCCGCACGCCCATGAACGCGGTGCTGGGCCTGCTGCAGCTGCTGCAGCGCACGCCGCTGGACGAGCGCCAGCGCGACTACGTCAGCAAGACCGAGCGCGCCGGGCGCTCGCTGCTGGGCCTGCTCAACGACATCCTGGACTTCTCCAAGATCGAGGCCGGCAAGATGCAGGTGGACAGGCACCCCTTCTCGCCCCAGACCCTGCTGGACGACCTGCGGGTCATCCTCACTGGCAACGTGCGGCACCGTCCTCTTGCATTGCATTTCGAGCTGGACCCGGCCCTGCCGCCGGCCCTGCTGGGCGACAGCCTGCGCCTGCAGCAGGTGCTGATCAACCTGGGCGGCAACGCGATCAAGTTCACGGCCGAGGGCCAGGTGCGGGTGAGCCTGCGGCGCGAGCCGCCGCTGGCAGAGGACCCGCCGGGCAGCGTGCGCCTGCAGTTCCGCGTCAGCGACACCGGCATCGGCATCGACCCCGCCCACCAGCAGAAGATATTCGAGGGCTTCACCCAGGCCGAGGCCTCGACCACGCGCCGCTTCGGCGGCACCGGCCTGGGCCTGTCCATCAGCCAGCGCCTGGTGCAGCTGATGGGCGGCCAGCTGCAGCTGCACAGCACGCCGGGACAGGGCAGCGAGTTCTTCTTCAGCCTGACCCTGCCCGAGGCCGACCCCGCCTCACTCCCCGCGCCCGTGGCCAGCATGCCGGCGGGTGGCCGCCAGCGACTGCAGGGCCTGCGCCTGCTGGTGGTCGAGGACAACCGCATCAACCAGCAGGTGGCGCGCGAGCTGCTGGAGGACGAGGGCGCCACCATCGAGGTGGCCGGCAACGGCGCCCTGGCCCTGCAGCGCCTGGCCGAGGACGCGGCCTTCGACCTGATCCTGATGGACGTGCAGATGCCCGAGATGGATGGCTACACCGCCACGCGCGCCCTCCGCGCCGACGCCCGCCTGGCCGCCCTGCCCGTCATCGCCATGACGGCCAACACCATGGAAGGTGATCGCGAAGCCGCGCGTGCCGCGGGCATGGATGGCCACGTGGGCAAACCCTTCGAGATCGACGAGCTGGTGGCCGTGATCAACCGCCGCCTGGGGCGCACGCAGGCCACGGGGGCCCCCGCCGAGGCGCCAGCGCCCGGCAGCGCACCGGTCCCGCCAGCGCTGCAGGCCCAGGGCATGGCGCTGGGGCTGGACCTGGCCGACGGCCTCGCTCGGCTGATGGGCAGGCCGGATCGCTACCTGCGCATCTGCCGGGGCTTCGTGGAGGACACCGCGGCCCTGGAAGCCCGCCTGCAGCCCCTGCTGGACGCCTGCCGATGGACCGAGGCCGCCGCCCTGCTCCACGGTCTGCGCGGCCTGGCCGCCACCGTCGGCGCCCGCCGCCTGGCGGACCTCGCTGGCCGCTGCGAACAGGTCTACAAGAAAGGCGAGGCGGCGGCACCGGCCGAAGTCCAGGCCCTGCTGCAGGCGGCCTCGCTGGCCCGGGAACTGCTCCCCCTGGCACAGGCCCTGCAGCCCACGCCCGCGCCTGAGGACGCGGGGCAAGTCGTCTTCGATCCCCGGCCCTTGCGTGAGGCTCTGGCCGCCCTGCGCACGCGCCTGGCCGAATCCGACATGGCCGCGTTCGACTCGTTGGAGCAGCTGCGGCCCCTGTGTGAGTCGCGGCCCGCACTGGCCGAACCCTTCGACGCCCTGGACCAGGCCATGGCAGGTCTGGACTTCGTGGCAGCTGACCTCAGCTGCCAGCAGATGCTGGACGCCCTGCCCCATGACTGAGCACCCCTTCGACTTCAAGCTGCCCCAGGACCGCAAGCCGCGCCTGCTGCTGGTGGACGACCTGCCCCTGAACATCCAGGCCCTGCACCAGGTCTTCGCCGCCGACTGCCAGGTGCTGATGGCCACCAGCGGCGAGCAGGCCCTGGCCCTCTGCGCCCGGCAGCCCCCCGACCTCATCCTGCTGGACCTGATGATGCCGGGCATGGATGGCTTCGAAGTCTGCCGCCGCATCAAGGCCGATCCGGCCCTGGCCGACATCCCGGTGATCTTCCTGACCGCGGACCAGGACGAGGCCACCGAGGAACGAGGCCTGGAATGCGGCGCCGTAGACTTCGTCACCAAGCCCTTCCGGCCCTCGGTGATGCGCAGCCGGGTGAAGACCCACCTCACCCTCAAGTTCCAGACCGACCTGCTGCGACAGCAGGCCTTGATCGATGGCCTGACCGGGCTCTACAACCGGCGCTTCTTCGACAAACGTGCGGTCGGCGAGTTGCAGCGCGCCCAGCGCAATGGCAGCGGCCTGGCCCTGATGTTGGTCGACGTGGACTTCTTCAAGCGCTACAACGACCACTACGGCCACCTGGCCGGCGACGACGCGCTGCGCGCAGTGGCCACGGCCTTGCGCAGCCAGCTCCGTCGGCCGGGGGACCTGGCTTTTCGCTACGGCGGCGAGGAGTTCGCAGTGCTGCTCGCGGAAACAACGCTCGATGGCGCTCGCGTGGTCGCACAGGCCCTGGAAGCCGCGGTGCGCCAGCTGGCGATGCCGCATGCACAGTCCGAAGTGGCGCCAGTGCTGACCGTCAGCATCGGCGGCGTCTGCGGCGCCGCGCCGCAGGACCTGCCCCTCACGGACTGGATGCGGCAGGCAGACCAGCAGCTCTACCTCAGCAAGGCACGCGGGCGCGCACAGGCCCTGATCGAGCCTCTGGCTGTCCCCACAACAGCAGCGCCAGACTCCTGAGAGCCCACTGGCGCCATGGCAGGAGGGTCGGCGAAAGGCCAGGGCTCAGCCCTGGGCCGGCGTGGCCAGCCTGCCGCGCAGCCAGCGCATCAGGCGGCCGATGAGGGGCAGCTTCTCGTAGAGTTCCTCGGCGGCATCCCAGTAGTCGCGGTGTTCCAGCACCTGGCCCTGGGCGCCGTAGCGGATGCAGCTGGCACCGTGGACGTGCCAGGTCTTGCCGTCAGCCTCGCGGCGAAACTCGAAATCCCAGCTCAGGAAGGCCATGTCGGCCTCGGTGACGGTGTGCAGCACCGTGAAGCGCGGCGCGACGAGCACCTCGAACATATGGGCAAAGATGCGCTGGATGGCCGCACGCCCGCGGACCTCGTTGAAGGGGTCCTTGAAGCTGGCGGCCTCGCCGTAGAGTTGCATCAGCGCGGGCAGGGTCGTGGGGCTCAGGGCCTCGTAGGCCTGCACGAGGCGGGCTGTGCGGGGGTCCAGGGACAGGGCAGACATGGGCAAACTCGTCAATGAGGCGGGATCGAGGCCCCGGCCTCAGGGGCCGGTGGCGCGGCGCACCGCAGCGAAGTACCAGGCATCAGGCAGGAAGCGCAGCCAGCGCATCCAGCGGGTGAAGCGCCGGGGAAAGTGGATCTCGAAAAGGCCCTGCGCCCAGCCGCGCAGCATCTCCTGCGCGGCCTCCTCGGCGCTGATCAGGGCCGGCATCTCGAAGTCATTCTGCTTCGTCAGGGGTGTGGCCACGAAGCCGGGATTGACGATGGACACGCCCAGGCCGCGCGGCCGCAAATCCAGGTGCAGGATCTCTGCCAGGTTGTGCAGGGCGGCCTTGGTGGGCCCGTAGGCCAGGGCCTTGGGCAGGCCGCGGTAGCCCGCCACGCTGCCCACCAGGCTCAGGTGGCCCGCCCCGGCGGCCAACATGGGCGGCACGATGAGGGGCAGCAGGTGCAAGGCGCCCCGGTAGTTGACGTCCAGGTGGCGCTGCAGCTCGGGCGGGTCCAGTTCGGTCGCGCGCTGCGGCCGGTAGTGGCCGGCGCAGTAAACCACCAGATGGGGTGCCCCACCCGCCCAGACCAGCACCTGGGCTGCCGCCTGCTGCAGGGACTGCACGTCCGTCACGTTCAGCGGCAGGGCGCGGCTGCCGGGATGGGCGGTCTCGAATTCGCGCAAGGCCCGTTCGCTGCGCGCCGACACGATCACCCGCGCGCCCTCGCGGTGCAAAGCCTCAGCCAGCGCGCGGCCGATGCCCGAGGAGGCGCCCACCAGCCAGACCCACTGCCCGGCCCAGTCGCGCAAGGGAGGATTGAGCGGGCGCAGCAGTGACAGCTTCAGCGGCATGTCGTGCTCCCCGCCTCGTCCTTGGTGAACACCAGGGTGACGTCACCCAGGTGCAGGCCCCATTTGCTCATGGCCGAGCGGTTGAGCACGGTGCGCTCGTCCATGCGGAACATCCAGTCGTCCAAGGCCACATGCCAGACACGGCCGTCCACGGGCAGGGCCAGTGTGTATTTCCACTGGAAGGCGTTGCCGGCCTGCGCGCCGAAGGCCTCGCCGACGACATCGTCCGCCTGCCCGCTGTAGCGGCCCTGGCCCAGGTGGCGCAGGCGCCACAGCCGGCGCTGGGTACTGCCGTCGCTGTAGGTGAAGTGCTCGTCCAGCGTGCCCTCTTCGCCCTGCCAGCGGCCTTCCATGCGCACATGGAAGCGTTTGACCACGCGTCCGGCGCGGTCGGTAAACAGGCCCTGGGCCTGCAGGCAGCCTTGCAGATAGCTGCGCAAGTCCAGGGTGGGCTGCTCCTGGGCATAGTCCTGCACCTGCGGACCGGCGCAGCCGCTCAGGGCCGCGGCCAGGGTCAGCAGCGCGACAGGGCTCAGGCGGCGAGGGATCTTCATGTGGCACTCCAGGAGGGATGGACACGCTCCAGGCGCCACAGCAGGGCCAGCGCCAGGAGCTTGAGCAGGCAGGGCAGGCCGGCGTAGGCCCAGGCCAGGGTGTCCAGGGCGGCGGTATCGCGCGTGCCGGGCGCATAGCCCAGGCTGGCCAGCAGGGGCAGGGCCAGGCCGGCAGCCAGGGCGAGGTTGAGCTTGCTGGCGCAGGTCCACCAGCCGAGGAACTGGCCTTCGCGGCCGGGGCCGTCGGGATGGTGGTGGATCAGGCCGGTCAGCAGGGCGGTCGGCAGGGCCAGGTCCGCCCCCAGGGCCAGCCCGCTGGCCATGCAAACCAGCAGGAAGGCCGGCGCATCGCCTGCCGCCAGCCAGGGCGTGGCGGCGAAGCCCAGCACGCTGAGCAGCATGCCCCCCCGCCAGGCCGGCGCCAGGCCTACGCGGCCGGCCAGGGCAGCCCAGGCGGGCAGGCCCACGGCCCCGGCCGCGAAATAGGCCAGCAGCAGGACTGGCTGCCAGTCCGCGGCCATCAGCCGGTCGCTGACGAAAAAAGGCAGCAGCGTGGCGGGAATGGCGCTGGCCGTGCCATTGATCAGGAAGACGGCCAGCAGGTGGCGAAAGTCCGCCTGCCGCCAGGGTGAGGGCAGCGCGGTGCCGTCGGCAGGGTGGGCCACGGCAGCCACGGGGGGCGCTGATGAGGCCAGCGTCCACAGGCCCCACAGGCCCAGGACCAGCGCGCAGCCCAGGGCGAGGCTGGTACCGCCCGTGCCCAGCAGCCAGGGCAGACCGCTGGCCACCAGCACCCCCAGCAGCGTGGCGCCCTCGCGCCAGGCGGTGACGCGTGTGCGCCAGGCCACGGAGCCCCCCCAGCGCGTGCCCCAGCCCTGGTGCAGCAGGCTCAGGGCGCTGAAGGCCAGGGTGCAGACGCCCAGGCTGAGCACCAGCCAGACCCAGGCGCGCCGCCACTCGCCGGCAGGCGGCTGCCACAGCCCGGCAAAGGCCAGGGCAAGCACCAGGGCCATCAGCGCGGCAGCCCCCCAGGCCGTGCGCGCTCCTTGCTGCAGGAGGCGGTCGGCGCGGCGGCCCAGCCAGGGATCGACCAGCGCATCCAGGGCCCGCAGGCCCAGCAGCGTGGCGCCCAGCACTGTCAGCGGCACACCCGCCTGCGTGGCGTAGTGATGGGGCAGGCTCACGTACAGCGGCAGGGACACGAAGGCCAGCGGCAGCGCGAGTGCGCCATAGGCCAGGCCCTGTCGCCAGGGCAGCCGGGCGGCCTGCGACCCGCGGGTCGCCAGCTCAAGCGGTGGGCGGGCCGCATCCATGCTCGACTCAGCCGGGCAGGCCCAGCAGCGATTGGCGCAGGGCTGGGGCAGAGCTCTGCGGCGCCAGCCAGATGCCGAAAAAGAGCCGCGCGTACAGGGGGTCCGACAGCTCCGCGGTCTGGCGGCCGTTGTAGAAGAAGCGCACGCCCCCCTGGCCGTCATGCCAGCCCAGCAGGCGGTCCCCCGGCTTCACGTCCGGAAAGGCCTGCTTCATCAGGACCAGCCACTGCTGGGCCTGCGTCTCGCTGAAGGCCCCCACGCGGCGCATTTCCGCAATGGAGCGCTCGGCGATGGCCGCCCCCTCCAGCCGCCGGTCATAGCTGAGCACCAGGCCCAGACGCTGGCCGGCGTAGTCCTCGGGCGAGAAGGCGGGCGTGGTCCACAGCCGGGCCTCGTAGACCCGCAGGCCGAAGAAGCGCAGCACGCCGCTGCCGCGCAACTGCGCGCCAGGCAGCAGCGCCTGCAGTTCCTCCGGCAGGGCGGGCGTGGCAGGACCGCCGGCTGCGGGCATGGGAGCGGAAGAGGCAGGAGTGGCCATAAGCATCCAGGGCAGGGAACAGAGGGCCGCGCACAGCGCACGGCGGTGCAGGCGGCGGGGGGTCATGGGGCGGGCTTTCTGAGGGTGAACTGCATCACGTCGGTGTTGCCGGTGTCGAAAGCGGCTTCGCAGTAGGCCAGGTAGAAGGTCCAGATCTTCTCGAAGCGCGCATCAAAGCCCAGGGCTCGGACCTGGGGCAGCGCCTGCAGGAAGTCGGCATGCCAGCGGCGCAGGGTCTCTGCGTAGTCGCGCCCGAAGGCCAGGCGGTTCTCCACCACGAAGCCGGCGCGGCGCGCCTCCGCCTCGAAGGCCGAGGGGCTGGGCAGCAGGCCGCCGGGGAAGATGTACTGCTGGATGAAGTCGGTCGAACGCAGGTAGCGCGGGAAGAGGTCGTCGCGCAGGGTGATGCTCTGTATGCAGGCATGGCCGCCGGGCTTGAGGCAGTCCCACAGCGTCTGGAAGTAGCCGCGCCAGTACTCGTGGCCCACGGCCTCGAACATCTCGATGGAGACGATGGCATCAAAGGGCTGCTCGCGGTGCTGGGCCGGCAGGTCGCGGTAGTCCTGGTAGCGCAGTTCCACCTGAGCCTCCAGCCCGGCGGCCGCGATGCGCTCGCGGCCCCATTGCAACTGCTCACGGGACAGGGTCACGCCCGTCACCTCGGCACCGAACTCGCGTGCTGCCAGCTCGGCCAGGCCGCCCCAGCCGCAGCCGATCTCCAGCAAGCGCTGGCCCGGCGCCACGCGGGCTTCGCGCAAGGCGCGGCGCACCTTGGCTGACTGCGCATCGATCAGGGCCACGCCGTACGGCTCGCGGCTCTCGAACCAGGCGGCGCTGTAGCTCATGCCGGAATCCAGCCAGAGCCGGTAGAAATCGTTGCCCAGGTCGTAGTGGGCGTGGATGTTCTTCTCGCTGCCGGATCGCGAATTGCGCTGGCGCAGGTGCTTCAGGCGGTAGAGCAGCCGGCCCCACCAGCGGCCGTAGACCAACTGCTCGATGTGCCCGCGGTTGACGATGCACAGACGCAGCAGGGCGGCGAGGTCAGGCGTATCCCACTGGCCGTCGATGTAGCTCTCTGCCAGGCCGATGTCGCCGGACTTGACGGTGCGCTCGAAAACCTGCCAGTCATGCACCACCAGCTGCGCCCTCAGCGGCGCTTCACCGGCCTGCACGGGGCGGCCCAGCTGCAGCGTCTCGCCATCAGGCAACTGCAAGGTCAGCTGGCCCTGCGGCAACCGCTCGAGCAGGCGCAGCACGCGCCGTGCGGAGGCGGAGATGGAGGCGGCCAGGCCGGGCCGGGCCGAAGCATTCAGAAGGGTTTCTTGGCTCATGGTCATCGACTCACCAGTTCAGTCGGGGCGGATGGCTTGGAGAAGAAGGGCACGCGCTTGCACCACAGGCGCAGGGCCTGCCAGTGGATGCGCAGCACCACGCCGAAGGTCATCAGGGGCATGCCCCAGAAGGCGCGGCGCACGGCCTGGGGCGTCAGGGGCTGCAACAGGCCGGCCTGGCTGGTCTGCAGCAGCAGGCCCTGTGCATCGCTCAGGTCCACAGCCGCACGCAGCCAGGCGGCCTGCCCCTGCGCATCCAGGCGGCGATCGAAGCGAAAGGCATAGTCGCCCTCCACGCGGCAGAAGGGCGAGACATGAAAGACCTTGCGCGCCGACTGCCGGCGCCCGTACGCCAGCTCGGGGCCGGTCAGCAGGTAGAGATGGCGCTCACCAAAGGTGTTATTGACTTCCGCCACCACCGCGGCCAGGCTGCCGTCCTCTCGGTGGGCGTACCAGAAGCTCACCGGCTTGAAGGCGAAGCCCAGCACCCGGGGGAAGGTCTGCAGCCAGACCTCGCCGGTCGCGTCATGGACGCCCTCAGCCAGCAGCAGGCGGTCGAACCAGGCCAGGGCGTCGCCGCCGCCGTCTCCATGGTCGCGGTCATGGAAGCTCAGCAGGCCCCGGCGGTTGCGCCGCAGCGCTGCGCAAGGCTGATCTCGCAGCCGGCGCAAGGGCAGGTGCAGGAAGTAGCTGGGGTAGTGAAAGGCGTGCAGCGCGGGCCGCTGACGCCGGTGCCACACGGAGCCCAGGGCCAGTTGGGCGCAGACTGCGCTCATGCGGCCCCCCGCTGCGCAGTGGCGTCACGCCGGGCCAGGGCAAACTCAACGGCGTCTGCCACCTCGAATCCTGAGCGCAGGCCGTCCTCATGAAAGCCATAGCCGCTCCAGGCCCCGCAGAACCAGGTGTGGCGCAGCCCCTGCACCTGGGGCAGCTGCGCCTGGGCCTGCATGGCGGCGCGGTCGAACACCGGATGGGCGTAATGAATGCGTCGGTGCACCAGGCGCTCGTCGAGCGGCCGCGCGGGGTTGAGCGAGACGATGACAGGCTGCGACCACGGCAGCGGCTGCAGGCGGTTGATCAGGTAGTGCAGGCAGACCTGGGCGCCTTCACTGCCGGCGTCCGCCGCGCGCTCATAGTTCCATGCGGCCCAGGCGAGCCGGCGGCGCGGCAGCACCGACACATCGGTGTGCAGCACCGCCTCATTGGGCTGGTAGCGGATGGCGTGCAGCAGGGCTCGCTCCTGGGGCAAGGCATCGTCGCCCAGCAGCGCCAGGGCCTGATCGGCATGGCAGGCGAAGACCACGGCATCGAAAGACTCGGCCCCCTGCACCGTCAGCACTCGCGCGCCGTGGGCCTGGCGCTGCACGCCCAGCACCGGCATGTTCAGCCGGGCATCGCCCAGTCGCTGCAGCATCTGCCGCACGTACTGGCGCGAACCGCCACGCACGGTGTGCCACTGCGGCCGGTCCTGGATCTGGATGAGGCCGTGGTTGTGGCAGAAGCGGATCAAGGTGCGAATGGGAAAGCGCAGCATCTGGTCCGTGGGACAACTCCAGATGCAACCCACCATGGGGAGCAGGTAATGGTCCTGGAAGGTCCGGTCGAAGCGGTGCTCGGCGAGAAAGTCCTCGATGGCGCCGTCCAGCTGCGCCTCCTCGCCCCGCTGCGCGAGGTCCGTGCAGAGGCGGTTAAAGCGCAGGATCTCCCGCAGCAGCCGCCAGAAGTCCGGCTTGAGCAGGTTGCGGCGCTGCGCGAAGACGGTGTTGAGCGAGCTGCCGCTCCATTCCAGCCCTTCACGGCCGTCGGCGCTCGGCACCTGAACGGAGAAGGACATGTCCGAGGGCGCCGTCTCTACACCCAGGGTTTGAAACAGCTCGGTCAGCAAGGGGTAGGTGCGGTGGTTGAAAACCAGAAAGCCGGTGTCCACGCCGTGGCTGACACCGTCCAGGCAGAGGTCCACCGTGTTGGCGTGGCCGCCGAAGTGGGAATCCGCCTCGAAAAGCGTCACCCGGCGGGGAGAACCCGGCGCACTCAGCCGCCAGGCCGCCGCTAGACCCGACACCCCTGAACCAATGACTGCAATGCGTCGCATGGGCCTGCTCCCTGTGCTGCAGCCGCCGCTTGGACCCGGCCGGCCAGTTTCTGAACTCATCAGTTCACAACTATAACTCCTCAGTCTAATTTTTGCACCATCAGGTATTTCCAGCAGTCCAGTCGGTCTAGAATGCAGGCCATGGGAGCCCGACCTTCGATCCGTGAGCAGGTGCAGCGCATGCGCCAGGAAGCCATCGTCACGGCGGTGAACCGCCTGCTGGCGACCAAGGGCTATGACGCCATGACCGTGGACGAGGTCGCGGCCGAGGCCGGCATGGCCAAGGCCAGCCTCTACAAGCTCTTCGCCTCCAAGGAAGACCTGGCCGGCGCGGCCATGGTGGCAGTGCTGGACCGGGCCCTGGCCTTTGTCGACCGCCTGCGGGAACAGGCCGCCGCCGCCGCAGCGGCCGGTGTGCCGATCAGCGCACGCGCTCAGCTGGAGGCGGTCACGCGCTGGGCCATGCAGACACAGCTGGAAGGTGAAATGCCCTCCCTGCCCGCCCAGAACTCCAGCCTCAGTGCCTCTTTGCAGTCCAACGACGACTACATGGACCGCCTGCTGGCCCTGAGCAACCGGCTCAGCATCTGGATCACGGAAGCCCAGACCGGGGGGCAGATCCAGACGCAGTTTCCGCCCGAGATGGTGCTCTACACCCTCTTCGCCCGCGCCTGCGATCCCGTCGTCAGCCTGCTCAAGGACTCCGGCCAGTACACCCATGCCCAGATCATCGACTGGGTGATGACCAGCACCTTCCAGGGCCTGGGCAGCAGCACTGCGACGTGAGCCTGGCCGACCTGCGGGCGGCCCTGGACGCCGAGCTGGCCGCCACGCCCGAGTACTACGACTTCAAGGTCCTGCGCAGCGAGCGCGAAGGCCCGCTGTGGCGCGTCACGCTCGAGCCGGGCTACGTCTACGCCCAAGGCCAGCCGCCCGGCCAGGCAGCGGCGCTGAGCCTGCTGGATGACAGCCTGGATGGCGCCTCCGCCTGGTGGGGGGAGCCCGCCAAGGGCCATGCCAGCGTGCTGGCCCTGCGGGTGGAGGAGGACCAGCTGCTGCTGCAGAACGCCAGCACCGCCCCGCCGGGGCCGGACCAGTTGATCCGCCTCTATCCGCCGCGCTTCCTCAAGGCCTTGGTCGAGGCCGCCTGGGACACGCCCTGGGCCGAGGCCGCGCTGGCGCTGCGGCCCGCCCTCTCGACGCCGCAGCCGGCGCCCGCGGGCCCGCCCCTGACCGGCGCCCCGTTCCGCTGGCTGCGCGAGGCTCAGCGACGGGCCCTGCAGACCCTGGTGCAGCACCGTTGCGCCTACCTGTGGGGCCCGCCCGGCACCGGCAAGACCACCACCCTGGGGGTGCTGCTGGCCGAATACCTGGACAGCCGCCCCGGCGCCCGCATCCTGCTGGTCTCCAGCACCAACCAGGCGGTGGACCAGGCCTTGATCGCCGTGGACAAGGCCCTGCTCAAGGGGCGGCGCGAGCCCCTGCGCGGCACGCTGCAGCGCTTGGGCACACGCTTCGACCCGGCGGCCTACGACGGCCGCGAGCACCTGCTGCCGGGCACCGATCCGGCCCTGCTGGCCGCCCTGTCACGCCTGGAGGCCGCGCGACCACCCAGCCACGACGCCCAGGCGCTCAAGGCCTGGAGCGACCGCCTCACCGCCCTGCGCGAGCAGCTGCGCGCCGACACCCGCCGCGCGCTGCGCCAGGCCCGTCTGGCGGCCATGACGGCCAGCCGCGCGACCGCCAGCCTGCCCCTGCTGCGCTCGCTGGACGACAGCGGCGCGGGCGAGCCGCCCTTCGACCTGCTGGTTTTCGACGAGGCCAGCCAGCTGAGCCTGGCCCAGACCCTGCTGCTGATGCCCCTGGGCGCGGCAGCCCTGTTCGCCGGGGATCCCCAGCAGCTGGCGCCGGTACTGCGCAGCCGCGAGCCCGCCGCTCGGCGCTGGCTGGGGCGCTCGGCCTTTGCCGACATGCCGCGTCAGGGGCCGGCCGTCGTGCTGCTGGACGAGCAGTCCCGCATGGCGCCGCCCATCAGCACCCTGGTCAGCGAGGTGTTCTACGACGGCGCGCTGAAGGTTGCCGCGGACGCGCTGGAATCGCCCGACTGGCTGGCGCGCCGGCAGCGCCCGCTGGCCGCGCTGCCGGCCTCCGCCCATGTGGCGCTGCTGCCGGTGAAAGGCGCGGGGCGCTGGTCCGCCCAGGACCGCGGCCCTCAGCGACCGGCCTCCGCCGAGGCCCTGTCTGGCGCCGTCGCCCAGGCCCTGGCGGACGGCCACTGGCAGCCCCATGAGCTGGTGGTGCTGACGCCCTTTCGCGCCCAGCGCGCGCTGATCCGCCGCGGCCTGCAGGCCCGGGGCATCGGTGACGAGGCCGGCGTGAGGGTGAGCACCGTGCACCGCGCCCAGGGCAGCGAGGCGCCGGTGGTGTTCTTCGACCCGGTGGACGCCAGCCTGCCCTTTTTGCAGACGGAAGACGCCCGCCGCCTGCTCAATGTGGCCCTCAGCCGCGCCCAGGCCAAGGTGCTGCTCTACCTCTCGGACGCGGACGCCGCCAGCCCGCTGCTGGCGCCGCTGGTGCAGCGCCTGCGCCTGGCCGGGGACAGCCGCCCCGTCGTCCCCCTGCAGGTCCTGGCCGCGGCGCCCGACTTCCCGCGCAATGCCCTGGGCCTGCGGGTGAGTGCCGGCCGCGTCACGGGCGAGGTCCAGCGCCTCAGCCCCGATGGCCGCCAGCTCTGGCTCGTCAACGAGCGCAGCGGCGCCGCCCTGCCCCTGGATACCGACTTCTGGCGCACCAAGGCCAGAAGCAGCGCCTGAGGCAGCGCTTGAGGCAGCGCCTGACGCATTGAGGGACCCGCCCCGCAGCAGACGGCCAGGCCAGAAATGACAAGGGCCGGCACCGCACGAGACGGTACCGGCCCTGGGCCTTCAGCGGCGAACCGCTCAGGCGTTCAGCGCATCCTTCAGCACCTTGCCCGGCGTGAACTTGGCCGACTTGGAGGCAGCGATTTCCAGCGTGGCGCCGGTGGCGGGGTTCTTGCCGGTGCGGGCAGCGCGCTCGCTCACCTTGAAGGTGCCGAAGCCGACCAGGGCGATGGCCTCGCCCGCCACCAGGGCCTCGCTGATGCTGGCCAGCGTGGCGTCCAGAGCCGTGCCGGCGGCGGCGCGGCTGATGCCGGCCTTGGTGGCGATGCTATCGATCAGTTCACTCTTGTTCATGCAAATGCTTCCGTTGGCGCCCGAAGGGGGCAAAGGGGCCGGATTATCACGGAAAGGCAGAGCGGGCCCATGCGGCGGCAACAATGGGCCGGGACCTTAAACTAGACAGTCGTCCGACAGCGCCCCTCCCCCCCCGACCAGCCATGACCTTGGTGGAACTCCTTCCCGACCTCCGGCGCACACTGGCAGCCTGGGGTGGCCATGCCTCGCTGCAACGGGTCATGCAGACCTTTCCAGACCTGCAGGTGTTCCTGGCCGGCGGCGTGATCCGCCAGCTGATGACTGGACACGGCACGGCACCAAAGGACTTTGACTGCTTCCTGGCTGGTCCCAGCGTCGAGCAGGCTGTCGCCAGCCTGGCCCGTGAAGGCACGCTGCATCGCACGCCCTACGGTGCGCCGCGCTGGTACCCCCAGGGAGAGCCCAGCTGCTACGCGGACCTGATTCCCATTGCCGACTTCGTGCCCGGCCTGTGGCCTTGCGAGGACATCGTCGACGTCCTCAACCAGTTCGACTTCACCGCCAATGCCGTGGCCATCGACCTGCGCAGCTGGGTGACCTACGATCCGCAGCACGGCCTGCGCGACGCCCGCCGACGTGTGATGCGCATGGTGCGCTTCGACTACCCCAGCGGCCCCTACATCGCCGGAGCGTCGCTGGACCGCAACGTGGTGCTGTGGTTCCGGGTCATCCACTACGCCAGCACCTTGGCCCTCGAGATCGAGCCCCTCACGGCAGGCTGGCTGCGCCAGCACCGCCGCTGGTGCTCGCATGAAGCCGAGTTCGCGCGGCTGTTCTTCAAGCCGGACCTGCGCGCACTGGCAGCGCTGGGCGTGGCTTGAGCACGCCCATGCTGGACCGCAGCCTGCATCCGCCCCATCTCGCGGGACTGGCCGCCCAGGTCGTCAGCGGGCTGAGCGGCGCGTCGGTGCGCAGCGCGGAAGTGCTGCTGCACGGCATGATGACCTTCAAGTGCCGCGTTCGGACGTCCAGCGGCGAGGACCTGATCGTTCGCTTCTATCCTCGCGGACGCTCCTCCATCGTTCACCAGGAGCCGGACCTGCTGGCGCGGTGCCGGGAGCTGGGCTTTGCAGTCCCCGAGCCGGTGGGCGACTCCCGCAGCGGCCCCCCCTCGCCCCTGGCCTATATGGTGTACAGACGCATCGAAGGCCGGACCCTGCAAGAGCACCTCTCGGACACCGGCGAGCGGCCCCAGGATAGGCTGGCCGGCGAACTGGCCTGGCATCTGCACCGCCTGCAGGAGTTGGACTTCGAGGGCGCAGGCGAGCTGGTCTCGGCAGGCCGTGCACGCGACGCCAGCTGGCAGGCCTTCGCCAGGCAGTCCTTCCATGCCGGCCTGGCAGCCATCGAGGCGCATGCGCTGCTGCCCCAGGCGCTGAGGTCCGCGCTGCGGGACTTGGCAGACGCTGAGCCCGCCCGCATGGCAGGCCCGGCACACCGGCTCATCTGGGGCGACTTCAACTTCGGCAACATCCTCGTGACCGAGGCCGGCAACATGGCCGGCCTCATCGACTTCGAAGGCTGCCTCAGCGGCGACCCGCTCGCCACCCTGGGCTACGGCTTCGCAACACACGGCTTGCATCCCTTCTTCGACCTGGTCCTGCGGGCCTGGCCTGAGGCGCTGGGGCAGGAGGCCCTGGACGCCATTGCCTGGTACGCCCTGCTGCGTGCCATGAGAATCGCGTGCTACGCTCATTTGCCTTTGCCCACGGGGCGCCATCGCGACCCGTTGATGGAAATCCTGCCCGGCATGCTGCCCGCGCTGCAGCGACTGACTGGGCGCCTGTTCACCGCTGTGAGGCCTGAATGAATACCAGCACAACGTCACCGGCCCCAGACGCGGGCAGCCATCCGCCTGCACCTGCCGCGGCATGGTGGGAAAAGCTCGCGCTCTTCGTGGCCCTGCTGGTGCTCTCCGTCACCCTGCTGAAGCTGACCTACCGCACCATCGAACGCTTCAACAATGGCGCGGTAGCCGAATCCACAATCGCCTGGGAGTTGCCCGAGCGGGCCAGCATCAAGCCGGGCCCCGCGAATTTCCACTACGACGCCGAATCCCGTCGCCTGCTGCACCGCGGCCCCATGGACGCACGCCAACTGCTGGCGCTGCGCGACCTGCTTGAGTTCGACACCGGCAAGGGGGCAACAGCCACGCCCGCGGCTACGGCCGCGCCGGCGCGTGGCGCCGCATCGGCGAGCGGCAATGCCGAGCCTACGGCGAGTCAGGTCCAGGCGGCCCTGAAGAGCTACCACGCCGCGCTGGACGCCCTGGCCTACCGCTCCAACGCAAGGCAGGTGGGGCAGATCCAGTTGCTGCTGCTGCTGGGCCTTCTTGGCGGCTGCCTGGGGGCCATACTCCGCTCGCTCGTGGATTTCGTGGGCAACGCCTGCTACAAGGACGCGCTGGACCTGCGCCGCTGGTGGCCCCTGTATGCCACCCGGCCCCTGGTGGGCGCAACGCTGGGCTTCCTGCTCGTGGTCCTGTTCAAGGCCAAGCTGCTGACCTCCCTCGAAACCCAGACCGGGGACGACTCCTTCTGGTGGCTGGGCGTTGCGGCCATCGGCGGCTTCAGCACGGTGGATGTCACCATGCGCCTGCGCCTGGCGGCCAAGGCCTTGTTTGGCGTCGAATCCAAGGATGCGAGCAAGTCAGGCAAGGGCGACGCGGGCGCCTGAGCCGCGTGCAGTCAACCGGTCGGCACGGACAGCCGCGGCAGCCAGGGCAGCCAGGGCAGCCAGGGCAGGCCAAGGCCGGCCGCAGTCCTCGGCCTGCAGCCCTCAGCGCCCGAGTGTGTAGAACTCGTCGTTGGGCCGCATGCTGCTGACATTGGCGATGCGGTTGGAGAGACCAAAGAAGGCCGCGATGGCGGTGATGTCCCAGGCGTCATCCATGCTGAAGCCATGCCGCTGCAGGATCTCAAAGTCCTCGTCTCCGACGGCGTACGAAGCGGTAGACACCTTCATCGCAAAGTCCAGCATGGCCTTTTGTCTGGGCGTGATGTCAGCCTTGCGGTAGTTGATGGCAAGTTGGTCCGCGATCAGCGGACTCTTGGCTCGGATACGCAGGATGGCTCCGTGCGCGACCACACAGTACTGGCACTGGTTGGCGTTGCTCGTCGCAACCACGATCATCTCGCGCTCGGCCTTGCTCAGAGAGCCAGGCTTCTCCATCAGGGCGTCGTGATAGGCAAAGAAGGCACGGAACTCCTCCGGCCGGTGGGCCAGAGCCAAGAAGACATTGGGCACGAAGCCCGACTTCTCCTGCACCGCAAGAATGCGGGCACGCATGTCATCCGGGAGCTCGGCAAGCTCGGGCACGGGAAAGCGGCTGATCTTGAAGGTCGATTTGGTGGGCATTCAGATTCCTTGGCGAGAGCCTGTGGGCAATGAGGGCCTAGCCAGCGCATGGCGGCCATCTGGACGCCTGGAGGGCAGGAGCCGCCAGCGCGGGTTACTCGTGCGGGCAACTCGTGCAGCTTGCTCGAGCGGGCCCCTGCTGATGCCCTCCATGCCAGGCAAGAGGATCATCGCAGAAGGACTGATCCCATCGGCATCTGCACCTCACCGCCCGGCTCCGGCACGCTTGCGCGACCTGCGGCTCCCCGCCGCGCCAGGGTGCTGGCTTCGATGCGCCAGGCCCGACCACCGTCAACGCGAGACGACTCGAATCGCGCGCGCTGACTCTGATGTTGCGCGACCAGCGTCGCCGCAGCTACCGGCTCCAGGTAGTCAGCCAGGCCTGCTGCGCTGCACGCACCGCGGTATCGGACCGGCCGACGATGCCCGCATAGACACCGGGCGCCGTCGCGCCTTCCGTGCTGATGAGCAGCACGCGCGACTGTGCATCGAGTCCGACGGCGCACCGCTCGGCATTCGAGGCCGCCAGGCTTTGCAGCGCCGCCAGACCGGCCACGCCCGACTCGCCCGCCACCAACGGCACGTCGCCCTGGGAGCCGTCCGCCAGGCATCGCATGGCAGCCTCGGCCTGCGTGTCGCTGACCGTCATGAAGGCATCCACGGCTGGCTGCAGGAAGCGCCAGGCCAGGGGCGAGGCCTCGCCGCAGGCCAGGCCCGCCATCACAGAGTCCACGCTGCCTCCCGCCCTCGCCGGCCGGCCCGCGATGGCGCTCTGCAGCAGACAGTCCGCCTGCTCCGGCTCCACCACGATGAAGTGCGGGCGCGCCGCACCGAAGCGATCCCAGAAGCAGCCGACGATGCCGGCAGCCAGGCCACCGACACCGCCCTGCAGCAGGACATGGGTCCAAGGGCAGGAGCCCTCGCTGCCCTGCTCGGTTAGCAATTCGTCGGCGATCACGCCATAGCCCTGCATGACGTCGCGCGGGACGTCCTCATAGCCTTCGTAGGAGGTGTCGGACACCACCTCCCAGCCCCGCTCTTGCGCCAGGCGCGCAGCCTCGTGGACCGAGTCGTCGTAGCTGCCTCTGATACGCACGATCTCGGCGCCAAAGGCTGCAATGGCCTGCTCTCGCTCATCGCTGACCTGGGCATGCAGCACGATCACGCAGCGGCAGCCCAGGCTCTGCGCAGCCGCCGCGAGAGCCCGGCCATGGTTGCCATCAGTGGCACTGATCACAACGAGCTGCGCCAAGTCCTGCGCACACCGGCCAGCCAGCAGCTCGACCGCAGACCAACCCGCCTGCGCAAAGCGGCGCTGCACCAACTTGATCAGGGCATTCGGAGCACCCAGGGCCTTGAAGCTGCCCAGCACAGAACGCCGGGACTCGTCCTTGATCGTCAGCTGCGCGATGCCCAGTGCTCGGGCCAGCCCGGGCATGGACCAGGCCGGCGTGGCCTGCGCGCTCAGCCCGGACCAGCCCGCCAGGCGCAGGCGGGCCGCATGGGCCTCGTCCAGACTGAGCAGGGATCGAAGCCCGGCGTCATAGGTGCGTCGCGTCGCATGGGTGTTCATGAGGAGCATGGGGCGGTCCTTGAGCCAGGGGGCGGAGCGCGCGGACGGGCAGGATGCGGTCGTCAGCGTCGCGGCAGGCCTTGTGAATGGCCATGCTATCGGCTTCGTCGACCTCCGCAGCTGGCGGCAAGAACGAGGGTTCAGCAGCGCTGCTTCATCAATCACCCCACAACAGCCACCCTGGTACGCAACAGGTCAACACTGAACCGCGTACCTGGACGACTGGATGCCTGGCCTTGAACGCAAAATAAAGACATTCAATGAAACCGATTTCATGCCTAACATTGAATACATATTTTTGCGACAGATCGAGCAGCTTTACGCCTATTCAGGAAAGCGCTTTCAATGCAGAATTCAGACTGCAGTACTGAGCACATACGAGCGCCTTCATGCGCCAGAGGGATCCCCCTCAACGAGACTGGAGACAAGCATGACACACACTTTTCTCGGGTTGATAGGACGGCTGCTCTGCGCCGTTCTTGCCCTCTCCCTGGGCCTCCTGCCCGCCCACGCGCGCGCGGCCGACTTCACGGCCGGAGCCGAGCTCGCAGGCAGCACGGCCACCCTCTGGTTCAAGCCCGGCGTCAGCACCAGCTGGGTGGATGCCCACTACAGCGTGGCGGGCGGTGCGCAGATGAATGTGCGCATGAACTACAACAGCAGCACGGCGCGCTTCGAGACCTCATTTGACGCCAGTGCGGGCCAGACCATTACCCACAGCTTCACCTATTTCACCGGTGGCGCGGCCTATGACTCCAGCACCGGTTCCTCGTTGCTGCAAGGCGGCGGTGGCGCGCCGGCCGCGCCGGGCTTCTCGGTGCCCGCAGGCAGCTACGCCGCGCCGCTGAGCATCAGCCTCAGCAGCACGAGCGGCGCGACCATCCGCTACACCCTGGACGGCAGCACACCCACCTCAGTCTCGCCCGCCTACACGGCTGCGCTGACGCTCAATGCCAGCGCCACACTCAAGGCGGTTGCCCTGCTCAACGGGCTCAGCTCCGCCGTCAGCAGCGCCAGCTACACCATTACCAGCAGCGGCGGCACCGGCTACACCCAGGGTGTGGACCATGCCGGCGGCGTGGCCACCTTCTGGTTCGCCCGCGAGCTGGCCAGCACGGCCTGGGTCGACGTGCACTACGACGCTGGCAGCGGCCAGCAGAACGTGCGCAGCAGCTACAACAGCAGCACCCAGCGCTTCGAGTACAAGACCGCCCTGCCCGCTGGCGCCACCGTGAAGTACAGCTTCACCTGGTTTGCCAACGGCAGCGGCGCGGCGGACAGCCCCCTGTTCGTACTCACACTCGGCGGTGGCGGTGGCGGTGGCCATGTGGCGGCGCCAGGCTTCTCCGTGCCTGCAGGCAGCTACAGCAGCGCCCAGCAAGTCAGCCTCAGCAGCAGCACACCGGGGGCCGTGATCCGCTACACCGTGGACGGCAGCACGCCGACCAGCGCATCGCCCGTCTATGCCGGCCCCATCCCCGTGGGCCGCAGCCTGACGATCAAGGCCTTTGCCAGCGCGTCCGGCATGACGGACTCCCCCGTGTCCAGTGCGGACTACGTGATCAGCATCGCCAATGGCGGCTTCTCGCAAGGGGTGTCAGAGTTGGGTGCCACGGCCACCCTCTGGTTCAAGCCCCTGGCGGCCCAGCGGTTCGTGATCCTGCATTACCAGATCGGCACCGGTTCGCAGATCAATCCCCAGATGGCCTACAACCCCAGCCTGGACCGCTACGAGACCGTGCTGAGCGGCCTCAGCGCCGGCCAGCGCATCCACTACGCCTTCACCTATGCCCCGATGTCCGGCGCGCAGACCGACTCGCCGGCCTACAGCTACGTCATGGGCATGGGCAACGACATCCCCAAACCCGTCTTCAGCCCACCCGGCGGCAACTACGCCAGCCCGGTCAGCGTCAGCCTGACCACCCTGGCTTCCACAGGCGTGGTCCGCTACACCACGGACGGCTCCGCGCCCAACGCGCTGTCGCCGCAGTACACCGGCCCCATCGTGGTCAACACGGCCATGACACTCAACGCCATCAGCGTGCTGAGCGACGGCAGCCAGTCCGGCATCAGCAGCAGCACCTATGTGGTGGGCTCGGCTGGTGGCCAGGTCGCCGCACCCGTGTTCTCCCATGCCCCAGGCAGCTATGGCGCACCCATCCAGCTGACCCTGGCCTCCAGCACCGTGGGGGCAACCATCCGCTTCACCACGGACGGCAGCCTGCCCAGCGCCAGCTCGCCCGCCTATGGTGGGCCCATCCCTCTTGCCACATCGACGATGGTGCGCGCCATGGCCTTCAAGCCCGGCATGACGGCCTCCAGCATGAGCCAGGCCAGCTACAGCATCGGCGGCGGCAACGCGCAGGTGTGGAATGGCCAGACCACCTTCAAGCTGGTCAACGCCACGCGAGGCAGGTTCAGCGATGCACAGGTCTACTGGGCCATCATCGGCAAGGACTGGGCCAGCGACCAGTTCGTGCACGTCAATGCGCAGGGCCAGTTGGTGCCCATGAGCCTGGCAGACAACGGCGCCCTCATGAAGAACGGCCTGCCCTACAGCAACTATTTCTTCACCCTGGAGCAGCTGAAGTCCGTAACCATCCCACCGATCAACTCGGCGCGCATCCTCTTCAGCGTGGGCAGCCCCATGTATATCTGGGTCAACACCGACGCCAACGGGAAGATCGCCTATGCCGGCGCGAACATCGAGAACCCGACCGACCCCAACATTGACGTCACCTTCGACTTCGGCGAATTCGCCATCCTGCCCCCGGGCAGCAATCCTCAGGGTATCTTCGTCAACACGACACGGGTGGACCAGTTCGGTTTCCCGGTGCAGCTGGCGGTGACCGGCCTGGACGGCTTCACGCAGACGGTGGGCGAGTCGCTCACCGAGACCCGCGAGGAGCTCTTCGCCAAGTTCATCAACGACATGCCCGCGCCCTTCAAGGGCCTGGCCCAGGCCCCCTATGCGCCGTTTCGCATCATGGCGCCCGCCCACGCCACCTTCCAGGCCGGCCAGGCCCAGGAGCACTACCTCGATGACTACATCAGCGCTGTCTGGGCCCAGTACAGCCAGCAGGATCTGGTGCTGGACCTGCGCAACGGCTGGGGCAGCTTCCGCGGCCGCGTGAGCGGCAACGTGATGCGCTTCACCGATGCCAATGGCGGCGTCTACTACATCAACGGCAAGCCCACGACGGCCATGGTGATGCTGGGCAACGGCCTGCTGGACGACACCAGCGGCGGCCCGACGAACGCAGGCAAGCAGTTGCAGCTGCAGGCCCAGCTGTGCGCTGCGCTGAACCGCCGTGTGGCCCATCTGCCCTTCGAAAGCTGGTGGGACCCGGCCGCCCATTTCCCTGCAGGCCAGCCAGCCAACCACTTCGCCCGCTTCTGGCATGAGCACAGCCTGGGCGCCCTCGCCTACGGCTTTGCCTATGACGATGTGGGCTCGCGCAGCCCGTCCATCCACACGAGGTCACCCCAGACGGTGACCTTCTCGATCGGATGGTGAGCACCACGCCCAGGCGGCCTGGCCTCGACGCCACCCCGCAAGGCCAAGGCCCCGCGACGATCGGGCCCCTGGGCTGGGCTGGCAGCCTGGCGTTGGGTCTGCTGGGCCTGACCGCATGGCTGTTGGGCCCGCCAGACAGCGCACCGGCCCCGGCAGCAAGCCGGCCGGGCCTGCCCGCGTCGACGGCGGCACCCGCGGTGGCCCCGCCGAACCCGGCAGGGTTGAGCGCGTCTGCCGCACGGCCCGCCACGGCTCAGGCCCCGTCACCGGCCCTGAGCGTCCGCGTCCTGGCCCTGCGCAGGGACAGCCGCGGACGCTGGCTGGCGAGGCTGCAGCTAGGGCAAGAGGCGCCTCGCCTGGCCCTGGTGGGTGACGTGGTGGCGCCCGGCCTGCGCATCGAGCACATGGCCCCAGGCGGCATCACCCTGCGCCGGGGCCTGCAGCTGGAGCACCTGAGCTTTGACGGGCCCGTGGAAGCGAGCCCCACGGCGCCAGTGCCCCAGCGGCCACCGGCCCCCTCGGTGATCGTCAGCCCGCCAGGGCAGGAGGCGCCAAGCAGCAGCAGCGTGGAGCGAGCCATCCAGCGCGCAGCCTGGCAGGCCGGCTACGGAAGCGGTCAGCAGAGCGGTCACTAGAGCTGCCATTGACGCAGACTCGGAGGCCGCTGCCCCCCCATGCCCACGCCGGTCCAGGCCCGTCGGAAGGCATAGGGCTGAAAAGGCAGCGGCACCCAGTGGCCAGTCCCGGCGCAACACGGTCGGCTAGCGGTCGGCTAGCGGTCGGCTAGGAAAAACTGTGCCGCAATCTCAGCATTCAGCTGATGGCGCCCACCCCTGAGCTCATGCCAAGCTGCCTGGCACGCGTGACGGCGGGAGGCGCAGATGGCAGGGTTCGATTCAAGAGCAGGCAGGGACGGCGTGAGCCAGCGGTATCCCGCGTCGCAGGGAGCGGGGCCTCAGGAACGAGGCGCATCGGGCGCTGGCGGCGCGCAGGGCACCTCCCTGGGCATCAGGCAGTCGCCGCGGGTGCTCGCTCAGCGCAAGCTGATCACGGGCTGGAACGCCAGCCTGCCGGTTCAATGCTATTCAAAGGTAGGAAGCAAGCTGGTCAGCGCGAGCGCGCAGTACGTGCTGGATGAAGACAAGCGGGACATCCTCCATGCGGCCCAGGGTGCCGCTGTCCCCCAGCCCGCCCAAGCGTTTGAAAAGACAGGGACCACCATCTTCACGGGCGAAGCCCTGGGACGGGAGCAAGATCCTCAGAACTTTGATTCGTACAAGGGCAAGCTCCAGTTCAACGGTGCGCAGTCCTCCGTCAATCCCAATGACTGCGGCATGTATGCCAACGCGCTGGCACGCGGTCGCGACGCCTGGTCAAAGGAGACCCTGAATGGCTTGAGGCCCAGCCGTCGGGAGGGCCTCTCCACGCCGGAAGATCGCTACAAGGCGGCGCAAGGCAATGAAGGGCTGAAAGCCCTGGCCAATCGCGATCGATATGACGAAGGCGACGAGGACAACAAGGAGCCCTACCTGAACATGCAGGTGGGCGATGTCTTCGAGCTCTACTTCTTGGACCACGTGAGCAAGGCGCTCAAAGAGGGCGGGGAATGCTCGCACCATGCGGCAGCCGTCGTCGCCGTGGACGGGACCGACCAGATCACCCATGAGGCCAACGCCGGCCTGGACATCACTGCCGGGCAGTTCTTCATGTACGGACAGGCCCTGAACCAGCAGTTCTACAGCAAGAACATTGGTGGGTTCGACTGGGACAAGGCCCCCTCCATCAAGGATGACGCCGACAAGAAGGGCATCCTGGACCGGCTGATCAAGACGGACTAGCGCTCGGCCGCGCCCCGCAGGCGAACAGCCCGGTCCTCTCGAGCCCCGAAGAACACCCGCCGCCAGGTGCCGCGTGCAGCCTCAGTCCGCTGGCCGCGACAGCCGCCCCAGGCGCTCTATCCCCACCGGCTCCTCGGCCAGCAGCGGCACCACGGCGTAGCGCCTGGCATGCGTGCCGGCCACAGCCTCGATGAAAGGCACTTCCTTCGCGGCCCGCGCCCGCAGCAGCGGCGATGTCACCGGCCTCGCCGCCACGCTGTTGTTGATCACCCAGGCCCAGGGTTCAATGCCCGCCCTGCGCAGGTCCTCCTGCAGCAGGGCTGCCTCCTGAACCGGCGTGTTCTCGGCCAGCGTGGCGATCAGGACCCGGGTGCGCGCCTCGTCCTGCAGCTGCATCATGGGCGTCGTGAAGTGGACGCCGGAGCCCGACATCTGGCGCGCGATCTCCCGGTGGTAGGCCCCCGTGGCATCCAGCAGCAGCAGGGTGTGGCCGGTCGGCGCCGTGTCCATGACGACGAATTTGCGCCCCGCCTCGCGAATGATCCGCGAGAAGGCCTGGAAGACGGCGATCTCCTCGGTGCAGGGCGAACGCAGGTCCTCTTCCAGCAAGGCACGGCCCTGGGCGTCCAGGTTCCTTCCCTTGGTCGCGAGGACCTGCTCGCGATAGCGCTGTGTCTCGACATGCGGGTCGATGCGACTGACCGTCAGATGCTCCATCTGCCCCTCCAGCGTCTCTGTCAGGTGCGCGGCCGGGTCTGAGGTCGTCAGGTGCACGGGCAGACCGCGCCGCGCCAACTCGACGGCCAGCGCCGCGGCCAGCGTCGTCTTGCCGACGCCCCCCTTGCCCATCACCATGACCAGCCCGTGACCCGCCGTGGCCAGCTCGTCCACCAGGCCGGCCAGGGTGGGCGCGTCGATCGCCTCCTGCGCGGGGCTGCCGCCGTCCTGCGCCAGTGATGGGGTGTCATTGAAGAATCCGCGCAGGGCCTCGAGCCCGACGAGATCGAAGGCCTTCAGCGGGACCTGGTCCGTCGGCAACTCGCGCAGGGGAGCGGGCACGGCCGCCAACGCGGCCTGCTCACGCCGGACCACGGCCGCCGCCAGCGGGTCCTGCGCCCCTTCGGCGGCGGGCATGACACCGTTGACGACCAAGTGCTGGCGCGTCAGGCCGATGCGCGCCAGCTCGTCATGGGTGCGCGCCACCTCGCGCAGCGTCGAGGCCTGCGCTCGGGCCACCAGGATCAGACGCGTGCGGGCCGGGTCGGACAGCGCATCGACGGCCGCCTTGTACTGGGCACGCTGCTTCTCCAGGCCGGCCAGGGGGCCCAGGCAGGAGGCGTCGCCCTTGCCGGCTTCAAGAAAGCTGTTCCAGGCGCCAGGGAGCTGCAGCAGGCGGATGGTGTGGCCCGTGGGCGCGGTGTCGAAGATCACATGCTCGAATCGCCCGACCAGCGTCTCGTCGGTGAGCAGTCCCGTGAACTCGTCGAAGGCGGCGATCTCGGTCGTGCAGGCACCGGACAGCTGCTCTTCGATGCCCTTCACGACCTCGCTCGGCAGCACGCCCCGCACCGGCCCGACGATGCGGTCCCGGTATCCCTGAGCGGCGGCCTGCGGATCGATCTCCATGGCCCACAGGTTCGCGACCTCGGGCACCGCCGTGATCTGGTTGCCGATGCGGATGCCGAAGACCTGGCCGACATTGGACGCCGGATCGGTGCTGACCAGCAGCACGCGCCGGCCGGACTCGGCCAAGCTGACGGCCGCGGCGCAGGCCAGGGACGTCTTGCCGACACCCCCCTTGCCGGTGAAGAAGGCGAAACGGGGCAACTGGTCGAGGAACTTCATGGGCACTCCTGGTTCAGCAGCACCGGCCGCCGCTGCAGCAGCTGGCGGCGGTGGGCGCGTCTGCAGGCATTGTCAGGCCGGCCCACTGCGCCAGCTGCTGGCGGCTGGGATAGCGCCCGGCCAGCACCACCTGCCCGTCCAGCACGGCGATGGGAAGGGCGTCCTGCCCCGAGCGCTCCAGAAAGCCGCGCACGGCCTCGTTCTGGGCAAAGGCCAGGGGCTGCTGGGCGAGGTTGAAGCGCTCGATCTGCGCGCCTTGCGCCTGGGCCCAGGCGATGTCGGCGGCGGCCTGGATCAGGCCGGCGTCGACGTCCGGGCCACAGACGCCGCTGCTGCAGCACAGGGCAGGGTCAAAGATCTGGAGAGAAGGCATGGCGAACTCCTATGGATAGCGTCATCAGACTGACACAAGCATGGCGGACAGTCAGGCCTCGCGGCTTGTGTTGCATCAATAGTTCCAATTCTATAGAATTATCAACCTATGGAAGAGCAACACGTTGTCCGCGCCCTCGCAGCCCTGGCTCAAGCCCACAGGCTCAAGGTGTTTCGTCTGCTGGTCGTGGCAGGCCCACAAGGCCTGACCCCAGGCGCGATTGCCGAGGCGCTGGAAGTGCCTGCGGCGACGCTGTCCTTTCACCTGAAGGAACTCAGCCATGCCGGTCTGGTGACCCAGGAGCGCATCAGTCGCAACGTGGTGTACCGCGCCGCCTTCGAGCGCATGGACGAGCTGCTGACGTTTCTCACCGAGAACTGCTGCAAGGGGGAAGCCTGCCTGCCCGTGTCATCCACGTCCTGCGCGTGCTGACACCAACCCCTGTCCTCGAAGGATTCGCGTGAACGCTACTGCCTACAACGTGCTTTTTGTCTGCACCGGCAATTCGGCCCGGTCCATCCTGGCCGAAGCACTGATGAACCATCTGGGTCGAGGCCGGTTCAAAGCTTACTCTGCGGGTAGTCATCCCGCAGGCCGAGTCCACCCGCGGTCTCTGGACACGCTCGCCTGGCTGCAACTGCCCATTGACGGCTACCGCAGCAAGCGCTGGGAGGAGTTTGCTCGCCCCGACGCCCCTGCGCTCGACTTCGTGTTCACCGTCTGCGACAAGGCGGCCGGTGAAGCCTGCCCGGTCTGGCCCGGCCAGCCCATCACGGCACATTGGGGCCTGCCCGACCCTGCCGCTGCCGAGGGCAGCGAAGCCGAGAAGCTGCAAGCCTTTCACGACACGGCCCTGGCCTTGAAGCGACGCATCGAGCTGATGCTGGCGCTCCCTTTTTCCACCCTTGACAAGATGTCGCTGCAGAAGGCCGTCCGCAACATCGGCCAAGCCTGACCACTCTCATCGCCCACCATGACCACCCACGTCCTCATCCTCTGCACCCACAACTCCGCGCGCAGCGTGCTCTCCGAGGGCATGCTGAACCACCTGGCCGCCCGGCTGGGCAAGGACGTCCGGGCTCACAGCGCCGGCAGCGCCCCCAGCGGGCGGCTGAACCCCTTCGCGCTGGAGGTGCTGACCCAGGCCGGCGTCGATGTCAGCGGCTACCGCAGCAAGAGCTGGGACGAGTTCACCACGCCCGAAGCGCCGCCGCTGTCCATCGTGATCACCGTCTGCGACAGCGCCGCGGCCGAGCAGTGCCCGGTCTTCTTCGGCGGGCATGGCCAGCCGGTGAAGGTGCACTGGGGTTACCCGGACCCCTCCCATGCCGAAGGCGGCGATGAAGGCAAGCGCCGCGCCTTCGAGCTGACGCGCCAGGCCATCGGCTACCGCATGCTGCAGCTGCTGGCGCTGCCGCTGGAAACCCTGGGCAGGCAGGAACTGCTGGCGGCCCTGAACGCCATCGCCAAGAGCTGAGCCCATGTCTGCGCGAAACACTCAGAAGTTGCTGGCCGAGGGCCTGGGCACAGCACTGCTGCTGGCCGTGGTGATCGGCTCCGGCATCATGGCCGAGCGCCTGGCCGGCGGCAACGTGGCCATCGCCCTGCTGGCCAACACGGCGGCCACCGTGGGCGGGCTCTACGTCCTCATCGAGGTGTTCGGCCCGATCAGCGGGGCGCACTTCAACCCAGCGGTCTCCCTGGTGATGGCCGCACGCGGCGAGCTGGCCCGGGGCCTGCTCCTGCCCTATGTGCTGGTTCAGCTCCTGGGGGCGATGGCCGGCGCCTGGCTGGCCCATGCCATGTTCGACCTGAGCCTCCTGCAATGCGCCGGCAAGCTGCGCGGCGGCCAGGGGCAGTGGATCGCCGAGGCCGTGGCCACCTTCGGCCTGCTGCTGGTGATCCTTCGCGCACCGGCCGGGCGGGCCTCCGCCCTGGTGGCAGCCTACATCGGCGCGGCCTACTGGTTCACGGCCTCCACCTCCTTCGCCAATCCGGCAGCCGTCTTCGGCCGCATGTTCAGCGACAGCTTTGCGGGAATCGCCCCCGCCAGCGCGCCTGGCTTCGTCCTGGCGCAGTTGCTGGGCGCGGGGGTCGCCATGCTGGTGGCCCGCCTGCTCTCGCCGTTGCGTCCGTCGACACCGCCCCTGGCCGCCGGGACGGAGCAGACTCAGAAAGCCTGAGCGATCGGAGCACGGGGCTGCGGCCCCGTTCTTTCCGCCCAGATAGTTGCTATTGACAACCTACAAAAGGAGCTCGTATGGTGTCGACAGATAGTTGCTATTCGCACCCATATGAACCCACCCGTCCTTTCCCCGGCGTCCAGTCCCGGCAGCCTGCTGCGCGAGGTGGCGCGTCTCTACACCCGGGCGCAGCGCGTGGTCGCGGACTGCTGCCGCACCACCAGCACGCAATGCCATCTGCTGACCGAGCTGGCGCGCTCAGGGCCCTTGCCGCTGTCGGAGCTGGGCCAGCGGCTCAGCCTGGAGAAGAGCTGGGTGTCACGCGCGGTGGAGGCCATGGCAGCCCGTGGCTTGGTGACCAAGGAGCCGAACCCGTCCGACGCAAGGAGCTGGCTCGTCACGCTCACCGCCGACGGCGTTCGCACGGTCCATGAGCTGAACCACACGCTCGATGCCCATGCGGACCAACTCCTGGACCGCCTGGGCGAGCGCAATCGCGCTGCGATCGAGAACTCTCTGCTGCTGCTGCTCCAGGCCCTGCGGGACGACCAGGCCGCCAATTGCTGCCTCCCGCCGCCTGAAGCCCAAGACACCAAGGACAAACCATCATGTTGCTGAACCAAGTTGCACTGCGCCAGGCTGGCGCTGCGGACTGGCCCGAGATCGAAGCCCTGCTGCAGGCCAACCAGCTCCCCACCGCGGGAGCACGGGAGCACCTCTCGACCTATGTGCTGGCCGTGTCCAACGGCGAGGTCGTCGGATGCGCGGGTGCCGAGGTCTATGGCTCCGTGGCCTTGCTGCGCTCGGTGGCGGTGCGGCCGGGCCTGCACAAGCAGGGCATCGGTCGGATGCTTCTGCAGCCCCTGCTGCAACAGGCTCGTGTGCGTGACATTGCCTCGCTCCATCTGCTGACCGTCACCGCGCCGGAATACTTCGCCCAGTACGGCTTCAAGCGAGGCAAGCTGGAGGAGGCGCCCGCCGCCCTCAGGGCCTCGGCCGAGTTCCAGGGCGCCTGCCCGGCCTGCGCCGCCTTCATGAGCCTGAGCTTGCGCGAGATGCCCCAGGCGGAAGACGGCCTGCCAGTCGCGGTGCTGGGCGCGGGCCCTGTGGGGCTGGCTGCCGCCGCACAACTCATCGAGCGCGGGCTGCCTTTCGTGGTGCTGGAGGCCGGAAGCAGTGTTGGCGCCCACCTGCTGGATTACGGCCATGTGCGCTTGTTCTCCCCCTGGAAATACAACATCGATGCCAGCATGGCACGACGGCTGGCATCAACCGGCTGGGTGGCCCCCCCGGACGCCGAGCTGCCCCTGGCTGCGGAGCTCGTGGAGCGCGTGATGAAGCCCTTTGCGGCCCTGCCAGAGGTGGCTGGATCCCTGAAGCTCGAGGCTCGGGTGGTCGGACTGAGCCGCGAGGGCCATGACAAGGTGAAGAGCACGGGGCGAGACCAGGCCGCCTTCGTCGTGCGCTACCTGCAGGACGGCCGCCTGCAGGAGCTGCGCGCACGCGCCGTCATCGACGCGACGGGCACCTGGAGCAGGCCCAATCCCCTCGGCGCGAATGGCCTGCCCGCTCTCGGTGAAGCCGAGGTGGCTGACCAGATCTTTCACGGCATTCCCGACGTCGCCGGCACACAAAGGCCGCGCTATGCAGGCAAGCGGACCCTGGTCGTGGGCGCCGGGCATTCGGCGGCCAATGCGCTGTTGTACCTGGCCGAACTCGCCCGGCAGGAGCCCGGCACGCGGCTGGCGTGGGCCGTGCGTTCGCCGTCGCTGCAGCGTGTCTTCGGTGGCGGCAGTGCCGACGCGCTGCCAGCGCGTGGCGAACTGGGCGGCTCGCTGCAGCGCCTTCAGCAAAGCGGCGAGATGGAGTTCTTCAGCGGCCTGCACATCACGGAAGTCCGGCGCGAGGCCTCGGGTCAGCTAACGGTGCGGGGCAGGGACACTCAGCGCCGTCCAGTCGAGGTGGCAGGCATCGATGAAATCATCTGCGCGACCGGCCAGCGCCCTGACTTGAGCATGAGCCGAGAGCTGCGCCTGAGGCTGGATCCCTGGCTGGAATCCACTGAGGCCCTGGGCCCGCTGATCGACCCCAACCTCCACAGCTGCGGCACGGTGAGGCCGCATGGCCACCGTGAGCTGTCCCACCCTGAGCCTGGCTTCTACACGGTCGGCGTGAAGAGCTATGGCCGCGCGCCGACCTTTCTGATGGCCACCGGCTTCGAGCAAGCCCGGTCTGTCGTAGCGGCCCTGGCCGGCGACCTCGAAGCGGCGGACCGGGTCGAGCTGGAGCTTCCGCAGACGGGCGTCTGCTCCATAGGACCGGCCCACGCGGGCACGGGCGGCAGCGCCTGCTGCGACACGCCTGCCGAGGCGCCGCAGGCCGCCGCGACGCCCGAGCCCCTCCCGACCCCGGCCTCTGCGGCCTCGTCCTGCTGCAGCGCCCGCGCTGCAGCTCCGGCGACGGCCTCTGCATCCAGCTGCTGCGGCTGAGCATGCGCCAAGGACGTTCGGCCACCGCCACCGTCGTCGCCCTGGGCCTGGCTCAGACCCTGGCCTGGGCCTCGTCCTACTACCTCCCGGCGATGCTGGCGCAGCCTATGGCCGCCTCGCTGGGCCTGGGGGCGCCGGACATCTTTGCGGCCTTCTCGGTGGCCCTGGTGGTGTCTGCCCTCGTGGGCCCTCGCGCGGGCCGGCTGATAGACCGGCACGGCGGCCGGCCAGTGCTCGCAGGCACCAGCCTCCTCTTTGCCGGCGGTCTGATGCTGATGGCCATTTGCACGAGCTTCTCCGGCCTGCTGCTGGCCTGGGTGGTGATGGGTATCGCCATGGGCAGCGGGCTCTACGAGGCAGCCTTCGCCACCCTGGTCCGACTGCATCGGCTGGAGTCGCGCCGCATGATCACCGGCATCACCCTGATTGCAGGCTTTGCCAGCACGATCGGCTGGCCCTTGAGCGCATGGCTGGCCACGCAATGGGGCTGGCGTGAGGCCTGCTGGACCTGGGCCGCCCTGCATGTGTTGATGGGCCTGCCCTTGAATCTGTTGCTGCCGCCAGCCGAGTCCGAGCCGGACACCGCGGCCGCCAGCGCCGCCGTCCCGGGCGAGCCGGCAGCCGCTGAGCAAGCAGGACTGGGGCCGGTACTGGCCTTGTCCTTTGTGTTCGCCGCCACCTGGTTCACCAGCACGGCCATGGCAGCCCACTTTCCCCGGCTCTTGCAGGGCTTCGGCATCGGCGTGGCTGGCGCTGTGGCCATCGCCGCACTCATCGGCCCATCGCAGGTGGTGGCGCGCCTGTTCGAGTTCGGCTTCCTGCGCAGGACGCATCCCCTGCTGTCGGCCCGTCTTGCCGTCCTGGCGCATCCCCTGGGCGCGCTGGCCCTGCTGGTCCTCGGCGCTCCGGCGGGGGCGGCGTTTGGCATCCTGCACGGCGCGGGCAACGGCGTGCTGACCATCGCCAAGGGCACCCTGCCTCTGGTGATCTTTGGTGCCCAGGGTTACGGCCATCGCCAAGGCCTGCTCATGTTCCCCGCACGCATTGCCCAGGCCTTCGCGCCCTGGCTGTTCGGCATCGCGCTGGACCGCTGGCAAGGCAAGGCTCTGTGGCTCAGCACCGCACTGGGCCTGCTGGCCTTTGGCATGCTGATGCTGCTGGAGCGTCTGCGCATCGCTTCGGCAGCCGCGCGATCCGCCCCGGCGCCATGACACCTGCTTGCTTGCGATTTGCCGCGAGCCTGCTGCCGTCACCGACAGGGCTCAGGCGACCTGGCCTCTCGTCCGCGGCCGGTCCGGCCGGACCGGCTTGTAGGCGCCCCGTTTTTTCTTGGCGAGCGCGCATTCCCTTTGAGCGTAGGACTTGGGATCGGCGTAAAGGGGCGACTCGATGCCCCACACGACGGCAGCCGATCGCAGCATGCGCATGAGGTGGGCGTCGAGCTCGCCATGGCTCACGCGCTCGCGACGTTCCGCAAGCCGACGAGGCAGGCACCAACGATCCCAGTACACCTTCTTGCCGCGCCGAAGCAGCTTGCGCACGGTCTTGAAGGCCAGCGCGGTGCCGTCAGCGATGCGGTAGCTGACGAAGTTCAGCGGCAAGGGTTTCGATCTGCGCTCCCAGTCCAGCAAGGCCTGGGCCGAGTCAAGGCGCCGCATGCTCTGCAGGCTGTGGCCTATGGGCTTGCGGGTGTCGGCCCACAGCATTCGCTTGTCGCCCGCGCAATTGACCGTGAGGAGGCCCGCCAGCAGGCTCTGGGCGTCCCTCAGCGGAAACCATCGCGAAGATGGAGCTGCCATGAAGTGGAAGCCGCCTCCGCGCCTGCGCTGCACTGACGCCACCACCAAGCAGGCATCTATGCCCGGCGGCAAGTCCCCCCAAGGCGAGAAGATCTGGCTGACGATCCAGATGCGGTCGCCAGGCTGCACCACGGCCGCCATGCCTGTTTGCCGTCGAGTGGTGTGGCGGGTGGGCCGCTCGAAGCCGTCATGACGACGCTGATAGCGGCGGAACCAGGGATCCGACGCCTTCTTGGGGAATCTCAAGACGACCTGCCTCGGCAGGTAGTGGATGAAGTCCTGCGGCGGGCGAGAGCTCATGGCTTGTTGCCCCGCCCACTCTTGCGGCCTGGCTTGGCAGACGCCTGGGCAGGTGCTTGCGCTGGCTCTTTGGCGGCCTCTGATCCCAGCGCCGCCAGCATCTCCGCGATGGCCGTTCGCTCGGTCGCCGGATGGGCTGAATCCTTCCATGCGGGCAGCATCACGAACTCCGCTTGTGTCGCCACGGAATTCCACAACCGGCGCGAAGTGGCGTGCAGGCGCAGGTCCTCGATCTCTGCCTTCAGCAACTCGACCTTGTCCGCCAGCCATCTTCCGGCGAAGGCCTCGTACATGTGCAGCTCGACACGCGCCCCCACGGCGGCCCAGAAGTCAGGGGCGCTGTTGAGCTTGGCATGGTGACAGGCACGGGCTTCATCCAGATCGGCTTGAGAAACTGAGCGACCGAGCCGCATGTGGATCAGCATGCGGTTGAGCAAGGGATAGAACAGGTCGGCAGACTGGCTTTCGCGGGCCAGTTGCTCGCCGAGCAGGTAGTGCTCGCAGGCCGCATGCAGACTGGCCTTCACCTCGTCCGAACCTGGAGCGCTGCCGGCCCGTTCATCAAGGAGGGCCAGACGCTTCCAGGCGGAGGCAAGCAGGCAGGCGCCATGGCAAGACCGGACCAGCGCGAAGGCATGCTGCAGCAGCTGGATGGCCTCCAGCACGGCGGCGCGGTCGCCGCTTCTCTCTGCGGCCCTGGCCTTGAGGTTGCCCAGCTGCTGCAAGGCCTGGATGCTGCCGCCGCCGTCCTCGGCCCTGCAGGCTCGCTCGTACCAGAAGAGGGCCCGGTCAGTCAGGAAGTCCTCGGCGTAGGCGGCACCAAAAGCTGCGCAGACCTCGCCGCTGGCCCGCCAGATGTCGCCGAAGGCCAGGTCCAGTTGCTGAATCTCGGCCTTGGTCCGTTCCTTGTCGACCTCATCGCCGTGCTGCAACTCTTGCGTATGGGCCTGCAAACGCAAAATGAGGCCTTCGGGCGAGTGGACTTTGGGCGCGGCCTTGGAGCCCGTGACTTCGCCGCCTTCGACCAGGCGCCAGCCGGGATCGCCATAGCACTGGTAGGCAGCCCAGGTGTTGCTGTCGGGGAACTGCTGCCAGATCTGCTCACGGGCACGGCTGACTGCATGAACAAAGGGCTCGCCAGCCAGCAGTTCGTCGTAGAAGCGCCGCGCAAAGGCCGCCGCCGGCGCGTCACCCACGGCCCAGCCGGCGGCCACGACGCAACGCACGCCAATCTTGATCAGCGCCTCGGCCACGCTGGCGGCAAATTTGGGAGGGCTGCGATCAGCGCCGCTGCAGCTCTGCAACATCTCGCTTTCCATGCGGCCGACATGACAGCAGTTGATGAAGACGAGGTCAGGCACCCGGCGCATGGCGCGCACTTCGTCAGGGCCGAAGAACAGGTCGTCCGACAGCACGATGCCACCGACCTGCTGCTCTGCGTCTGTGCGCACGACCGTCTTGAAGTCACCATGCCCCGCGACATGAATGACGCGGTAGTTGTCGTTGAAGGCAGCATTGGTGATGTCGGCCGCGCCACGTTGCAGCAACAGGGTCACGGCATGTGCCGCGCCCTTGCCGTCAATGGCAGCGGCAAAGGCGGCGGCGACATTGCGGGCTTCGCGCTGGGCGGCGGGCAGCGGGCCGTATCGGCTGGGGTCGCACAGCGGTTCGCCGATGACGAGAATCGCGTCGTCATGTCCGGCGTACTTGGGCGCTTCCCGGTAGTCCTCGGTTCGCAGCTTGCGCAACAGGCGCGAACGCAGCGCCCAAGGGCGCTTGTCACCGGCTGCACGCTCCTCCTGCGAGGTGGCATCCAGCAGCTCCCAAGGGTATTGGGCGGCATGGCGGTCCAGCTGCAGCAGGACTTGGCTTGACTCAGCCAGGAAGGGTTCAATCTCCACAGGCACCATGAGCTGGAACAGGCTGCGGCCGGTCTGGTTGTCGCGGGCGCCGCTGAAAGCGCCTTGCTCTATGAGCGTGCGCATCAGGCCGCTCTGGGGCCGCACGCCGCTGACCTCGCTGCGCGCGCGGCGCGTGTCCAGGGTGAAGCGCAAGGGCGCTTGCTCATCGGCCTGGCTGACGGAAATGAAGTCGTAGTCAACGCCGCGATAGCCCGCTTCGGGCGGCCGTCGCAGCGCACCGGCGGCGCGGCCTATCAGGGGAGCCACGTCCAGGTCCTGGGCAAGCGTATCGGAGAGCGAGAGCAGCGCCTGCAGGGCCTCGGCAGCACGATCGAGGTAGCGATCCACGAGCTGCAGCGTCAGCACCTGCGGCCAGCCGACCGCAGCAAGCCGCTGATTGGCTTGCTGCACGCCCAGTGCAATGGCCTGGGCAGAGGTGGCCACGGGCATGCTGCTACCACCGCTGCCGACCAGCACGGCTGAAAGGTCGAATCCACTGCCTGCATCGCGCTGCTCGGCCACGCGCTGGGCGTAGAGGAGCACGCCCTGGCGAACGGCGTCGCTCAGCGTCGAGAGGTTCAGCTCGCCTTCCTCACCCAGGCCAACGACCAGGACCGTAGAGGGCCGAGGCTGCAGGGAAGGGTCGTCGGGGCGGCGATAGGTGTTGTTGAACAGCTGGGCCGAGCCGATGTTGGACGGGTAGGCCCCCGCGTGCAGCGCCTTGCGCATGGAGCCGCCCAGCAGGCGGTTGGCGACAGCCTCCGCACCCGTGAGATCGAAGGAGCGGTAGTGGCCGATGAGCAGGGGCCCGGCGAGCAAGCGCAGGTCTCCGTTGACAACGCGTACGCTCAGCCTGCCGGGCAGCACGGAAGCTGGCGGGGCTGTTTCGCCGTCGGGGCGGAAGACGGCATCGACTGTTTCCGGTGGCTCGCCACCCCGCACAGCACGCATGGCCACGAGGGCAGGCGCAGCATCTGCCTCCCCGCCCATGCCTGCGCGCGTGTTGGCTCCAACCGGCTTGAGCTTGTTGGTATCGCCCTTGTCGAGCAGTTCGACATAGGCGCTGAAGCAGTCTTCCAGGTCAGGCAACTTGCCATGGGCGCCTGAGGCCTGCCAGGTCTTGACGCCGGGCAGCATGGCGCGATCCAGGGTGACGCGGCCGTCGCCGCCATTGGCAGCGTTGAGGTACTGCACGCCGTCCTTGCCGACACGCACGCCGGTGGGGGTGAACTTGGCTTGACCGACGACCAGGAGCAGTTGCCCCGCGTTGGGCAGAGCCTCGCGCTGCTGATCCAGCCGCTGGCGCAGCGCCACGGCACGCGTGAGGATTGGCTGCGCAGGCTGGCCCCATTGCAGAGCCTTCCTCTGCAAGAGGTCGCGGTGCCACCAGCTTTGGGCGTCGATGCGCTTCTGTACCGCGTCAATGTCGGACTGCTGCAAGGCGGCCCAACCGGCGGGGGTGTCGAGGCGGAGCTTCTCGTCCAGCAGGTCGGCCTGCAGCTGCAACAGACCTGGCATCCCGGCGATGAGCTGACGGGCTTCGTAGCCGTCGAACAGGCTGCCAAAGCTGGACAGGAGGTTGCCGAAGGTGTCGTCGCCGCTGAGCACCTGCATGGGTGCGTAGGAGCCCCCATTGGGCGTACCCAGCATCAGCAGGCGGGCCTGCGGATGACGGAACACCGCGTCCCAGACCTCGGGGCGCTCCAGCTGCAGGGTCCGCACCACGATGCCCCCCATGCTGTGGGCCACGAAGCGCACCGGCTGGCCGCTGCCGGCGCGGGCCTCCAGCGCCGCCAGCACCGCGTCGCCCAGGCGGCGTGCTTCCTCCTCGATGGGGCGTCGCCAGTCGTAGCTGAACTCGTGGACGTCGTGCGTCTCGCGCAAGTGGGCGATGAGGGCGTCGTAGCTGGGGCCGATGGGACCGTCGGGCGTGGCCTGGCCGGGATAGGCGATGCGGTCGAGCTGGCTGATGAAACGCCAGCTGAGCCAGATGCGCTTGCCGTCCACGGCGAGGTGGGAGCCGAGGATGCCCGGCAGCACGAAGACAGCAGGCAGCGCCGGCCTCTGGCTGGGCTTGCCTGCCCGGTCGCCGCTGTGGTCCTGGCCCGCCCAGGAGAGCGGGCCGATGGGGCGGTAGCCTGCGGGCGCAGCCTTGGCAAGAAGGCCGTTGACGATGGCTGCTGCGGTGAACTCGTTCTCGAAGTAGCGGAAGTGGCTGACCTTGGCACCGCGGTCCAGCACGAAAGATGCGCCTCTTTCACCGCGCGGCGCTCCGCCGTACATGGAGCGGGTCTGCACGACGAGGTCGTGATCCGTCCAATAGAAGGCATCGGTGAGCAGTGTCTTGAGCCAGCTGAGGACAGAGTCGCCTTCGATGTCACCAGCGACAACGCGCAGCTCGCCCGCCAGGGGCGCCTCACAGGGTTGCGTGAGCCATTGCGTTGTGGGCGAGTCGGGCACCATGGCCTGCAGGCCGGGCAACACATCGGGCTTCAGGCGCTCCGTTGCGACGGCGCCAAGAAACCGCACCAGCTGGGGCGCGACGGGCAAGCCGGCAAGTTCCAGCGCCCAGCGAAAGACCGACAGATAGGCGTCAAGCCGGCGCGACGCCAGCAAGGTGCCGCGTGCCGGGCAGGCCACGCGCACCATGCGAGTGACACGTATGCCGCGGCTGGCGTGTCTCTTCAGCGCCTCGAGCTCCTCACGGTGCTTGCTGTAGTTGGCATCTGCGCTGCTGGCGAACAGCGCCATGGAATCGGCATCCAGCCCCTGGCCACCAACGACGCGCGCCACCACCTCGGCGACGATGCCGCCGCGCGAGTGCGTCAGCAGATGCAGCTCGGCGTTGTCGGGCACCTGGCGGAGCAGTGCCAGCGCATTGGCAAACGGGCTGGCGCTCAGCGTTGGATGGTCCAGTGCATAGACACGGCCGCTGTAGTGGCCGAACAGCTTTTCCACGCGGGTCGGATGAAACTGCCAGAGCTTGGCGAATGTGCCCTCGGTGCTGGAGAAAGTGCCGTGGATGAGCACAAGGCTGGGCGCCCCGGCTGGCGCTTCGATCATCCCCGCGACCTTGAACCGGCTGCCTTTGAGTGGCGGCAGCGGCTGAGGCGGCAACTTGTAGACGCCTGGATCGACCTGCTCGTCCACCAACTTGCCGATCTGCTCTGCGGCCACCGTGGACGCCTGACCGCCCGTCACGCGGCGCACCACGCGAAGGGTATCCAGAAGGACGCCGCCCATCGACTGCAGCAATCCGCCGCGTGAGGCCGCTCCGCCATCGTCTTCCAGGCCTTGCCAGGCGAGCTGCGCTGACACACGGACCTGGTTCAGCGCTGTACCGTTTCCATCGCGCTGATTCTGCTGCACCCCGCCTTGCTGCGCACGCAGCAGCTCCAGCGCATGCTGCGGGTGAAGGACCAGGGTGGGGCCGTTGGCGATGACCATCTCGACCAGGTCTTCCCCGGGCCTGGCCGTGAGAGTCAGCGCACCGCCGCTGTCGCGCCGCGCCCCCACGCGCACCGCCTGCCTGACTTCCCCATGCTCGGAGCTGGCGGCCGACGGAGCGCCGCTCCCGTTGGCCGAGCGCGCGCCGCCTGTCAAGTCCGCACCCCACACGACGAAATGGATCTCGGCGTGCGGCGTGCCCGTGTTGTCTCCCTTGCCTGCCATTGGCGCTCCTGATCTTGCTTGGGCGCCTGAAGGAGCCCGGATTCACGACTAGGCTTTTTACCGCGGGAATCGGACAAAGTCGCGCAGCGGCGACTTGCTATCGACAATCTTGTCTAGGTCCGCAACCAAAGCGTAGCGCGCAGCTTGAGGCCGTGCGGGCTCATCGTACCGAGAGGCCATCGTGCAAGCCATCGGCCGGCGGCCCTGGCGCACGCGATGGCACGGCGCATCTGTTGGATCACGTCATCCCGCATGTGCCGGGGCGCCAGTGGGCGTGATCGGCGTGCGGCTTGCCGACAATCACACCGGCCCGTCCGCGTGAACGGCAAGCCCGTGACGGCACGGGGGATGGCTTGACCGCCCAGGCGACCTGAAGGTCGAAGAGAGGTCGCCGCAGAGCCCCCACCCCCGCCGAATCAGGCGTGAACGCGCACGGGCGGGAAGGCGGTCAGACGGAGCCAGACGGAGCCAGACGGAAAGCGGTGCGCCAGGGGCAGGGGCGCCCCCTGCATGCCGAGGTAAGGGCCCCATCATTCGCCAGCCGCAGACTCGTTCTCTGTGTGCCGCTCAGGCTCCGTGGCGCGGAGGATTTCGTTCAGCACGGAGGTGGCGTAGTTCCCGGCGGGCAAAGAGAAGGTGAGCACCAGTTGATGGGCTTGCGGCCATTCCCATGACATGTCCATCGGGCTAGCCACCAGGGCGCGGCGCTCCTGATCCAGACCGGCGTGTTCCATGCCGTCGCACAAGGTGGGGTGGCGTTCAGCCACTCCCATTTCCAGGGCCTGCGCTTGATCGGTGGTGCTCACGCGGCCCCGTCCCCAGAGCGGTCCGGTGGGCCGACCCGCCTCGTCCATCACGTCGCCGGGCAGGGTCTTGCCCCAGAGTCCCTGCTGAATCCGCAGCGCCAGCACTTCATTGAAGACGAAGGAGCGCACCGCAGACAGGTAGATGCCCTTCTTCTTCGGGTTGCGCACGCGGATTTCGCGCGCCAGCATGGCCCGTCCCTGTTCGACGTTGCCGCCATCGTGGCCGAAACGCTGAGCGCCGAAGTAGTTGGGCACGCCATGTGACGCAACGGCCGCAAGATTGGCCTCAATGGCGTCGCGGTCGCCGGTCACGTCGCGCAGCACGATGCGGAACCGGTTGCCCTGCAGATCACCGGGGCGCAGCTTCTTCACGTGGCGGCTCTGGCTCAGCACCTTGAACTCCGGGTGCTGAAGCTGGGTCAGATCGGGCGTCTCGCCCTTCGGCAGATAGATGCTGAACCACTGGCGGGTGATGGCGTAGCGGTCCTTGAGGCCGGCATAGCCCACGTCCCTGTCCTGCACGCCGGCGGCCTCGGCCAGCTGCTGGGCGACGAAGGCGGTGTTGGCGCCGTTCTTTTCGATGTCCAGCCAGATGTGCTCGCCCTCACCGGAGGGTCGCTGCAGCGGCAGTTCGGTCACGATGAAATCCTCGTTGAGGAGTTTCAGGGTCGCGCTGGCGCCGCTGGCCGGATAAGCGTTGGGCCACTGCGGCAAGGTGGTGTATTGAGCGTCGGTCATGAGTAATCTGACGGCACCAGCTGTGGACAGGAACAGGCTGCCTATCCGACCAGGGGCGGTCCAGGCCGTGATTCTCTCCTTACCCGCAGGCCTCGAAGCGCGTCGACAACTGCGGCTTCAATGCGGTACCGTTGCGCGCCATGACAGGCGGCCCAATCACCTCAACTCACGGCCTCGGTCAGGAGCTGACCGCCGTCGCGGCCGAGCGGACAGCCGATTCAGGCTGAATGCTTTCGCCCAGCTCAAGCGCGGCGGACGGCAACATGGGGCTGGGAGCCGTCGTTCGCCTCGCTGAGTTCGGTGCCCAACAACGGCCGTTCAAAACAAGAGTCGTTCACTGAAGCTATCCGCCCCGCGACCGCCAGACGCCGGAGGGCCAGGATGAAGTGCGGCCGGAAGGCGGCATGCCGCGCCCGACCGGATTTGCGATGCGTTGCCGATGCAGCGAGAGCCAGGGCTGCCATCAGGCCGATGGGAAGCACGACGAGTGCGACCGTGCCGGTCCCACCAATGATTGAACATGGGGTCTCGGTGCAGGCTGGAGCAGCGCAGCCTGCGCGGGCTGGGTAGACAGGTGCAAGGCCCAGTCCGTGACGGCCAGCGCCATCGCAACCGGTGACAAGCCCCCGCAGGAGCGGGCCAGGCCGGCCTGCCAGAGAGCGTCCAGGCGCTGCGCGGCATGGCGTGCGGCTGCGTCCGGAGAGAGCTCGGCTGGCATCGAATCGGCGTCTTTCATGGGGTCGAGTCCTTCAGGAGATCGAAGGCCGCCTTCGCTGCGACGCGGCCTTCATCGGTCGGTATCACCCAGGCTTCGACGGAGGAGTCCTCGTCATGGATGGCCTGGATGCTGTCGCCCCGGGCGGCCTGGTTGCGGGCGGCATCCAGACGCAGGCCAAAGGGTTCCAGCGCCGCGGCGATGGCCTCGCGTGTCAGTGCGTCGTGCTCGCCGATCCCACCGGTGAAGGCCAGCACATCCAGCCCTCCCAGCACCGCCGAAAGTGCCCCGGCCTCGCGTCGGGCCCGATGCTGGAAGAGCTCGATGGCCTGCCGGGCAGCCGGGTCAGTGCTCCCGCGCAGCGTGCGCATGTCCGCCGACAGGCCCGAGACCCCCTTCAGCCCGCTGCTGCGGTACAGCAGCGCCTCCACGCGCTGCAGGGTCCAGCCGGTGCGCCACAGGTGCAGCAGCACTCCGGCATCCAGGCTGCCGCAGCGCGTCCCCATCATGAGTCCATCCAGCGCAGAGAAGCCCATGGTCGTCGCGAAGGATCGTCCCTCGCGCATGGCGCACAGGCTGGCGCCGTTGCCGAGGTGGGCCATCAGCACCCGACCCGTGGAGCGGCTGCTGTGCTCACCCAGCCGCGCGGACACGAACTGGTAGGACAGCCCATGGAAACCGTAGCGGCGCAGGCCCTGGTTGGCCAGGGCCTGGGGCAGCGGCAGCCGCTTCTCGACATCCGGCAAGCCCGCGTGGAAGGCCGTGTCGAAGCAGCCCACGGCCGGCACCTCGGGCCACTGGCGTCGGAAGGCCTGGACGCCGGCCAGGTTGTGCGACTGGTGCAGCGGGGCCAGCGGAGCGAGAAGGTGCAGGGCCTCGATCGCCTCGCCGTCGAGCTTGCAGGGCGCGGTGAAGCGCTCCCCGCCATGGACGATGCGATGCGCCACGGCGATCAGCTGCACGTCGGCTTGCGCCAGCCACCCGGCCAGCTCCTCCAGGGCGAGGTCGAAGGCCTCGGTTTGGGGCCCGCCAGGGCGTGGGCGCACCGCCTGCAAGGGCCTCGGCGCCTGGCCGCGCAGTTGCCAGTGCGGGGTGCCCCCAGGCTCCAGCCCCTCGCAGACGGCAGACCATGCGGCCGGCGCGTCCGGCATGGGGTACAGGCCGATCTTCAGGGACGAGGAGCCTGCGTTCACGGCCAGCACTGCCTGCCGGCCGCGCAGTTCGTCGGGAAGGGAGACCGGCCGGTGCTCCTGCGCTGTGTCAGCGTGCATCACGCGGCGGCCCGGGCAGCCACTGCGGCCAGTGCCGCCGAGGCCAGGCGGGAGACAGGGGCATCGGCGCGGCTGGTGAGTGCGATCGGCACCCGCGCGCCCAGAACCACGCCGCAACCGGCAGCACCGGCAAGGTACTCCAGTTGCTTGGCCAGCATGTTGCCGGCCTCCAGGTCGGGCACCACGAGGATGTCAACATCGCCTGCGACCGGCGAGGTGATGCCCTTGATGCGAGCGGCCTCAGCCGAGATGGCGTTGTCGAAGGCCAGCGGGCCGTCCAGCACCGCGTGGGCGATCTGGCCGCGATCGGCCATCTTGCACAGCGCCGCCGCGTCCAGCGTGGAAGCGATGGTGGGGGTGACCATCTCTAGCGCCGACAGCAGGGCCACACGGGGCTGCTCCACGCCCAGCGCTCGCGCCAGCGAGATGGCGTTGCGCACGATGTCCGCCTTCTCCTCCAGGTTGGGCGTGATGTTGACGGCCGCATCGGTGACCAGCAGCGGCTTGGGGTAGGCCGGCACCTCGAAGCGGAACACATGTGACAGGCGACGGCCCGTGCGGAGCCGGGGCTGGTGCAGCACGGCGTGCAGGAGCTCGTCGGTGTGCAGGCTCCCCTTCATCAGCATGGCCACCTCGCCGCCCGCTGCCAGGGCCGCCGCTGCCTCGGCTGCGGCATGGCTGTGGGGTGCATCGACCAGCTCGACAGCGTCCAGCGACAGCCCCAGTTCCGCTGCCAGCGCACGCAACCTGTCCTGCGGGGCCACCAGGACCGGCACGATGAGCCCGGCCGCCGCCGCGTCGAGCGCACCGCGCAGAGACCCCTCGTCACAGGGGTGGACGACGGCGCAGCGCACGGCCGGATGGCTGGCCAGGCCGGCCATCCAGGCCTCGATACGAGCCTTGGGGTCGAACAGGTGCAGCGTGGGCATGGCCGCGCGAGGCCGCAGCACCTTCTTCGTCGGCGCACGCACCAGGGCCACGCCGGACACCACCTGCTCGCCACGCTGGTTGCGCACATCGCACTCCAGCCGAACATTGTGGGTGGCGGGGGACTTTTCCTTCACCACCACGCGCACGTCCAGCGTGTCGCCCACATGCACCGGCCGGTGAAAGCTCAGCGACTGCTCGATGTAGATCGTGCCAGGGCCGGGGAACTCCGTGCCCAGCAGGCTAGAGATCAGCGCCCCTGCGAACATGCCATGGGCGATGACGCCGCCGAAACGCGTGCCCTGGGCGTATTCCGCGTCCACATGCGCCGGGTTGACGTCGCCGGACACGAGCGCAAAGGCACTGATGTCGTCACGCGTCAGTGTGCGGCGCAGGCTGGCGTGCTGGCCGGGCTGCAGTTCGTCGAAGGTCAGGTTCTCGATCAGGTCCGTGTTCGCATTCATGGGCTTGCCTCAAGGAATCGCCGCCAGCTTGGTGGGTGCCTGTGTCCGTCTCGTGAAGCGGGAGCTGGCGATGCGCGGCGCTTGATCTGGCGCAAGGGAGCACCCTGCTGTCACAGCCAGTTCATGGAGACCTCAGAACCTGCCGGCATGACGACACCTCTTTCATCCCTCGCCGGGCGACGCGGCCTGATCATCGGACTGGCCAACGAGCACAGCATCGCCTGGGGCTGTGCCCAGGCCCTGCACCGCAACGGCGCCCGGCTCGTGTTGAGCTGCCTGAATGCCAAGGCCGCCGCGGTGTGCGAACCGCTGGCCGCGTCTATTGCCACCCCGCTGCTGACCTGCGACGTGACCGAAGACGGTGCCACCGCGGCGCTGGTGCAGACAGCCGTGGAGCAGCTGGGCGGCCTGGACTTCGTCGTCCACTCCATCGCCTGGGCGCCGCTGTCCGACCTGCACGGCCGCTTCGTTGATGTCAGCGCCGAAGGCTTCGCCCGCGCCATGCGGGTGTCCTGCCATTCCTTCATCGAGCTGGCCCGCGCCGTCGAGCCGCACCTGCACGAGGCCGGAGGGGGCTGCCTGTTGACCATGAGCTACCTCGGCGCGGAAGGGGCGGTGCCGCACTACGGCCTGATGGGGCCGGTCAAGGCGGCGCTGGAGTCTTCCGTGCGCTACCTGGCGGCTGAACTGGGCCCGGCCGGCATCCGTGTGCATGCCGTGTCTCCCGGCCCGATTCCCACACGGGCCGCCTCTGGGCTGGCCGAATTCGATGAACTGCTGGCTCATGCCCGCAGCCACGCGCCGCTGCGTCGTGGTGTCACGCTGGAGGAGATCGGCGACACCGTCGCTTTCCTCTGCAGCCCCGCAGCGACCGGCCTGACCGGCCAGACGCTGTTCGTCGACGGCGGTCTGCACGCCGTCCGCTGACGAGGAAGGAACGAGACGATGATCAAGCAGGAAGCTGTCGCCGCGCTGGGCCAGGATGCGCTGGTGCGGCCGGCGCGCGTGCGCGAGGCCTTGAAGGCCAATGACCGGCTCAAACTGGCGCTGACCGTGATCCAGGCCTCTGCAGCCCAGGCCGCCGCACCCGAGCGCCCGGCCGTCGACTTGGCGCACGAGATCGCGGCAGCCGGCATCCATGAACGCGATGAGGTGCGCTGGTGGCGCGAGCTGCCGGCGCGCGCCCAGGCGAGCGAGCACGGCCTGCTGCTGCCTGATCTGGATCGCCTCGCCCGTCATCTGGGCACCGACCTGGCCACGATGGCGCGCCCGGTGCTGGACGACAGTGCGGCCGACGCCCCGTGGGCCGCACGCGTGGCTCACTGGCAGGACCACCTGCAGCACCTGCCAACCCAGCCGCTGGACAAGGCGGCCCTGGCCGACCTCACCCGGGGTCATCGCGACGAAGGCGACAGCCTGCACCTCCTGGTGATGGACCTGCACAAGGCGCTCAACCGCCTGGCGGCCCAGCTGCATGGCGAGGACGTGGACGGCGCCCACGCCTGGGGCCTGGCCCCCAGCGACAGCCCCGAAGGCGCTGTCGACCGCTCGCGCCTGTCGGCCTTCATGCGTGGCCTGGCCCGCACCCGCCATCTCAAGGGCACGCACCCAGGCCTGGACACCTCCGCCACCCGTGACGGCGAACGGCTGCTGATCCAGAACGACATCGGCACCAATGACGCCCATGTGCTGGTCCTGCAGGTGCAGGGCTTGGCGCTGTCGCTCACCTATTCCGACCTGCACCGCACCCGCTTCGCCTTCTTCCAGCAGTTGCTGGCCGAGGCGGGTGCGGCCTGGTCGGAAGTCGCCTCGCGCACGCAGGCCGGGCTGAACCAGGGCGAGGCCTACCACGTGGGTACCGCACGCTGGGAGGCCGCCGACGAGCCCGCACTGCAGCAGGCGCTTGAGGCGGTCGGGGCGCGCATCGTCTTCCTGATCGACTGGAACCGAGCCCGCAAGCGCCTGCAGAACTTTGTCGGCAAGGAAGACGCCATCGCGGTGCTCGCTACTGCCGCACATCGCGAGTGCGGGCACATGGCCTGGCTGGTGGCCGGCGGCGAACGCCTGGTCTGGGACGCGATGGCGGCCCAGGGCGAGGGGGTCTTCCGGCTGGGCGATCGGCTGGAGGACGTGCTCGGCGCGCCGGCCGCGCGTGACTGGCTGGTGACCCTGCTGGAGCTGGCCGCCACCGGTGTCGGCCGCGGGCAGCCGGCGGCCTGGGTGGCCGACGAGGCACGCCTGCTCCTGGCCCGCACGCTGCGCCACCATGCCGGAGGCGGGGGCTTCGGCAGCCCGCTGCAGGAACATGCCTCCTGGTGCCACGCCCTCGCCCAGGGCTTGCGCGATGCACTGGCGCACGGCGCGGCCCGGCATCCGCACGCGGCCAAGGCGCTGGCGACTCGGGCCAAGCATTGGGAGCGTCGTGCCGACGAGTTGGTCGAGCAGGCCCGCCACCGTGCTGAGCGCCACCCCGCCACGGCCAGCGGCGACGCGGAGCTGCTGCACGCCGCCGACGACATTGCCGATGCACTGGAAGAGGCCTGCTTCGCGCTCAGCCTGGCCGCCGAGGCCCGGCCCGATGGCTGGGGACCGCGCACCACCGCCGCGCTGCAGTCACTGGCGGATGCGGTGCTGTCGGCCGTGCAGGAACACGTCAAGGCCGTCACCATCGTCGGCCAGGACAGCGCCTCGGCTGCCGACGAGACGCTGGATGCCCTGTGGCATGTGGTGCAGGCCGAGCGGCAGTGCGACGAGCTGTTGCGCGCGGCGCGTCGTGCGCTGGCACACGAGGCGAAGGACGCGGTCGCCTGGGCGACCGGCAATGAACTGGCGTCCGCGCTGGAGAAGGCTTCCGACCACTTGCTGGCCGTTGGCCATGCGCTGCGCCGGCGCACGCTGGCGGCTCGGCCGGAGTAGCCCGTGATGCACACCGATCTCCCTGACGACCTCTACCTGATCGCCCGCAAAGCCACCAGCGCCGATCCGGTGCCCGGCCCCAGTGCCATCGGCAACAAGGCGCACAACCTGGCTCGCATGGTGGGCATCGGGCTGCGCGTGCCACCGGCTTTCGTGATCGGCACCGCCTGGTGTGCCCGGGCCGGCGAGCTGCGCCCGGGCCATTGGGCGCCCGCGGTGGCGGCGCTGGAAGAGGCCACTGGCGGGCGGCTCGGGGACCCGCGCCGCCCGCTGCTGCTGTCGGTGCGCTCCGGCGCGCCGGTGTCCATGCCCGGCATGATGGAAACCCTGCTCAACATCGGCCTGAACGATGCTGCCGTCCAGGGGCTGGTGCGCGGCACCGGCAACCCACGCCTGGCCTGGGACGCCTATCGCCGCCTGGTGGCCGGCTTCGGCGAGGTGGTGCTGGGCCTGCCGGCCAGCGCCTTCGAGGCCGACCTGGCGCACATCGCCGACGAAGACCATGACGAACGCGCGCTGGACTTCGACGCCATGCGCAGCCTCACCCAGGCCCACCTGCGCACGGTCGAGCGTCTGGCGGGCCGGCCGTTTCCCCAGGATCCGCAGCAGCAACTGGGCGAGGCCATCGATGCGGTGTTCCGGTCCTGGCAGAGCGAGAAGGCGCTGACCTACCGCCGGCTCAAGGGCATTGCCGACAGCCCGGGGACTGCGGTGACAGTGCAGGCGATGGTCTTCGGCAATGCGGGAGGCGACTCCGGGGCAGGCGTGGGCTTCACTCGTCACCCTTCGACCGGCGAGCCGCAGCCCTGGGTGGACTACCTCTTCAATGCGCAAGGCGAGGACGTGGTCTCGGGGCGGCGCAGCGCGCTGGGGCACGACGAGCTGCAGGCCGTGGCGCCAACCGTCTGGCAGGAGCTGCTGGACGGCACCGCGCGGCTGGAGGCCGAGTTCGGCGACATGCAGGACTTCGAGTTCACTGTTGAGCGCGGTCGCCTGTACTGGCTGCAGACCCGCAACGGCAAACGCACGCCACAGGCGGCTGCGCGCATCGCACTGGACCTCCACGATGCCGGCCGCATCGACCGCACCGAAGCCCTGCGGCGCACCGAGGGGCTGGACGCCGAAGCGCTCAGCGAGACCGTGCTGGCCCCTCAAGGCTGTGCTGGCAGTGCTGCCATGCTGGCGCAAGCGCAGAGCGCCTGCACCGGCGTGGCCGTCGGCGAAATTGCACTCGACGAAGCCCGGGTTCGCGAACGGCAGCGGGCCGGTGTTGCCACCCTGCTGCTGCGGCAGGATGCCGAGACCAGCGACATTGGTGCGCTGGAGCTGGCCAGCGGTCTGCTGACCTCACGGGGCGCTAGAACCTCGCATGCCGCGGTGGTGGCTCGGCAGCTGGGCAAGGTATGCCTGGTAGGCTGCGATGCGCTGGAGATCGACCTGGCAGCGCGCCGCGTGCGCCTGGGTGGCCGCGAGTTCGCCGAAGGTGAAGTGTTGACCCTGGACGGCCACAGCGGCGCCGTGCACGTCGGCGCCCTGGAACGACGATGCCAGGCCCCAGAAGCCTTGCTGGTCCGGCTGCAGGCGCTGAGGACAGGGGCCGGCTGAGGCGAGGGTCAGCCCTGCACGGCGCGACTCCAACAAAAAAGCCGTCGAGACTGGCGCACGTCATTCGTTGACTCGCCTGCTCAGCGCTGAACCGCTGAGTCCGTCGGGAATCCTGGAATCCGCCGTCTTCTGGGAGCTACTGCCTCGATTCAGCCGGGGCAGCTCAGTGTCAACGCCGGGGATGCTGAGGCGAGACATGTGCAAACTCCGGCTTTTTGCCGGCCTTGTTGACAAGGTTTTTGGATCTTTCCGCTGTGCTTTCAGCGAACGAGTGCACCGTCCTTGAATCGCCTCATACTTAGAATCGCCTGCAAATCCAGGGCACCGTTGCGCGAGGAGGAATAGTGGACCGATTGCACCTGATCAATGTCTTCGTTTCGGTGGTCGATGCGAATGGGTTCGCGGGCGCTGCACGCAAGCTCAACATCTCCCCGCCCGCCGTGACCCGCGCCATCAGTGAGCTGGAAGCTCATCTGGGCGTGCGCCTGCTGACACGGACGACCCGCGTGGTGCGTGTGACCGAGGCTGGGGCGCGTTATGTGGAGGACTGCCGTCGCATCCTGGCTGAATTGGCCGAGGCAGATGAATCGGTGAGCGGCTTGCATGCCGCACCGCGCGGCCGCCTCACGCTGACCGCACCGGTACTGTTTGGGGCCTTGTTCGTCACCCCTGTCGTGGCCGAGTATTTGCAGCGCTATCCAGAGGTGACGGCCTCCTGCTGGTTCCTCGACCGGGTCGTGAATATGGTCGACGAGGGCGTGGACATCGCGGTTCGCATCGGGGAACTGCCTGACTCGTCCTTGCAAGCGATCCGGGTGGGCCGGGTGCGCCGCGTGATCTGTGCGGCACCCGACTATCTGGCGCGCCATGGCACCCCACAAACGCCGGACGAGTTGACGACCCACACGATCGTATCGGCCAGCGGCGTCACTCCCACGCCGGAATGGCGTCTGGTCGAAAACGGCGCGCCCAAGCTCGTCAAGCTGCAGCCGCGCATGACCACCACCACCAACGACTCAGCCGTGGCTGCGGCGGTAGCGGGCTTCGGTCTGACGCGGCTGTTGTCCTACCAGGTGGCAGAGCATGTGCGTGAAGGTCGGCTTCAAATTGTGCTGAGCGAGTTTGAAACGGCGCCTCTGCCTGTGCATCTGGTGCACCGCGAGGGCCGCCATGCCTCACAAAAGGCGCGTGCCTTCCTGGATCTGGCGATCGAGCGTCTGCGCACCAACCCCGCACTGGATTGACAGCGGCAACGCCAGGGAAGCGCCGTTCCCCTTGGCGCGTGTTGACACAGCGCCAGGGACCGTCGATCACTGGCGGCGCCCCCGGGCTGACGGGTCAGGCCAGAGGCTCCGCTCCGAGCCCCCGGTCAGCGCCTGCTGAAGGGGCTGCCTCGCGCAAGCGCTTCAATTCCTCCCGAGCTTGCAACAGCTCGGCGCGCAGCGGCGCCATTGCCGCATTCACCTCGGCCTCGGTGAAGCGGGGCGTGATGTGCTTGGGGCAATTCCAGTCGTAGGCTTCCACCGTGATCAGCATGGCGCGCTCGACCCGCGCCTCGTACTGGGGCAGGGCCAGCCGCGCCAGCAAGGCCGGGTCTTCATCGGCTGTCACCAGCCTCACACGCCCCAGGATCTTCAGCCGGCGTTGATGGGCGTAGTCCATCAGAATGATCGAGACGCGGTCATTGCCCTGCAGATTGCCGACGCTGATGTACTGCACATTGCCCCGGAAGTCGGCATAGCCCAAGGTCTTGGCGTCCAGCACCTGGAAAAAGCCCACAGGCCCGCCACGGAACTGCACATAGGGCCAGCCCGTTTCGCCCACCGTGGCTTGATAGAAGCCATCGCGGGCATGAATGAACTCGGCCTCGCGTGCGGTGAGTGCATCACGGCGCTCGTCCGTGTGGTCCAAGGCCTCGTAGGCCGAACGGCTGCCCATGCGGGTTTGCATGGCCCTCACGGTCGGAGTGAACGCGAGGTCGGAATAGGCTCGGCTCATGATGGTTCCTTGGGGCTTTCAGAGCTTGTGAGGGTGCTGCGTTCACGGCTTCAACGCCTGCAGTCGCGAAGTGTTCAGCCGTGCTCGACGGGGGCTTTCTTTGGGGGCTGAGCCAGGCAGCGCCGGCCTGTGTGTGGTCAGGCCGGGCACCCGGCTCGCCCGGGGCAGCGTGGGGTTCAGCGCGTCATGCCAGCGCGCTGTCGACGAAACGGCCCAGCTCGCCCGACGAGGCGGCCCCCAGACGGCTGGCGAGGACCTCGCCGTTGCGCACCAGGAGCAAGGTCGGCACGCTGCGGATGCCCACCTCCCGAGTCAGGTCGGGACAAGCGTCGATATCGATCTTGAGAACGCGCAATGACTCGGCACGCGACTGGGCAAAAGACTCCAGCACTGGCGCAAGGCCCTGGCAAGGACCGCACCAAGCGGCGGCGAAATCCACCAAGGTAGGCCGGTCGTCTTCCAGGGCCAGGACTTCGCGGGCGTGGCTGTCGCTACGGGCTTCGAGAACTGATTTCATGATCGCTGCTTCTTTGTCGCTGGAGAGGCTCCATTACATGCGTCAGCCGTTGCCGCTTCAAGCAGGCCGAGCGAATCGGAGCATTCCGCGCAGCGTATGGAATCAACACTGCCGCCTTCAATGAATCCCATTGTTCCGCCATGCGTAGCAGTGACTTCGCTGCCATGGTGGTTCACTTGCGATCGACAACTGCGCACAGTGGAGTCCTTGCCAAGCGACTGGCGCTTGGTTGACACCCTCGCCATCCAAAGGAACGCCGCATGCGTGAGCACCAAGTTGACGTTGCCATCATCGGCAGTGGGACGGCCGGCATGTCCGCCTACCGCGCTGCCTTGGCGCACTCCTCCCGCGTTCTCGCCATCGAGGGCGGCCCCTACGGCACCACCTGCGCCCGCGTAGGCTGCATGCCCAGCAAGCTGCTGATCGCAGCAGCCGAGGCGGCCCATGCCGTGGCCGAGGCCGGGCGCTTTGGCGTCCGCGTCGACACGCCGGCTCGTATCGACGGCGCGGCCGTGATGGACCGGGTGCGCAGCGAGCGCGATCGCTTTGTGGGCTTCGTCACCGAGGCAGTCCAAGGCTGGGCGCCGGAGCACCGACTGCAAGGCTGGGCGCGCTTCACGGCACCACAGACGCTGGAAGTCAAAGGCCATGACGGCGAGCTGCATCGGGTGCATGCAGCGCGCATCGTCATCGCCACCGGCTCCGAGCCGCACGTGGAGCCCGCCTGGTCGGCGGCGCTGGGGGATCGGCTGATCCGCAACGATGAACTGTTTGACTGGCAGACCCTGCCCGCAGCCGTGCTGGTGCTGGGCACGGGTGTGATCGCGCTGGAGTTGGCCCAGGCATTGCATCGCCTGGGGGTGCGGGTGCGGGTGCTAGGCCGCAGCCAGCGCGTGGGCCCGCTCACCGACCCGGCACTGCAGGACTTGTCACGCGAACTGTTCGGCAAGGAGCTGCCACTGTCGCTGAGCCAAGTCACCCCCCGCTTGCGGCGCGAGGGCGATGAAGTTCTGCTGGAGCTGGACGGGCGCGTCGAACGCTTTGACTTCGCGCTTGCTGCCGCCGGGCGCCGTCCGCGGCTGGCGAACCTGGGACTGGAGCACAGCGGACTGCCCGTGCAGGCCGACGGGCAGTTGCCCTTCGATCGCCGAACCGGGCAGGTCGGCGACGCCCCGGTGTTCATCGCCGGCGATGCCAATGGTGAGCGGGAACTGCTGCATGAGGCTGCCGACGAAGGACGCATCGCGGGCGACAACGCCGGCCGCTGGCCCGATGTGCGCGTGCGGCCCCGCCGAGCACCGCTGGCCGTCGTGTTCAGCGATCCCCAGATGGCCATCGCCGGGTGCAGCCACGCGGAACTGCTGGCGGCGGGCACCCCGTTTCTCACCGGTCAGGTTTCGTTTGCCGACCAAGGCCGCAGCCGCGTGATGGGCGTCAACCGCGGCGCGCTGCATGTATACGCCGAAGCGGGGAGCGGACGCCTGCTTGGCGCCGAGATGCTGGGGCCACGCGCCGAGCATCTGGGCCATCTGCTCGCCTGGTCGGTGCAGCGCGGCGACACCGTGCAACAGATGCTGGACAGCCCCTTCTACCACCCGGTCATCGAAGAAGGCCTGCGCACGGCGCTGCGCCTGTTGCAGCGTGAACTGCGCATGGGCCCACCGCCTGTGGAGCGTTGCCTGGACTGCGGGCCGGGCGCCTGAGTTCCATCGATTCATCACTTCAAAACACCGACAACCATGATCGACGTCTACTACGCCCCCACGCCCAATGGCGTGAAGATCCCCATCGCGCTGGAGGAACTGGGCGTGCCCTATCGCATCGTGCCCGTCAATCTGGGCCGTGACGAACAAAAGCGCCCGGACTTCCTGGCACTCAATCCCAACGGGCGCATCCCGGTGATCGTCGACCCCGAAGGGCCCGAGGGTGAGCCGGTGTCGGTGTTCGAATCAGGTGCCATCCTGCTCTACCTGGCCGAGAAGTTTGGCGGGCTGATGCCGTCCGCGCCGAGGGATCGGATTCGCGCCTTGGAGTACCTGTTCTTCCAAGTCGGCGGCGTCGGCCCCATGTTCGGGCAGGCAGGGTGGTTCATGCGGCAGCCCGAGCGCATCACCGTGGGCATCGAGCGATATCAAGCGGAGTCGCGCCGCTTGACTGCCGTGCTGGAGACACGGCTGCAAGAGGCCAGCTGGCTGGCCGGCCAGAGTTTCTCGGTGGCCGACATTGCCCACTTTGGCTGGCTGCGCGTGGCCGACTATGCCGGCGTCCGTCTCGATGCCTACCCGGCGGTGCAGGACTGGGTCCAGCGCATCGCAAGTCGGCCCGCTGTTCAGCGGGCTCTGGATCCAGTCCAAAGCGCCCGAGGGTGATCATGAAGCTGTATCACTTCCCCCTGTCCGGCAACGCGCACAAGGTGCGCCTCATGCTGTCCCTGCTGGGGCTGCCGCATGAGGCGGAGGTGCCCACGGGCGGTGCGCACAAGCAGCCCGAGTTCCTGGCCATGAACCCCTTCGGCCAAGTGCCGGTGCTGGTGGACGGCGAGGTGGTGGTGCGTGACAGCCAGGCCATCCTCGTCTACCTGGCGGCGCGCTACGGTGGCCCGGCCTGGTGGCCGGAGGACCCGGCTCGCCTGGCTGCCGTGCAGGCATGGCTGTCCACGGCCGCCAATGAGGTGGCGCATGGGCCGGCCCTGCTGCGCATGCACCGCAAGTTCGGCCGCCCCATCGATCTGGAGGCCACCACGCAGCGCAGCCAGGCCTTGCTCACCCTGCTGGATGCGCAGCTGCGCGATCGGCCCTGGCTGGTGCGGGGCGATCAGCCCAGCATCGCCGACCTGGCCATCTACCCCTACATCGCACTCGCCCCCGAGGGCGGCCTGGATCTCTCACCTCACCGCCATCTGATGGCTTGGCTGACTCGCATGCAGGCACTGCCTGGCCATGTGGACATGCCTGGCCTGTGGCGCCCCACTCTCCAAGAATGAACATCACCCATCGACCCGATCTCACCCGGCGGGACTTGCTTGTGGCTGGCGCCGCAAGCGCCACCGCCGGATTTCTCAACCCCAGCCTTGCAAACCCCATGAGCACCACCCCCACCGACGCACCGCGCCCCCCATTGCCTCCGTTCAGCCGTGAGACGGCGATCCAGAAAGTCCGTGCAGCCGAGGACGCCTGGAACACGCGCGATGCCAAACGTGTGACCCTGGCCTACACGGCCAACAGCCGCTGGCGCAACCGGGCCGAGATCTTCCAGGGCCGTGAGGCCATCCAGGCCTTTTTGGAGCGCAAATGGGCCAAGGAGCAGGAGTACCGCCTGATCAAGGAGCTGTGGGCCGTGAGCGAGAACCGCATCGCCGTGCGTTTCGCCTATGAATGGCGCGATGACTCCGGCCAGTGGTATCGCGCCTACGGCAATGAGAACTGGGAGTTCGATGCCTTGGGCTATATGGCTGTGCGCCACGCCAGCATCAATGACCTGCCCATCAAGCCTGAAGAGCGCAAGTTCCACTGGCCCCAAGGTCGACGGCCGGATGATCACCCTTCCTTGAGCGATCTGGGCCTGTGAACGTCCGGGGCTGACTTCAGACAAACGCTCGCCAAAGGGCGCCCCAGCTGGGGCGCCCTTTTTTCCTGGGGCCGCCACTCGGACGCAGACAAGACGGCGTGTGGGCGCCCCGCGCTAGCGGCCGCGAACGCCTGTGCTCACAGGGGCCGGCCATGCCGCCATGGCCACGTCCACCATGCGCAGCAGGCTGCTGGTGCTGGCGCCATCACGCGCCTGAATCGCCAAGCCTTGGATCACCAGCGCAAAAAAGCCGGCCAGGGCGGCACAGTCCGTGCCGGCGGCCAACTCACCCTCGGCGCGAGCGCGCCTGAGTCGTTGCTCGATCGCCTGCCTGGCCTGCAGGCGCATGGCTTCGGTTTGCGCGTGCTGGGCGGCGTTGGCGGGCGCGCCTTGCAGGCCGGCGGTCGACACCATGCAGCCAGCCTCATGGCTGGGGTCGGTGTACTGGCGACAGGCCGCCCGCAGGGCTTGCTCCATGCACGCGCGCGCCGACAGATCAGCCAGCAGGGCATCGCCAAGGAAGGCGCCATGGCGCTGCGCGTAAAGGTCCAGACATTCCCGATAGAGCGACTCCTTGTTGCCAAAAGCCGCATACAGGCTGGGTGGCGCAATGCCCATGGCGCCGGCCAAGGTGGCCGTGGACACGCCTTCGTAGCCATGCCGCCAGAAAAGACCCAACGCCAGGTCCAGCGCCGCGGCGCGGTCGAAGCTGCGCGGGCGTCCTGGCAGGCGGGGGCCCTCTGGCTCATTGGCAGGGTTGCTAGCTGATTTTGGCTGAGGCATGAATGAATTGTATGGATCCCTACATAAACAAGCGAATAGCGATTGCTGCCACGCGAAATTCAATCTTGCATCAATCGGAACACTGCGATGAACTCGCGCCGTCTACCATTTGTGTATCGGTCACTACACAAACATGATCTCATGAACAGACAGTTCACCATCACCATTGACGGCATGCATGCACGGCTTCAGGCGCAGACTCGCGCAGCGCAGCACGAGGTCGCAGCCGGCCAGGTTCTTCTGCAAGTAGATGCAGCGAGCCTGAACTACCGCGACCTGCTTACCTTGCAGGGCGCCGCCAGCGGGGCGGCGCGCGATGGCCTCGTTCCCCTGTCTGATGCCGTCGGGACTGTGCTCGCCGTAGGCGACGGCGTGCAGGGCTGGCAGGTGGGTGATCGCGCCATCCCCAACTTCTTCCCGGCCTGGATTGAAGGCCGCTTCGACCCTGTCCATCTGCAGAACGCCCTGGGAGGCGGCAATACCGACGGCGTCCTGAGCCAGCGGCTGGAGGTGCCTGCTCAGTCGCTGGTAGCACCTGCTGCGCACCTCAGCGATGAAGAAGCCTCCACCCTGCCTTGTGCCGGCTTGACGGCCTGGCACGCCTTGTTCGAGCGTGGCCCTGTCATGGCCGGCGACACTGTGCTGGTGCAAGGCACCGGCGGTGTGGCGCTGTTCGGACTGCAGCTGGCCGCTGCCGTGGGGGCTCGAGTCATCGTCACGTCCTCCTCGCATGTCAAGCTGGAACGGGCCCGGCAACTGGGTGCCTGGGCCACCATCCACTACGGCGAAACCCCGGCGTGGGACGAGCAGGTCCTGGCGCTGACCGATGGACGGGGCGCAGACCACATCTTGGAGCTGGGCGGGCCGGACACCTATGACCGCTCCATCCGCGCGGTGGCACCCGGCGGGCGCATCGCACAGATCGGTGTGCTCAGCGGCTTCAATGCCCGCCCCGACATCCAACCCCTGCAATTCAAGAACGCCCGAATCGACGGCATCTGCGTAGGCTCCGTGGCTCAGTTGCGGCGGCTGAATCAGTTCATGGCGCAGCACGCCATTCACCCTGTCATTGATCGCGTGTTCGACTTCGAGGACAGCCCCGCGGCCTACACGCACCTGGCCTCCGGGCAGCACTTCGGCAAGCTTGTGATCCGCCTGTGATCTGGCGCGTCAACCGCTGCCACCCACACCCCTTCTGCAACTGAAAGAAGCCAATGAGCGCATTTCCCATCCATACCCCTGCCTCCGCACCTTCCGCCGCGCAAGCGCTGCTCGCGCAAGCCCAGGAACGCTACGGCTTTGTGCCCCATCTTTTTGCGGGCATGGCCAGCGCCCCGGCCTTGCTGGCGGCCTATGTCGACACCTCCGAGGCCTATGCCTCCAGCAGTCTGAGTGCGATTGAACAGCAAGTGGTGAGCCTCACCGCCAGCCGCCTGCACGAATGCCACTACTGCGTGGCCGCACACAGCACCATCGCCCGCATGCAGCGCCTGGATCCCGCGGTGGTGCAGGCCTTGCGCCAGGGCGTGCCGCTGCCAGATACCAAGCTGGAAGCGCTGCGTCAGTTCACGCAACAGATGGTGGAACAACGCGGCTGGGCGCGTCCCGGGCAGTTGGAATCCCTGCTGGCAGCTGGCTACTCGCAGCAAAGCGCTTTGGAGGTTGTGCTGGGCATCGCCATGAAAGTGATGTCCAACTACAGCAACCATCTCGTCGGCACGCCGCTGGACGCCGCCTTCCAGTCCGAAGCCATTGAGGCCTGAAGTGATTGCCGGCTCGACACGCACTCGCCCGCTCGACGGCCGGAGGGGACGGCGTCGGTCACGAGCCCTGGCCTTACAAGTCCAGCGTCAGGCTTTCGCTGCTGGCCCAGCCCACGCAGATGCACAGGCCCTCGGCGCGCTGCGCAGGGTTCAGGCAGACGTCGCGATGCACCGGGCTGCCGTCGAGCACGCGGCTGTGGCATTGCCCGCATTCGCCGCGTTTGCAGTCGTAGGCGACAAAGGCGTCAGCGGCAATCAGCGCATCCAGAATGCTGGTGCCCGGTTGAACGTCAACCACCATGCTGCTCTGCGCAAGATGCACGCGGATCGGCCTGTCGCCCTGCTGCGTACGGGCACCAAAGCTCTCGAAGTGCACTGACGAGATCGGCCAGCCCAGACCGGCGCTGTGCTCTCGCAAGCCATTCAACAAGGGCGACGGGCCACAGGCATGCAGGCTGGCGCCGGGACTGAAGGGGCCCAGCAGGGCATCCAACGCCGGCGGCTTGGCCCCCACATGCAGGTGCAGACGCGCATTGGGCAAGGCGCGCAGTTCGTCCAACAGCACCAGCCGCTCCTCGCTGCGCGCCAGGTAATGCAGCTCGAAGGGCTGTCCCCTGTTGTTCAAGGCATGGGCCATGGCATGCATGGGCGTGATGCCGATGCCGCCGGCCACCAGCACGGTGCGGCCCTGCTCGGCTTGCAGCGGGAAGCTGTCGAACGGCCCCTCCACATCGAGCGCCTGCCCTGACACCAGTTGCTGATGTATCCAACGCGAGCCGCCGCGCGAGGCCGGGTCGAGCAACACGGCAATGCGGTATTCCTCGGCTGCGCCTTCTGTGCCGATGAGGGAGTAATGGCGCTCCAGCCACTGGCCGTCGGCGACCGGGAGTTGCAGCCTCAGATGCGCGCCTGCGGACCATGGTGGCAAGACCTGACCCTGCGGATGCCGCAGGCGAATTTCCAGGACCTCAGCGCCATGGCGCAGCAATTGGTGGACGATCAGTTTCATGCAATGACCTCGGGATTGAAGGGCGAGGCGTCCAGGAACTCCCAGCTCAGGGGCATGGCCTGCTCGCGCAGCAGCCACTCCTCGATCTCAAATTCCCAGAATCGGCCAGTGCCTCCGGTGCGCCCCTGCGGGTCTGCCTGGTCCCACAGCAAGCGGGCCCGGCCCGTCAGGTGCAGGAGTCGACCTGTCGTGAAGTCCGGCACCACCAGACCGCAGGCCGGATCCAGGGCGAGATTGCCCATGGTGTTGAACAGGCTGTTGCCTGCGTAGTCGGGTACGCGCAGGTGTTGTGCGTCGAGGCGCTCGATAAAGCCGGCCGGACCGCCACGGTGCGAGGCATCAAGCGAGCCACCCGGCGCGCCGCTTGCCATGAAGAGTGTGTCCGCCGCACTGAGCAGCGCAGCGCTGTCCTCGTCGAGCGCATGGCCGCGTCGCACGCAGTTGGGGTCGGCTGGATGGGCGTCTCCCGCTGTGCCCTGCGGATGACGACGCTGTATGTATTTGGGGCAGTTGGGATAGGCCTCGTCGATGCCCACACGCAGCAGCTGATCATCGACATGCGCGACATGACCGTTCACGCGGTAGCGGCGCCGGGTCGAGAGTTCAATGAACAGCAGACCGGCCTGTGAGCCGAGGGCCAGCTCCTGCCAGAAGGGATCGTCGGCCTGGCGCTGCGCGAGGCTAGACGCGATCTCGATGCTGCGGCCGTCCGGGCTGCGCAGAAAGCCCGGCGGCCCGAACAGCAGCGAGGCCCAGAGCTGGCCTCGCTCTGTACGGGCCGCGGTGGCGACCATGACTTGCTTTTCGATGAAGGGGCGGGCGCCCGCAATCACCGTGTCGGTGATCACGCTGGCGTTGCGCGCCGCGATCGCCGCCTCTCCGGCGCGCGCCTGCACGGCACGCTCGCCATCGTGGAATGCATGGGTCATGGTCGTCTCCCGCCTGCTGGCTTAGAAGGTGAAGACGGTGAAGCCGTCTGCCACCAGCTTGCCCAGGCTGGGCAGGCCGGAGGTGCCGGGCACGCTGTTGTCGGTGATCAGGTCGAAGCCGCTCTTCACCGCATCTTCACGCGAGCCGAACACGTCGGCGCAGCCGCAAGACACGCCTGCGATCTCGTTTTCCACGGCCTTGAACAGGGCATGCACCGGGTGGTCGGCCTGGCTGATCACGCCGGGCCAGCGGGTGCCTGCGCCCTGGAAGTAGATGGACACGTCCGTGCCGCGCTGCTTGAAATCGTAGGCGGCGGCCAGGCCGTTGAACATGCGTCCCAGAGCGTCTTCGCCGCCGTTCTTCGGGTCGGACAGGATGATGATGGCTGCTTTCATGGTGCTTCCTTGGTGAGTTCGAATCAGAGTGATGGAGGTCCTGCAAGGGGCTGCAGGCCTGGGACTGAACTCTAGGGATCGAGCCGCGCTTCAGAAATCACTTGCACGGCAATGGGCTGTTCCGGCGCGCGGAAGAATGCCCCGGGCTGCACGCCCTGGCGCGTCGACACGGCACGCCTGCAGCAAGGGCAGAGCGAGCCGGCTCTGGCAGGCAAGTGCGAGGAAAGACTGCAGCGGGCCGCAGGCGCAAAGGCCATCGCGAAGGAACTGGGTCACCAGCGGCGGCCTGGCGACGACAAGGTCCCCCTCACAGCAACGCAAGACGAATGGGACAGCGAATGAGACGCGCAGTCACCACGGCAGGGGCGCCGATTTCTAAAGTTCAGTCCATGCAGTCGGTGCAGGCCCAGCGAAAGCAAGAGGCCCTGGCTCAGCTGCTGTGGCACCGGAGGTCGCGGCGATCTTGAATCTTGTACGCCGAGCGACTTCAGCACTTCCGCTTGCACTCAGGGGTTGGCCTGAGGCAAGTCATTCAGAACCTCCAACCGATTCGCCCCAGAAAGGCACATCATGTCCAAGAGTTATTTCCGTGTTTCCCTGGTCGCCGTGGCGGCCGCTGCAGCACTGACTGCCGGCTTCGCACCGTCCGCCGCGTTCGCCTATGACGATAACTCCACCGCGGCCGTGAACGTCGACAGCAAGGGCATCGGCCTGCGTGGCCACGACCCCGTGGCCTATCACACCGTGGGCACGCCCACCGCGGGCAAGGCTGAGTTCTCGGCCAAGCACAACGGTGTGACCTATCTGTTCGCCAGCGCCGCCAATCGCGATGCCTTCAATGCCAATCCCGGCAAGTACGAACCGGCTTACGGCGGTTTCTGCGCGATGGGCGTGGCCCTGGAAAAGAAGCTGGACGGCGACCCGACCGCCTGGAAGCTGGTGGACGGCAAGCTGCATCTGAACGTGAACAAGGACGTTCAGAAGAAGTGGCTGGAAGACGTGCCGGGCAACAACAAGAAGGCCGATGCGAACTGGCCTGCCATCAAGGCCAAGACCCCCAAGTCCCTGGCTTGATGCTGAAGCGGGGGGCGCGCCGACCTGAGATGAGCGCGCCCTTCCATCCCTCCCTTCCCAGCGAGTCCCACACATCATGAGCACTCGACGACACCTCATCACGGCCCTGGCATTGGCGGCGGCTGTGCAGGGCGCGGCCCTGGCGGCTGAGAACAAGCCGAGCGGCGGCAAGCCCGGCATGGAGAAGTGCTATGGCATCTCATTGGCCGGGCAGAACGACTGCGCCGCAGGCCCCGGAACCAGTTGTGCCGGCACCTCCAAGGTGAACTACCAAGGCAATGCCTGGAAGAAGGTGCCCGCAGGGACCTGCGTCACCATCAAGACGCCCAAAGGCCAGGGCTCGCTCACACCGCTCAAGGCCTGAGTCGGGCGGGTATTGACTCTGCTTCGCCGCAGGAAAGAGCGCCATCGTGCAGCCGACTATCGGGCTGAGCTTCAAGCCCCAGCATTTTCAGCAGGTCATGCAGGCGCAAGCCGAAGGCCTGTGGTTCGAGGTGCATCCCGAGAACTACATGGCCGACGGTGGGCCCCGCCCGCGCATGCTCGCTGCACTGGCCGAACGCCACCCAGTGGCGCTGCACGGCGTGTCGCTTTCATTGGCGGGGCCGGAGCCTCTGGATCTGCAGCATCTGCGTCGTCTTCGACACCTGATCGACCAGGTGAAGCCGGTCCGCCTGTCCGAGCATCTTGCCTGGTCGCGCCTGGGGACACGCTATGTGCCTGACCTGCTGCCCGCGCCGCGCACAAGCGCGCTGCTGGAACGGGTCGTCGCCCACGTAGACCAGGTGCAGCAGGCGACCGGCATGCGTCTGGCGCTGGAGAACCCCAGTCACTACCTGAGCCTGGAGGGGCATGAGTTCAGCGAACCGCATTTCCTGAACGAAGTGGTCCGCCGCACAGCCTGCGCCTTGCTCGTGGATGTGAACAACCTCCACGTGAGCGCCAGCAACATCCATAAGCACGCCAGCGATTGGCTGGCAGAGATTGATGTTGAGGCCATCAGCGAGATCCACCTCGCTGGGCACAGCGAGGACCCCCAACTCGGGCCCCAATTGCTCATCGATTCCCACGACGGCCCGGTCTCCGAGGAGGTGCTGGCGCTGTACGCCGCTTTGTGTCAGCGCATCGGCCCGCGCCCCACGCTGATTGAGTGGGACGAAGCCGTGCCGGATTTCTCCGTGCTCTGGCAAGAGCGAGCGCGCGTTCAGGCTGCCACTCCAGCGTGGAGCTTTGCCCATGACTAACAACCCCTCCGGCTTCTACACACAATTCCTGACCAGCATCGATGGCTGGCATCTGCTGGCCGGCACCGATGTGGAAGCCGGGCTGGCCCCTGCGCCAGCAGCCACGGCCGTCTATGCCAACACCGGCCTGCGCGCTGCCATCGAGTCCCTGGAGGCCAACTTCCTCAGCGTCTCCAACTGGCTGGGCGGCCCCTGGTTCTGGCCGGCGGCCACTGCATTTGCGCGCGCTCACCCGCCTCTGGAAGGCCGGCTGTTTCTGTACGGCGATGGCTTCCCGGAGTTCCTGGCCTCGCTGGAACATGCGCAACTGGCCCGTTACACCAGCGATCTGGCCTGGGTGGACTGGATGTGCATGCGCGCCCATGCGGCAGGCGATCATCTGCCGCTGACCGCCACTCGCTTGGCCACGGTGCCAGCCAAGGCCTTGCCTGGCTTGCAGCTGAAAGTGGCACCGGCGACGCATTGGAAGGTCTCGCCAGGCTACGCACTGGTCGAGCTGTGGCGCAGCGCGCGCGCTGGGCACACCGAGATCGAGATCAAGCCGAAGGCGAGCGCCGGTGTGCTGGTGACCCGACCCGAAGACGAGGTCTGGGTACACGAAGTTCCGATCGCCAGCTTGCACCTGCTGGATGCGCTTGCAGCGGGACAGAGCCTTGGCAAGGCCGCCGCTCATGCCAGCAGCCAGGCATCTTCAAGCCACCCGTTCGACCTTCAGGCGGCGCTGAGCGCACTGCTCGATAACGGCGCTCTCCTGATGCCGACCACCTGAGAGGGCCTCAGCCCTCTGCGCCCGCACCTGCCATTCCCCCGAGTACTCCCACAGAAGGAAGCCATCGTGAACGCTCGCCCTCCCGCGCTGCTGCATGCGCATCAAGCTCTGGTTCACTGGGCTGGACATCTCTTCTCCGACACCCTCGTCTTGCTGGCAGCTCGTCTGGCCATAGCCGGCATCTTCTGGCGCTCAGGGCGAACCAAGGTCGATGGATGGTTCACCCTCAGCGACTCGGCCGTGGCCTTGTTCGCGGAGGAGTACCAGCTCCCGTGGGTGGACCCGGAGCTGGCTGCTTCGCTGGCAGCGCTTGCCGAACATGCGCTGCCGATTCTGCTGGTCCTGGGCTTGGCCACACGCTATGCAGCCATCGGCCTCCTCATCATGACACTGGTGATCCAGCTCCTGGTCTACCCGGACGCGTGGCCCACGCATCTCAGTTGGATGAGTCTGCTGGCCTTGATCGTGGCCCGTGGTGCCGGCGCGCTGTCCGTCGACGCGACACTCTCCCAGCGATTGTTTCGCTCTGCGCAATGAGCTTTTGCGACGGACGTGGCTTGGCATCCCTGGAGCTGGCAGTCGATGATGTCGCATCTCCGCAGCACAAGTGCAGGCTCACATGTCAGACGAAATCGATACCTTGTTGACGCGTTTCGAGCTCAGATCGCGGGTGTTCTTCTCAGGGCAACTCTGCGGCGTCGCGAACTTCGACGATGGCCAAGGTGTGGGTCATTTGCATGTGATGCGACAGGGGCAACTGGAGGTATTGCTGCCCGACGGCTCGGTTCAAGCGGTGAACGCCCCGGCGGCCCTGTTCTTTCCTCGTGCGACGCCGCATCGTTTGCGCGCGCCCGAAGTCGGTGGTCCCGATTTGATCTGTGCGTCGGTTGTCTGTGGTGCGCCCTTCGGCCAGCACTTGATGGCGGAGCTTCCCGCCATGTTGGTCATCCCTCTGGAGCAACATGCCGGCTTGCAAATGAGCCTGCATCTCTTGTTTGAAGAAGCGTTTTGCAAGCGCCAAGGGCGAGCAGCAGCCATCGACCGCTTGAGCGAACTGGTGCTCATCCATCTGCTGAGAGAAGTGCTGACGCAGGGCCATTTGAAGACCGGCGTGCTGGGCGGCTTGGCCGACCCTCGCCTGGCCCGGGCCTTGCACGCCATTCACACCGACGCCGCAAGGCCCTGGACACTGGAGCAGCTCGCCATCGTGGCGGGTATGTCGCGCGCGCGCTTTGCGGCGCAGTTCACCCAGGTCGTTGGGCAATCACCGGGCGAGTACCTGTCAAGCTGGCGCATTGGCCTGGCACAAAGCCTCCTCAGCAAGGGCCGCCAAGTCAAACATATCGCTGACGAGGTGGGTTACGGCAGTGCCTCAGCGCTGACCCGGGCTTTCGTCCTCAAGACTGGCATGGCACCCACCGATTGGTTGGCAAGCAAGCGTGCAGGTGCGCACGCTGCGCTCAATAGCTAGGAAGGTCCTTCGCGGAATTGACCCGTGAGCTGCTGCCGGTTTCTAAGACACCTTGTTAAGGTGAAAGATGAAGTCTTCATGACGAAATCTCAGACGTTCTCAGGGAGCGGGCCGCCCAGCGCGGCCTTGACCTTGTCGACGTTGATACCGACCGTCGTATAGCCCTACAACCAGATGACCAGAAACTTGTTGCCGGGATCAACCTTGGAGAGCCGCTCATTGATGCTCGGGTCGATGTTCTTGAGGTTCGGGATCTTCGGCTTGTCCAGCTCCTGCAGCAGCCCACCGAGGATCTGGAGACCAGCCCCATTTGATCCGGGCACCACCACGTCGTAGCGGACCTTGATGGCCGTCTCCTTCTCGAACTTCTGGATGGTCTCCTCGGAGATGTAGTCCGGCCAGTTGTAGACGTTCCGGACCTTTGCTTCTTCCGCCTGCGCAGCGCCTCCGTCGGCGAAGAGCAGAGCGCCAAGAAGCGTCAGGGCACAGCGGGCTAGCGAGAGTTTCATCAGGGGATCTCCGTAAAGTCGAGCGATGGGGAGGGCAGGATCGAGAGAAGTGATCAGCCCTTGCTGCTGCCTAGTACCGGCATTCGAGGGGACAGCGGCGCCAACGTTAGGGGGGCGTCCGCCTTGTATGTCAGCCCGCGGGAGGACAGACGTCATCGCCACGAACAAACGGAGCGCATTGCACGTTGCCATGCAGCAGCAAGCCGCCGATGCACGCACCGCGCGTGGGCATCGGCGGTGCTGAGCCGGTGCTTGCATGCATGCAGCAAATGCACGCGGAGGGCACATGCAGCGGGCACATGCGTCGGGCGTATGCGGTGGGTGCACGCGGCGAGTGCCCCCCGCAGCAGGTCCCCATGCCTACGCTCAGCCGGTGTGCGCAGTTGCGCCGCGGCGCAGTTGCGAGAACGCCTCTCCTGCCGCGCTGCGGCGCGGGGATCGAGGGGGATGAGCGGCAGGCGGGCGCGCTTGCGGCGCCTTGGGCCTCAATCGGGCGAACGGGCCGACTCCGGAGACGAAATCGGCCAGCGGATCGAGAAGCTCGTTCCACCGGCTTCGTTCGCCGTGCAGCGGGCGTCGCCACCGTGGGCCATCGCGATCGCCTTCACAACAGACAGCCCAAGCCCGTTGCCGCCGGCGATCTTGGCGCTGACGCTGTCGGCCTGCCAGAACGCCTGGAAGACCTGCCGCATGGCGGCTTCCGGCAGGCCGGGGCCAGCATCATCCACGCGCAGGACGTTGTGTTCCAACTCGCGGGTGAAGCGAACCCAGAGTTCACCGGCCGTGGCGTACTTCAGGGCGTTGTCCAGCAAGGCCACCAGCGCCTGCCGGATGCGCAGCGGGTCGCAGCGCACTGGCATGGCCTCTACCAGGATACGCAGACGCAGCCCCGCCTTCTGGAGCATTGGCTCGTAGATGTCGCCCACCATCCGTATCTCTTGCTCGAGGTTGACACTGCGAAGGTCCAGTCGCAGCTGATGGGACTCGAACAGACTCAGCAGGCGCAGGTCCTCGATCAGGCGGGACAGCCCGTCGACTTGCGTCAGCAGCTTGCGCAGCGCCTCTTCCGTTGGAGGAAAGACGCCATCGGCAAAGCCCAGCAGGCGCCCGCGCAGGATGGTCACCGGCGTGCGAAGCTCGTGGGCGATGGCCGCATTCCACTGAGCTCGTTCATTCACCGCGCGCTGCAGCTTTTCTGCCATCTGGTTGAAGTCCTGTACCAGCGCAGAGGCCTCGCCCAGCGGCGCATCAGTGGCCTGGGCCCGGGCGTCAAGGTCGCCTGCCGCCACGCAGCGAATGCCAGTGGCCACGCTGTTCAACGGCTCCACGAGGCGACGGGCGATCCGCGTGGAGAAGTAGAGCGACACCAGCACGGCCACCAGCCCCAGCACCAGGAAGAGCAGGAAGTCCGGCAGGGTCGGCAGGTCTGACTCGCAGTCAAACAGCGTGGGCCAGTACTTGCCCGCCAAGTAGTAGATGGCGTAGCAGAGAATGAAGATCACCGCATGGACCAGCAGGACCGTGCTGGCCACTGCGCTGGCGATCTTGCGCCCCAGGCCGTAGCTCAGGTTCATCGACGCTCCAGACAGTAGCCAACCCCTCGGACGCCGGCGGGCATGCCCTCCAGCCCCAGCTGCTCGATCTTCTTGCGCAGCTTGCTCATGTGGCTGTCGATCGTGCGCTCCTGCGTGTCACCCTCGGGCAGGCAGGCATCCATGAGTTCGGCACGGCTGAAGACACGCGTCGGCACCTGCGCCAGCACCTGGAGCAGCCGGAACTCTGTCACCGTGAGCACCAGCGGGCGGCGCTCCCCCTGCACATGCAGCCAAGCGCTGTGGCTCTGACGGTCCAGCTCCAAGGGCCCGGCCTTCAGCACGGCGGGGGACAAGTCCACGGACGTCGCCAGCGTTCGACGGAGCACCGCCCGGACGCGGGCCACAACCTCCGACGGGTTGAAGGGCTTGACGATGTAGTCGTCCGCCCCGATGCGCAGCGCGGAGATCTTGTCCACATCCCCCTCCAAGGCGGTCAGCATGATGACGGGCGTCCCGCCCCGCTGCCGCAAGGCAGAGAGGACCTCCCACCCGTCCATGGCCGGCATCTGCACGTCCAGCAGCACCAGGTCCGGATTGAGCGCCAAGTGGAGCTGCAGCGCCTCCCTGCCATCGCGCGCCCAGGCCGTGCGCAGCCCCTCCCGCTGGAGGTAGGCGTCCACGATGTCGGCAATCTCGGACTCGTCCTCCACGACAAGCACTAGCGCCGAACCTGGACTTTTGGCTTGCATACGGAACCCTTTTTTGTGTTTTGTTGCACTCGATTCTGAGGGCAACAGGCCCCCTCCACACAACCTCCACAGTTCCTCATCCTTGCATCCACCCCGGCCTTCGACACTTCTGCGACGCAGCCGACAGGCTCGGGTAAGACAGGCCAACGACTGGGCCCGCCGTCCGGCTGGCACGCCTGCGTGGAGTCAGGTGGCCTTCCAGCAAGCAGAGCAAAACATGCAACGACGACACTTCTTCACTTTGACGGGAACCCTGGCCTTGGCAGGCTGCGGCGGCGGCTCCGACGGAACGGATGCCCCCATCACTCCGACGCCGACTCCATCGCCGGCACCGGCGCCCAGCCCCACACCGAGCCCGACGCCGACGCCCACACCGGGCCCTGCGCCGAGCGCGCATGCGGTTTTGGTGATCGGTGCTGGCATGGCTGGCCTCGCTGCAGCACGCCGCCTGCGCGATGCGGGTCGAGAAGTGGTCGTCCTGGAGGCCCGACAGCGCCTGGGCGGACGGCTGTTCACCTCCACCCAATGGGCGGATGCGCCGCTGGATGTGGGCGCCACCTGGATCCACGGGGATGGCCCAGGCAACCCGATCTCCGACTTGGCACGTCGGGCCGGTGCTCGCCTGGCCCAGACCAGCTTCGGCCGGGACCAAGCCTTCGAGGCCGACGGCCGCCGGCTTGACGCTGCGGGTGCAGCGCAACTCGACAGCCTGCGCGCCAGCATCCGCAAGGCCATCAGCGACTACCAACGCTCGGAGAGTGACACCACCTTGCGCGACGCCGTCTATCGCGGGCTCGGCTACAGCGAGCGCAGCGGGCTGGAGCAGCAGCGCATCGACTACCTGATCAACACGACCTATGAACACGAGTACAGCGGCGACGCCAGCCAGCTGTCGGCTCTCTGGTTTGACAGCGACAGCCGCTACGAAGGTGTCGAGAGCTTGTTTCTCGATGGCTACCGCGTGCTGATCGACTTCCTGGCCAAGGACCTCGACGTGCGACTCGGACAGGTTGTGCAGAGCATCCGCCACAACGACCAGGGCGTGACCGTCCAGACCAGCCAGGGCAGCTTCTCCGGCGCGGCCGTGGTGGTCACGCTGCCGCTAGGTGTGCTGCAGTCCGGGCAGGTGAGCTTCGATCCCCCACTGCCAGCACGCAAAGCCCAAGCCATCGACAAGCTGGGCATGGGCGTCCTGAACAAGTGCTTCCTGCGCTTCCCCACGGCCTTCTGGGACACCAAGACGGACTGGTTCAACTACATCCCGAGTGCTGAGCGCAATGGCCAGTGGGCCGAGTGGGTGAGCCTTGCACGGCCGACCGGCCAACCGATCCTGCTCGGTTTCAACGCCGCCGCCGTCGGGCAGGCCATGGAGGCGTGGTCAGACCAGGACATCGTCGCCAGTGCCATGCGCACGCTGCGCACGATGTTCGGCGCGGGCATTCCCGATCCGGTCAGCTGGCAAATCTCGCGCTGGGCCTCAGACCCCTTCGCACGTGGCGCGTACTCCTTCAACAAGCTCGGCTCGGCGCCTGGCATGCGAGAGGACCTCGCAGCCGCGGTTGGTCGCACCCTGTACTTCGCAGGCGAGGCAACGGATCCACGCTACTTCCAGTCGGTGCATGGCGCCTACCTGTCCGGGCAGCGCGCGGCAGCAGAGGTACTCGCCCGCTAACGCACACCGGCCGAGTTTCTGGGACACGGCCTGGCCATAGCCTTGACGGCGCCTGCGCTCATTCGTCTACTGATCGAGCCCGCGTCCCTGTCGGGGCCGTCCCCACTCGGGGCTTGAGGCCCTCGATTCGAATGAAAGGTTGAGCAATGAAGCGTCGGACCCTCATGAAAACAGCAGGAATGGGATTGGGAGCCTTCATGGGACTCGGCACTCAGCGGGCGATGGCCTTGACCAGTCGTGCAAGCGACCAGGCCGGCATGACGCCCAGCCAAGGGCCACGCAAGGTGATCGTGATCGGCGCCGGCATCTCGGGCCTCGCCGCGGCCCAGCGCCTCCGGACGGCGGGGCTGGACGTGCTGGTATTGGAAGCACGAGACCGCATCGGCGGTCGGGTGCACACCAGCACGGCATGGCGCGGCCCGGCCATGGACTTAGGGGCCTCGTGGATTCATGGCGCCGGCCCGAGCAACCCTGTTGCCGCGCTGGCCCAGCAGCTCGGCGCGCGTCTGACCTCGACGAGGTCGGAGAACGCGGAAGTCTATGACGGCGAGGGCGGCGAGCTGAGCGACAGCCACAACCGCCGGCTCGAAGCCATTCAGCGCCAAGTCGCCACGGCCATCGCCGAGCGGGATCGTCGAAAGGATCAGTCGCTCAAAGCGCTGGTCTATGACGAGCTGGACTACCAGGACCAACCCGTGCTGGAGCAGCGGATGATCGACTTCGCGCTGAACGGCACGTACGAGCACGAGTACGGCGCCTCTGCCGATCAACTGTCCGCGAAGTGGTTCGATAGCGGCGCGGCCTTCGAGGGGCCAGAGCAACTGTTTCTCGACGGCTATCAGGTGCTGAGCACCCATCTCGCCGCTGGCCTCAACATCAAGCTCAAGCATGAGGTGAGTGCGGTCATCTACCAGGGCCCGAGCAGCGTGACCGTGCAGACCAAGCAGGGCGAGTTTGCCGCGCACCATGTCGTCATCACCCTGCCGCTGGGCGTCCTGAAGTCGGGGCGCGTCAACTTCACCCCGGCTCTGCCCACGAGCAAGCGTGCTGCGATCGAGGGGCTGGGCGTTGGCGTGCTCAACAAGTGCTGTCTGCTGTTCCCCCAGACGTTCTGGAATGGGCGCCTTGACTGGCTGAACCAGCTGCCCAGACAGGGCAAGGCTGGTCAGTGGGCGGAATGGGTGAGCTTCGCCCGCCCCACGGGACGCCCGGTGCTGATGGGCTTCAATGCAGCAGACTTCGGACGCAAGATCGAGAGCTGGGACGACACAGCCATCGTCCAAAGCGCGATGGGCGCCCTGCGGGCCATGTTCGGCCAAGGCATACCCGCCCCCCTCGACGCCCTTGTCACCCGCTGGGCCGCCGACCCCTACGCCCGCGGCGCCTACTCATGCCACGTGGTCGGCTCCACGCCGCAGCAGCGGGACGACCTGGCCCAGAGCGTCAACGGCCGCCTCTTCTTCGCGGGAGAGGCGACCGAGCGGCAGTATTATCAGACGGTCCACGGTGCGTACCTGTCCGGCCTCAGGGCAGCCAATGAAGTGCTGCGGCAGAACACGGGCAGCACGGCCGCGGCGCCGTGGCGTCTGATGGCGTCGCCGTTGGGCTGAACCTGCATCTGGACCCACAGGCGGTGGAGCCGGCTCACAAGGCTGAAGAGGGTCTCCCCCGGGAGCCACTGAAGCAGCTCCCGGTGCAGGCGTTCGGCACCGGCCGCAGGGACGAGCTTGTTCCCGCAATCCGGCTTTCGGTCGCCAGGCCGCATGGGGACTCAGCCCGTGTTTACGACTTTAATTGCCTGTTTACGACTTTAATTGCCAAAAACAGTTGGAGTCAGTGACCTGCCCCCTCACTCCACCGTCACACTCTTCGCCAGGTTGCGCGGCTTGTCCACGTCGGTGCCGCGGGCGCAGGCGGTGTGATAGGCCAGCAGCTGCAGCGGGATGACGTGCAGGATGGGGCTCAGGGCACCGTAGTGCTCGGGCATGCGGATGACGTGCAGGCCTTGCTCGCTCTCGATCTTGGTGTCGCTGTCGGCAAAGACGAAGAGCTCGCCGCCGCGGGCGCGCACTTCCTGCATATTGCTCTTCAGCTTCTCCAGCAGTGCATCGTTCGGCGCCACGGTGACCACCGGCATTTCGGCCGTCACCAGGGCCAGCGGGCCATGCTTGAGTTCGCCAGCCGGGTAGGCTTCGGCGTGGATGTAGCTGATCTCCTTGAGCTTCAGCGCACCCTCCAGGGCAATGGGGTAATGCAGACCTCGGCCCAGGAACAGGGCGTTCTCCTTGCGGGCGAACTCCTCGCTCCAGGCAATGACCTGCGGCTCCAGCGCCACCACGGCCTGCACGGCCACGGGCAGGTGGCGCAAGGCCTTGAGATGCTCGGCTTCCTGGGCCTCTGACAAATGGCCGCGGGTCTGGGCCAGGGCCAGGGTCAGCAGGAACAGACCCACCAGCTGCGTGGTGAAAGCCTTGGTTGACGCCACGCCGATCTCAGCGCCGGCACGGGTGATGAATGCCATCTCGCACTCGCGCACCATGGCACTGGTGGAGACATTGCAGACGGTCAAGGTGTGCGTCATGCCCTGGGCGCGCGCATGCTTGAGCGCAGCCAAGGTATCGGCCGTCTCGCCGCTCTGGCTGATGGTGACGACCAGGGTGCGCGGATTGGGCACGCTGTCGCGGTAACGATATTCGCTGGCGATCTCCACGCTGGTGGGAATCTTGGCGATGCTCTCCAGCCAGTACTTGGCGGTGGAACCGGCATAGAAGCTGGTGCCGCAGGCCAGAATCAGCACGGAGTCGACCTCCTTGAAGGCCCGGTAGGCGCCATCACCGAAGATCTCGGGGCTGATGCCGGTCACGGCGTCAAGCGTGTTGGCGATGGCCACGGGCTGCTCGAAGATCTCCTTCTGCATGTAGTGGCGATAGGGCCCCAGCTCAGCCGCGCCGCTGTGCGCGTGCACGGTGCGGACTTCGCGCTGCACGGTCTCGAAACGCTCGCTGTCAGCCAGGCGATGGGTGATCCAGTAACGACCCAGCTGCATGTCCACCACATCGCCCTCCTCCAAGTAGACGATCTGGTCGGTGACGCCGGCCAGCGCCATGGCATCGGAGGCCAGGAAGAACTCGCCCTGCCCGGCTTCCGTCCCCACGCCCAGCACCAGAGGCGAGCCTTCGCGGGCACCGACCACGCGGTGCGGCTCGTCGCGGCTGAACACGGCGATGGCGTAGGCGCCCTTCAGCCGTTGCACTGCCAGTTGCACGGCAAGCAGCAGGTCGCCCTGGTAGAGGTGGTCGATCAGGTGGGCGATGACCTCGGTGTCGGTCTGGCTGTGGAAGGTGTAGCCGCGGGCCTTGAGCTCGGCGCGCAGCTCATCGTGGTTCTCGATGATGCCGTTGTGGACCAGGGCGATGCGGCCTGCCGCGCCATCCGCGGCATGGGCGCCGTGGGAGAAGTGCGGATGGGCGTTGTGCACTGCCGGCACGCCGTGCGTGGCCCAGCGGGTGTGGGCGATGCCGGTGCCGGAGGCGATGCCGTCCTCGGCCGTCTGGCTGTGCAGCTCGGCCACGCGCGAAGTGCTTCGGGCGCGGCGCAGTTCGCCGTCCTGGTGCACGGCCACACCGCAGGAGTCATAGCCGCGGTATTCCAGGCGCTTCAGGCCTTCGATCAGGATAGGGACGATATTGCGCTTCGAGACGGCGCCGACGATGCCACACATGGATGATTCCTCCGCTGGTGCAACCCCCGTGGGCTGCGATGGGAGCGAATCCTAGGAGGCTGGCACCGGCATGTGCAGCCAAAATTGAGGCAAATGTGAATGAAAATTTCATCAACCAAAAGTTAAGATGAAATCATTCATAAGTGTTGTCATTTTGAAATCTTGATTCAACTCGACGCTACCGATCACCGCATCCTGGGGGTGCTCCAGGACGACGCCTCCCTGTCCAACCTGGACCTGGCGCGCCGCGCCGCCGTCTCACCCGCCACCTGCCTGCGCCGGGTAAAGCGCCTGCGGGAGCTGGGGGTGATCGAGCAGCAGGTGGCCATCCTGAGCCCCGGGCTGCTGGGGGCGGGGCTGATCGCCATCGTGGAGATCACGCTGGAGCGCCAGACTGCCGAAGCCCTCGCCGCCTTCCAGGCCCTGGCGGCGGCACGGGCGGAGGTGCAGCAGTGCTACCAGGTCTCGCCTGGGCCGGACTTCGTGCTGATCGTGCAGGTACCGGACATGGCGGCCTATCACCAGCTGGTACAGACCTTCTACAGCGCTGACAGCAATGTGCGCAATGTGAAGGCCTTCTTCAGCGTGCACCGGGCCAAGTTTTCGCCCCGGCTGCATCTGCCGCCCCCCTGAGGCCCCTCAGCCACGCTGGCAGCCGCACATGGCGCTCAGTCCGAGCACGGCCAGGGCTGGCGTACCCGGCTCGAGGCTATGGCGGCGGATCCGGTCGCAGGGAGTCGGCGCCAGCAAGACCTTCCGGAAATTTCCGTCATTGAACGCCGCGCCCCTGGAGGCCTGCGTCGGAACCCGATCGTGATCGGCCATCACCGAGTAGCCCTCTGAGCGCAAGGTCAAGGGGATGCCCTGACTCGCCCCATTCCTCTGCAGGCCTCCCCCCTGAGCCTATGGTTCAGCGCTTGAGCAGCAGCAGGCCCTTGAGGTACTCCCCTTCCGGGAAGCAGATGGTCTGGGGATGGTCCGGCGTGGCGCCCACGCGGTCGAGGATGAAGCCGTCAACGCCCGCATCCATGCCTGCTCCCGCCACGATCTTGTGAAAAAGCTCCGGCCCCACACCGCCCGAGCAGGAGAAGGTGAAGAGCACGCCACCAGGCTCCAGCAGCTTGAAGGCCAGGCGGTTGATGTCCTTGTAGGCGCGTGCGGCGCGCTCTGCATGGGCGGCCGTGGGCGCGAACTTGGGCGGATCCAGCACGATGGCGTCGAAGGTCCGGCCCTGCTTGACGAAGTCACGCAGGGTCTGGTTGACGTCAGCGTCCAGCGCCGTGTGACGCGCCGGATCGAAGCCGTTGAGCGTGACATGGGCATTGGCCCGAGCCAGGGCCGGTCCGGACGAGTCCACGCTGGTCACCTCGGCGGCGCCTCCAGCAAGGGCGGCCACCGAAAAACCACCGGTGTAGCAGTAGCAGTTGAGTACGCGCTGCAGGCCATACTGGCGCACTGTTTCGGCGAACTTCTTGCGGTTGTCGCGCTGATCCAGGTAGTAGCCGGTCTTGTGGCCTTCCTGCACATCCAGGGTGAGCTTCCACTCATGCTCCTCGATGGTCAGTGTGGTGTGGCCCTCGCCGCGCAACCAGCCGGTCAGCGGCGGCAGGCCCTCCAGCTGGCGCACGCCGGAATCGGAGCGCTCGTAGAGGCGGCTCAGGCCGGTGGCCGCCATCAGGCTGTCGGCAATGGTCTGCTTCCATCGCTCGGTGCCGGCAGACAGGAACTGGGCAACCAAGGTGTCGTCGTAGCGGTCGACGATCAGGCCTGGCAGGCCATCGGCCTCGCCATGGACCAGGCGCCGGGCATTGGAGACGATGGGCATGCGCTCGCGCACAGCGATGGCGCGGCGAACGCGCCGGTCGAAGAACTCGGCATCGACGCGCTCGGACTCATCGAAGCTCCAGGCCCGCACACGGATCATGGAGCTGGGACTGAACGAGGCCCAGCAAAGGAATTGCCCGCTGTCGGACTCCACCCGCACGGTTTCCCCGGCGTCGGCCTTGCCTTTTTCCACGGAACCCTGGAAGACCCAGGGATGGCGGCGGAGCAGCGAACGCTCCTTGCCGGCTCTCAGACGAATGACTTTCATGGCGCGTATTGTCGCCGCGCCGGCCGGTTCAGAGGCTGCCCCACGCGTAGCCGACGGCCAGATTGAGCTGGGTGCTGTCCCCTCCCCTGCCACGCAGGCTGCCCCACTGGCCCAGGCCGGCGCGAAGACGCAGGCGGCTGAGTTCGCCCTGGCCCTGCCACTGCGCCCAGACTTCCGTCTGGCGCAGGGCTCCGCCGCCCAACTGCACGCCACCGCCGCCGCCCGCTCCGGCCAGGATCTCGGCACCCACGCGCCAGCGCCCGTCGGCAAAGGGCTGCGAACGCAGCCCCAGGCCCAGCAGGCCATAGGCATAGGCACCAGCCTTGCCCTGGATGGCCGTACCGGCCTGTGCCAGGCCGTAGAGATGCTCGCCCAGCCCGCGGGTCATGATCAGGCCCTGCTGGGTCATGTCCTGCTTGCTGCCGTCCTTGAAGGGGACCTGGCGCAAGCGCTGCAGACTCACCAACCAGTCCTGCTCCTGCACCGTGCCGGTCTCTATCGCGCCGGCCTGCTGGCGACGCTGCACAGGCTCCAGCGGCAGATCCAGACTGAACCGCGCGTACGGCGCATGGAACGCGCCACGCGACTGCGCCCAGCCCGCATCCAGGCGCCAGCCCCAGCCCTTGGCAGACTGCCAGCGCAGGCTCGGGCCAATCTTCATCAGCCAGCCGCTGCCGGTATCGACATCGCCGCCGCCGGCCAGGCCCAGGGCGGCTTGACCGCCCAGGTGAAAGCCGCTGCGCCCCAGGGCCCAGTCCTGGCCAAGGGCGGCCAGCACTTCCATATAGCCATCAGCCCCGCCCTTGGCCCCGCCTGCGGCCTCCAGGCCCCACCAGGCGCTGGGGGAGATGTACTGGCGCAGGGCCGCGCCCGCCAGCCCCACCTTGCGATTCATGACCTCCCCGCTGCGCCGACGGATGGCACGGGAGGGCGCGTAGGCTCCCGCCACCAGCGACATCTCGTCAAACCCGAGGCCGCCACGATCCCCGGAGGCGCCCTGACGACCGCTGCTGCCGGGATCAAAGGCATGGAACAGGGTCTGCCGGCCCAGCATGAAGCTGAGCTGGGTATCAGCGATATTGCCGCCCGGCACCATGACGCGGGACAGTCCGACCCCGGTGTACCAGGGCCCCACCTCCGTGCGCAGGGACAACTCCGGGCGCCACATGAAGCCGCCGCCAAAGCGCAGCACATCGGAGCTGAGCCCGCCTCCACCACCCACGAACAGGCCTGCAGCCAGGTGAGTGCTGGGCGAGAGGCGCCAGCGCCGCTGGCCGGTGAGTCCCAGCATGAAGATGCCGCCGTAGTTGCCCTTGGCCGACGCGTAGACCGTGGGCCCCAGGCCCCATTCCTCGTTGACGGCCAGCAGGGCGCTCGCGCCGGCCAGCGCCATGCGACCACCCTCCTTGGTGCGCAAGGGGGTCCAGCTGAGCTCCCAGCTGAGGGGCCGCGCCGAACCGGGCACCGCAGGGCCAGCGTCCGGGGACTGAGCATGGATACAGGTGAAACCGGCCGCGAGACTCAGGCACAGCAGGCGCGGCAGCAGGGTGTCAGGGAGAAAGCGAGGCACAGACATGGGCGCCGACCATACCAGGGTTTTGCAGGCCCGCAGGCGTCGTGGTCAGCGCTTGCGGGCGCGTGGATGGGCGGCGTCGTACACCTTGGCCAGATGCTGGAAATCCAGCTTGGTATAGACCTGCGTCGTGCTGATGTTGGCGTGCCCCAGCAGTTCTTGCACTGCGCGCAAGTCGCCGCTGGATTGAAGGACATGCGAGGCAAAGGAGTGCCGCAGCATGTGCGGGTGCACATGACTGGAGGAGCCGGCGGCCATCGCGCGCAGGCTCAGACGCTGGCGCACTTGGGTGGCGCCCATGCGCCCGCCACGCGGGCCGATGAAGAGCGCTGCTTCCGTGCTCCCGGGCGCGAGCCAGTCACCGCGCCACTGCAGCCAGGCACGCACGGCCTCGAGGGCAGCGCGGCCGATGGGGACCATGCGCTGCTTGCTTCCCTTGCCCAGCACATGGGCCTCCGCGGCATCCAGGTCCAGCCAGCCCCGGGCGGCAGCACCCGGCAACAGGTCCAGGCCCACCAGCTCGCTGACACGCAGACCGCAGCCATAGAGCAGCTCGACCAGGGCCGCATCGCTGGCCTCGCGCACCGGGTCTCCGGACTCATCGCGATAGGCGACCAGCTGCACGGCGTCGTCGACTGCCAGCGCCTTGGGCAAGGGCTTGGCGCTCTTGGGAGCACGCAGGCCGTCCACGGGATTCAGATCGACCAGCCCCTGGCGGCCCATCCAGCGATACCAGCTGCGCCAGGCGGACATCATCAACGCCAGGCTGCGCGGGGACAGGTCTTGCCCGTGCAGGCGCGCAACCCAGCGCCGCACCTGCTGGACGCTGACGCGCTCCAGCGCGATGCCCGCCTCGTCAGCCAGCAGGCACAGACGCCGCAGGGCCTGCTCATAGAGGCACAGCGTGCGCAGCGCGAGACGCCGCTCCACCCGCAGATGCTCCAGGTAGCGCCGCTGCGACTCAGGCAGCGGCGACCCGATGGGCTCGCTCTCAGGCGCTGGCGTGGCCATCCGGCAGCAGCCGTGCCAGGGCGGCGCCGGCGAGCTCGCCGATGCGCTGCAGGAACTCGGTGCCCATCTCGGCCGTGTAACGCGTCGGGTCCGGTGAGCCCAGCAGCAGCAGGCCGAAGGGCTCGGCGGCCGCGCCACGGCGCAAGGGGATCAGGGCCAACGAAGCGACGGCCGCGTCATCACCCAGCCAGCGCACAGCCTCGAAGCCGCTGTTCACCCCGCAGTAGGGCTGGGCCAGGCTGGCGGCAAAGCTGCGCAGGTCCTCGCTGACGGCCTGCGCGTAGTCGGCGGCCGCATGCCGGCCATCCAGGCCCCACAGGCGCAGACCGGCGGCGGGGATCAGGAAGTGATGGCGCAGCTCCCGAAGCAGCACCTCGGGCAGGGCCGCGGCCTCGGGCGTCAGCATCAGGCTCAGGGTCCAGGCATGCAGACGGTCAGCGATGGCGACGTTCTCCTGGCCATTGCGGATCATCTCGATCAGCTTGTGCTCCAGGCCCTTGATCTTCTCGCGCAGCATCTCTGCCTGGCGTTCCTGCAGGCTCACCGCCCGCTGGCCGTGCGGGTGGCTCAGTTGCACACTGGCCAGCAGCTCGGCATGGCGCTGGAAGAAACCGGGGTTGCGCAGCAGGTACTGGGCCAGGTCCTGCTCGGTCAGTCCTTGCGGGGCGTCGTCTTGGGTGCTCACAGCGAGATCTCTCCTTCAAACACGGTCTGGGCCGGGCCGGTCATCCAGACCGGTGCCCCCAGGCCCTGGCTCAGGCCTGCCCATTCGATGCGCAACTGGCCGCCGCGCGTCTGTACTTCCACGGCCTCGTCGAGCCAGCCAAGGCGGATGCCAGCCACCACGGCGGCGCAGGCGCCGGTGCCACAGGCCAGGGTTTCGCCGGCATCGCGCTCGTAGACTCGCAGCTTCACATGGCTGCGGTCGATGATCTGAAGAAAGCCCGCGTTGACGCGGCGCGGAAAAGCGCCGTGCTGCTCGACCTGCGGGCCGCGCTGGGCCACCGGCGCATGGTCCGCGTCGGCCACGCGCTGCACGGCGTGCGGGTTGCCCATGGACAGCACGGCGACCTCGCAGGCATCGCCATCGGCCAAGGGCAGTTGCCACAGCGTCATGCCGCCCTCCCGGCGGGCGGTCAGCCCCTCGCCGCTGAAGGGCACGGCGGCCAGTTCGAAAACAGGAGCGCCCATGTCCACGCTGACCCGCCCGTCGTCGCGCAGATGCAGCTCCAGCACCCTGTTCATCGTGCGGACCTTGATGCTGCGCTTGTCAGACAGGCCCTTCTCGGACACGTAGCGCACGAAGCAGCGAGCGCCATTGCCGCAATGCTCGACCTCGTCGCCGGTGTTGTTGAAGATGCGATAGCGAAAGTCCACGCCGGGCTCGTCGCTGCGCTCAATCACCAGGACCTGGTCGCAGCCCACACCGAAACGGCGATCGCCGAGTTGGCGCATCTGTTCGGGGCTCAGGCTCAGGGGCTCGCGGGTGGCGTCAATGACCACGAAGTCGTTGCCAGCGCCCTGCATCTTGGTGAATAACAGCTTCATGCGGCCATTATCAGGGCGTCAGTAGACGGCAGGCTCGCCGGGAGGGCGTGTCTTGAAGCGCTTGTGCACCCAGAAGTACTGGGCCGGATGGCGTCGAACGCGAGCTTCCAGCCAGGCGTTGACGGTCCGTGCGTCGGCCAGTGGGTCGTCACTGGGATAGCCGGGGATGGGCTCGCAGGCCTCGACCTCGTAGCCCTGACCGCCCGGCAGCATGGTCACCACCAGGGGCTGCACCACCATGCCCTGGCTGGCGGCCATGCGGGCCGGGGCCAGCAGGGTGCAGGCCGGCACGCCAAAAAAGGGCACGAAGGCGGAGTCCTTCTCGCCATGGTCAAGGTCCGGCGCATTGAGAAAGGCGTAGCCCTGCTTGATCAGGCGCAGCACCGGGCGGATGCCGTCATGCCTGTCGACGAAGGCGGTGGTGCCGAAGCGGGAGCGGCCGGCCAGGATCTGCGCATCCAGCAGGGGATTGCTCTGCGGCTGGTAGACATCCACGCCGGGGCGCTTCTGATTGAGCATCAGCGCGGGGCCCACCCACTCCAGTCCGACGAAATGCGGCAGCAGCCACATCATGGCCCCGGGGGTCTGCTCGGCCAGGTGGATGTTGCCCTTGATGCGGATCATGCGCTGCAGGCGCTGCGGCGAGGCGAACCACAGCAGGCCTCGCTCCAGCAGGCTGCGGCCGACCATCGCGAAATGCTCGCGTGCCAGGGCTTCACGCTCGCGAGCAGGCAGTGCCGGAAAGCAGAGCTCAAGGTTGCGCAGGGCAATGCGCCGCCGGCTCCCGGCCAGCCACCACAGCAGCCGGCCCAGGCCACGCCCCAGGGCCGCGAGCAGCGCCAGCGGCAGGAAGTGCAGGAGCCACAGCAGGCCGATGAGCAGGCGGGCGCTCATTCGAGCCCGCCCTCGCGCGGCGACTTGTAGCGGTTGTAGCCCCAGAGGTACTGGTCGGGTGCTTCCAGGATCAAGGCTTGCATGGACTGGTTGATGAGCTCGGCCGCGCATTCTGGACTGGAATCAGCCGGGATTTGCGGACCGGGTCGCACATGCACCACATAGCCCCGCCCCCAGGAGAGACGCTCACCCCAGACCAGCAGCACCGAGGCGCCGGTCTGCAGTGCCAGGCGCTGGGCCAAGGTCATGGTGTAGGCAGCCCTGCCAAAGAAGGGGGCCCAGACGCCCTGCCCCTTCGGTGGAACCTGATCAGGCAGCAGGCCCACGGCCTCACCTCGACGCAAGGCACGCAGCATCTGCCGGACGCCGGCCAGCGTGGCGGGTGCGGTGTCCAGACCTGGCCGCTGGCGGGAGGCCGCCACGATCTGGCGCATCCAGGCCTTGCGGGCCGGCCGGTAGAGCACGGTGATGGGGCCGTGGCTCGCGGCAAACTGTTCGGCATAGGCCTGCGCCGTAACCTCGAAACAGCCCATGTGCGGCGTGAGGAAGAGCAGGCCGCGGCCTGGCGGCAGGGCATGGATGTGATTCTCGCCCTCCCAGCGGACCCGGCCCCCCAAGGGGCGATCCGCGGGCCGCAGCCACAACCAGGGCAGCTCGGCAATCATGCGACCAGCCTGGGTCACCGCACCCATGCCCTGCCAGCCCTGCAGGCCGGCCAGGGCCCGGTGGTCCCGGATGCGGCGGCGGTAGGCGGGACTCAATGCCCAGCTCAAGCAGCCCAACAAGGCGCCCAGGCCGTGCAAAAACCACAGGGGACAGCGAGACAGCAAACGCAGCAGGAGCATGTTTCTATAATGAACGGATCGCCGAGTTAACTTGGACAACTTGCGGGGCGATGCGGCTCTCATCGATTGATCGGGAGAGTCGCCGGGCTGAGAAGCTCTACAAATGCCGCTAAAGCGTTCGCCGCCTGACTCCACCAGCACGGCAACGCCGATGGACTAACACACTGGAGTTTAAAAACGTGGCGAACAGCGATTTTCTCTTTACTTCCGAATCGGTCTCGGAAGGGCACCCCGACAAGGTCGCGGACCAGATTTCTGACGCGATCCTTGATGCCATCTTCACCCAGGATCCCCGCTCGCGCGTAGCCGCCGAGACCCTGTGCAACACCGGTCTGGTGGTGCTGGCTGGTGAGATCACCACCAACGCCCATGTCGACTACATCCAGGTCGCACGTGACACGATCAAGCGCATTGGCTACGACAACACCGAGTACGGCATCGACTACAAGGGTTGCGCCGTGCTGGTTGCCTACGACAAGCAGTCCAATGACATCGCCCAGGGCGTGGACCACGCCTCGGACGACCACCTGAACACGGGCGCCGGTGACCAGGGCCTGATGTTCGGCTATGCCTGCGACGAGACACCCGAGCTGATGCCCGCGCCCATCTACTACGCCCATCGCCTCGTGGAACGCCAGGCGCAGCTGCGCAAGGACGGCCGACTGCCCTTCCTGCGCCCGGATGCCAAGAGCCAGGTCACGATGCGCTATGTGGACGGCAAGCCGCACAGCATTGACACCGTGGTGCTCTCCACCCAGCACGCCCCCGAGATGAGCCTGGGCGACAAGATGAAGCCCGAGTTCTACGAGGCCGTCATCGAAGAGATCATCAAGCCCGTGCTGCCCAAGGAATGGCTGCAGGACACGAAGTACCTGGTCAACCCGACCGGCCGTTTCGTCATCGGTGGCCCCCAGGGCGACTGCGGACTGACCGGCCGCAAGATCATCGTCGACACCTACGGCGGTGCCTGCCCGCACGGCGGTGGCGCCTTCTCGGGCAAGGATCCCACGAAGGTGGACCGTTCGGCCGCCTACGCTGCCCGCTATGTGGCCAAGAACATCGTGGCCGCCGGTCTGGCCCGCCAGTGCCAGATCCAGGTCGCCTACGCCATCGGCGTGGCCCGCCCGATGAACGTGACGGTCTACACCGAAGGAACGGGCGTCATCCCCGACGAGCAGATCGCCAAGCTGGTGCAGGAGCATTTTGACCTGCGCCCCAAGGGCATCATCCAGATGCTGGACCTGCTGCGCCCGATCTACTCCAAGACTGCTGCCTATGGCCACTTCGGCCGCGAGGAGCCCGAGTTCACCTGGGAGCGGACTGACAAAGCGGCTGCGCTGCGCGCAGCGGCTGGCCTGTAAAGGCCAGGGGACGCCAAAAGCGGACCAGCCACTTTGGGGCTTCGCTCATATCGCGCAGCGATGTGGGCGAAGACCACAAACCCTCAACACTGCGCGCAGCCGCTGGCCTGTAAAGGCCAGGGGACGCCAAAAGCGGACCAGCCACTTTGGGGCTTCGCTCATATCGCGCAGCGATGTGGGCGAAGACCACAAACCCTCAACGTTGCGCGCAGCCGCTGGCCTGTAAAGGCCAGGGGACGCCAAAAGCGGACCAGCCACTTGGGGGCTTCGCTCATATCGCGCAGCGATGTGGGCGAAGACCACAAACCCTCAACGCTGCGCGCAGCCGCTGGCCTGCAACGGCCAGGGAACACCAAAGTGGCAGCACTACGTGCAGTGCCATGGCTGTAAGCCGACCTCGCCTCAGCGAGGCCTATGTCGTCACAAGCGAAAGCCGCCCGAGGGCGGCTTTTTCATGCGCAAGGCAAGACCCCCTCACGCCATCCCGCACAGCTTCCTGAACGGCCCCAGCACCGCCTCACCCTTGAATGGCTTGACGATCCAGCCAGTCACGCCGATGGCCTTGCCGCGTTCGCGCATGGTCTGGTTGTCTTCCGTGGTCAGCATCACGATGCGGACCTGCTTGTTGCCCAGCTCGCTGCGTATCTTCTCGGCCATGGTCAGGCCGTCCATATTGGGCATGTTCACGTCGCTGACCACCAGGCGGATGCCGGGGTCCTTCTGCAGCTGATGCAGACCGTCGCGACCGTCGGTGGCCACAGCCACCTCGAAGCCGTTCTTGCTCAGGAAGCTGGCGACGATCTCTCGCATGGTGCTGGAATCGTCCACCACGAGAATGTGGGCCATATCGGGGGTCTCCTCGGGAATCTTCGGTCAGTCGCGTTGTTCGGGAAAATCAGTCAGAAGAGTTCCAGCTCGCCCGTGGGCGCCACATCGGGCGGGGCGCTGTCGAACTCTGCAAACTCCTCGGGCGACCAATGCAGGTTGAAGATGAAACGCTGCACGATGGTCAACGGCGGCAGGCCCGGCCGCTTGGGGTCGGAGAGCTGGTAGCGAATGCACAGCTGAGGGTCCTGCGAGCCGAAGGAGATGTACTTGTGCTCGTGGTTGATCACGATGGGCACCTGCGTCTGCTGGTTGGCAAAGGCCTTGGGCGGGATGTAGCGGTTCTTGAAGGCGCCCCAGATCAGGTTGGTGGTCTCGCCCAGCATGTTGTTGAGCTCGCGGAAGTTCAGGTCCCCGCCCACGCCCTCGTAGCCGAAGCCCTGGATCAGGCCCTGGCGCAGGGCGCTCTCCTCGGTCTGCAGCATCATGTAGCCACGGCACCAGGTGCTCTCAATGGCAATCAGCGTGGACACCTCGCCATGAATGATGCGGTCATGCACCACATAGGGCGACTCCGCCATCACCAGCGCATTGGGGAACATGGAGCCCAGCGCCGAGCAGGTCAGTTGCACGATGCCGTTGACCAGGCTGGTCGGGTAGCGCAGGCTGAAGATGGCGCGCTCGACGGCCTCGCGCAGGGGCTCCATCTCACCGGAGCGCCACTCGTGCCGCAGCGTGACCTGCTCCTCGGCACTCAGGAGGCGCTCGCTCGTGCGGCGCAGGAAGATGGGCAGCTCGGGCCGCAGCTTGTGGATGGCGCGGGCCAGGCTCAGGCCGTCCGGGCCGTCGCAAGGCAGGTTCTCAGCCAGCAGCACGCCGCCGAGGTCCTTGTGCTGGGACAGCGTCGGCAGCGCATCGCCCGCCGATCGCGGCAGGGCGACCAGGCCCACCTGGGCGCAAAAGTCGGAGAGCCGCCGGTACTGCTCGGGCTCGTGCTCCAGCAGCAGCACCTTGGCTTCCAGTTGCGTGGTTTCCGTCATGGGCTCAGCAGGGTCGGGCCCTGTCCGCAAAGACCGCCAAGGCGATCGGGCTTGTACGGCGGGCATGCCGGCATGGCGCGGCCAGGAGGGCATGCCCGAGGTTCGAGCGGCGCCAAGCGGCGCCCCACGGACCTCGGTCCATGCTACGCCTGCGGCGGCACTTGAACAGGGGCTGCCTCGTGCAGGATTCACGGCTTTGGTCAGCCCTTCGCGGGCGGCGTCGCCGACAGGCCCCGCCCCCATGACAGCGGGCACGCACAGGCGCTACCCTTGTTGCCTGCCCCCAGCCGGCACCCGCCCATGAGCACGCACTTCCAAGCCGCCCCCCTGACCATCCTGATCGTGGACGACCAGAATGCCACCCGGGTCGCTCTGGCCGCGGAACTGGACCGAGCCGGCCACCGCGTGCTGGAGGCCGACAGCGCGGACTGGGGCGTGCAGCTCTTCGAGCGCTACCGGCCGGACCTCGTGCTGCTGGACGTCGAGATGCCCGGCAAAGACGGCTACTGGGCCGCCCGCGCCATGCGCAGCGCCGAGCCCGGCGGCTGGACGCCCATCATCTTCCTCTCACAGCGCAGCCAGGATGCCGACGTCTGGAAGGGCATTGAGGCCGGCGGCGACGACTACCTCGTCAAACCCGTCACGCCCATGATCCTGCACGCCAAGCTGCGGGCCATGCAGCGGCTCGCGCACATGCGACTGCGCCTGGTGTCGGTGTCCGAGGAGCTGCGTCAGGCCAATGCGCAGCTGCATGAACTCAGCCAGGTCGATTCGTTGACCGGTCTGATGAACCGCCGCGGCCTGGACGGGCGACTGCAGCAGGAGATCGCCGCGGCCCGACGCAACGGCCAGCCCCTGACGCTGATGCTCTGCGACGTCGACCACTTCAAGCGCTACAACGACGCCCTGGGCCATGTGGAGGGGGACCAGTGCCTGCGGCATGTAGCGCGGCTGCTGAAAGACCTCTGCCGCCGCCCGGCAGACTGCGCCGCCCGCTACGGTGGCGAGGAGTTCGCCCTGCTGCTGCCCAACACGCCGCGCTCCGGCGCCATGACCTATGCCCGCGCCCTGCTGCGCACTCTGGCCCAGGGCCAGCTGGCGCATCCGGATTCACCCATCGCCGGCCACATCACGCTCTCCGGCGGCATCACCACCTGCGTCCCCGACGAGACCACCACAGCCGAAGGCCTGCTGATGCGCGCCGACGATGCGCTCTACAACGCCAAGGCCTACGGCAGAAACCGCTTCTTCAGCTACGAGATGCAAATGGACACCGACGAGCAGCGCCAGGCCCTGCGCGGCGGCCGCTGAGCGGCCTCACCCCGGGGCAAACATCACTGTACAAATCCACAGCACTCAAGCAAGCTGCACGGCATTCAGACCGATGCCCCATCACCCATCGTGAGCCGTACCCGCCCGCCCAGTCTCGAGCAGCTCCGCCGCTACGCCATCGCGCGCAGCCTCTTCGCCCCCACCACGCTGCCCCAGGCCATACGCCGCCTGGGCTTTGTGCAGGCCGATCCCATGCGAGCGCCGGCGCGGGCCCAGGACCTGATCCTGGCCTGGCGGGTCAAGGACTACCGCGCCGGTGACCTCGAAGCCCGCTACCGCCGCCTGGCCATCGAGGAGGACTGCTTCGTCAACTACGGCTTCCTGCCCCGCGAGCATCTGGCGCTGATGCATCCGAGGGTCGCCCGCAAGCCCTGGGATCGCCCCACGCAGGCCCGCGCCGCGGAGCTGCTGGCCCATATCGCCGAGGCCGGCCCGCAGCATCCGGCCCAGGTCCAGGCGGTGTTCGACCACGGCCAGGTGCGCGGCTACTGGGGCGGACAGTCCAATGCCGTGACGCACCTGCTGGACGGCATGCACTATCGCGGCCTGCTGCGCGTGCACCGCCGCGACAGCGGCACGCGTGTCTACGAGGCCATTCAGCACCCGCCGCAGGACGACAGCCCGGCGGCCCGCCTGGCCCGCGCCCAGGCGCTGCTGGACATGGTCCTGAAGCTCTACGCCCCCTTGCCCGCGCGCAGCTTCGGCTACCTGGGCACGCTGCTGCGCTATGGCGCACCGCATCTGCAGCCCGAGATCCGCCAGCTGCTCAAGCAGGCCCGGCAGCGCTATCCGCATGCCGAGGTCGAAGGCCAGGTCTGGTTCTGGCCGGCCGATGAAGACCCGCGCTCGCGCCGCCACCAGCCCCATGCATCGCTGCGGCTGCTGGCCCCCTTCGATCCCGTCGTCTGGGACCGCCACCGCTTCGAGCTCTTCTGGGGCTGGCCCTATCGCTTCGAGGCCTACACACCGGCGGCCCGGCGCAAGATGGGCCACTACGCCCTGCCCCTGCTGTGGGGTGAGGAAGTGCCCGGCTGGGCCAATCTGAAGGTGGTGGGCGGCCGGCTGCAGTGCGAAACCGGCTTCGTAGGGGCCCGCCCGCGCGGAGCGCATTTCGAGACCGCGCTGGACGAGGCGCTGGCGCATCTGGCGCGCTTCCTGGGGCTGGAGGACCAGTGCCCGGGCGAAGGCTGAATTGCCGCACCGTCCATGCCCAAATTCACGCACCACACCGCGCGCAGCCCCTACAATCCGCGCTGATCCGAGGAGCGTTGCAACCTTCTTCGCCTGCAAAGGGCGGCAGAAGGCCAGGCTCGGAACCGGTCGAGCGATCCACCCTCTGGATCCCGCCACTCTGCAACCGCGCTCACCCGCTGCCGTCAGGCCTGGGGTGACCGTGTCTTCCTCGACTCCCCGCGCCCGGCGTCAGCGGCTTCAGACCATGAAGGAGCCTGCCCATGAACGCCGCTGCCACCGAAAAGTACAAGATCGCCGACCTGTCGCTCGCCGACTGGGGTCGCAAGGAACTCAACATCGCCGAGCACGAGATGCCCGCGCTGATGGCCATCCGCAAGGAATACGCCGCCAGCCAGCCCCTGAAGGGCGCGCGCATCGCCGGCTCGCTGCACATGACCATCCAGACCGGCGTGCTGGTCGAGACCCTGCAGGCCCTTGGCGCCGAGGTGCGCTGGGCTTCCTGCAACATCTTCTCCACCCAGGACCACGCCGCTGCCGCTCTGGCCGCCCGCGGCACGCCCGTCTTCGCCTACAAGGGCGAGACGCTGGAGGACTACTGGGACTACACCCACCGCATCTTCGAGTTCGGCGCCAAGGGTGAAGCGGGCGAAGGCCCCAACATGATCCTCGATGACGGCGGCGATGCCACGCTGCTGATGCACCTGGGCCAGAAGGCCGAGAAGGACCTCTCCGTGCTGGCCAACCCGGGCAGCGAGGAAGAGCGCATCCTCTTCGCCGCCATCAAGGCCAAGGTGGCGCAGGACCCGACCTGGTACACCCGCAAGAGCGCCGAGATCATCGGCGTGACAGAAGAGACGACCACCGGCGTGCACCGCCTGAAGGAGATGAGCGCCAAGGGCACCCTGCTGTTCCGCGCCATCAACGTCAACGACTCCGTCACCAAGAGCAAGTTCGACAACCTCTACGGCTGCCGCGAGTCCCTGGTGGACGGCATCAAGCGCGCAACCGACGTCATGGTGGCCGGCAAGATCGCCGTGGTGGCCGGCTATGGCGACGTGGGCAAGGGCTCGGCCCAGGCCCTGCGCGCACTGTCGGCCCAGGTGTGGGTGACCGAGATCGACCCCATCTGCGCGCTGCAGGCCGCGATGGAAGGCTACCGCGTGGTGACCATGGAATACGCCGCCGACAAGGCCGACATCTTCGTGACCACCACCGGCAACAAGAGCGTGATCCGCCATGAGCACATGGCCGCGATGAAGAACAACGCCATCGTCTGCAACATCGGCCACTTCGACAACGAGATCGATGTCGCCTCGCTGGAACAGTACCAGTGGGAGGAGATCAAGCCGCAGGTGGACCATGTCATCTTCCCCGACGGCAAGCGCATCATCCTGCTGGCCAAGGGCCGCCTGGTGAACCTGGGCTGCGGCACGGGCCACCCGAGCTATGTGATGAGCTCCTCCTTCGCCAACCAGACCATCGCGCAGATCGAGCTCTTCGCCCACAGGGACGCCTACGACATCGGCAAGGTCTACGTGCTGCCCAAGCACCTGGACGAGAAGGTGGCGCGCCTGCAACTGACCACGCTCAACGCGCAGCTGACCGAGCTGACCGAGGAGCAGGCCGCGTACATCGGTGTGCCCAAGCAAGGCCCCTATAAGCCCGACACCTACCGCTATTGAGCGAGGGCTGCTGCGCGACACGCTGGCGTCGTTGGGCGGTGCTCGGGATCCTCACGACCCGCAAGGTCGTTCTGGTCCCTGCGCTCCGTCCGCCTGGCCAGCGCGCCGCTCGCTACGCCCCGAGACACCGAGCCGGGTTCATCTCGCACCACCGAGCTCTTTGACGACGCCCCAAGCCCCTCACTTCCTCAATGCGCGCCGACCAACGCCTCATGACCCTGCAACTCGCGCCCACGCGCTCGGCCGCCCAGCGGCTGATCGAGCGGGGCGCGGTGCTGCGGGCATCCGGGGCCAAGGTGCGGAAGGCGGGCGAGGACGTGGGCGAGCATGAAGTGCTCGCGGTGACGGACGACGCGGAGCTGCGCTATGTCTCGCGCGGGGGCCTGAAGCTGGAAGGCGCGCTGCAGGCCAGCGGCTTGTCGGTGCAAGGCCTGACTGTGCTGGACATGGGCCAGAGCACCGGCGGCTTCACGGACTGCCTGCTCAAGCATGGCGCCGCCCGTGTCGTGGGCGTGGACGTGGGGCACGGGCAGCTGCACGCCGCGTTGCAAGCCGATGCGCGGGTCACCGCGCTCGAAGGCCTGCATGTGCGCGAGCTGGCCGCATCCGCCCTGTCCTCCCACAGGCCGGACGGCGGCTTCCCGCTGATCGTGGGGGACCTGAGCTTCATCTCCATGATCGGCGCCTTTGCGCAGCTGGACCCCTGGCTGGCGCAGGAGGGTCAGGTCTTGCTCCTGATCAAGCCGCAGTTCGAACTGGGCCCCAAGGCCCTGTCCAGAGGGGGCCTGATCAAGGACCCGGCGCTGTACCCTCAACTGGAACAGCAGGCCCGCACGGCCGCCCAAGAGCTGGGCTGGCTGGTGCAGGGCTACTTCAGCAGCGCCATCACCGGCGGTGATGGCAACACGGAATTCTTTCTGTGGGCCCGCAAGACGAGCGGCCACCCCACAGCCACAGGAAAGGCATCGCCATGAGCCACACGAACACGCCGGCCAAGCCGCCGGTGAGCTTTGAGTTCTTCCCCCCCAACACGCCCGTGGGCGCCGAGAAGCTGCGCACCGTCGTGCAGGAACTCAGTGCCGTTCAGCCGCACTACTTCAGCGTCACCTACGGCGCTGGCGGCTCCACGCGCGAGAAGACCCTGGCCACCGTCAGCGAGATCGCTGCCGCCGGCCACGAAGCCGCACCGCATCTCTCCTGCGTGGGATCGACGCGCGAGAACATCGCCGAGATCCTGGCCACCTACCGCGCGCAGAGCATCCGTCGCGTGGTCGCCCTGCGGGGAGACCTGCCCAGCGGCACGGCCACGGCAGGCGAGTTCCGCTATGCCGCCGAGCTGGTGCAGTTCATCCGCGAAACGCAGGGCGCCGACTGGCAGATCGAGGTGGCCGCCTATCCGGAGTACCACCCACAGCAGCGTTATGCCTCCCGTGACCTGCAGCACTTCGCCGACAAGATGAAGGCCGGCGCCAGTGGCGCCATCACCCAGTTCTTCTTCAACCCGGACGCCTACTTCCACTTCGTGGACGAGGCCCGCCGGCTGGGCGTCACCGCGCCCATCGTGCCGGGCATCATGCCCTTCCACAACTACGGCCGCATCGCGCAGTTCGCGGCCCGCGATGGCATCGAGATCCCGCGCTGGGTCGCGCTGAAGATGGAAGGCTTCATGGACGACACGGCCTCCATCCGCGCCTTCGGGCTGGACGTGGTCACGCGCGTGTGCGAGCGCCTGATCGCTGGCGGCGCACCGGGCATCCACTTCTATACGCTCAACCAGAGCGCCCTGGTGCTGGAGTTGTGCAAACGCCTCGGTCTGGGCGCCTGAGCTTGCGAAAGATCAAGTCCACATAGACACCGAGGACACCGGCTCCCTGGGGTTGCGCCACATCAAGGGATAACCCTGGCGCGACCTCTCCAATAGCTTCATCGGGACACATTCCCATTCTTTGAAGGAGCTATTGAGATGAGCAAGCTTGTTGCACGCACCCTGATCGCCGCCACCCTGGCCGCTGGCGCCTTTGCCGCCCAGGCCGCCGAGAGCCCCTGGATGATGCGCGTGCGCGCCGTGAACCTGGATTCGGCCAACAAGGACACCACGGGCCTGGACCTGAGCGTCAACAACAAGGTCATCCCGGAAGTCGACTTCAGCTATTTCTTCAGCCCCAATCTGGCCGCTGAGCTGATCCTGACCTATCCGCAGAAGCACACCCTGTCGGCCGGTGGCGCCGAGATCGGCACCCTGAAGCACCTGCCGCCCACCCTGAGCCTGCAGTACCACTTCGCGCCCAACGACACCTTCCGTCCCTACGTCGGCGCCGGCCTGAACTACACGATCTTCTCGAACGTGGAATTCGCCCCGGCCGTGGACACCGCCCTGTCGCCCAGCGTGAAGCACACCAGCATGGGCCTGTCCCTGCAGATCGGCTTCGACTACGAGATCAGCAAGAACCTGTACCTGAACGTGGACATCAAGAAGGTGCAGATCGGCACCAAGGTCTACGCCAAGGGCACCGAAGTCGGCAAGTTCAAGGTCGACCCGCTGCTGGTGGGCGTGGGCCTGGGCTTCCGCTTCTGAGCAAGCGACCAGCTTTCTTCTGAGCAATCCTCTTTGTGTTGAGCCGCCGCGCCCTTGGGCACGGCGGTTTTTTTACGTCTGCACACTGCGCACCCTGAGTCGGGCGGTGCAGGCGCCGTGATCGATGGCATAGGATGCGGGGCCATTCACCGCGCCCCGAATCCCCACGCATGCCCGACACGACCCTGCACCAGGCCCCGCAGCCCCCCGCCGGCTGGAACGCATACCTGCAGCGCTTCGGCTATGACGGCTTCCACCTGCGCCAGGAGTGGTCGGCGGTCCTTGGGCAGGCGCTGCGCCATGAGCCGCATTTCCTGTGGCTGACGCGCGGCGAGGCCATCGTCGGTGTGCTGCCGCTGCAACTGGTCGCCGGCCCCATCTTCGGCCGCTACCTGGTCAGCCAGCCCTACCTCAACACGGGTGGCGTGCTGGCCGACAGCCCCGAGGACGAGGCCCGATTGATCGAGGCCGCCGTCGATCTGGCGCGGCGGCTGGAGGTCAAGCATCTGGAGCTGCGCCATGAGCGACAGCTCCAGCACCCGGCCTTCAATGCCCTGGTGACCGAGAAGGTCCATATGCGCCTGCCTCTGCCGGCCACGCCCGAGCTGCTGTGGGAGCGGGGCATCAAGTCCAAGCTGCGCAGCCAGATCCGCAAGCCCCTGGCCGATGCCAGCCTCAGCGTGGTGTTCGGCCGGGAGGCACTGCTGGACGAGTTCTACTGCGTCTTCGCCCGCAATATGCGCGACCTGGGCACGCCGCCCTATGGCCGCGCCCTCTTCGCCCAGATGCTGGCCCAGTTCCCCGCCGAGGCTGAGATTGCCGTGCTGCGCCACGAAGGCCGTGCGGTGGCTGCGGGTTTCCTGCTGCACGCACCGGGCTGCACGCTGATCCCCAGCGCCAGCGCCCTGCGCGAGTACAACCACCTCAGCGTCAACGTGCTGATGTACTGGCGGGTGCTGGAGCGCAGCATTGAGCGCGGCCAGCCGATGTTCGACTTCGGCCGCAGCACCGTGGACAGCGGCACCTACAAATTCAAGCAGCAGTGGGGCGCCGTGGCCCATCCGGCCTACTGGCAGTACCACTCCTTCAAGGGCTCCGTGGGAGACGCCCGCCCCAGCAACGGCAAGTTCGCCCTGCTGGTGCGGGCCTGGCAGAAGCTGCCGGTCTGGCTCAGCAGCCTGTTGGGGCCGCACATCGTGCGCGGCATTCCCTGACCGCAGCCGGGCTCAGGCCAGCGCGGCGAAGGCGTCGCGCGTGAGGTTCTCCGGCGCGCCCTCGGCTCGGCACACCACGTCGTCCTCGATGCGGATGCCGCCGAAGCGGGCCAGGCGCTCCACCTTCGCCCAGTCCACCGCCTTCGCGGCCGGCGTGGCGCGCAGCTTGTTGAGCAAGGTCGGGATGAAGTAGAGGCCCGGTTCGATGGTCACGCACATGCCGGCGGCCAGGTCGCGGGTCAGGCGCAGATAGGGATGTCCCTCGGGCTTGTCCCGCGTACCGCCTGCCTCGCTGGCCATGAAGCCGCCCACGTCGTGCACCTGCAGGCCCAGGAAGTGGCCAATGCCGTGAGGGAAGAAGGTGCTGGTCACGCGCTCCGCCAGCATCGACTCCTCGCTCATGGCCACCAGGCCCTGCGCCTTCAGGATGCGGGCGATATGGCGGTGGGTGCTGAGGTGGATCGCGCGATAGTCCACGCCCTGGCGGACCTCGTCGACCAGCGCCAGCTGGGCGGATTCCATGGCCGCCAGCAGGGCGTCAAACTCGGCGCTGCCGGCATCACCACGGGTCCAGGTGCGGGTGATGTCCGAGGCATAACCGGCCACCTGCGCGCCCGCATCCACCAGCAGGGAGCGCGACTGCGCGGGACGGGCCGCGTCCTGGTACTGGTAGTGCAGCACGGCGGCATGTTCGTTGAGGCCGACGATGTTGCCGTAGGGCAGGTCGCGGTCGGTGTGGCCGGCTGCAATCAGGTAGGCACGATGGATCTCGGCCTCGGAGCCACCCGCCAGGAAGGCGTCGCGTGCGGCCAGATGCGCACGCGCCCCGATCAGCGAGGCCTCGCGCAGGCACTGCAGCTCGTAGGGCGTCTTGCTGGCGCGGGCCCAGTGCAGGCTGTGGATCAGGGCCTCGGGGTTGTTGGGAATCAGGTGCTGCAGGGCCGCATCGGCCTCGCCGACGATGGCCACGCGGCTGATGTCCTTCGGGAGATGCTGCAGGGCCTGCTCGGGTTCGCTGATCACGCGCAGCTCCACCTGATCCACCCAGTAGCCGGCCGGCGGTGCGGGCGGCACATGCCAGTAGTCGTCCGGCTGGTAATACACCAGCAGCGGCTTCACGCCAGGGCGCACCAGCAACCAGCTGTAGGGATGGGCGACCAGGGGCAGCCAGGCCTTGAAGTGTGGGTTGGGCTGGAAGAGGTAGGGGCGGTCATCCAGGAAGGCGTACTTCTCCACGCCCGAAGCGATCAGCAGGGCTTCATGGCCGCTGAGGCTCAGCGCACGTTCGGCACGGGCCTGGCAGGTCTGGATGTGCTCGGCATGAAGCTGGGCGATGCGGGGGTCTTGGGCTGCGTGGCTCATGGCAACGGTGCTGGGCGCGGTGGCGTCCGGTGGCGGTCCTGTGAAGCCCGCATTCTCGGTCAGGCCGCGACGGCTGGCCCCCGGTCATGCCCGTAGTGCGGCGCCGTCAACCTCGCTCGTCCCAGACCACGCCTTCCTCGGTGATCATGGCCTGCAGCGGCACGTCGTGCGGCTCGGCCTTCAGCAGGGGCAGGAAGCCGTGGGCGTATCCCACACCTACGGTGGCCGGGCGCGGCTTCAGCGCCGCGAGCGTGCGGTCCATGAAGCCGCCACCATAGCCCAGGCGCAGGCCGCAGGGCCCGAAGCCCACACAGGGCACGACCAGCAGCTGGGGCTCGAAGACCTCGGTGTCCTTGGGTTTGGGAATGCCGTAGGCGTCTTCCTCCATCGGGCAGCCGGGGTACCAGACATGGAAGCGCAGGGTGCCCTGCGCCTTGTCCACCACCGGCAGGCCGATGCGGCGCTCCTCGTGGGCCTCGCTCCAGCGGTAGAGCGCCGGCAACGGGTCGAACTCGCCCTTGATGGGCCAGTAGGCGCCTATGGTCTGCTCTCGACGCGTCACCAGCCAGACGCGCAGCACCTCCTGCAGGTCTGCCGCGAGTTCGTGACGGCGTGGCAGGTTCAGGCGGTCCTGGATGAGCTTGCGGCGCAGCGCAATCTTGTCATTCAAATCCACAGGCAAGACCCTTGCATGGCAGGAAGCCTGCATCCTAGCCGGGGTCAGGCCTTGCTGCCAGCCTCGGCCTCAGGCTCGGCACTTGCGCCTATCATGGCCCGATGTCCAAGGAACTGCTTGACCACGCGCTGGAGCTGCTGGCTCCGCTGGGGCCCCTGCGCAGCCGGCGCATGTTCGGCGGCTGGGGGATCTATGTCGAGGACCACTTCATCGCCATCATCGCCTTCGACCAGCTGTTCCTGAAAGCGGACGATGTGACCCTCCCCCGCTTCGAGGCGGCCGGCTGCCGGCGGTTCGAGTACGAGCGCGAGGGCAAGGTGGCCGGCCTGCGCTACTTCTGCCCGCCGGAAGAGACCCTGGAATCCCCAGCGCTGATGCGCCCCTGGGCGCAGCTGGCGCTGGAGGCGGCGCTGCGGGCGCGGCAGAAGCCCGCCAAGTCCCCCACGAAGCGTCCGACGCAGCGCCAGGCCAAAGCCAAGAGTCCGGCCACTCCCGCCGTTACGCCATCTGGCCGCAAGCGCTGAGGCCGAGACGAGCGCTGGCTAGGCGCGGCGCACCTCGGTCACATCCACCAGCACCTCTTCCTCGCCGTTCATGTAGAGCCGCTTGCCCTGGTGCGGATAGTCGCAGACGTCCTGCGCCAGGTTCACGCGTGCGGCAAACATCAGGAGCGGCTCGCTGCCGCTGTTGTGGATGCTGTGCGCCTCGCCTCGGGCCGCGAAGCCCAGGAAGTCGCCGGCTTGCAGCGCATGCCACTGGTCCTCAATCAGCACGCGCCCCTCGCCGCTGAGCACATAGAAGCACTGTTCCTCGTACAGGTGCCGGTGGTATTCGGCGGAGGAGCGCCCGGGGGCCAGGCTCATCAGCTGGCAGCCCAGCTGCTGCATTCCTGTGGCCGCGGACAGCAAGCTTGCCTGACGCACGGCGTTGGCATCCAGCAGATGCGTCTTCTCCTGGATAGGCAGGGCCTCGATGGCCGCCCGGCTCAGCAAGGCGAGTGGGGCGCTCGGCGCGGCCATACCCATGCCCGCCTCAGGCGATCACCAGGCCGTGGCTGCGCGTGTCGACCGTTACCGGCCGGCGCTGCACTGCCGGGCAGGCCAGGGGCGGTACCAACAGCTGGAAGCGGGCCTGCGGCCAGGCCTCCAGGACCAGCTCGGCGCCCGAGGGCACGGCCAGGCTGTCGCCGGCCTCCAGCCAGATATCCAGGGCCGGGCGATTCAGGCGGCCGTCGCGAGTCAACCAGACCCGCCCTTCCAGCACCTTCAGCTCGCGCGGGCCTGGGCCAATGGGCAGCTTCAGGGCTTCGCCCTGGGCCAGGCGCCAGTCAGCGCCGTGGTCAGCAGCACGATGGATTGATGCGGATTCTGCGGCAACGATACGGCTCAACATGGTTTTTCCCTCCATCCCCGCCGGCCTGGCATTCACTTGGAGGCCGTAAAAATCGGGAACGTGGAGCGATACTAGGGTCTCTACCGAGCATCGTCCAATGAGATCGCCGCGCCATATTGATGCGTTTCAGTCATGAATCCAAGCCGCCAACGCCCCCTCGCCATCGGCCCGCTGCGAGCCTTCGAGGCTGTCGCGCGCCATCTGAGCTTCCGTGCCGCCGCCGAGGAGCTGCACCTGACGCAATCAGCGATCAGCCGCCAGATCCGCTCGCTGGAAGAGGAGGTCGGCTGCCAGTTGCTGCTGCGCGGCACCCGGCATGTGGAGCTGAGCAGCCACGGCTCCCTGCTGCTGGGCACCGTGCGCGGTGTGCTGGACCGACTGGACACCACGGTGCGGCAGATCCGCCAGAGTCAGGGCCGCAAGGTGGTCAACGTCACCACCTTCGCCTCCTTTGCCTCGCTGTGGCTGCTGCCGCGGCTGGAGGCCTTCCACCGCCTGCATCCCGACATGGACATCCGGGTCTCGGCCCATGACCAGATCATCGACCTGGACGACAGCGAGATGGACCTCGCCCTGCGCTATGACACCACCAGCGCGATGCCTGTCGATGCGCAACGCCTCTTCGGCGAGATCCTGACACCCGTGGCCAGCCCTTGGTTGCTGCAGCAGGCGCAGCAGGGCCAGTTGCCGCCTCTGCGCCAGGCCAGCGACCTGGCCCAGCACACCCTTGCCGAAGAGGACGACCAGCGGCCGTCCGGCGTCTACGTCAGCTGGCGGCGCTGGTTGGCGCAGCAGGGCCAGAAGGACCTGCAGCCGCGACGCTGGATGTACCTCAACTTCACCTACCAGCAGGTGCAGGCAGCGCTGTCGGGCCAGGCCGTCGCGCTGGCCCGACTGGCCTTGGTGAGTGAATCCCTGCAGCGCAAGGAGCTGCTGGAACCCTTCGGCCCGACAGCGCGTATCGATGCGCCCTCGGCCTACTGGCTGCTCATGTCACGCCAAGGCCGGCAGCGGCCTGAGGCGATGGAGTTCGCACGCTGGGTGCAGGAGCAGGCTGCCCTCACCCGCCAGGCCATTGGCGACGGCCCCACGGGCGACGAGGAAGAGGGACTGGGCGGCGACTGAGCACAGGGGCCGCATGCAGGCCGTCAGGGGCCTGTGCCTCAGGGTGCCAGCAGCGCCGATTCCGTCAGGATGATGGTCAGCGCCTGGTCATGGGGCTGCACCTCCAGGGCAATCTCGCCCAGTTGCCAGGCCAGGCCCACCGTGGTCACGCCTGGGTGAGCGGCCAGCCAGCGGTCGTAGTAGCCGCCCCCATAGCCCAGACGATAGCCGGTCGGGCTGAAGCCCACGCAGGGCACCAGGAGGACATCAGGCTGCACGATCGCACCGTTGCTGCTGGGAATGCCGCATTCGTCCTTGATGGCGGGCACTTGCCGGTCCCAGCGACGGAAGTCCATCTGGCGGTCCGCCTTGCGCGCGAAAGGCAGTGCCAGGGTGCAGTCCTCAAGGCCTTCCGCCGCACCGAGCAACGCGGCTGCGTTAAATTCGCCTTCGAGAGGCCAGTAAAGCCCCAGGCACTGCGGCTCCAGTTGCGCCAGCAGGCGCAGCAGGCTCCGGCCCAGCTGCGCTTCGGCGTCGGCATGGGCCGGCGAGACGACGAATTCGCGGCGCTGCCGCAGCAGCTCTTTGCGCAGACTTGCCCGATCGGGCGCGGCATTGGTCGACACGGGACACCCCATCAAGGACACACGTTGAACGCAGTATATGGAGCGCCCGGCACAGCGCCGGGGCGCACGAAGCGGCGCAGGAACGCGGCTCGCCTGGTTTCATGGATGATGGTCGGCCTGCTGGGGCTGACCGGCGCCCAGGCGCGCACGCAGGCCATCCCCCTGCCGCTGAGCACACCGCAGAACGATTTGCTCACCGAGGCACGCGAGGCGCTCAAGACCCGCGACAGGAAACGCCTGCAAGCCGCCGCGCAACAGGCCCACGCCGCCCAGCATCCCCTGGCTGCCTGGGTTGCCTACTGGGACTACGGCCTGCGCCTGGGCGAGCTGAGCCAGGCTGACCTCGAGGACTTCTACGCGCGCTTCCCCGGCACCTATGTGGAAGACCGCCTGCGCAACGACTGGTTGCTGGAGCTGGGCCGCCGTCGCGACTGGGCCAACTTCCAGCGCGAGCTGCCGCGCTTCAAGATGGCGGACGACCGGGAGGTGGTCTGCTACGGCCTGCTGGCCGAACATGCCCAAGGGCGAGAGGTACGCGAGCGCGCCCGAGCGGCCTGGCTCGCCCAGAAGGACGGCGACGAAGGCTGTGCGGCCCTGGCCAGCGCCCTGTTCGAAGCCCGCAAACTCGGAGCGGCAGACATCTGGACCAAGCTGCGCCTGTCTGTCGAGTACGCCCGCCCGCGCGCCATCCGCCAGGCCACGGACCTGCTGCCCAAGCCCGTCCAGCAAGGCATTCAGGACGCGCTGGAGAACAACGCCCGCTTCATGGCCCGCAAGGCGGCCGGCCTGGGCCGCTCGCAGGCCGAACTGGCCACGCTGGGCCTGATCAAGCTGGCCGGCAACGATCCCGCCCAGGCTGCCGACGGCCTGCAGCAGCGCTGGGCCCAGGGCCTGCCACCGGAGCTGGCGGCCTGGGCCTGGGCGCAGGTCGCCAAGCAGGCGGCCTTCCGTCTGCAGCCCGAGGCCGCGGACTACGCCGAGCAGGCGCTCAAGCTGCAAGGCCGCAGCCCGGCCCGCGACTGGAGCGAAGACTCCTGGGCTTGGATGGCCCGCGCCGCGCTGCGTGCCGACCAGGGGCGAGGCCGACCCGCCCTCTTCAACGCGGCCTATGAGGCCCTGCAGGCTTTCGAAGCGAAGGAACCGGTGTGGGCCTATTGGCGCGCCCGCCTGCAGCTGAGCCAGGCACCGGCCGGCGCTGCCGGCGAAGCGCAGCGCCAGCAGGCACGTGCAGCCCTCCAGGCCATTGCCAACCCCCTGCATTTCTACGGTCAACTGGCTGCCGAGGACCTGGGCCTGAAGCTCCCGCTACCGCCGGCCCCGGCACCCTTGACGCCGCACGAGAAGGGCATCGCCTTTGCCCACGGCGGCCTGAACCGGGCCCTGGCCCTGATCAGCCTCGGGCTGCGCAACGAAGGCGTGAGAGAGTGGAACTTCAGCCTGCGCGGCATGGGCGATCGCGAACTCCTGGCCGCGGCCCAGCTGGCCTGCGATCGAGAAGTCTGGGACCGCTGCATCAACAGCAGCGAGCGCACCCGTGGCGAGATCGATCTCAGCCAGCGCTTCCCCCTGCCCCTGCTCAAGGAACTCAGCGCCAAAGCTGCCGAGGCCGGGCTGGACCTGCCCTACGTCTACGGCCTGATCCGCCAGGAGTCGCGCTTCATCCAGGATGCGCGCTCGCATGTGGGTGCCAGCGGCCTGATGCAGGTGATGCCCGCCACGGCCAAGTGGACAGCCCGCAAGCTGGGCCTGGACTACCGCCCCGAGTTCCTGACGGACCGGGACTTCAATCTGCGCGTGGGCACCGGCTACCTCAAGCTGGTGCTGGACGACTTCGGCGGCGCCATGCCGCTGGCGGCCGCGGCCTACAACGCCGGCCCCAACCGCCCCCGCCGCTGGCGTGAAGGCCAGGTGCTGGACGCCTCGCTCTGGACCGAGAACGTGCCCTTCAACGAGACCCGCGACTACGTGAAAAAGGTGCTGGCCAATGCCACGGTCTATGCCAGGCTGATGGGCGCGCCCCATGCCTCGCTGCGCGAGCGACTGGGTGTCACCATCGGGCCGCGAGAAACCTCGGCGCCGCTGTCCAACCAGGACCTGCCCTGAACCTCGACACTCCCCCAACCCTGCCACAGCCATGAACGCCTCCCCTGCCCCGGACACCCGATTGCTGATCTTTGGCGGCAGCGGCTTCGTCGGCCGAGCCCTTTGCCGACAGCTCGTGGCGGCGGGCCATGACCGCATCACCGTGCCCACGCGCCGCCGCGCACATGCCCGTGCGCTCAGCGTGCTGCCAGGCGTCACGGTGGTGGAGCGCTCGATCCATGATGAAGGCGCGCTGAAGGCCCTCGTGGAGCAGGCGGACGTCGTGGTCAATCTGATCGCCATCCTGCAAGGCAGCGAAGAGGCCTTCGAGGCCGCCCATGTGCGCTGGCCGCAGCGCCTGGTGCAGGCCTGCCAGGCGGCCGGCGTGCGGCGGCTGGTCCACGTCAGTGCGCTGGGCGTGGCCCAGGACGCCCCCTCGCGCTATCTGCGCTCCAAGGCGCGGGGCGAGGCGCTGATCCGTGCCAGCGGTCTGGACTGGCGCATCCTGCGCCCCTCGGTGATCTTCGGCGCCGAGGATCGGTTCCTGAATCTCTTCGCCGGCCTGCAGCGCGCCTTCCCTGTCCTGCCATTGGCCGGTTCGTCGGCGCAGTTCCAGCCCGTCTGGGTGGAGGATGTCGCGGGAGCGTTGCGCCAGTTGATCGAGCAGGCCGGCGCGGCTGCCCAGGTGTACGAGGCCGCCGGACCACAGGTGCTGAGCCTGCGTGAACTGGTGCAGTTGGCCGGACAGTTTCTGAGCCGCCCCCGCCCCATCCTGAACCTGCCCGAAGCGCTGGCCTGGCTGCAGGCGCTGTTCATGGAATGCCTGCCGGGCGAGCCGCTGATGTCGCGGGACAACCTCGCCTCCATGCGCATCCCCAACATCGCCAGCGGCCATCTGCCGGGGCTGACGGCATTGGGGCTGCGGCCGCACAGCCTGGCCGCCGTACTGGGCGAGCAACCGCGGGCCGAGCAGCTCAATCGCTGGCGCCGCAATGCGCGCATCTGACGCGCGCGGATGGGCCGTGTCGGCCTGATCCCCCTGCCCCCCGGCAGGCCGCCGATACGCCGCACGCATCAATCCCATGCCGATTTCTCAGCAGTGAAGGCGCCGGCAGGACAGTAAGCTTGCGCGTCCTGAACCCATCGACGCAGAGGAGCGCGCATGAAACTGGTGATCGGCAACAAGAACTACTCTTCCTGGTCCATGCGCCCCTGGGTGCTGGCCAAGGGCCTGGGCATTCCCTTCGAGGAGGTCAAGCTGCGCTTCGACTTCCATGCCGGCTCGCCGTTCTACCAGGCCCTGGCGCAGCACACGCCCGCCGGCAAGGTACCCGTGCTGGTGGAGGACGATGGCTTTGCGGTGTGGGACACCCTGGCCATCGCCGAGTACCTGGCGGAGCGCCACCCGCAAGCCGGCGTCTGGCCACAGGATGCACGGCAGCGCGCGCGGGCCCGCAGCCTCTGCGCCGAGATGCATTCGGGCTTCGGCCAGTTGCGCTCGCACTGTCCCATGAACATCGAGGCGGCGCTGCAGGACAAGGGCGCGGAGCTGATGGCCAGGGAGGCCGGCCTGCGCCAGGACCTCGCTCGCGTCTGCCAGCTGCTGCAGGACGCACTGGCGGAAAGCGGCGGCCCCTTCCTGTTCGGCAGCTTCTGCGCCGCGGACGCCTTCTACGCCCCGGTGGCCATGCGCATCCGCAGTTACGGGCTGCCGGTGCCACCGGTGGTCGGCGCCTACATGGACCGGCTGGCCGCGGCGCCCGGTGTGCGTGAATGGATCAGCGACGCCCTGGCAGAGCACGACTTCATCGCGGACGACGAACCCTATCGGCAAGCGCCGGTGTAAGGCCAGCACGAGGCAGGGCCTCGGGAAGAGTCCTTGCCGGAGCATGGCCGGCAGCGGCCGCTCAGCGTCGCAGGGGATCGGCCTTGAGCCCTGAGGCGGCCAGGGCCGCCCCCCACTCGCTCTGCTGTCGAGCAAACTCGGCCCACTCCGCTGCAGCACGCTCCTGATGATGGGCCGCAGCAGCGGTCTCGCCCACGGCGGCGAAGATCTGAGCCAGTCGGGTGTGCGTGGCCGCGCGGTCGTCGACATCGCACAGCGGATCCAGCTCCACCTCAGCCTCGCGGGCCTGCTGGAGCGCCACCTCGGTCTCGTCACAGTTGAGGCGGCACCAGGCCAGGTCGGACAGCAGACTGCTGCCCAGGCGGGCCAGGCCGCGCGAGATCGCCAGGGGCAGGTGTTCTTCGTAGAGCGCCCTGGCCTGCTGGAAATCGCCCTGGATGGCAAGGATCTGCGCCCGCAGCAGGGGTGTCAGCTCCGCCAGCACCGCTGCGCCCACGGCGGCGTCGTAGTGCTTGACCGAGTCCACGCCAAGCAGCAGCTCAGGCGCCAGCGCGGCAGTGCTGGACAGCGCCTTCCAGCGCACCTGGGCCGTGCGCATCACCGCCATGTTGTACATGAGCGCGGAGATGGTCGCGTCATCGCCATCAGCCGCCGCATAGGCGCGCGAGCGCTGGTACCAGGGCAGTGCCTGGTCCAACTGGCCGGCGTACTGCCAGCACACACCGAGCACCATATGCACGCGCCCCCGCGCCACACGATGCTCGGGCGCGGCCACGCGCAGGCACTCGGCCGCATGGCTGAGCACCACGGGCAGGTCATGCCGCACATAGGCCAGCTGCGTAAGCCAGGCATGCGCCAGGGACTCGACCTCGGACTGACCGATGCTGCGCGAGATGCTGAGGGCGCGCTGGATCTTTTCCTGGGCGCTGCTGCCGAAGTCGGTGTAGTAGCTCATCAGCCCTTCGGCCAGATGCAGCCAGGCGCCCACCTCAGGGTGCGGATGCTGGAAGGCCAGCTGATGCAGCACCGTCAACTGCTCCCGGGCCTCGTTGAGCGCACCATGCCGCGCCAGCAGGATGGCTCGGCGGGCCTTGAGGCAAGCGGCAGGCACCGGGCTCGTGGACGCCGCGATGTCCTTGTCCAGCTGCTTGAGCAGGCGCGACTTGATCTCCATGCAAGACTCCCTCGCTTCGGCGCCCCGTCCGGGGCGCTGGGCGCACCACTGGGTCCGCCGGTTGATTCGATCTGGGTACAGCTTGCCAGACGACGGGCCGCCTGGGCCCGGTCTGGATCAACTTCAGCGCGTCAGGCGTTCCAGGGCTTCCTGGTACTTGGCGGCCGTCTTCTGAATCACCTCGGCGGGCAGTTGGGGCGCCGGCGCTACCTTGCCCCAGGGCTTGCCGTCCACCTGGGCCTGCTCCAGCCAGTCACGCAGGAACTGCTTGTCGTAGCTGGGCGGGTTGCTGCCCACGGCGTAGCTCTCGGCGGGCCAGTAGCGCGAGGAGTCGGGGGTCAGCACCTCGTCCATGAGGGTCAGGGTGCCGTCGGCATCCAGGCCGAACTCGAACTTGGTGTCCGCGATGATGATGCCCTTGGTGAGGGCATAGTCCGCAGCACGCTGGTAGAGCTGGATGGCGATGTCGCGGACCTTCTCAGCCAGTTCACGGCCGATGATGGCCACGCAGCGTTCGAAGTCGATGTTCTCGTCGTGGTCGCCCATCTCGGCCTTGGTGGCCGGGGTGAAGATGGGCTGGGGCAGCTTGGAGGCGTTCTGCAGACCGGGCGGCAACTCGACACCGCAGACCTTGCCGCTGGCCTTGTATTCGGCCCAGCCGCTGCCGGCCAGGTAGCCGCGCACCACGGCCTCGATAGGCAGCGGCTTCAGGCGCTTGACCAGCATGGCGCGGTCACGGACCTGCTCGCGCTCGGCCTCGGTGACGACCGACAGCGGGTCCTCGCCCGTCAGATGGTTGGGGACGATGCCCTGCAGCTTGTCGAACCAGAACAGCGCCATCTTCGTCAGCAGCGCGCCCTTGCCCGGGATGGGCTCGCCCATGATGACGTCGTAGGCAGAGATGCGATCGCTGGCGATCATCAGGATGCGGTCTTCACCGACTGCGTAGTTCTCGCGCACCTTGCCGCGGGCCAGGAGGGGGAGCGAGGTGAGGGAGGAATTCAGCAGGGCAGCAGTCATGGTGGGCATCCGTCGAAGAGGGGACGATTTTACGGGCGCCGCAGGCAAAAAAAGACCCGCGGGTCTGGCGACCTGCGGGTCAAGTTCGTGGAGCTTCGTCTTCGTTAGCGGATCATTGCACGACTTGAGCCAATTCGCCACGCGCATAGGCCTCGGCCACCTGAACAAGGGTCAGGGGCTTGATCTTTGCAGCCTGGCCTTCACAGCCGAATTCCAGGTAGCGGGCCTTGCAGACCTGCTTGGCGGCTTCACGGGCGGGCTTGAGCCATTCGCGGGCGTCGAACTTGTCCGGGTTCTCGAACAGGAACTTGCGCACGGCACCGGTCATGGCCAGGCGGATGTCGGTGTCGATGTTGATCTTGCGCACACCGTGCTTGATGGCTTCCTGGATCTCCTCGACGGGCACGCCGTAGGTTTCCTTCATCTTGCCGCCATACTGGTTGATGATGGCCAGCAGCTCGGCGGGGACCGAGGACGAGCCATGCATCACCAGGTGGGTGTTGGGGATGCGCTTGTGGATTTCCTTGACGCGGCTGATGGCGAGGATGTCGCCCGTGGGCTTGCGCGAGAACTTGTAGGCGCCATGGCTGGTGCCGATGGCGATGGCCAGGGCGTCCAGCTGCGTGGCCTTCACGAAGGTGGCCGCTTCCTCGGGGTCGGTCAGCATCTGGCTGTGGTCGAGCTTGCCGACAGCGCCGATGCCGTCTTCCTCACCGGCGTCGCCGGTTTCCAGATTGCCCAGGCAGCCCAGCTCGCCTTCCACGGTCACGCCGACCTTGTGGGCCATCTCCACGACCTTGCGGGTGACGTCCACGTTGTAGTCGAAGGACGCAGGCGTCTTTCCATCGTCCATGAGAGAGCCGTCCATCATCACCGAGCCAAAGCCCAGGTCGATGGCGCCGGCACAGACCTTGGGGCTGGTGCCATGGTCCTGGTGCATCACCAGCGGGATGTGCGGGTAGGCTTCGACGGCCGCCTGGATCAGGTGTTTGATGAAGCTTTCGCCAGCGTACTTGCGAGCCCCTGCGCTGGCCTGCAGGATCACCGGGGCGCCGACTTCATCGGCAGCCGCCATCACGGCCTGCACCTGCTCCAGGTTGTTGACGTTGAAGGCCGGGATGCCGTAGCCGTGCTCGGCGGCATGGTCCAGCAACTGGCGCATGGAAACGAGGGCCATGATGAAACTCCGAGGAAGTGAAAAATCCTGAGGGCGCGTCTGGCGGCAAGCCTGCGGGCTGTGCAAGCACAAGCATAGGCATGTAACCGCGCCGTAACTGCCCGGGATTCTAGCGGCGAGGGCAGCCAAAACCGGCCTCTCAGCCCGGCAACCCTTGCGCCGGCCCCCGCAACTCGGGTGCGCCCTGAGCGGGTTGGGTCGCTTGCGAAGGGCTCAGGCCCGGGCTAGGCTCGCAACTGGTCCGCCATTGGTGTGTTGCGCCCGCCCCAAGCGTCGGGCTGGACCGCCGCCCCCTCTTGCTGCGCCGCTGCAGGGCGGTTACTTGCGGCGACACTGACAGCCCTCTCATGGAGCGTTCATGACCCGACTGTCCTTCGAGCACCTGACGCTGTGGATCACTGCTGCCGCCCGTGAACATTCGCTGGACCTGCCGGCGCATGTGGAAGAGCGCACCGGTGCCAGCCATCGCGCGGTGCTCTCGGCCCTGCGCCGCCTGGTCGACGCCCAGTGGCTCACGCGCGAGGGCAGCATGCGCCGCCCCGTCTACGGCCCGGGGGTGCTGCGCCAGGTCGTGCGCTCCTACACCTTGCACGGCCTGCAGGAAGACCTGCCCTGGCAACGGGACTTCGCACCCAATTTCGCCCTGCCCAAGCACGTGGCCCGCATGGTGCAGCACGGCTTCACCGAGCTGGTCAACAACGCCGTGGACCACAGCGGCGGCAGCAGCGTGACCGTCTCCCTGCGGCAGACTCCCAGCCATGTGCAGTTGCTGGTATCGGACGACGGCTGCGGTGTCTTCAACAGGATTTGCGAGGCTTTCGACATCACCGATCCTCAGCACGCGATGCTGGAGCTGTCCAAGGGGCGGCTGACCAGCCAGCCGCAGATGCATACCGGGCGTGGGCTCTTCTTCAGCGCTCAACTCGCCGATGTCTTCGACATCCACGCCAACGGCACGGCCTTCCAGCGCCGCGCCTGGGAATCCACCGGCTGGCAAGCCGGTCGACCACTGCCGCGCCAAGGCAGCTCCATCTACATGTCCATCGCACTGGACAGCACCCGCACCCTGGATCAGGTGCTGGAGGCCTGGAGCACGGATGGCTCGGGCATCGAGTTCGACCAGACCAAGATCTACCTGCGCCTGGTGGCCGGGCCGGGCCAGGCCCTGGACTCGCGCGCGCAAGCCCGGCGCGTGGCAGCGCGGCTGCCGCAGTTCAAGCGCGCCGAGGTGAGCTTCGAGGGGGTGGAGGATGTCGGGCACGGCTTCACGGACGAGCTTTTCCGCGTCTTCGCCCGAGCGCACCAGGAGGTGGAGCTGGTGCCCACGCACATGACACCGCGCATCGAGGCCCTGGTGCGCAGCGCACAGAAGTCCTGAGCTGGGGCGAGATTCACAGCTCGCTGTCGACCAGGGCCTGGATGGCAGCGTGCTGGCGCCGCAGCGCCGCATTGAGCAGGGGGAGATGTCGCAGCAGCGGGCTGCCCAGGGCTCCGGCCACATGCACAGGCTCGCTGACCAGGGGCGTGGCGCCCACCTCGATCAGCGCCGAATAGCCGGCCGCACTGCGCAGCCGACGCTCCAGCAGCCAGGGGTCGGCGCTGCGGTGAGTCATCAGCACCACATCACAGCGCTGGGCAGCCAGCATGCGCAAGCGGGTCATGGGGTCGCCATCGGCATACTCGACCTGGAAATCCTGCCCCTTCGCAGCATCGATGGCCGCACCGTAGCTCATGGAGCGAGCCAGGCAGACGGTCAGCCCGCGCAGATCCTCGACGCTGCGCAGGCGCAGACCGCGGTCCCGTCGAACGACAGGCCAGACGCGGGAGCTGAACAGGGGATCACTGTAGGCCAGCACGGCCTCGCGGGCTGCCGTGCGCCCCAGGCCAAAGGCCAGGCTCTGCCCGCGTTCCGCCAGGGCGAGCACGCGGCCCATGGGCGCGAACTGCAGGTCCCAGGCCCAGCCAGCGCCCTGTTGCAGCAGCTGCAGCAAGGGCATCACGAAGGCACGGTTCACATGCTCGCCCACGGCCAGGGGCACTTGCGGCAGGGCCGCTGCACCTGTTGCGCTCCCGACGCCCAGGCCCAGCCGCACGCAAGCGCCCAGCAGGCGCCGCCGCTGCGGGTCTGGCCGCAAGTTCTTCTGGGGGGCGTTCATGCCGGGTGCGTCTCGAACGGTCGCAATGCCGGCCGGCTGAGTCCAAGCATAGTGCAGCGGGGGTGGCCGCCTGCAGGCCGGGCCAGCCGTCGCGCGACTTACTCGACGCGGCAGACCTTCAGCATATTGGTGCCACCGGGGTAGCCCATGGGCTCGCCGCAGGTGATGGCGTAGGTATCGCCGGGCATCAGCACACCGCGCTCGACCAGCAGTTGCTCGGCAGCCTTCAAGGCCACGTCGCGGTCCTCGTACTTGGGCATGAGCAGCGGGCGCACATTGCGGTAGAGCGTCATCTTGCGCTGCGACTGCGGCGTGGTGGTCAGGCCGAAGATGGGCACATGGATGCGATGGCGGCTCATCCACAGCGCGGTGGAGCCGGACTCGGTCAGGGCCAGGATGGCCTTGCAGCCCAGGTGGTGCGCGGTGAACAGCGCACCCATGGCAATCGCCTGGTCGATGCGGCCGAACTGGCGGTTGGTGAAGTCGGTGTCGATGGTGACGAACTCGGCGATCTCGGCCTCCAGCGCGATGGCCGCCATCTGCTCGATGGTCTCCACGGGGAACTTGCCGGCGGCGGTCTCGGCGGAGAGCATCACGGCGTCGGTGCCATCCAGCACGGCATTGGCCACGTCGGACACCTCGGCGCGGGTGGGCACCGGATTGACGATCATGGACTCCATCATCTGGGTGGCCGTGATGGCGACCTTGTCCAGCTCGCGGGCCATGCGGATCATGCGCTTCTGCAGGGCAGGCACGGCGGCGTTGCCCACCTCCACGGCGAGGTCACCGCGGGCCACCATGATGCCGTCGGAGGCCTTCAGGATGGCCTCCAGATGCGGGATGGCCTCGCTGCGCTCGATCTTGGCGATCATGCCGGGCTTGTGACGCCAGGGCTCGCCTGCGACATTGGCCAGCTGGCGGGCCATCTCCATGTCGGTGGCGTTCTTGGGAAAGCTGACGGCCAGGTATTCGCACTGGAAGGACATGGCGGTCTTGATGTCCTCCATGTCCTTGGCGGTCAAGGCCGGCGCCGTGAGACCGCCGCCCTGCTTGTTGATGCCCTTGTTGTTGGACAGCTCGCCGCCCAGCTTGACGATGGTGTGGACCTGCGCGCCGCGCACGGCCTCGACAGTCAGCACCAGCAGGCCGTCATTGAGCAGAAGCGTGTCGCCAGGTTTCACGTCGCGCGGCAGCTCCTTGTAGTCCAGGCCCACGATCTCCTCGTTGCCCAGCTCGGTGCGGTTGGCATCGAGGATGAAGCGGGTGCCGTTGACCAGTTCGATCTTGCCGTTCTCGAACTTGCCGACGCGGATCTTGGGGCCCTGCAGGTCGGCCATGATGGCGACCTCCTTGCCCACCGCCGCGGCCGCCTCGCGCACCATGCGGGCGCGGTCGATGTGGTCCTGCGCCTTGCCATGAGAGAAATTCAGCCGCACCACGTCCACCCCCGCCCGGATCATGCGCTCCAGCACCTCGGGGGTGGAGGATGCGGGACCGAGAGTGGCAACGATCTTGGTGGCACGGGTCATGGGCAGCTCGCTGAAATTAAGTTACAGGAATCGATTATGTGCCGCATTTAGAGCGGGAAGTCGATTTCATGCGGTTACCAAGCGGGGCGGGATGAAGGCATTGACCGCGCGGTGCTTCGAGAGGAGCGAAGGGCTTGAATGCCGATGGCACGACCGCGCATCGCCAGGCTGCACCACCAACACGGCGCCCCTTCAAACAAAGAACCCCGCCGGGGCAACCCGGCGGGGTTCATGCAGAGCGACAGCCGTGGATCCGCCTTTGCCGGGCCGTCGGCTGTGCCCCCTTGAGGGGGCTGAGGTCGGACACAAACGCCCTGGCGTTTGTGACTACCGAAGGGCCGGGTCTCTGGCCCGGTGCGCCCTGCAAGGGGGCGAAGCCGGTAGGGGGTGGTCAATTCCTGGGGTGGTCAACCCTTTCCAGCGCGGACTTCGGCCACGGCCAGCGCCGTCATGTTGACGATGCGCCGCACGGTCGCGGACGGCGTGAGGATATGCACCGGCCGGGCCGCGCCCAGCAGCATCGGGCCCACGGTGACGCCCTGCCCGCTGGTGATCTTCAGCACGTTGAAGAGGATGTTGGCAGCGTCCAGGCTCGGCAGCACCAGCAGGTTGGCCGCGCCCTTGAGGGTGCTGTCCGGCAGGAAGGTGGCGCGCACCGACTCGCTCAGCGCCGCATCGCCATGCATCTCGCCATCGCACTCCACGTCCGGGGCGTGCTGCACGAAGAGTTCGCGTGCACGGCGCATCTTCTGCGCCGAGGCCCGCTTGCTGGAGCCGAACATCGAGTGCGAGAGGAAGGCCACCTTGGGCGGCAGGCCGAAGCGGCGCATCTCCTCCGCAGCCATGGCGGCGATCTCGGCCAACTGCTCGGCAGTCGGGTCCTCGTTGACGAAGGTGTCCGTGATGAAGAGCGTGTGCTGCTCCAGCATCAGCGCATTGAGGGTGGCGAAGTTCTGCACCCCAGCCTTGAGTCCGATGAGGTCGGACACATGCTCCAGGTGCGAATCAAAACGCCCCACCATTCCGCAGATCATGGCGTCGGCGTCGCCCAGCTCGATGGCCAGGGCGCCGATGGTGGTGGCCGAGCGGCGCACCGCCGCCTTGGCCATCTCCGGCGTCACGCCGCGGCGCCCCATGACCTGGTGGTAGCGCTCCCAGTAGTGGCGGAAGCGGGCGTCGTTGTCCGGGTCGATGAGCTGCACGTCCTCGCCCAGCTTCATGCGCAGGCCGGCGCGCTGGAGGCGCATCTGGATGACCTCGGGGCGGCCGATCAGCGTCGGGCGGGTGAGCTTCTCGTCGATGGCCACCTGCACGGCGCGCAGCACGCGCTCGTCCTCGCCCTCGGCGTAGATCACGCGGGCCTGGCCTTCCTGGTACTCGGCCTTGGCGGCGGCGAAGACCGGGCGCATGAACATGCCGGTCTGGTAGACGAAGCGCGAGAGCTGCTCGCGATAGGCCGCCAGGTCGGCGATGGGCCGTGTGGCCACGCCCGACGCCGCGGCCGCTTCAGCCACGGCCGGCGCAATGCGCAGGATCAGGCGGGCGTCGAAGGGCTTGGGAATGAGGTAGTCCGGGCCGAAAGCCAGCTCCTGCCCGGCATAGGCGGCCGCGACCTCATCGCTCATCTCAGCCTTGGCCAGGGCGGCGATCTCGCGCACGCAGGCCAGCTTCATGGCCTCGGTGATCTTGGTGGCGCCGCAGTCCAGCGCACCGCGGAAGATGTAGGGGAAGCACAGGACGTTGTTGACCTGGTTCGGGTAGTCCGAGCGGCCAGTGGCGATGATGCAGTCCGGGCGCACTGCCTTGGCCAGCTCGGGGCGGATCTCGGGTTCGGGGTTGGCCAGGGCGAGGATGATGGGATTGCCGGCCATCGTCGCGACCATGTCCTGCGTCAGCACGCCCGCGGCCGAGCAGCCCAGGAAGACGTCCGCGCCGGCCACCACATCGGCCAGCGTGCGGGCCGTCGTGACCTGGCAGTAGCGCTGCTTGGATTCATCGAGCTTGCCGGCCTGCGCATCGGCGCGTTCGCTCTGGATCAGGCCCTTGGAGTCACAGACGAAGACGTTCTCCCGCTTCACGCCCAGGCCCACCATCACGTCCAGGCAGGCGATGGCCGCGGCGCCCGCACCCGACACCGCCAGCTTCACCTGCCCGATGGCCTTGCCCACCAGCTCCAGGCCGTTGAGCAGGGCGGCGCTGGAGATGATGGCCGTGCCGTGCTGGTCGTCGTGGAAGACGGGAATGTTCATGCGCTCGGAGAGCTTCTTCTCGATGTAGAAGCACTCGGGCGCCTTGATGTCCTCGAGGTTGACGCCGCCCAGCGTGGGCTCCATGGCGGCGATGATGTCGACCAGCTTGTCGGGGTCGCGCTCGGCCAGCTCGATGTCGAAGACGTCAACGCCGGCGAACTTCTTGAACAGGCAGCCCTTGCCCTCCATCACCGGCTTGCCGGCCAGGGGGCCGATGTCGCCCAGGCCCAGCACGGCCGTGCCGTTGGTGATGACGCCGACGAGGTTGGCGCGCGAGGTGTACTCGGCCGCCAGGCTGGGGTCCTCCTCGATGGCCAGGCAGGCATAGGCAACGCCGGGCGAGTAGGCCAGCGAGAGATCACGCTGGTTGGACAGGGCCTTGGTGGGCGTGACGGCGATCTTGCCGCGGGTCGGCGCGCGGTGGTATTCCAGCGCGGCGTCGCGCAGGGCGCGTTCGGCGGGCGACAAGGCCTCTTTCTCAGCCATCCGGGTCTCCTCTTGTTGCTGTGCGGACTGCAGGGCCAGCCAGCTTACTCCCCGGTACATGACGGTTTCATGCGCTGCCGATGCCGAGTCCTTTGCCCCTCATGCACAAATCGCAAACACCGGCCTGACGGCCTTCGCGACGCGGCAAGCGAGCTTCCGCCAGAGCGTCGAGCTGCCAAAGACAAAAGCCCGGACAAGCCGGGCTTTCAAGCAGAGCGAGCCGTCGATCAGCCCTCGGCGCGCCGGGCCAGAATCTCGAAGGCGGGCAGGGTCTTGCCTTCCAGCACTTCCAGGAAGGCGCCGCCGCCGGTGGAGATGTAGCCCACGTTCTTCTCGATGCCGTACTTGGCGATGGCGGCCAGGGTGTCGCCGCCGCCAGCGATGCTGAAGGCGCTGCTCTCGGCGATGGCGCGAGCGATGGTCTCGGTACCGTGCGCGAAGGCATCGAACTCGAACACACCCACCGGGCCGTTCCAGACGATGGTGCCCGCTGCCTTGAGCTGCTCGGCCAGCATCGCGGCAGTCTTGGGGCCGATGTCCAGGATCAGGTCATCGTCGGCCACGTCGGTCGCGGCCTTCACGGTGGCCGGAGCGTCCGCGGCGAAGGTCTTGGCGGTCACCACGTCCACGGGGATGGGCACAGCGGCGCCGCGGGCCTTCATGGACTCGATCACGGCGATGGCCTCGCCCACGAGGTCGGGCTCGGCCAGGGACTTGCCGATCTTCAGGCCGGCGGCCAGCATGAAGGTGTTGGCGATGCCGCCGCCCACCACCAGGCCGTCCACGTTCTTGGACAGGGACTGGAGGATGGTCAGCTTGGTGGAGACCTTGGAGCCGGCCACGATGGCCACCAGCGGGCGCTTCGGGGCGGCCAGGGCCTTGGTGATGGCGTCGATCTCGGCGGCCAGCAGCGGACCGGCGCAGGCAACCTTGGCGAACTGTGCGATGCCGTAGGTCGTGCCCTCGGCGCGGTGGGCGGTGCCGAAGGCGTCGTTGACGTAGATGTCGCACAGGGCGGCCATCTTCTTCGCCAGCTCTTCGTTGTTCTTCTTCTCGCCCTTGTTGACGCGGCAGTTCTCCAGCAGCACCAGTTGGCCCGGCTCGACGCTCACACCGTCGACCCAGTCAGCCAGCACGGGCACCTCACGGCCCATCAACTCGCCCATGCGCTTGGCGATGGGAGCCAGGGAGTCCTCGGGCTTGAACTCACCCTCGGTCGGGCGGCCCAGGTGGGAGGTCACCATCACAGCAGCGCCGGCCTTCAGGGCCATCTCGATCGCCGGGATGGAGGCGCGGATGCGGGTGTCCTCGGTGATGTTGCCGGCATCGTCCTGGGGGACGTTCAGATCGGCACGGATGAAGACACGCTGACCAGCCACCTTGCCGGCGGCCACGAGGTCGGAAAAACGCAGGACGTTCATGAGTCTCTCGGAGTTTGTGTGGAATTCGGGGGCTGCACGGGCAGCGCAAGCCCTCTAGCTTACCAAGCCGCCCCGGCGCGCCCCGGCCGTACCTTGGTGGTACCCGAGCACGCCTCGATTACCAGCCCAGGCCGACGCGCAGGGCCAGCATCACCGCCGTGCCGCTCAGGATGGTGCCCAGGATGCCGCGCTTCCAGAAGAAGTAGGCGGTGCCGACGGTCGCGGCGTAGAGGCGCGCGTCCTGCCAGCTGTGCAGCAACTGGCCGTCCGGCGTCATCACGATCTGGGGCAGCACCACGGCGGCCAGCGCGGCCAGAGGGGCATAGCGCAGGCCCTGCTTGGCCCAGTCGGGCATGGGGATCTCGCGCTCGGGGATCATGAAGAAGCTGCGCGTCAGCACCGTGATCAGGGCCAGGCCGAGGATGGCCAGGGCGGTCATCCAGTCATTCATTTGACAGCCTCCTCGGGCGTCCTGGCATCAGGCATCCAGTGATCCAGCAGCAGGCCCATGGCCACGGCCGCCGCGATGGCCACGACGATGTTGAGCTTCAAGGGCAGGGCGTAGCTCGCAACTGCGGCACAGCCAGCCATGGCGGCAGAGATCCAGCTCTTGCGGTCCGACAGCAGCGAGTAGGTCAAGCCCAGCAGCGCCAGCACGCCGGCAAAGCCCAGCCCCCATTCGGTGGGCACGCGATCGGCCAGCAGGATGCCTGCGATGGAGGGGATCTGCCAGGCGCTCCAGTTCAGCGCCACACCGCCCCAGAAGTAGGCCAGGGCCGGCTCGTCGGCCGGCCGGGGCTCCGGGTAGCGGCGCATGAAGGCCACGTAGTTGAGGTCGGCGGCAAAGTAGCCGGTGAAGAGCCGCCAGCGCAGCGGCAGGTGGCCCAGGTAGTAGCGCCACTGCGCGCTGAAGATCACGAAGCGCAGGTTCACGCAGAAAGCCGTGGCCCATAGCACCCACAGCGGCGCGCCGGCCGCCAGCAGGGGCAGCGCGGCCAGCTGCGAACTGCCGGCGAAGACGGTGAGGCTCATCAGCAGCGCCAGCGGCAATGACAGCCCGCTTTTGATCATGGCCACGCCGGTGACCAGCCCCCAGGCCGAGATGCCCAGGGTGATGCCCAACATGTCGCGGGCGCCCTGGCCGAATTCAGGATGGCGCCTCAACGCCGTCAAAGTGCTGCTCATGCGCGCATTGTCGCCACCAGGCTTTCATCGTGCTGGCACTGGGAGATGTGCCGGCACCCGGCCTGGCTGGACTCAGCCCAGGGCCGACACAACAGGTGGCGCAAGCACAGGCTGCAAGACCTGCTCATCCGCGCCCTCGCCCACGCCCGCCGAGTATCCCGGAGGAGGTGCAGACTCCGCCGCCTGCGGCTGGTACTCCGGCACCAGCAGACGCAACTGTTCCACAGCCCTGGTCACATCGCCGGCCCGAGAGGCCTCCCGGAGCTGGGCCAAGAGGGTGTCCAGCACCTGAGGCTCCAGCATGCGCTCGTGGGCGCACATGATGCGAGGATGGCCGCTGGGCGTCACGCCATCGCCGATCAGCAGCTCCTCGTAAAGCTTCTCGCCCGGCCGCAGTCCCACGAACTCGATGGCGATGTCGCCATCCGGGTGGCTCTTGGTGCGCTCCGTCAGCCCGGACAGGCGAATCAGGGTACGCGCCAGGTCGACGATGCGCACGGGCTCGCCCATGTCCAGCACGAACACCTCGCCTCCGCGGGCCATCGCGCCCGCCTGGATGACGAGCTGGGCCGCTTCAGGAATCAGCATGAAGTAGCGGATGATGTCCGGATGCGTGATGGTGATGGGCCCGCCATCCTGGATCTGCCGCTTGAACAGCGGCACCACGGAGCCGGAGGAGCCCAGCACGTTGCCGAAGCGCACCATCGCAAAAGTGGTTTTGGACTGTGGTGCCGCCGCCGCCCCCTGGAAGATCAGCTCGGCCACGCGCTTGGTCGTGCCCATGATGTTGGTCGGGCGCACGGCCTTGTCGGTGGACACCAGCACGCAGGTCGTGACGCCTGCCGCCGCGGCGCAGCGCGCAACCGCCAGGGAACCGAAGACATTGTTCGTGATGCCTCTCAGCACATTGGCTTCGACCAGCGGCACGTGCTTGTAGGCTGCGGCGTGATAAACGGTATCGACACGATGCTGGCGCATCAGCTGCAGCAGCAGGTCTTCATCCAGCACACTGCCCAGCACCGCCTCCAGGGTGACGTCCTGCGCCTGCGGACGCAGCTCCTGCTCGATGCTGTAGAGCGCGAACTCGGAGTGGTCCAGCAGCAGCAGCACGGCCGGCCGCTGGCTCATGATCTGGCGGCACAACTCGCTGCCGATGGAGCCCCCGGCCCCCGTCACCAGCACGGCCTTGCCGCGGATGTTGCGGCTGAAGAGCTTGGCATCGGGCGGCACCACCTCGCGGCCCAGCAGGTCAGGCAGCGCAACCTCGCGGATGTCGGAGACGCGTACATCGCCCTGGACCAGGTCCACCAGGCCCGGGAGCGTCTTGACCGGCAGGCCCGTGCCTTCGGCCAGCTCGATGATGCGGCGACGCACAGCCGGCGCGGCCGAAGGCACCGCGACCACGATGAGGTCGATCGCCAGCTTGTCGGCCGCGCCACGCAGCGCATCGGCCGGCAGCACGTCCAGGCCGGCCACCTTCTTGCCGCGCAGTGCAGGCTCGTCATCCACGAAGCAGACGGCCCGGTACTCGGGGCTGAACTGCATGCTGTGCGCCAGCTGGGCGCCTGCAGCCCCTGCTCCGTAGATGATGGTCCGGACCAGCGGACGCCCATGCCGCTGCAGGGCCCCCCACAGCAGCGCCCGCGCGAGAAAGCGCGAGATCAGCACGTAGGCAAAGGTGATGAACCAGAAGATCAGCATGGACGAGCGCGGCAGCATGGTGAGGTCCGCGGCTTGCGCCAGCATGTAGACCAGCAGCACCACCGCGGCCAGGGAAGCGCTGCAGCGGGCCAGCACGCGCAGGTCCAGGTAGCGGACCACCGAGCGGTACAGACCTGCGGCGGCCAGCACCGGGATGGCCAGCCACGCGAAGATCACCTGCCCTGCCAGGGCGGTGTGCAGCGCCTCGTCCAGCGTGCCCACCCGCAAGGTCACCGACGCCAGCATGCACAGGGGAAGGAACACAGCATCGACCGCTACCAGCAGGGCGGCCTTGCACCAGGCGGGCAATGCCACCAGGCCACGCAGGCTACGAACGCTCCAGCTACTCATGCGCGGCTCCAGCGCCAGGCCTTGGCCAGTGCGCGCCAGGAGGCTGCCTTGTCGGGGTCCTGGCTGCGGACCTTCGCAACATAGCCGCGACCAAGCACCCAGGCCACGGAACCCATCAGTCCCACGGCGACGAAGCTCAGCGCCAGCAGCCCCAGCCGTGGAGAGGACTTGCGCTCAGGGACACGTGCCACATCGACCTGCTGAAGCGACGGGCTTTCCTTGGCCTCATCCAGCTTGGCAATCTCGTACTGGCGGATCAGGCCCTCCATCAGGGCCTCCTGGATCTTCAGTTCACGTCGGGCACGGACATACTCCACAGCCGCAGCCGGCAGCTTGGCCATCGAGACGCCCACGGCGCTGGGCCCCTGTGCCGACTCGGCCCGCGCCAGTTCCGCCTTCAGGGCCGCCAGCTCGGAACTGAGCTTCACCACGGCCGGGTTGTGCTCGGTGCTGTCCACGCGCAAGACCTTCATCTGCACCTCACGCTCCGTGATAGCGGCCCGCAGCTGGGCCACGCCGATCACGACCGACTCAGCCTGCTTCTCCAGCGCAATCATGCCGGACTTCTCCTGGACGGCACGCAGGCCGGCCTCGGCCTGCACCAGCGCCTCCTTGGCTTCCTTGATCTGCCTCTCATAGAAGACGCGCCGCTGCTGTGCCTCACCAATCGCCAGGCGACCCAGCACCTTGCTGATTTCTTCGGCATGGGCATTGGCCAGCCGGGTCGCGAACTCGGGATCGCGGTCCTCGACGTCCACGCTGATCAGGCCGGACTTCTTGTCAGCCCCGACACGGACGAACTCCGCCACACGGCGGCGCAGGGCCTCATGGCTGCTCACGCCATAGCGTTCACGGAGGCTGAAACGCGTGTCCAGGCCCCGCAGCACGCTGTCACCCGTCAGCAGCGCCACGTACATTTCGTCGGGCGTCTTCACCCCCGCCCCTGCCAGGCCTCCGAGGGAGCCCAGTGCGGCAAGCGCTGCGGCCGAGCCGGCTTGCGGCTGACTTGAAGCCGGCGGCAGGAAGGTCGTGGTGGCCGTGAATTTGGCCGGCAGCACCAAGGCCAGCCCTACACCGAGGACGGCGCAGGCGCCCGCCGTCGCCAACAGGCGCGTCTTGGCTTCGCCCAGCCATGTCAGGGCCTCGAGCAGGGTCACCGCGGGCGCCTCCTGCTCGTCCCATTCATCGCCATAGGCCGCTCGGTCGTCTTGCAAATCTGGATTCATAGCTCGATGAAGGGCTCAGCCCTTGGCAAAAAGATCGCTCAGCACGGCGATCACACGATCCTGCTGCGCTTCCGTCATGTTGGAGCCGGACGGCAGGCAGAAGCCCGATTCGAACAGGTGAGCAGAAACAGAATGCTGCGGCTCGTGGCTGTAGTAGGCCGCCTGCGCGAAGACCGGCTGCAGCTGCATGGGCTTCCAGACCGGTCGCGCCTCGATGCGCTCCGCCATCAGCCGCTGCATGAGGTCCTGGCTGGTCACCCGCGTACGCTCGCTGCGGATGATGCCCGTGCTCAGCCAGCGGTTGGAATAGCTCCAGGCGGGCTCGTCCATCCATTCGATGGCCGTGACGTGCTTGAGCCCGTCCCGGTAGCGCTCAAACACCCGGCGGCGCGCCTGCACGCGGTCCTTCAGCACCCGCAGCTGCCCGCGCCCGACACCGGCGAGGATGTTGCTCATGCGGTAGTTGTAGCCGACGGTGGTGTGCTCGTAATGGGGCACCGGCTCACGGGCCTGGGTGGCCAGGAAGCGGGCCTTCTTGATCAGGGACTCGTCGTCCGACACCAGCATGCCGCCGCCGGAGGTGGTGATGATCTTGTTGCCGTTGAAGGAGAAGATGCCCATGCGGCCCATGGAGCCGCTGGGCCGTTGCTTGTAGCTGGCGCCCAGCGACTCCGCCGAGTCCTCGACCACCGGCACGCCGTAGGCATCGCACAGCTCCAGCAGCGGATCCATGTCGGCGCTCTGGCCATACAGGCTCACCACGATGACGGCCTTGGGCAGACGCCCCTGCGCCTTGGACTCGGCCAGGGCTCGCTCCAGCGCCAACGGCGACATGTTCCAGCTGAAGGGCTCGGAGTCGATGAACACCGGCTCGGCGCCCTGGTAGAGGATGGGATTGGCCGTGGCCACGAAGGTCAGGGCCGAGCAGAACACGCGATCACCCGGACCGACGTCCAGCAGGCGCAGCGCCAGGTGGATGGCGGCGGTGCCAGACGACACCGCCGCCGCATGCTTGACACCGACCTCGGCCGCCAGCTCGCGCTCAAAGGCATCCACGTGCGGCCCCAGCGGCGCGATCCAGTTGGTGCGGAAGGCCTCCTCGACGAATTCGCGCTCGAACTCGCCCAGGTGAGGCGTGGACAGCAGGATCTGCTCGTCCAGCTCCTTGCGTTCCAGCAGGCCGGCCACGCTGCCGGAGTCGTCCAGCACGGGGATGTGGTGGATGGAATGCTGGCCCATCAAGGCCAGGGCCTGCTGGCGCGTGTAGCTGCCGACCTTGACGGTGACGGATGCACGCTGCGGCAGCTGCGTCAGCGTGGACTCCAGCGACGCATTGCCCAGCATCAGGCGGCGCAGGTCGCCGTCGGTGACGGTGCGCTCGAAACAGCCCTCTGCCGACACAAGCAGCAGGAGACCATGGCCGGTACGGTCCAGCCGTGCCAACGCATCCCGGATCGTGCAGCTGCGTGCGACCTGAATGTCCTTCAACAATGTTGCATTATTCATTTCCGTCCCTTTCAGCCCTTGCTAGACAGGCTGTTCATTTCCCGAGCTGGCACGCCAACCACGGTGGCCCCCGGCGCGACATCGTTCAATACCACCGCTCCGGCGCCGATCACCGCTCCGGCACCAACCCTGACTCCTGGCAGGAGGCGGGCCCCCGCACCGACCAGCACCCCGGCGCCCAGCCGGACATCGCCCGCCAGGCTGGCCAGCGGGGCCACATGGCAGAAGTCGTCCAGCACGCAATCGTGATCCACGACCGCGCCATGGTTGAGGATCACGCCCTCCCCCAGCACGGCACTGGGCCCCAGCACCGCGCCGGCGGCCACGAAGCAGCCGAGGCCCACCCGGGCATGGGACGAGACCATGGCGCGCGGATGCTGCACCGTCAGCATCCGCTTGCGATCGAGACCGGCAAAGAGGCGGCGCCGGACCACGTTGCTGCCGATGGCCACATGCACATGGTCGTCGGCCTGGAGCACGGCGCGCAAGGAGCCCAGCACCGGCAATCCGATCAGCGACTGCCCCCACAGGGCCTCGCGATCATCGACAAAGCACAGGGTCCAGGCCGGGCCAGCCGCCTGCAGAGCGTCGGCCACGACCTGGCCCTGCCCGCCCGCGCCCACCAGCAGCGCCCGGGCAAGCGCAGGGTTCCGGGGGCTTGGCAATTCAGTACGCATTGCACTTGTCCATCAGGTCCGGCGTCAGGGCGACTGAGGCCAGGTGGTCGACGATGCGGGGCCCGGTCCGGCCGTCCCCGTACACGTTCACGTGCGGAGGCGCAGGCCTGGGAGGAACGCCGGCCAGGGCGGCACGCAGAGCCGCGGCCTCGATCGGCAGGTCCTGCACGTTCGCATTGCGCTCGCGCATGTTCTGACGGCTGCCCAGATTGATCACCGGGGTGCCGAAGCTCGCGGCCTCGATGATGCCGCTGGAGGAGTTGCCAACCATGACGTCAGCCTGCGCCATCCAGGCGACGAACTCGGGCCGGGGCAGGTGCGTCTTCACGACGAAGCGGCCCGGCGTGGCGAAGGCCTGCAGGGCAGCACGCACCTCGGCGCTGCCGGCGTCGGCGTTGGGCATCAGGGCCAGCACCGCATGGCCCGTGTCGGTCAGGGTCTGGGCGATCAGGCGCATCTGCTCCCCGGCCAGCGCCGCTTCCTGCAGCACCGGGTGGAACACCAGCAGGGCCAGGCGCGCGGCGGGGTCCAACCCTTCCTGCGCGCAGAGCTCAGCGCGACCGCGGTTCGCCAGCGCCGTCAGGCCGTCCAGGCCCGGCGCCCCGACGACGGTGATGCGATCCGGCCTCTCGCCCATTCGGATCAGGCGGTCGCGGGCGTCGGCCGTGGCCGTCAGGTGCAGATGCGAGAGCTTGGAGATGGCATGGCGGACCGGCTCATCCACCGTGCCCGAGCGCTCCCCGCCATGCAGGTGCACGACAGGAATGCCCAGATGGGCCGCGGCCAGGGCCCCCGCCAGCATCTCGCCACGGTCGCCCAGTACCAGCAGGGCCTCGGGGCGGCGCTGCTGCAGGACGTCGACAAAGCCCTGCAGCATCAGGCCGATGTTGCGCGCCATCTGCCCACCGTCCGCGTGGGCCATCTCGCAGGCCACACGGCCCTGGATGTCAAAGCCCTCGGCCTCGATCTCGCGCACCGTCAGCCCGAATTCCGGGGCCAGGTGCATGCCCGTCACCAGCACGCTCAGCGCGAAGCGCGGATCGGCGTCGAGCAGGCGCAGGGTGGAGGCCATCAGGCCGAAGTCGGCCCGGGTGCCCGTCAGGTAGCAGAGGTGTCGCGGTGCGCTCACGGCGTCTCCAGGTCGGCCCAGGCCAGCGTGCTGCCGGCCGGCAGGGCCCGGCTGAGCGCGCGGCCGATCACGGCCTCCAGCTCGGCAGGAGGGATGCCCGTGCCGGGACGCAGCAGGCAGAGGTCCTGGGCGCGCAGTGGCTGCCCCGCAGCCATGTCCCGCGCCAGGCTCACGCTGCGGCGCACCAGCGCACGCACCGGCAGCTCCGACGCCACGGGCGCCTTGACGGCCGAACCCAGCGCCTGCTCGGCGGCACGCACCTGCGCCACCAGCTGGCCCAGTTCCTGCGGATCCAGCGAGGCGGGATGGTCCGGGCCGGGCAGGGCCTTGTCCATGGTGAAGTGTTTCTCGATGACGGTCGCTCCCAGGGCCACGGCGGCCGTGGAGACCGCCAGGCCCAGGGTGTGGTCGGAGTAGCCGACCGGCAGGCCCGTGGCCTGCGCCATGGTCTGCATCGCGCGCAGATTCACGTCCGCAGGACTGGCCGGATAGTTGGAGGTGCAATGCAGCAGCGTCAGCATCTCGCCCAGCGGCTGCGTCAGACCCAGGCGTGCGCGCTCCTGCGCGATCACGGCGACGGCCTGCTCCACCTCCTCCAGCGTGGCCATGCCCGAGGACACGATCAGCGGCACGTTCTTCGCTGCCAGGAAGCGCAGAAAGGGCGTGTTGGTGATTTCGCCCGAGGGCACCTTGATGCGGCGCATGCCCAGCGAAAGCAGGAAGTCCGCCGCCTCCTCGTCGAAGGGGGTGGACATGAACTCGATGCCCACAGCCTCGCAGCGCTGCATCAGCGTCCGGTGCAGCGCAGGCGACATCTCCAGCTGCTTGAGCATGCTGTGCTGATCCCCGTCCCCGGTGGCCTCCTTCTGGTAGGCGGCCTTCTCGGCCCCCTTGCGCACCAGCTTGTCGGCGGTGAAGGTCTGGAACTTGACGGCGTCTGCACCGCAGCGCGCGGCCGTCTCAACCAGCTGCAGGGCCAGGGCCTCGGAACCGTTGTGGTTCACGCCCGCTTCGGCGATGACAAAGGTCTTGGACATCGGAATCACCAGGCTGTCAGGCCGCCATCGACCACGATGTTCTGGCCAGTGACGTAGGAAGACGCGTCGGACATCAGGTACACCAATGCCCCCACCAGATCATCGGCCTGTCCCATGCGACCCATGGGCACGCGCTGGCTGTAGCGATCGGTGAAGGTCTGGTTCTGGCCGCTCTGGATGCCACCCGGCGTCAGGGCGTTGACGCGTACATTGCGCTGCCCCCAGTAACTCGACAGGTAGTGCGTCAAGCCCCAAAGGCCCGCCTTGCTGGCGCTGTAGACCGCCGGGGTGTTGATGGTTCGGCCGAGGTACTCCGAGCCCTCGTAGATGCGCTGGTCCGGCGCCGCAATGCCGTAGATGGACAGCACATTGACGACACTGCCATGGCCTTGCTCGGCCATGACGGCACCGAACTCCTGGCAGCAGACCATGGCGCCCTTGAGGTTCACCGACATCACGTGGTCCCAGTCCTCCAGTGGGAAGGTCTCGAAGGGCTCGAAGAAGTTGGGACTCTTGGTGGCCGCGTTGTTCAGCAGCCCGTCGATGCGGCCATGGCGTGCCATGAGGCTCGCACGGATCTCGGCAATCTGCGCTCGCTCACGGATGTCCGCGCAATGCACTTCCAGCCGGTCCGATGGCAGCTGCTCCCGCAGGGCATCCAGCGCCGCCTGCTGTGCATCGATGGCCACGACATGCGCCCCGCTGTCCAGCAGCTCACGGCAGAACACCTGCCCCAGGATGCCGGCCGCTCCGGTGACCACGACCCGCTTGCCCTCTAGAGAAAAACGATTCATCCCTGTGCTCCCATGCCGGCGGCGCGATCCGCCAGCAGCATTTCAACGATCTTCAAGTCCAGAGGGCTGTCGATGTCGATCGACCGCTCCCGGGGCATCACGTGCAGCTTCAGGCGCCCATTCCACAGGCCCTTCGACAGGGTGTGCCGGTGCCAGACGTAGATCGACGCATTCATCGAGTAGACACGCGGCGCCAGCTGGCGAGCCACGACGCCGCCCTGCTGGTCGCAGACCAGTCCGACATGGCCATCGGCCTTTCTCTCGACCATGTTGAAGTACGGATTCTTCTCGGACTCGAAAGCCGTGATGACGGCGTCCGTCTCGTCGTCCAGCAGCGAGAGGCAGGCCTCGATGTCTTCGATGAGGCGCAGCGGCGAGGTCGGATCCAGGTCGATGAGCCGGTCGAAATGCCCCTCGTTCGCCTCGACCCAATCGCAGAGGTGCTGGATCACCGGAATCTTGGCGGCCGTGCTCGTGGCCAGTTCCGCCGGCCGCAGGAAGGGCACGCGTGCCCCATGCGCCTTCGCGACCTCGGCGATGTCCGGGCAATCGGTCGAGACGTAGACGACGTCAATCCCCGGGACGGCCAGGGCCTGCTCGATGGTGTGGGCGATCAGCGGTTTGCCGCCCACCGGCAGGATGTTCTTGCGAGGCACCCCGACGGAGCCGCCTCTGGCGCAGATGGTTGCAATGGTCTTCATGTTGGGAGGGACGCAGAGGCCTTGGCGCGAAGCACCAGCTCCAGCGAGGCCAGGCCTTCTTCAATCGGTTGAGAGCTTGTCGTACCGGCCTGGATGGCCGACAGCAGCTCCGACATGGCGGCGATGTAGGTCTGGCTGACATCGAAGGCATCCGGCCCCAGTGGCAACTCGCGGCGACCCTGTGCCGTGGACACCGCCACATAGCGGCCAGGCAGGTCCCATTCAGCGCTCGCCTGATCCCCGACCAAGCGATAGCGCCGGAAGGGCTGCCGGCTGACGTAGTCCAGCTGGACCGTCGCCACCGGGCCGCTTGCCGCCTTCATCAGCAAACAGGCGCAGTCCTCGGTCTCGATCTCCAGCGACGATCCGCGCCAGAACTGCCCCGAGACCATCGAAAAGTCGCCCAGCAGCCAGCGCGCCGCATCCACCTCATGGATCAGGTCCAGTGCGACACCACCGCCCAGCGCCGGCTTGGCGCTGTAGCTGGCGCGGTAGTCGCTGGCAGGCCGCCAGTCGGGCAACCATTGGCCGGCCTCGAAGCTGGCGCGAATCACGCGCCCCAGCTCGCCGCTTTCGATCTGCGTCCGCAGGGCCCGCAGTGAGGGCAGGAATCGCAGATTGCAGCCCACCATGCTGGGGACCGTGCCCGGCCGCGCACGGTCGATGCACCGCTTCAGCTCCAGCACATCCGCCTGAGTCGTGAGGACGGGCTTCTCCGCATAGAACGGTATGCGGTGCTCGACGGCCGCCAGCAAATAGCGCAGGTGCAATGCGCTGGGGTTGGCGATGACCATGAGATCGGGGCGCCGGGCCAGAGCCCGGTCCAGATCAGTCACGACCGACACGCCGTCGCCCAGTCCCTCGGTGCTTTGGTCTGCCGCGCGCCCGCCTTCCCGGAGTACGTCGACGAGCAGGTCTCCCCGCAGCCGTCGAAGGCTCGCCAGATGCCGTCGGCCGATCGACCCTGTTCCCACCAGCAGGACTTTCATCACCTACGGTCTCCGTGCGGGTACTTGCATGACGTGAACTGCGGCAAGGCTCGCTCCATCACATGCGGAGGAACTGCCGAACGATGTTCAGCCCGCCATCGCCGCTGCGCTCCGGATGGAACTGCGTGGCCATCACATTGCCGCGCTGCACGGCGGCGCAGATCCGGTGCCCGCCGTAATGGCAGTCAGCCAGCCGATCCTCGTCGCGCTCCGGTGCAGCTGCGAAGGAGTGCACGAAGTACACCGCTGGAGACTGCCCGTCAAAGGGCGCGAGCAGGCTGCCTTGCCACGAGCGCCCCACCGGCGCCTGCAGGTGGTTCCACCCGATGTGCGGCACCCGCTGTGCGGCCCCGTCGACGGTGAGCGCAGGAATCGCTTTGACGCGCCCCGGCAGGATACCCAGGCCGGCGTGTTCGCCAAACTCTTCGCTGGCATCGAAGAGGATCTGCATGCCCACACAGATGCCAAACAGCGGACGCTGCGTCCCCACAAAGTCCTTGATGGCGTCCCCGAAGCCACGTTCGGTGACTTCGCGAATGCTGTCTTTGAAGGCCCCGACGCCGGGCACCACCAGACGCTCGGCGGACAGCGCCTGCCGAGGGTCTTCGGTCACCTGCACATCTGCGCCGCAATGCTCGAAGGCACGCACCACGTTGAAAAGATTGCACATCCCGTAGTCAAGGATCGTGACTTTGGCATTTGAACTCTGGCTCATGGATCAGAACTTTCGAACGGGGAGGCCAGCACCCTGAGCAGCGGTGCGAATCTCTCCCAGTGTGAGGCGCTTGTAGTGAAGCACGTCCGCCATGGCAATCGCGTCGGCCAGGCCCTCCTGAGCCGCCTGAACGAAATGCTGCACGGACCCCATGCCACCGCTGGCGATGACGGGCACCGGAACCGCGGCACTGATCGCGCGCACCAGCTCCAGGTCAAACCCCTGCCGCGTGCCCTCGCGGTCCACCGAAGTGACCAGCACTTCGCCGGCCCCGAGCTCGACGCCCTGAGTCACCCAGGCCAGCACGTCCAGGCCCGTCCGCTCGCGGCCATTGTCGGAATAGGCCTCCCACTTGCCAGGCGCGATCTGCTTGGCTTCGATGGACAGCACCATGGCCTGCGAACCAAAGCGGCGCGCCACTTCGCGGACCAGCTCCGGACGGGCCACCGCAGCGGTATTGATCGCCACCTTGTCGGCGCCTGAGCGGAGAATGTCGCGAGCGTCATCGACCGATCGGATACCGCCCCCCACCGTGATGGGCACGAACACGTCGCGGGCCGCCTTCTTGACGATGTCGCTCAGGTTGTTGCGACCGTACAGGCTCGCCACGATGTCCATGTAGATGAGCTCGTCAGCACCCTCTTCGTAGTAGCGAACGGCGTGCTCCTGGGGATCACCGATGACACGCAGCCCTTCGAGCCGAACACCCTTGATGAGGTTCGGCCCCTTGATGTCGAGGCGCGGAATGATGCGGAGGTTGCTCATGACTTACTTTGTGTCCGGATGCCACACGGCATGACGCAGCTTCCACTGCTCGTCCTCCCACTTCCACAGGTGGGGCGAACGGAAAGAGTCCGCCAGGCGCGTGAAGTACTCGCGCGTCATGATGGGCTGCTCGAACATCTTGCTGGCCTCGGGGAACTCGTTCGCGGGGATGCTCAGGTACTTGAAAATTTCCTCGGCGAAGCGCTCGGGGAACTCATGGTCATAGCGCCTGACCAGCGCGACGCCTTCATCGCGAAGGATGTCTCCCGAGCGGATTTCCTGGGCTGCGTCATAGGTGGCACGGCCCAGGCCAAACTTGACGCCGGTCGTGTAGTAGTGGAAATCGTCGATGCGGTCGTCGATGCTGTTGTACTTGCTGTAGGTGCCGGGCGTGCGCTCAGGCGACGCCTCGAACCCGCCGTGCTCCACCGAGTAGTAGTAGCAGGCCTGAGGGTGCCACTTGAGGTAGTAGCCCAGGTAATGCACCTCGGTCTTCTTTTCCTCAATCTCATTGGGATTCGCCGGCAGATAGGGGGTCAGGTCATGCTGCTCCAGACCGAAGTGCTTCTTCAGGTCCGTGACGGCCACGCCCCCCAGGCTCACCTTGGATTGGTCCTCGGCGGTGAAGTAGGACCAGTCGCGCTTGGCGGACTCAGTGTCGCCGATCGGGTTGCCGTACTCGGCCTCGTTTTCACCGTAGATGACCAGCGGGATGTTGAAGAGCAGGGACATCTTCGGCGCCAAGGCCTTCTGCCCGAACATGAAGGCCTGGAAAGGATGGAAGAGGTTGTCCACGGCCAGACGCGTCAGCAGGCGATGGGCGCGTCCATTCGGGGTCATGAGGTAGTTGTCATGGCCTGCGTGAATCCAGCGCTGGAAATTGCGCCAACCCCACTCGGTGTAGATGTGCGGCGCCCAGGTCACCGTCAGCGGATGCATGCCGTACTTGTGGCGCAGGATGTGCGACGCATAGAAGCTGTCCTTGCCCCCGGAGCCCGGCACGATGCAGTCGTAGCTGCCGTCCTTGCTGCGGTGACGATCCAGCAGATCGCGCAATTGGCGCTCGCGCTCGTCCCAGTCAATGACGCCCTGCTTCTTCTCGGCGAAGCGGCAGGCGTCGCAGATGCCTTCCGCGTCAAAGTGAATCGTCTTCTTTTTGGACTCTTTGGTATGCGAATACTCAACCGCGGAATTGGGACGCTGGTTCGATATCACACACCGCTTGCAGAAAGCCACCTCGGACGGCAGACCATATTTCGTTTCGGTCGCCAAGACGGAGCCAAGATACTTGGACTTATCGATCTCCTGCGGCGCTGCAATTCTTTCCATTCTCACACTCCTTGAAATCAGCAATAAAACATTCAGACCAGGATCGACTCGATGATCCTGACCATCTTCTGGGTCGGGCCGATGTCGGCCATTTCCTCATGCACTTCTTCAGCACCGGCGTGCTCACGCACCTCGGGTGCGATCTCCAGCAGGGCAGCTTCCAGGTCTTCCGGCGCCTGAACCCCGACGGAAATCCCCATACTGCTATAGGGAGCATCCGGCGTGAAGACCGAAGCATCTACAGAAATTACGGGGCGGCCAGCCAGATAGGCCTCCAGGCCCACCGTCGAAGCAGTAACAACCACCATGTCGACGGCATGCAGCAGTGCCGCCAGGTCCTCTGAAGAAGGACTGAAGTCAACACGGTCCTGCCCGGTTGAAAATTCCACCCGCTCGCTGGGGTGATAACGAATCACCAACCGGAATCCTGGATGGCTCGCAACGAAATGCCGCAGTTCGGCTTCGGTCCGGCGGGGCAGCGTGGGATCGCCCCATCGTTCAGCGAACGGATGTTTCTCAGGCTCAATCTGAGAAGCCCAGAGAATGACCCGCTCATCGTCGCCCCAGGCACGCTCGGCACGCAAGGCCAAGCCGGCGCAACGCGCCTGGTCAGTTTGCAGACGCTGGAACGCAGGATTCCCGGTGACGACGACCTCATCTTCACGTCGCCCATGACTCAGGAACATCCTCCGCACCTGCTCATTCAGCACACAAACCCGCTGTCCGTAGCCGGGCTGTCCAATCCATTGCACTTCCTGCAGACCAAAGATATCCACGGCGCAAACCGATGGAATACCCAGGCGCGCAGCAGCGAGAAGCGCCGCCTGCTCGCTGCGCGGTGAATTCGTGGCAATCACCGCGGCAGGCCGCAATTCAGCCAGCCATGACTCAAACAGGTTCACCGGCAGAAATGCTTGCCGCCCTTTGGATGCGTAAAGCGATGCCGCCTGTTCTTGACCATGGGCCCGAACAAGTTCGCGGTAATTCAGCCCCAGATAGGCCACCGTTTCTTCCATGGCCACGGGGCCACCCGCCGGCAGTGACTGGGCCAGCTGATGCCCATAGGCCTGCACATCCTCATCGTCTGCGCCTGGCAGCTGGCGGTAGCCGATGAAGGGAATGTTCAGCCGCGCCAAATGAACGGCAGCCGTCGTCAGCGCCAGAAACACTACCGGCTGCCCCGCGTCCAGCATTGCTTTGGCCACAGGCGCCAGCATGGCAACGTGCCCGCCGCCATAGGAAACAAATAGTATTTTTGACAATGGTGCGCTTCCAGTGTCAATGTTCTTAAAAGCCGTGCTCACCAAAGATGGCGCCATCTGGACGATAGGCGATCCAAAAGGTTTCCCCGACCGGCTGCGAGAGCCCCATCAGCCAGGAAAGCATGCGCGGGGTGCCGGCCTCCGGATCCAAATCCAGCAGTTCGGAAAGCTTCAAGCAAGTGCAAGACTCGCTTTCAACCTGGACGGCCACGGACCGGTCGATTTCACGCCCGAGTATGCGAATCTCACCCGCATTCGAATGGGTCTCCTCGGGAGCATGGGAGTTGTTGCGAAGGAGAATGACCGTGTCATAGCCACCGCCAACGCAACCGTGACCCCAATGACGCCACTTGGCTGGATACACGATCGACTTGGCGCCCGTCGCAATATCCGTGGCGAACCGGCGCGGTGCATTTCGAACGCTGTAGCGATAGGATGCATTGAGCCTTGACGGCACGGAGTCACCCGTCAGATGCAGGACGCGGAACTCCTCGTCCGATTCCAGCGAAAACGTCAGCCCCCTGGACCCAAGCGCCGAAGAAAACTCGAAATGCTGATCCAGTGATGTCAACCGGGCCTCGTTGAATTTCTTGCTGCTCAGGGCAGCCCTGGCATTTCCTTCACAGTTCGTGGGAAACACCTTGACGTCCAGCTCCAGGCCCTCGGCGGTTTGCGCCGCCAGAAACGACGAGGAACTACCGGCTGGCTTATCCGCTCCTGGCACGGGACAGTAATCTGCAAATTCGGAGATCGGGAATGAATGGCCGACCTCAAGAAATTCGATGCTGCGGTGGAAATTCCCGACCACGAGGCGCGGGAAAATATCTCTTGCCGTCAAGGCTACGGAGAGGAAACAGCCCTCCTCCGGCACCTCGTCAAGCGCAAACAACTCGTCGGCATAAAAGATTCGGGAAGAGAACGGTGCCATTGAACCGACGGGCACCGAAGTGGCCGCGATCACCTGCCCGCTTGGGCTGCGCAGGCTGACCTCAATGGTTTCGTCCTGATCCAGAGGCGCCGCCCCGACGAAATAATGGAAGAACGGCACGACCGCATAGCCGTCGGCATTGCGCTCGAACCGGCAGGTCCAGTTCGTTTCCTGCGATTTCAGAGGGCGCTTCAATTCGTCTGCGTTCTTGACGCGGCCGGCAGCATGGACGGCACTGCAGTACCCTGCCGACTGATACACGCCGAGAATTGCCGGAAACGGGAACGCCAGGTTCTTCAGGGAAACGACCTCGACTTCGACCATGCCGTCAAAAGGCGCCTCCACGCCATTGGCCGCGAGGACTTCATCCCGGATCGAGACTTCGTTGTGCAACTCGACCTTCTCAAGGGTCTGCCGCCCAACCAGACGCCCGGACGTGTCATACACGCGCAGGTTGACAGCAACCTCCGGTATTTCCGCCTTGAGCTTCCAGTAATTCAGAAAAACGATCTGCAAGTCGCTTTGCGTCCGAATACGCAATGGAAATACAGCAGAGGCCCGGTGCGCAAAGAAGCTCTTCCGTGCATCGAACGCCTTGGCTAGAGAATTCTGTGTAGTCATAAAAACCCCAAGTATTAGGTGTTGCCGGTCTGCATGGGCTGATTCGCCTGCAAACCGATGCTTCGATTTTTGGATCTCGACTTTGAGGTACGAGTTTCCAGGTCGCGCCTCCATCCAGCGACCAGCCACAGGAGAGGAAAGAAGAGTGCCCACACCCCAGACCCCTCCATGAAAATCCCCGGCAGGCAGCACAGCATCAGGCGAAGCCCCGTCCGAGAGTTGCTCTTGCTCAGCTGCGAGAACAGCTTGACCATGAATATGCTGGCAATACCCAGATATGCAAATGCCCGCAGATGATGGCCCTCGAAAAAGCTCACAATCAATGTGCTTCTACTCAGCACCATCAGCAAGACATTGTCCGTCGAGAACGCATGCGCCGCATAGCCGACATCTGCCCGCGCAAAGCCGTCCATCTTGTCAAGAATGGACGCAGCAAAGGAGAGAAGCAGTATCAGCAAGGCAAAGGTTTTCTGCCTCCGTTGGCCACGAGACATCTTCTTCTCATTTCCCAAGAATATGATCAGAAGAATTGACGCCATCACGGATGCCGAACTCAAATTCACAAACAGTGTACCCAGCCAGAGCGTCCACGAGGGCGCTGAAGGCCTGAGCAAGAAAATCAGAAGATATCCGACCCCAGCTGCGACCAATACGCTTCTTCCGCTCAGCACCAGCGGCAGGAAAAAAGGAAAGTAAATCAGGGGCGATATACCATTTTCGTCCGGGTAGCGAATGAGCGGCACCAGCAGGAGCATGACCAGCGCCAAGGACCCAACCGTACCCACTGCCGTTTCCGCCAGCCAGAAGGGAGAGGCGCTTATCAGACGAGTCAGATGGACCCAAATCAATGGCTCCTTCGTGGAAGCTTCCAGAAAGGTGCCATCAGCGAGCAATAGAGCGACATTGAGTATCTGGGCCTGAAAGCCGTCCTCTGCAGCATCAGCCAGTGGCAGGAACCCCCGATAGAAGAGCACCCCAAGCATCAGAGACACGGCAAGGCCCAGCGCCACACGCCGTGGCACGCCTCGCTGTGGCACCCGTTTGTGCTGGGGTCTGCCTGAATTCAATTGATTCACCAAATGGTTACTTGTTCTGGGACGATCAACGAATCTTCTTTTCTACCAACCCACTGCCTTCAGTCGCCGTTGCATCGGCCGCTCGCCATACATGTCCACCAGAATTGCCAAACCCGCCACCATAGCCGCCGTCACGCCGATCGCGGCGGCCGAATCCATGCGGCCTTTGACGGCAAAATAGATGAGCGGGTGTAGCAGATAGATGGGGTAACTTGCCCCGCCCATCAGCGAGGCCACGGTTGCTGCTGCATCGGGTATATCCAGCTGCGCCCAGGCCGCGACCAAGCCCAGGGAGAAGGCCGTCAGGATCAAGCGCCGCCAACCGGTCACCAATGACAGCTCCGATGCGCCGAGGCTGGCAAACACGAGCACAATTCCGCTGCAAACAAGCAGAAGCAGCGCCGTCATATTTCCCAGCCTTGCACCCTGGCGGCTCAAGCGGTAGATGAGAATGCCGCCAAGAAAGAACACCGCATGATTCGCAGGCTGCACATAGGTACGCCACCCATCCGCCAGAGACGGGAACGGGGACAGGGCCAGAGCATACGAAACCGCAATAAGGGCAGAAGCTAAGAACAGCGCCCAAATCCAGGATCCGAGTCCAAGTGCAACTGGGAATAGCAAATAAAGGACAACCTCGACCCCGATACTCCAGCCACCAATGACAGGCGTGTTGGCAGGATCCACAAAGCCGAATAGAAGCGTCAGATTCAGGACAACATCATGAGGCAAGGGGATGGGGCGACCGACCGCCAGCTTTCCTAGAATGGACGCCAGCACCGTGAGGATGAACAGGGGCGCCAAGCGTCCAATTCGCCTGCGCAGATATGCCAGGAGCGAGTCTCTGTCAATCCCAGCGGAGAACTTGCGCTCATAGGCGAAGGCAAGGCTATATCCACTCAGGACAAAGAATATCGAAACACCATAAGTGCCAATCAGCCCCAGGACCCCCTGCAACTGCTCGCCAATGCTTACATCTGACCAGCGGCAGTAGTGATAAACACATACTCCGAGGGCGCAGAGCCCTCGGAGTATATCCAGGGAGTGAAGGCGACTGCCACGAATCTCGCCATTCATGGGGCAGATTCCTTTTCCGCGCAGGCCCAATGCGACAAGGCAATCACGGCTCGCAGCTCTCGAGTGCGGTTCTCCTGTCCGGCGACATGGGCACTGGCCATGCGCTGCAGCGCCGACGGGTCAAAGACAGGGCTCTCGCCCACTTTGGCGCGGCAATGGCTGTGCACATAGTCAGCCTTGCTGGTCCTGAACCACTCGCCCACCGGCACCGTGAACATCTGCTTGCGGCGGTAAGCCAGATTCTCGCCGATCAGCGGCGCCACGGCCTTCTTGTACAGGTACTTGGTGACCCCGTCCTTGAGCTTGAGCGACCCCGGCATGCGGAAGGCCAGTTCCATCATCCGGTAGTCCAGGAAGGGCGTGCGGGCTTCCAGCGAGACTGCCATGCCCATGCGGTCCGGCTTCACCAGGTTGTTGCCGGACAGCAGGAGCTGCATGTCCAGGTACAGGGCCTGGTTGATTCGGTCCTGGTGGGCGACCTCCTGGAAATAGGGCCGGGCCACGTCGAAGGAATTCACTGCGTCCAGGCGGCGGGCCAGGGCCGGCTCGTACAGGGCCTGCTTGCCGCGGTGGGTGAACAGGGAGATGCTGTCGAAGTAGCGGCGCTGGAACTCGTCGTCGCTCCAGGAGCCGGCCTCGGGCTGGGCGAAGAAGTCCTTGTACTTGTCGTAGCCCGCAAACAGCTCATCACCGCCATCACCGGTCAGCACCACCTTCACATGGCGGGCCGCGAGAGCCGACACGCGGTAGGTGGGCAGGAAGGACACGTCGCCATGCGGCTGGTCGCAGTGGTAGGTGGCCATGGGCCAGAGGTCCAGCATGTCTGGATCCACTTTCTCCATCACATGCTGGGTGCCGAAGCGATCTGCCGCTTCCTGAGCGAAGGCGGATTCGTCGTAGCGCGGATCGTCAAAGCCGATACAGAAGGTCTTCACCGGCTCGGCCATGTGGCGCGCCATCAGGCCCACGATGGTGCTGGAATCGACGCCGCCAGAGAGAAAGGCGCCGAAAGGCACGTCGCTGCGCAGGCGCAGACGCACGGCGTCGTCCAGCACGGCATTGAATTCCTCGATCCAGTCGCCCTCGGAGCGACCATGCTCGGGGGCCACCTCGGCCAGGTTCCACCAGCGGCGCACCTGCGTGCCGGCGGCATCGATCTTTAGCAGATGGCCAGGCATCAGGTGCCGCACACCCTGATAGAGGGTGAAAGGCGCGGGCACATAGTTGAAGCTGAGGAAGTGGTGCAGGGCTTCCTCGTCCATGCCCGGCGTGGGCATGCCCGCCTTGAGCACGGCCTTGATCTCGGAGCCAAAGGTCAGCTGCTGGCCATCGTCATGGAGGTACAGCGGCTTGACGCCGATGCGGTCCCGCACCAGGTACATCGCCTGCTCGCGGGCGTCGTAGATGGCAATGGCGAACATGCCATTGAGCTTGTGGATGAAGCCGATGCCCTCGCGCTCGTAGAGTCGCAGCAGTACCTCGGTGTCCGAATGCGTGCGGCAGGGGTGGCCGGAGCGGGCCAGCTCCTGGGCCAGCTCCACGTGGTTGAAGATCTCGCCGTTCTGCACCACCACGATGCGGCCGTCATCCGACAGGAAGGGTTGGTGTCCGCCAGCCAGGTCGATGATGGAGAGACGCTGGTTGCCCAGGCCGACGCCAGGCGCGCTGAAGATGCCCTGGTCATCCGGCCCACGATGACGGATGGACTCGCCCATGGCGCGCAGCGCGTCGGCGGGCATGGAGTGCCCATCCCGATGAAAGTAGCCAAAAATGCCGCACACCTCAGTTACCGCCTTTTCCAAAAACTTGTTTGAACGTCATCGCAATGATCTGCATGTCCAGCGCAAGAGACGCCTCGCGTGCGTATCGCAGGTCCATCTGTTTTCGCTGCTCGACGGTCGCCTCCGAGCGCAGGGTGGCCTGCGCCAGGCCAGTGATGCCCGGCCGTACGCGGTGGCGCGCCTGCCATTCCTCATCGGTGTACAGCCCGCGCTGGGCAGGCACATCAGGGCGCGGTCCGACAAGGCTCATATCCCCCAGCAGCACATTGAAAAGCTGCGGCAGCTCGTCCAGGCTGGTCCGGCGGATGAATCGGCCCACCCGGGTGATGCGGGGATCGCCGTCGGCCGTAGAGAAGCTCCCCAGGCGCTCGGCATTGAGCACCATGCTACGGAACTTGTAGATTGAGAACTCGCGTCCGTCCCGGCCCACTCGGCGCTGCCGGAAGAGCACAGGGCCGAAGTCGCCGGCAAATACGGCCAGCGCCACACCGAGCAGCAGCGGTGAGAGCAACAGTAGCGCCACCAGGGAGGCGCCCACATCAAGCAGTCGTTTCATTGTTCTGTTCTTTCGAGGCCGTGGGCATCCAATGCAGCGCGCGCAGGCCAGCCGCGATGGCCACGCCAAAGACGCTGCCAGCCAGTGCGATCCGGAGCAGCGCCTGGGTCATCGCCGGCCAGTCCCCGAGGACGGAGATCAGCCAGCCATCCGCCCAGAGGCCCACCGCACACGGCAGGGAGACGGCCAGCAAGGGCGCCGAGATTTTAGAAGCGAAGCGGGACACCCCCCCCATCCAGGGGACACCCAGGGCTCGGGTTAGCAGCAAGACCAGCAGCAGTTGCACCAGCGGTAAGGCCCACATCAGGGCCTGGGCCGAGCGCAACAGCAGGCCAGGCAGGCAGAGCAGCGGGAGCGCCAGCAGGGCCAGGGCCGTGCAGCGCAGCACGGCGCCCGCTTGCTGCTGGGCATTCAGCGCGGCGGCCAGCAGGCCGGACACCCCTACCCAGGGCACGCCCAGCAGCGCAAGCCGCATCAAGCCCAGCACATGAGCCTGCTCCTGCGGCCCCAGCCGGCCATGGCCCAGCAGCAGGGCCACCAGAGCATCGCCGAACTGCCAACCACACAGCACAACAGCCAGGGACAGCACTAGGCTGCGCCGCAGGCTGTCGCCCAGCAAGCCGTCGAAGCCCGCCCGGTTGCCCTGAAGGTAGGCCTCGCTCAGGCGTGGATAGGCCACCGTGGCCAAGGTGGTGATAAGGATGCCTAGGGGCAGCTCCACCAGCTTGATTGCATAGTTGAAGGCTGCCAGTTGGCCAGCCCCAAGCCACGATGCACAGGCACGGATTAGCACCGGCACCAGCACAAGAAGAGAGGCCGAGGCCAGCCCGGCGCCAAAGCTGCGCAGCAGTGTGCGGTCCAGCAGGCTTCGCCTCCATAGGCCCGCGAGCGAATGCCCCAGCTGCGCACGCAGCGCCGCCAACTGGCTCAGCCATCGCAGCATGGCCCCCAGGGCGATGCCCAGCCCCAGGATCAGCAGGGTCGTGGCCGTCTCATAGCCCCGTGTCAGGCCCAGTCCCAGGGCGGCGATCACACATAGATTGAAGACCAGCGTGCCACAACCGGCCACGAAGAAGCGGTCCTGCGCATTCAAGGCAGCACTGCTGACGCCCGACAGGGCCGTCAGCGGCAGGGCAACGGCGATGGCAGCCCACAGCCTGGTCGCCGAGGAAAGACCATCCAGGGACACGCCCGGCGCCAGCAGACCTAGCCACAGCGCCGGCCAGCCGACGAAGGCCAATGCCAGCGCGCCGAACACGGCGGTGACGGCCAGCGAAGCCTGCGCAAACAGCTGGGCATGGCGAACGCCGTCTGCCCCTCGGAGTGCCGGCACCAGGGCCACGCCCAAGCCACCGGCCAGCAGCAGGTTGACCAGCAGATCGGGCAAGGTCAGCAGGACGATGGCGACGTCCGCCTGCGTGGACAGGCCGAAGACCGAGGCGAGCAGCAGTTCACGAGCGAAGCCGGCCAGGCGGCCCGCCATCAAGGCAAGACTCAGCACCAGACCGGAACGCAGCAGACCACGCTGCAGGACCGACATGGCTAGGCCCCGGCCTTTCGGGCGCGCACGGCAGCGACCACGGCACGCACACCCTGCTGCACGGCTTCCCGCCCCTGCTGCAATTCTTCGGGGCCAGCCTGAAGATGCCCAGCATAGGCGGCGCGCAGCTTGGCGACCTCAGCGGGGAAGTCCATCTGCGCCTGAATCTCGGCCACGGAGCTCGCCTGGCGGTGAAAGGTGCGCGACAGGATAGCGCCGGTCGAGCCCAGCCGCGCATGCTCGGAGAGGATCGCCTCCGCAGGCAGCAGGCCCTCGCCGACGCGCGCCACACCACCAATGCCGAAGGGCAGGCCCGCGGCGCGCAGCACGTCGCACAGCTCGTCCACCATGCCGTTGGCCAGCGGCTCGAACATGAAGTCCAGGCCCAGCTCCAGGTGGAGGTCATTCAGGCCGATGTGCACCTCGTCCACCCCCGGCACGCGCACGCAATCCTGAAGATGCATGGAAGCACCCAGCGTCTCCACCAACAGGCAGCAGCGCGCGCGCCCGCCCACAGCGGTGGTGAACGCGGCAACCTCGGCAGGCGTGCGGAACATGGGCAGCATCAGGATGTCTGCCCCGGCTTCCACCACCTGGTCGATCTCCTGCTGGCTACCCGCATGGATGGGATTGATGCGGACCAGCAGCCGGCCCGCCGGCACCACCGGACGCAGCCGCTGGACGTCGGCCAGCTCATGCCGGCTGATGACGGTGTTGAGATGCCCCTGGCGCTCCTGCTTCCCCAGCATTTCCAGGTCGACGAAGATGCGGTCCACACCGCCTTCAACAGCGAACCGGGCGATATCCGGGCTGTCGGTGATCATCATGAACTTCATAGCTGTTGTTCCGGGTGGCTGAGCCACCTCTCCCTTGCGTTTTGATTGGGCCTCTGCCATAGCAGCCACTCAATGCAACTGACTGAACGGAATCACCCGGACCGGGTGGTTGATGCCAGTGATCGCCCCCCAGAACTGCCCGTCAACGAAGAGCGCCACGCGATGGTTGTCGGCGTCGGCTACCCAGATGCGGCCATTGCCTTCATCGAAGAAGCCGTTAGGGGCGTAGAGGGTCTGATCGCCGGCGATGTCGGCGGAGCAGATCTGCCTAGGGGGTGACTCATTCGAGCGAGTGCGGGGCTCTTCGACTTGAATCTGCTGCGGGCGAGTTCGCCAGTCACTGAACAGAGGGGCCGGACAAGACAAGAGCACCTGGCCCCTGTTCCGGTCAAGGTCCCAGTTGATGAGGCGATTCGCGTGCTCGGACAGCACTGTCAGCCTCCCATCGCGCCAATCCAGCATGTTGGGGTAGTACTCAACCAGCCTTTTTCCAATGCGCCAGCCGGCACCCGTCCGCCAATAGAACGCCACCGAGTTTCCGAAGGTGTCTGCCACTGCAAGCAAATCAGGCGCGAGGAAAAGTGCATCACGCGGTGCCGCCATTTCCGTCTGAATCCGGTCGATGATCGACACCTTCGGCCGCCCATCTGCCGTGAAGTCCAGCTGGCCGATCAATATCTGGGCATTGGGCGTGGGATGGGAGTCGGCAATCACAATCCGTCGACCTTGAACACGCACCATGTTCAGGGCAGCCTCACTGCCAGGCGGAAGAATTCGAATCCTGGCAGCCACGCGGCCACTCTGTGGCTCGATGAACAGCAGATCGCTGTCAAAGCAGACGATGGCGTAGCCGTTTGCCATCGAGAGTCCGTAGGCCCCGCCGCCGCCCTTCAGGTCGAGCAACCACCGAGGACGCCCTTCTGGAGATATCCGCGCCAAAGTACGGCTGAACGAAGTCAGCACAAGAAAGTCATCACTCAACGGCCGGCCCCGAGCCGTGAACAGTTGAGGTTCGAACTTTGTATTGTCCCGATTGACCGTCCCATTGGTGGGGCTGAAGTAGGAGTATCGCTGCGGGAAGCGCGCGTCTTGACTGCTTGAGCCATTATGCGGTTCTGCAAACGATATCCCCCCGACCAGCACCATCACAAGGCTGGCCAGGGAGTGAATCAATCGCTTCACGATGCTCAAAGGTCCTTGGCGACCTTGGCCCCGATCAGCATCTGCACCAGCACCTGCGACCAGTCCTTCAGGCCGGTCATCCATGCGGAGGTGAGGCTCAGTCGCACGGGTTCCTCGGGCACGAACACCGTGTCGCCCGGATAGGCCTTCGCCGTGCCGGAGCTGAACATGCCGCTGGAGACATGCTCGGCCATGCCATTGGCACGAATGACGAACAACTCACCCAGGTCCGCCGTGCGCTTGGGTTGAGCGGCACGCACATAGCTGTGCAGATCGCGCCGGCTGTCATAGACGGCGGTCAGGGGATTGCTGACGGCGCCATAGACAGACACCTCGGAAGGCATGGCAGGCACGTGCACGGTGTCGCCGTCTTCCAGGGGCAGATCCGGCAGCTGGGCCAGCTTGGCATCGACCGGAATTTCAAGGGCAACGCGGCCGTCAGGCACCTGGCGGCGCAGTTGGTCTGCCCGGCGTCGGATCTCCTGCGCCAGGCTTTCGTTCAGGGCACGTTGCTCGGCGCCGCCGCTGGAGCTGAGCAGGGCCGCCGACTGCTGGGACACCATGTCCTCCAGCAACTGAGCCGCCTTGCGCAACTGCTGCTTCTGCACGGTCACCTGGCTGCTGCGCGTCAGCTTGAGCCCGTAGAGATAGGCCCGCGTGGTCAAGCCACCAGCGCGCTGCAGGACGTCCTTGAGGGTCTCCCGTGCCGCCAGTTGATACACGCCAGCCTGGCCGACTTCACCCTCAATCTTCACGTAGCGCGTGCGCAGTTCCTCAGGCAGAGCCAGACTTCTGTCGCTGTAGATCACGACATGATCCCCCGGCTGCAGCTCCGGATCATCAGCCCCCAGAGGGTTGGCAAGCGCACGCCCGAGATTGAAGTTGATGAGCTCAACCTGCCCAGTCACCGCATTGAGGCGCTCGACCGAAGCCAGTGTCCAGTTGATGCTTTCCGCCGAGACATGCGATTCCAGCTTCTCGCCAGACAGCTCCTGGCTGTCGTCCTGCACACCAAAGTGGCGCTGCGCGGCATTGGCGCCGCCCGTGCCCGACGTTCCCAGCGCCTGCTGCGTCAGCTGACCGATGCGCTTGCGCGAGCCGCCAGTCTCCCCCATGGCCAACTCGTTGCGGGCCCGGGCGACAGTGGGCGAATACAGGGCCGAGCGATTGGGCACGATGGTCGTCACGCGCATGCCCGGCGTCCAGGGGCGTCGCAAGGGTTGGTAGACGCTGCCGCGCACCACGACCATATTGGCAAAACGCTGCCCCATCTCCTGCAGGCTGACAACGTCACCGTCTTCCAGCTTGAAGTCGGCGCCGGCCTTGGAGAGGTCGACGATCAGCACCTGGCGAGGCGCCTCGGGCCGCTGGCGATCAATGCGATCCACCGTCACCCGTTCGATCCGTGATGAGGCCGAGGCACCGCCGGCCAGTTGCAGCAGGCCGCTCAGCGTCGTGCCGGAGGGCGACAGCTCAAAGATGCCCTGCACATTGGTCGACCCGAGCAGCGCCACACGCCCCCCCGCCGGCGGAATGTGGATGACGTCGCCATTGCGCAGCTGCACATCACCCTCGCTGCTGCCCTTGCCGATCAGTTCGTAGAAATCAAGCTGCGCCACCAGCTTGCCCTGGCGCATCAGGCGAATCGCCCGCAGGGATCCGGTCGGTGCCGCACCTGCGGCAGCGTATACGCCGTTGAGCAGGCTGCTCGTGGCGGGCATGCGGTAGGCCCCTGGACGCATGGCCTGGCCCACCACCAGCACGGAGATGTTCCGCAGCTTGCCAGTGGCGACATGCAGGTTGAATCCGGTGTAGTAGCGCGCCACGGCCTTGTGGATGGCCGCCTGCAGATCATTGCGGCGCACGCCGGCCACCGCCACCGACCCGACTTTGGGCAGGCTGATGAAGCCGGTGTTGTCGACCACCAGCGTGGCATCAAGCTCGACCGGGCCAGTGAGCTTGACGCGCACTTCATCGCCCGGCCCCAGCTCATAGAGCTCGGTCGGCATGGTGCTCACGGGGCTGTCAAAGCCCTGGTCCTCGAAAGAGAAGGAATCGAGGCCATAGACAGGGAGCCACCGGCCGTAGTTGCGGTAAACGAAATCCTGGAAGGCCAGCTCTTGCGAGGACGTCTCCGTCGGGGGCCTGCGCTTGACGGCATTGAGCTCGGCGTCGGGCGCCTCCTTCAGCTGCAGCAAGGTATTGCCGCTGCGATCCAGGCCAGCGCTCGTCGCACCCGGCACCACGGGAGCCGGCGTTGGTGCCTGCTGGGCAAAGGCAGTCGTGCCAAATGCCAGCGTAATAGACAGCGCCACACACGACGCAACCGCGGTCCGAAGCAGACCCATCATCAGCCTTCCCCTCAAAATGTCGCATCCGGTCACAGTCGCGCGGTGGCGTCGCTGTTGGCTTGCTTGCCACCTTGGATACCGAATGAGGGTGACATTCTAGTGTGTCGCAAGTGACACTCTCGGGATTCGCCCCTTGCGTACCCAGCGCAAGGGGCGTTAAGGCTGGCGGATGGAGGCTGGCGTAAAGGCTGACGCAGGACTCGCAGCCCCGGCAAGGGCTCGCTCAGTTGCTAAGCTTGCGCACCTTGCCGCTGCCGGCGGTGGAGAGGCTCAGTTCAGGGTTGCCGACGTAGGCCACATCCCCCGAGCCGGCGATGGAGACCTTGAGCTGCTTGCTGGCTGCCAGTACCACGTCGCCGCTGCCGGCAATGCTGACCTTGGCTTCCTCGACCTGCAGCTCACGGGCCTTGATGTCTCCGGCACCGGCAACCGACACGCTCAAGTTGCCCGCCGTACCGCTGGCGATGATGTCACCGCTGCCCGAGATGCTCATGGCCAAGCGATCGCTCTTGACCCCGTTCAGCGTGATTTCGCCCGAGCCGCTGATGCTGGCCTTGAGTTCGGACGTGTTCATCGGATCCACCTTGATGGTGCCCGAGCCGGCGATGGACACCCCGCGCAGCGTCGGCATCTCGATCTCGATGACCGGGGTCTGCTTGGTGTTGATGTAGTAGCCGCGCTTGGTCTGGATGTCCAGGGTGCGTCCTTTGCTGCCCTCGACCACGCGTGTCTCGATGTAGGGCAGCAGATTGCGCTCGGCACGCAGCTCCAGCTTGTGGCTACTGCCCTGGCGGATCAGCACCTTGAAGCCGCTCTCAAGGGCCACGGCCTCGTAGCCGCTGACATCGCGGCGCTCGCTGGCCACCTCGCCCTCGCCCGTGATGCGCTCGCCGCCGCCCCAGTTCCAGGACCAGGCCTGTGCGGCACCCGTGCCAAGCAGGGCTGCGGCTCCGAGCACGGAGGCGGCGAGGAAGCGGCGCTTGTTGCTGTTCATGGCGGTAATCCTTGTCTCATGCGTTGACGATGGACGCATGATGCAAAGCCCGCTGCACACTGGCGAGCAGGCTAGGACGAACTGCAGGAACTGCGGCACCAGATGCAAGCCCACGGGACTCACGCCGCGGGCCGAAGAAAACAGGCCCTCGGTCCGGCGACTGAAAGCCCGCCACGCAGCGCAGACACTCAGTGACTGGACTTGGCGCCAGGCTTGTCGGCGGACTTGTCTGTCTTGGCGCTCTTGTCTGCAGCCTTGTCTGCAGCCTTGTCTGCACCCTTTTCGGCCCCTTTGTCGGCCGACTTGGCCTCCACGGCAGGCTCCTCGTCCGCAGGTTTGGCCGTCCCCGGCCGCGGCACCACCGGCGCAATGCCCTCGAGCTTGTTCTCCCGCATGTACTCGTCCATCTCCTTCCAGCCCGCGAACACGGCCGCCTTTTGGGCCTTGGGATTGAGCGTGTAGCAGTCCTCGATGGCGCGCTGGGCGTGGCGGCAGGCACTGCCCACAGCCTTGCCTTCGGCTTCCTTGGCGGCCGCCAGCTTGGCCGGGTCATCAATGCCCAGCCACTCGCAGCCAGCCAGCGGCAGGAGCAGCAGGCCGACAGCGAGGCGCCAGCGCAAAAGGGGAGAAATGCGCGTCATGCCCGGCATATCGGCCGATCCGCGGCAGTCTTGAGTCAGCGCTGGCGCGCCAGTTCCATCAGGCGCGCAATGCGCTCCTCGGTAGGCGGATGGGTGGAGAACAGGCTCTTGATGCCGCTGCCGGACAGCGGATTCATGATCATCATCTGGGCCGTCTCGGGGTGGCGCTCTGTCGTTTCCAGGGGGATGCCCTGAGCGTAGCGGTGGATCTTGTCCAGAGCGGAGGCCAGGGCGGCGGGGTCGCCGGAGATCTCCGCCCCGCCACGATCCGCCTCGAACTCGCGGGCACGGCTGATGGCCATCTGGATCAGGCTGGCCGCAATGGGAGCCAGGATCATCACGATCAGGCCGACCAGCGGATTGGTCTGGCGCCCTTCGCTGTCACGCCCTCCGAACAGCATGGCGAAGTTGCCCAGCATGCCGATGGCACCGGCCATGGTGGCGCTGACGGTGGAGATCAGGATGTCGCGGTGCTGCACATGCGCCAGCTCATGGGCCATCACGCCACGCAGCTCGCGCTCGGAGAGCACGCGCAGGATGCCCGTGGTCGCCGCCACGGCCGCATGCTCCGGGTTGCGTCCGGTGGCGAAGGCATTGGGCGCATCTTCGTCGATCAGATACACCCGCGGCATGGGCAGGCCGGCCCGCTGGGCCAGCTCACGCACCATGCGATAGAACTGCGGCGCACTGCTCTCGTCGACCTCCTGCGCGTTGTACATGCGCAGGACCATCTTGTCCGAGAACCAGTAGCTGAAGAAGTTCATGCCCAGTGCGATCACGAGGGCCAGCATCATGCCCTGACGTCCCCCCAGCACCGAGCCGATCGCCATGAACAGCGCGGTGATGGCGGCCATCAGGATGGCTGTCTTCATCATGTTGAACATTGCTCACTCCTTGCGTGGAACAGACAGACAGGGCTGCGGCTGCAGCAAGCCCGCAGCGCTTCAGTTGGGGCTGTGTGCGCCCGATTTCAAGACTGTGCCCACGGTCACCGGCCGGGACTGCAGAAAGACCGCCGCCGACAGGCGCTTGCCGCCAGCGCGCTGCAGCTCCGTCAGGCGAAGGGCTCCCTCGCCGCAGGCCACGAGCAGGCCGGCCGCATCAGCAGCCAGCACCTCGCCGGGCCTGCCCCGACCCTCGGCCAGCCTGGCCTTCCAGATTTTCAGCGGCTCGGATTCCAGCTGACTCAGTCCGCCAGGGAAGGGATCGAAGGCCCGCAGGCGCCGCTCGATCGCCGCGGCAGGCAGGGTCCAGTCGATCTCGCTCTCGGACTTCTCGATCTTGTGGGCGTAGCAAACACCAGCCTCGGGCTGCTGCTCGGGATGGAAGCCCCCGCAGGCGGCCAGCTCCAGGGCCTCGACGATGAGCCGACCGCCCAGCGCAGCCAGTTTGTCGTGCAAGGTGGCCGTGGTGTCGTCCCCAGCGATGGGCAGGCGCTCGATCAGCAGCATGTCGCCGGTGTCCAGGCCGGCGTCCATCTGCATGATGGTGATGCCAGTCTCGGCATCGCCCGCCTCAATGGCTCGGTGGATGGGCGCCGCACCGCGCCAGCGCGGCAGCAGCGAGGCGTGGATGTTGAGGCATCCCAGGCGCGGCAGGTCCAGCACCCATTGCGGCAGGATCAGTCCATAGGCCGCGACGACCATGAGGTCGGGCTGCGCGGCCAGAAGGGCTTCGCGGGCCCCGGCGGCTTCGTCAGGGTACTTGCCATCCAGGCGCAAGCTCAGCGGTTGACTGAGGGCGATTCCATGCTGCTGAGCCAGTTGCTTGACCGGCGAGGCCTGCAACTTCATGCCGCGGCCGGCCGGGCGATCCGGCTGGGTCAGCACCAGGGGGACCTCGAAGCCGGCCTGCAGCAGCGCTTGCAGCGCAACCGCGGCGAACTCCGGCGTTCCGGCGAAGGCGACGCGCAGGTCCATCAGCGACGCTGCTGGTCTTCGCGGGCCTTCTTGGCCAGCTTGGTCTTGATGCGGTCGCGCTTGAGAGAGCTGAGGTACTCAACAAAAACCTTGCCCTTCAGGTGATCCAGCTCATGCTGAACGCACACCGAGAGCAGCCCTTCAGCCGCGAACTCGTAAGGCTGGCCGTCACGCCCCAGGGCGCGCACCTTCACCCGCTCATGGCGGGGCACCTTGTCATAGATGGTCGGAACGCTGAGGCAACCCTCCTCGCCATCGCGCAGATCACCGCCGGTCTCGATGATCTCGGGATTGATCAGCACGCGCGGTTCATTGCGATCTTCAGAGGTGTCGATCACGACCACGCGCTCGTGCACGTCCACCTGGGTCGCCGCGAGGCCCACCCCTTCGGCGGCGTACATGGTCTCGAGCATGTCGTCCACCAGTTGGCGGATACGGTCGTCCACAACAGCCACAGGCTGAGCCACAGTGTGCAGTCGCGGGTCGGGGTAACGCAGGATATTCAGTTTGGCCATCTCGGAGTTCCAATGCCGTGCTGTGGACAATGCACAACGCGGCTTTGTAAGTGCCTGCAAGAGCGAGGACGCTCCTGCGGGATTCATTGCAACGCATGCCCTCTTTGGGGGCAGAATCGTCTCAAGCTGAGGGGATTTTCGCCGATCTGCTGCAGGACTTCAGCGTCCCGGCCGATCGCCCTTCGAGCCGACGCCCTTCGCAGGCACTCTCTCAGGCACACCTCACAGGCAAATAAATGGCGGCTCCGGCGATTCGCAAGACGCGTCGGCACGCCGCAGGAGAACGACCGATGACTTCATGGCCCATGCTGCGCCCCGCCCCTCTCGCCACCGCCCTGTGGGCTGCGGCTGCCCTCGTCGGCACGACACCAGCACTGGCCACGGATTTCCCGGTTACCCAGACCCAGCGCGACACCGCCCAGAAGGTGGCACAGGCCGGCGTCCCCCTGTCGGAGCTGGCCCCGAATGCCCCTGACAGCTACACCGTCAAGAAAGGCGACACGCTGTGGGCCATCTCTACCATTTTCCTGAAGACCCCCTGGCGCTGGCCCGAGCTGTGGGGCATGAACCAGGACCAGATCCGCAACCCGCACCTGATCTATCCCGGCCAGCATCTGGTGCTGGTCAAGGTCGACGGTCGCGCCCGGCTGGAGCTGGCGCAGGCGGTCAGCGGCCCCACGGGCACCGTCAAGCTGTCGCCTCGCGCCCGCGTCGAGCAGCTCGATGACGGCGGCATTCCCGCCATTCCCCTGAACCTGATCGAGCCCTTCCTGAACGAGGCCGTGGTGCTGGACGAGGACAGTCTGGCCACCGCTCCCCGCGTCGCCGCCACCCAGGAGGGCCGCGTGCTGCTGAGCCGAGGCGATCTGGCCTATGTGCGAGGCACCCTGCCTCACCAGGGCGACTACCGGGTGTTCCGTAGCGCCAAGCCGCTGCGTGATCCCCTCACCAAGGAAGTGCTGGGCTACGAGGCCGCCTACGTGGGCACCATGGAGTTCCTGCGTCCGGGCACGCCATCGGACGGCAAGACCCTGGAAGTGCCTGCCACCTTCCGGGTCAAGCAGGTGCGTCAGGAGGTCAACACCGGTGACCGCCTGGCGCCCGTCCCGCCGCGCAACTTCAACAGCTACGTCCCGCATGCGCCGACCCAGCCCATTGAGGGCCGCGTCATTGCCGTCTATGGCGAGGCGGTGAACGCCGGCCAAAACCAGATCGTCTCCATCAACAAGGGCACACAGGACGGCGTGGAGCGTGGCCACGTGCTGGCTCTGTGGCGCACGGGCCAGGATGCCCGAGACACCACAGGCCCCGGGCGCCCCGAGACCATCCGCCTGCCGGACGAGCGGCACGGCCGGCTCTTCGTGTTCCAGTCCTACCGCCGCGTGTCCTACGCCCTGATCCTGTCAGTGCAGCAGCCCGTCAGCGCCGGCGATCGATTCACCCAGCCCTGAGGCCTGCCCCAGTCCTTCCGCATGCCAGCGCCGCTTCGCGACCCCGGGGAGCTGTCGGCCTGGTTGCGCCTGGTGGAGACACCCGGCCTGGGCCGCTCCTCCCTTCGCCGGTTGCTGGCGGTTTTCGGCGAGCCGCGGGCCATCTTCGAACGCTCGCCCGCTGACTGGGCCCGGGTCGTGGGCCCGCAGGGCGCGCACGCGCTGAGCCGCCCTCCTGAGCAACTCGACGCCCTGCTGACCCACACCCGCCTGTGGCTCAAGGAAGACGCACGACGCAGCCTGCTGCTCCTGGGAGACCCGGACTACCCGCCGGCCCTGCTCGAGACCGCCGATCCCCCACTGCTGATGTATCTCTGGGGCCAACGCGAACTGTTGCGTCGACCCATGCTGGCGATCGTGGGCAGCCGCAACGCCACGCCACAAGGTCAGGACCATGCCCTCACCTTCGCGCGCAGCTTCAGCGAGGGGGGCCATTGCGTGGTTTCAGGCCTGGCCCTTGGCATCGACGCCGCAGCCCACGAGGGCGCGCTTTCGGCCGCTGGCAGCACCATTGCCGTGCTGGGCACAGGGCTCAACGAGATCTATCCCCGCCGCAATGCCGGACTGGCGATGCGCATTGCGGAGCACGGCCTCCTGATGAGCGAATATGCTCTGGACACCCCTGCACTGGCACCCCACTTTCCAGTGCGCAACCGCATCATCGCCGGACTGGCCGAAGGCTGCCTGGTTGTCGAAGCGGCCTTGCAAAGCGGTTCTCTGATCACCGCCCGCTTGGCCGGCGAGGCCGGGCGCGAGGTCTTTGCCATCCCCGGCTCGATCCATTCACCACTGAGCCGCGGCTGCCACGCCCTCATCCGGCAGGGCGCAAAGCTGGTCGAGTCTGCCAACGACGTGCTCGAGGAGCTGCCCCGGCACAGTGCCATCCCCCACGAGGCGCCGATGCCCGCCGAGACCGAGCCGGACCTGGGCGGGGCCAGCGAGCACCAGCGCCTCCTGGCGGCCATGGGCCACGAGCCTGCCAGCCTGGATGCGCTGCAGGCCCGCGGCGGCTGGCCCACTGAGCAGCTCCAGGCCCTGCTGCTGGACCTGGAACTGGACGGCCTCGTAGCCAGGCTCCCTGGCGGCCTGCTGCAGCGGCGGACACGGGCCTGAACGCAGGCCCTCGGACCTGGGTGCCGCGTTCAGCAGGGCAGTAAAAGCCCTGCAGCGCCCGCCCGTTTCCGCGCATCGGCGCGTCGGACGCCTGGGGTATAGTCAGCCCATGTTTGACGTCCTCGTCTATCTCTATGAGACCTACTGGCGGCCGGATGCCTGTCCGGATCACGCCCAGCTGACACGCAAATTGTCAGCCGTAGGGTTCGAGACCGACGAAATCCAGGAGGCCTTGTCCTGGCTGGATGGCTTGGCCGTGGCGGCACAGTCCCATCACGGCGAGCAGGGGGCCTTGAGCCTGCGCATCTATTCCAAGGACGAACTGGAGCATCTGGGCGAAGCGTCCGTGGGCTTCATCAGCTTCCTGGAATCAGCCGGCGTACTGCCCCCCCCCATGCGTGAGATGGTAGTAGACCGCGCCATGGCCATTCCTGGGGCGCCACTGGACCTGGAAGACCTCAAGATCATCGTACTGATGGTGTTCTGGAGCCTGGGAGAAGAGCCCGACGCCCTGATCCTGGACGAGCTTTTCGTCGCCCCTGAGGATCGCCTGATCCACTGAAGCGCTCGGCTGAAGCTGGCCCTCGGAGGCTGGCGCCGGCCATCCTCCGCATCTCTGCCAAGGCCTTCTGGCTGCAAATGCCAAGCGCCCCACTGCCGATGCCGCCGGCCTCGCTGGAGCAGCCCGCAGCTGGACTGATCAACCCAGCAGGCGCTCCGGGTCAGCGTCCAGCTTGGCCAGTGCATTGCGGGTGGCCTTGACCGTGAGCGCCTCGTCCTGTGCCGGCAAGAGCAGGCCGGCCTGCAGGAACGCCGCCAGGCGGCTTTGCTGGAAAAGAACGCCGCGCCCCTGGGGCGAAACAAAGAGGATCAGATGATGGCGCAAGCCGCGCCAGGCCAACTGCACCGGCTCGTTGCGCCCCCGGTAGTCCAGCATGTACCAAGAGCCGACCTGCAGCTCCTGCGCCCAGGCCAGCATGGCCGCAGATGGCGGGGCACCACCTTCGGCCACCACTTCCAGCTCCTCGGATTCGTGGCTGGAGAGGTCACGCATTAGCGTCTCGTCCAGCTCGCCGCCAGCGGTGTCAGGCAGCATGGCCTCCAGGGTCTCAAGCTGGCTCATCAGCTCTTCCAGCCTGTCCGGCGGAATGGTGGCCGTCTTGGCCGTGAAGGCTGCGGCCAGCGAGTTGTTGAGGGCCTTGATCTGCTCGTCCTGCTTCTGAATGGACAAGCCCGCATGGCCCATGCCCTCCCGCAGCACCTTCAGCAAGGGTGGCAGGCGGCGGATGACCTCGGCGCGCTCCTCGCGGGACACCTTGGCGGTGGCAGACCAGATGAGGTCGGCCGCGGCACGCTTCATCTGCTTGGTGACCTCGGCCTGCGCGCCGGCGCGCACTGCCGTCACCGCCAGCACGTCAGCCCAGGTCTGGAACAGGAAATCACGCACGCCCTCCTGCACCGGCACCTCGTTGAGCATCTTGCGCAGCTCAATGGTGTACTGAATGGCCAGGGTCTCCCGCTGCTCCACCTGCTGGGCCAGGGAGACCCCCTTGATGCTGGCGCTGTTTTCCTGCTCGAAATAATGGGCCAGGAACTTCTCGAACTCGGTCAGCACCGTCTGGAAGACGCGTCGGCCGGTGTCGGGATAGGCCTCCACCACCTGCACCACGCGCTTGATCTCGCGCTCCACGGCCTCGCCGACATCGCCGCCCGACGAGGTGTTGAACCCCATCACGCAGGCGCCCATGCGGTCGATCAGGCGACGGGCGGGATGGTCGGTGGTGGCAAAGAAATCGGGCTCGCCGATGGCCACACGCAACACCGGCATCTGCAGCCGCGCAAACCAAACGCGGATCGTGGCGGGGATGCGTTCCTCCGTCAGGATGGACTGGAACAGCAGGGCCACCACCTCGATGGTGGCGCGCTCGGCCGGCGTATCCGCCGCCTGCTTGAGCACCTGCTTGACCGCCAGATTGCGGGCCTTGAGTTCCTCCAGCTGCTGAGGCAGCGGAACCTCGCGCACGGACGCGCCGGTACTGGGAGCCGCGCTGGCCGAGCCGGCACCGGCGACACCCCCCGCCTGAGGTTGCGCGCGGTGACGCAGCATCTCCTGGGCATGGTTGATCGCAGCATGCAAACGACCAGTCAGGGTGACAGGGCCTGCCCGCTCACCACGCGGATCGGCAGGCATGGGCTGCGTGGGGGCATTTGACACCTGAGGAGAGCCCGCCATGCCCGGCACCTGGCGGTTGAGCACCCGCTGTAACTGGGCCATCACCTGCTCGGCGGAGTTGCGAACGGCCGACTTCACCGCCCCCTTTCCGCCACCGGCTGCAGACGCCTGCGCGTCGCGCAACATGCCGCCCCCGCCATGCGGAGGCATGCCTTCGGGCATGGCTCCCATGCCGCGGGCGTAGAGCGTGGTGGGGGCAAAGGCAGGATCCTGGGAAGCGTCGGGCAAGGGCGAGACCGAGCGGCTGCCTGCCGTCCTGCGGATATAGGGCCGCAGGTCCACTTCGGGCATGACACCCTGCTGCATCAGCCAGTGGTTGGTCTCGTGATAGGCCTCCAGCAGCAGGTGGGACATTTCCTCGTGCAGCGGCACGAGGAAGAGCTGCCACTCCGCCCGAGTGAGGCCACTGGCGTACCAACAATCCAGGACAAGCCGGCTCAGGGCCTGTGCGCGCAGCAAATCATTCGTCGCAAGATCCTCATGCCCTTCGAGCAGAAGCATGCGGGTGCGCAGGTCGTTGAACTCCCAGGTAGCCTTGTCCATCATGGCCAGAGCCAGGCGCGAGGCCGTGATCTGGCGCTCGATGGTGTCGTCGTCGACCAGGCTCAGACTTGCACTGCCGCTGACAGTGACGTGGTCCGGCACGCCCTGCGTGGATGCGGAGCGCACGGCGTCGCGCAGCATGCTCAACCAGACCACGCCGCGGCGCTGCCAAAGTCCCACGCAGTCCCGGCGCAACACACTCACCGCATGTTCAGCCGGCTGCAACAGCAGTTGCGCGCCCGCCTCATGGAGCGCGGCCCCGGTCGCGGCAATGCCGCGCACCAGGGCCTCGGTGAAGACGCGCCGCGCTTGTGCCGCTTGGGCATGCCGGCGCGGATCGGTGCCGCTCATGGGCAGGGGAACAGGGAGTCGACCATGCGAACGACTCTACACCACCGCCCCGGCGTTCGGATCGTCCGGATCTTCCTTGGTCGAGGAACCGACCTTGACAAGATCCTCGCGCTTGACGCCCAGCCACATGGCGATGGCCGCGGCCACGAACACGGAGGAATAGATGCCGAAGCAGATGCCAATGGTCAGCGCCACCGCGAAGAACTTCAGCGTGGGGCCGCCGAACAGCAGCATGGACAACACCATCAGCTGAGTACAGCCGTGTGTGATGAAGGTGCGGCTCATGGTGGAGGTGATGGCGTGGTCAATCACCTCGTGCGTACTCAGCTTGCGGTACTTGCGGAAGGCCTCACGCACCCGATCGAAGATCACCACGGACTCATTGACCGAATAGCCCAGCACCGCCAGAACCGCCGCCAGCACCGACAGCGAGAACTCCCACTGGAAGAAGGCGAAGAAGCCCAGGATGATGACCACGTCGTGCAGGTTGGCGATGATGCCGGCCACCGCAAACTTCCACTCGAATCGGAAGGCCAGGTAGACCATGATGCCGATGACGGTCATGGCCAGGGCCTTGGCTGCATCAGCGGCCAGTTCGGCACCCACCGAGGGGCCCACCACCTCGCTGCGCGAGAACTTCAGCGGCTCGGCATTGGCAGCCGTGGTGCAGACCTTCTTGCTGATGGCCTCGCCCTTGTCGGACACGGTCTGGCGCTCGGAGACCTGTCCCTGCTCGGCCGTGCACAGCTCCTTGAAGACCTTGTCCACCACCTCGGTCTGCTTGAACTCCTTGCGGGCCGGCAGGCGGATCATGACGTCATGCGAGGTGCCGAACTTCTGCACCGAGACTTCGCCAAAGCCCATGTGCTCGACGGTCGAGCGGGTCTTCTCGATGTCAGCGCTCTGCGCGTACTCGACCTCGATCACCGTACCGCCGGTGAACTCGATCGAATAGTGCAGCCCACGTGTAATCAGGAAGAAGACCGCGGCGGCGAAGGTGAGGAAGGAGATCGCGTTGAAGACCAACGCGTGCTTCATGAACGGGATGTCCCGCTTGATTCGGAAGAGTTCCATATCGGATTCCTGTCAGGGGGGTCAGGCCTTGCCTTCGGTCACTTCGGTGGCATCGGTCGGTGCGCTGCCGGGTTCGGCTGCAGGCTTCCAGACCTGGCCCACGGAGAGGGACTTCAGCTTCTTCTGCCGGCCATACCAGAGGTTGACCAGGGCGCGAGAGAACATCACCGAGGAAAACATGGAGGTCATGATGCCCAGGCAGTGCACAACGGCAAATCCGCGCACGGCGCCCGAGCCGAAGGCCAGCAGGGCCAGGCCGGCGATCAAGGTGGTGACGTTGGAGTCCAAGATGGTGGCCCAGGCGCGCTCATAGCCCGCGAAGATGGCCGCCTGCGGCGTTGCACCATTGCGCAGCTCTTCCCGGACGCGCTCATTGATCAGCACGTTGGAGTCGATGGCCATGCCCAGCACCAGGGCAATGGCGGCCATGCCTGGCAACGACAGCGTGGCCTGCAGCATGGACAGCACAGCCACCAGCATGAGCAGATTGAAGCCCAGCGCCAGCGTGGAGAACACGCCGAAGAGCACGTAGTACATGCACATGAACAGGGCCACGGCGGCAAAGCCCCAGGCCACGCTGTGCATGCCCTTGGCGATGTTCTCCGCACCCAGGGTCGGGCCGATGGTGCGTTCCTCGATCACCTCCATGGGTGCGGCCAGGCCGCCTGCGCGCAGCAGCAGGGCCAGGTCGGTGGCATTCTCGGTGCTGCCCATGCCGGTGATCTGGAAGTCGGCACTCAGCTCGCTGTTGATGCGGGCGACGGTGAGCACCTCACCCTTGCCCTTCTCGAACAGGATGGCGGCCATGTAGTTGCCCACATTCGCGCGCGACATCTCCTTCATCTGGCGGCCACCCTTGGCGTCCAGACGCACGGACACGGCGGGCTGCTGGTTCTCGTCCTGGCGAGGCTGCGCGTCGGTCAGCATGTCGCCGGTGACGATAGCTTCCTTGTGCACGATCACCGGGGCGCCGCGGCCCACGCCGAAGCGTTCGCGGCCGAAGGGCACGGGGCCGGTGCCGGCCAGTGCGGCCTGGGCTTCTGCCGACATGTCGGCGAGCCGGAACTCCAGATTGGCCGTGCGGCCGATGATGTCCTTGGCCTTGGCGGTGTCCTGCACCCCCGGCAACTGCACGATGACCCGGTCCAGGCCCTGCTGCTGGATCACCGGCTCGGCCACGCCCAGTTCGTTGACCCGGTTCTGCAGGGTGGTGATGTTCTGCTTGAGCGCGGCTTCCTGCACCGCGACCAGGGACTGGGGCTTGAAGCTGCCGCGCAGGCTCAGCTCGCTGCCCTCGCCTTGAGACTGCCACTGGATGTCGGGCAGCTTGTCGGACAACAGGCCCAGCGCGGCCGCGCGAGTCTCGGCGTCACGGAAGGCGATCACCAGGTCGTTGCCGTCCTTGCTGATGCCGGCGTGACGCAGATTCTTCTCGCGCAGCATGCTGCGGGCATCTCCGACCAGGGACTCGACCTTCTTGGCAATGGCCGCCTTCATGTCGACCTGCATGAGGAAGTGCACGCCGCCGCGCAGGTCCAGGCCCAGGTACATGGGGAAGGCATGCAGGCTCTTCAGCCACTCCGGCGACCGCGACACCAGATTCAGGGCCACGATGTAGGACGGGTCCGTCAGGTCGGCGTTGATCGCCTTGTTGATGGCGTCCTTGGCCTTGAGCTGCGTGTCGGTGTCATTGAAGCGGGCGCGAACGGAATTGCCCTCGAAGGCCACCGTGTTCGCCTTGACGCCGGCAGCCTGGATGGCGGCCTCGACGCGAGCCACCATGCCCGCATCCAGCTTGACCGTGGCCTTGCCACTGGAAACCTGCACCGCCGGCGCCTCGCCGAAGAAGTTGGGCAGGGTGTAGATCAGACCGATCAGCAGCGCAACAACCAGCAGCGCGTACTTCCACAAGGGATAACGGTTCATGGAGGCATCCTCAGGAGGTCTGGACCAGACCTGGGCATTCGCCCTGAAAACAGGCCCGGCACCGCACAACGGCGGCCCGGGCTGGATGAGTGATGAGCAGCCCCGGACTGCAGGGCTGCCTGGCTGGATTACTTGACCGAGCCCTTGGGCAGGACCTGAACCACAGCCGAGCGCTGCACCTTGATCTCGACGCCGCTGGCGACTTCCAGGCTCAGGAAGTTGTCGTCCATCTTGGCAACCTTGCCCAGCAGGCCTCCACTGGTGACGACTTCGTCTCCCTTGGCCAGGGCCTCGATCATGGCCTTGTGCTCCTTCTGACGCTTCATCTGGGGACGAATCATCACGAAATACAGCACCACGAACATCAGCACCAAGGGCAGCATGCCCATGAGGCTGGACTCAGGACCTTGGGTTGCCGGAGCGGCGGTCTGGGCAAAAGCAGTAGAAATGAACACGGTCAGAACCCTCTAGGAATGATCCATGGGCGCAACAGCGCCATCATGGACGGATCGCGGATTGTATGCGGCAGCCTGCGTCGCCCGCCCTGGGTCCAGCCCAGCCCTCCCCCAGACTCTGGAGAACGGTGATGGCAGTTCGACTGGCAGGCACGGACTCGGGCGACCGTGCAGGCGTCAGGGCGGCGCAGCCATCCATCTGGGGTTGACAGCGTGATTATCAACGAATATTCTGCAAATATATTTCAACAGGAGATTGCTCGATGAGTTCCCGCCCCCTGCCTCAATGGCGCGGCATCTTCCCCGCCGTGACGACCAAGTTCGACGCCAACGAGAACCTGGACGTCCCCGCCATGGAGCGCCACTTCGAGTTCCTGATCGCCAATGGTGTCGATGGCCTCGTGACTGGCGGCTCTCTGGGCGAGGCCAGCACCCTGACGCTGGAAGAGAAGCTGCAGGTGGCCGAGATCGCGGTAAAGGTGGCCGCCGGCCGCGTGCCGGTGCTGGCCAATGTTTCGGAGACCAGCACCCTCGAGGCCCTGCGCTACGTGGACGGCGCCAACAAGATCGGTGTGCAGGGCCTGATGCTCATGCCCGCGGTGATCTACGCGGCGGACGCCCGCGAGGCCATGGCCAATGTGCGCACCATCGCCAACGCCGCGCAACTGCCCACCATGGTCTACAACAACCCGGTGGCCTATCGCGTGGACCTGACGCCCGACAACTTCGTCGAGCTGGCCGACTGCGAATGGCTGGTTGCCATCAAGGAGTCGACAGACAACATCCGCCGCCTGACCGACCTGCGCAATGCCCTGGGCACGCGCTACCAGCTCTTCATCGGCGTGGACGACCTCAGCTTCGAGGGACTGGCCCTGGGTTGCGACGGCCTGCTGGCCGGCCTGTGCGTAGCCTTCCCGGCCGAGACCGTGGCGCTGTACCGTCTGATGCAGGCCAAGCGCTATGACGAAGCTCTGAAGCTCTACCAATGGTTCACCCCCCTGCTGCACCTGGACGTCTCGACCAAGCTGGTCCAGAACATCAAGCTGGTGGAGGCCATGGTGGGCGTCGGCACCGAGCATGTGCGCCGCCCGCGCCTGCCCCTGGTCGGAGCCGAGCGCGAGCGCGTGCAGGCCATCATCCAGAAGGGTCTGGACACCCGCCCGGACCTGCGCCAGTTCTTCTGAGGCTGGCGGCTGTCGCCATTTCGCGTAATCAGGCATAGCCAGGCGGGCATCTGCTGCGAAGATGCGGGCATGAACGCAACAACGTCCTCCCCCATCCCGCACGAGGCGGGCGACGATGCCATCGACAAGCGCCGCGTGGCCGACCAGGCCTATGACGCCATCGAGAACCTCATCGCCACGCTGGCCCTGAAGCCCGGGGCGCCCATTGTCGAAGCCGAGCTGATCGAGCGCATCGGCCTGGGTCGCACGCCCACACGCGAAGCCCTGATGCGCTTGGTCGCCAACGGGTTGATCGTGCAGTTGCCGCGCCGCGGGCTGCTGGTCAGCGACATCCAGTTGGCACAGCACCTGGATCTGCTGGAGGCGCGTCGAGCGCTGGAGCGGCTCATCGCCAGCACCAGTGCCCGCCGCGCGACGCCCCCGCAGCGCGAGGCCCTGCTGGCCTGCGCCGCCGAAATGACCGCTGCTGCCACCGCAGGGAACCTGACGGCCTATCTGCAGGCCGATCAGGCCCTGGACCATGTCAACCACGCCGCCTGCCGCAACCAGGCAGCCGTCGCCGCAGTCATCCCCATGGTGATCCAGTGCCGTCGCTTCTGGACGGCCTACCAGCATCAGGGCGACATGAGCGAAGGCGCGCGCTGCCACCAACTGCTCGCCGAAGCCATCGCCCAGGGGCAGAGTGAGGCAGCGGCGGCGGCGGCAGACCGACTGATGGATTACCTGCGGCAGTTCGCGCAGCAGGTGATCGCCTGAGACCTATCCATTCCCCATGAACCCGATCACGCCGACCCGCATCATCGACTCCCACACCGGCGGCGAGCCGACCCGCACCATCGTCAGCGGCGGCCCGGACCTCGGCCATGGCTCCATGGCGGAGCGCCTGCAGCGCCTGCGCAGCGAGCACGACGCCTGGCGCCGCGCCCTGATGAACGAACCGCGCGGTTCTGACGTGCTGGTGGGCGCCCTGCTCTGCGAGCCCGTCGACCCGACCTGCACTGCGGGCGTGATCTTCTTCAACAACGTGGGCTACCTGGGCATGTGCGGCCACGGCAGCATAGGCCTGATCGCCACGCTGGCCTACCTCGGCCGCGTCCAGCCCGGCGCCCACCGCATCGAGACCCCCGTGGGCGAGATCACCGCCACCCTGCATGAGGACGGCCGTGTGAGCATTGCCAACGTCCCGGCCTACCGTCTGGCGCGGCAGGTGCCAGTGCAGGTCGACACGAGGCGCCTGCATGGAGACATCGCCTGGGGCGGCAACTGGTTCTTCCTCTGCGACGACCACGGGCAAGACCTGACCCCCAGCCAGGCGCAGAACCTGACCACCTTCTCCGAGCAGATCCGCCTGGCCTTGCAATCCCAGGGCATCACCGGGGCAAATGGCGCCGAGATCGACCACATCGAGCTGATTGGCCCAGCGGCCGATCCTGCCAACCACGGCCGCAACTTCGTGTTGTGCCCTGGCAGTGCCTATGACCGTTCACCCTGCGGCACCGGCACCAGCGCCAAGCTGGCCTGCCTGGCGGCCGAGGGAAAGCTCGCGCCAGGTGCCCTGTGGCGGCAGGAAAGCGTGATCGGCAGCGTCTTCGAGGGCTGCTACCAGCCCGCCCCTGAAGGCGCCGAGGGCCACATCCTGCCCACCATCACCGGGCGGGCCTATGTCAACCTGGACGCTCAACTGATCATCCAGCCCCGCGATCCCTTCGCCTGGGGCATCCCCCGCTGAGCCGCACGCCATGCTCCAGGCCGATGTGCTGATCATCGGTGCCGGCATCGTCGGCGCCGCCTGTGCGCGCGAGTTCGCTCGCCGCGGGCTGTCCGTTGCGGTGGCCGAGCAGTCGGCACCAGGCGGCGGTGCCACGGCGGCATCCATGGGCCATCTGCTGGTAGTCGATGCCGAGGGCGCCGCAGACGATCATGAATACCGGCTCTCGCGCCGCTCCATGCAGCTATGGGGCCAGTGGCTGGCCGAATCGGGCGAGCATGAGCATGTGTCCGAATTCCAGCGCTGCGGCACGTTGTGGCTGGCCGCCGATGACGAGGAATGGCAGCTCGCGCAGCGCAAGGCGTGTTGGCTGCAATCCCAGGGCCTGAGCGCCGAGCTGCTGGATGCCCAGGCCCTGCGCCAGGTCGAGCCGCTGCTGCACCACCGACTGGTCGGCGGCCTGCGCGTGCCGGCCGATGGCCGCGTCTACCCACCCAAGGTCGTACAGCACTGGCTGGAAGAGTCGCGCGCCACGCTGATCCGTGGCGAAGTCCGCGAGCTGCAGCCCGGCCGCGTGCGCCTGCAGGACGGACGCCTCTTCAGCGCGGCCATGGTCGTGCTCTGCGGCGGCCTGGCCAGCCAGCGCTTTCTGCCCCCAGGCTGCCTGCTGCCGAAGAAAGGCCAATTGGCCATCACGCAGGCCCGCGAGCAGAGCCTGCGCCACCAACTGGTCGAGCTGGGCTACATCAAGAAGGCGCATCTGGTGGACGAGGACACGGTGTCCTTCAACGTCCAGCCCCGCCCAGCCGGCCAATGGCTGATTGGCTCCTCGCGCCAGATCGGCCGCGAGGACCGCGAGATCGACCTCCCGATGCTGCGACGCATGCTGGCCTGCGCGGCAGACTATCTGCCCTCCCTGCCTCAGCAGAGCCTGCTGCGCTGCTGGAGCGGGATACGCCCCGCCAGCGCCGATGGCCAGCCGCTGATCGGCGCCCACCCAGCGCTGCGCAACACCTGGGTGGCCTGCGGGCACGAGGGCCTGGGCATCACCACCTCGCTGGCCAGTGCCGAGCTGCTGGCGGACCTCAGCCTGGCCCAAACAGCAGGCCTGGACGCCCAGCCCTATGACCCGGCGCGCTTCTACGACGCTGCCCCCGCATGAAGACCCTCACCCTGCACATCAATGGCCGAGCCCACGCCGTGCCCGCCGGCATCACCGTGGCTGCGGCGCTGCGGCGCTGCGAGGTCACCCTGTTCGGCCAGACCATCTACGGCACGGCACGCGACGTGTTCTGCGGCATGGGCCAGTGCCAGGCCTGCCGCGTGCGCATCGACGGGCAGGACGAAGCACTGGCCTGCATGCGAATGGTCGCCGAAGGCATGCGGGTGGAGACGCAGGCATGAGTACGCTGCAAGCGCCCCATCTGGTGATCGGCAGCGGCCCGGCGGGCCTCGCGGCTGTGCAAACGCTGCTGAAGGCCGATGCCGAGGTCCTGTGGCTGGACAACCAGGTCCAGCCCGGCGGTCAGATCTGGCGTGGCGGCCCGGCCGCGCAGGATGCCCATGCGCGGCGCGTGGCGGCCGATCTGCCGCAGCTGCTGACTCACCCGCGGCTGCGTTTTCTGCCCGGACACATGGCCGTCGGCACCACGGCCGACGGGGAAATCCTGGCCCAGGACCTGGCCGGAGGCCGCCTGAGGCAACTGCGCGGAGACAAGACCCTGCTGGCCCTGGGCGCACGCGAGCTGCATGTGCCGGTGCCGGGCTGGGACCTGCCCGGCGTCACCGGCGCTGGCGGCCTGCAGGCCCTGGTCAAGGGCGGCTGGCCGGTCCAAGGCCAGCGCGTGATGCTGGCCGGCAGCGGCCCCCTCCTGCTGGCCACGGCAAAGACCCTGCAGGCCGCGGGCGCAGAGCTGGGCGGCATCGTCGAGTTGCGCCCTTGGCAAGACCTGACCCTCTTCGCCAGCCGGCTGAACCTGGCGCAATGGCAGCAGGCCATAGCCCTGCGCTGGCAACTGCGCCGGGTGCCGTATCGCATTGGCGTGCAGGTGCTGCGGGTGCTGGGTCGATCCAGGGTGGAAGGCGTACGGCTCAGCGACGGCCTGCGCGAATGGGACGAGCCCTGCGAGGCCCTGGGCCTGGGCTTCGGCCTGATTCCCAATAGCGAACTCGCCGCCATGCTGAGCTGCGCCACAGGGGACGACGGACGCATCTTGGTCGACAACACCCTGCACAGCAGCCAGCCCGGCATCTATGCGGCGGGCGAGTGCACCGGCATCGGCGGCATGCGCAAGGCCTGGATCGAAGGCCAGTTGGCCGCCCGGTCCATGCTAGGCCTGGAGATTCCAGGCACGCTGGCGCGTGCGCACCGCCAGGCACTGGCCTTTTCGCACCGGCTAGCTCAGCACTTCGGCCCGACACCGGCGCAGTGGGCGCGTTGCACACCCGAGGTGCGCGTGTGCCGCTGCGAAGGCGTGCGCCTGCGCGAGCTGCAGGGCCATCCCAGCTGGCGTGAGGCCAAGTTGCAGACCCGCTGCGGCATGGGCGCCTGCCAGGGCCGCATCTGCGGCCCAATCAGCCAGCGCTTGCTAGGCTGGCCAGAGGCGCATCCCCAGCGCGGCGTGCGCTTCCCGCTGCACCCCCTGCCGATCGGCAGCCTGCTGGACGAGCGCTGAACGCAGCGATCAGCGTGCCGGTCAGCGCTTGGGCGCCTCAATGCGCACCAGCTGGAAATGCACCTGCTTGCCGCGCTGCTGCAGGGAGACGATGCGATAGGCCTCGGGCTTGCCTGCCTTGAAGAGCAGGCCGCCCTTCTCGGGTTTGTCGTCATCGCAGCCAAGGACCTTGTCATCCTTCTTGCCGCCGCCGGTGTTCTGGCTGCAGTCCAGCACAGGGCCGTACTTGGCGAGCGCGTCCTTGTAGAAGCGGCTGACCGCCTCCAGGCTGTCCTCGCTGGAGAACTTGGTCACCACCAGCTTGAAGCCAAAGGTGCCTCCCCACAGGCCCATGGTGAGCGAGGCCACGTCGTCCTTCTTGTCGTACTGCGGCTGGGAACCGGGATAGGCCGGCAGGCCCACATCGGCAGGCGAGGCCTGCTGCTTGAACTCAATGCCGGCGCTGAAGCCGTTGGAACTCGCCGTGCGCGCGGCCTTGTCCGCCTGCGCATGCACGGCCGGGGCCGACATCAGCAGCGGCACAGACAGCAGCAACGCGGCGACGAGGGAGGACGAGAAGCGCGTGTTCATGGGGCATCTCCTGGACAGATGTTGAAGCTTGCATCCAGGATAGCCAAGCCCCACAGGCCGGCGCCACGGGCGAGCGACAGGCTGCACGAGCGCAGCCCTCAGCGGACTCTCGTGCAGATGAAAGGCGACGGGCGGGCGCTTGGCTCAGCCCGGCTTCTTCGCCGCACCCAGATAGGTCTCGATCACGCGGGGGTCACGGGCCAGGTCGGCGGCCAGGCCCTGCAGGGCGATCTCGCCAGTCTCCAGCACATAGCCGTAATCGGCCACCTCCAGCGCCGCACGAGCGTTCTGCTCGATGAGCAGGATGCTCACGCCGGCATCGCGCAGCTGGGCCACGATGCGGAATACCTCCTTCACGATCAGCGGCGCCAGGCCCAGGCTGGGCTCATCCAGCATCAGCAGCTTGGGGCGGGACATCAGCGCGCGGCCGACGGCAAGCATCTGCCGCTCGCCGCCCGACAACGTACCGGCCAGCTGCTCGCGGCGCTCCTTGAGGCGGGGGAAGATCTGGTAGACGCGCTCCAGCTCCTCGCGCCAGTCCCGCTGGCCCAGGCGCATGGGGCGGAAGCCGCCCAGCACCAGGTTGTCCTGCACACTCATGGTGGTGAAGAGTTCGCGCTTCTCGGGGACCAGGGCCAGACCTTTCATGACCCGGTCCTCCAGGCCGCAGGCCGCCAGGTCCTCGCCATCGAAGACCACCTGCCCTCGCGAGGGCAGCACGCCCATCAGCGCATTGAGCGTGGTGCTCTTGCCCGCGCCGTTGGGGCCGATCACCGTGACCACCTGCCCCTGCGCCAGGTCCAGGTCCAGGCCGCTGAGGACCTCGGCGCGGCCGTAGCCGGCATGCAGTCCGCGCACTTGCAGCAATTGCGTCATCGTCTCTCTCCTGCGCGGGTTCAGTGCTCGGTGCCCAGGTAGGCCGCGCGCACGACAGGGCTGTCCTGCACCTCCTGCGGCGTTCCCTCAATCAGCTTGGTGCCGAACTCCATCACCACCAGGCGGTCGGTCAGGCCCATGACGAATTCCATGTCGTGCTCCACGAGCAGGATGCTCAGGCCCTCGTTCTGCAGCTGACGCAGCACGTCGGCCAAGGCCTGCTTCTCCTTGTGGCGCAGGCCGGCGGCTGGCTCGTCCAGCAGCAGCAGCGCGGGATCGCTGCACAGTGCCCGGGCAATCTCCATCAGGCGCTGGGGCCCTAGGGCAAGGTTGCCCGCCAGCTCATGCATCTGCTCCTCCATGCCGATGCGGCGCAACTGGGCCTCGGCCTCTGCGAAGAGCTGACGCTCCTCGGCCGCATTGAGCCGCAGCATGCTGCGCACAAGGCCTGCGTGGCTGCGCAGGTAGCCGCCCAGCGCCACGTTTTCCAGCACCGTCATGTCGGCAATCATCTTCACGTGCTGGAAGGTGCGAGACATGCCGCGCTCGGCGATCTGGCGTGAGCCCAGGCCGGCCACGGACTGCCCGCGGAACTGCACCCGCCCGCTGGTGGCCGACAGCACACCGCTGATCAGGTTGAAGGTGGTGGACTTGCCCGCGCCGTTGGGGCCGATCAGGCCGATGATCTCGCCGGCCCGGATCTGGAAGCTCACGTCGTTCACCGCCACCAAGCCCCCGAACTGCTTGCGGATGCGGTCCACATCCAGCAGCAGCTCGCCCCGCTGCGGCTTGTCGCGCGCCGGCAAGGGCGCGGCCCCTTCCCAGTCCCGCAGCCGCTGACGGGCAGGATGGCGGCGCTGCCAGGCCGACTGCACGAAGGGCCACAGGCCCTTGGGCGCGTACTTCAGCATCAGCACCAAGATCACGCCCAGCACGATGATCTCGAAGTTGCCATTGCTGCCCAGCAGGCGCGGCAGCAGCTCCTTCAGCTGGTCCTCCAGCAGCTTGACCACGCCGGCGCCCACGAAGGCTCCCGGCACGGTGGCGATGCCGCCCACCACGGCCATGAAGAGGTACTCGATGCCCATCTTCAGAGCGAAGGGACTGGGATTCACCGTGCGCTGGAAGTGCGCAAACAGCCAGCCCGACAGCGAGGCCAGCAAGGCCGCCAGCACGAAGACGCTGAGCTTGTAGCGGAAGGTGGAGACGCCCATGGCCTCGGCCATGGTGGTCCCACCGTTCAGGGCCCGGATGGCGCGGCCGGGGCGCGAGTCGAGCAGATGCTTCACCCCCATCGCCGCCAGCAGTGCACACAGCCAGATCAGCACATACATCGCACGCCCGCTGGCCAGCGAGATTGAGCCGAGCTCCAGCGCCGGCAAGCCCAGCAGGCCGTCGTACTTGCCCAGGAACTCGGTATTGGCAATCAGGTAGTTGAGGCTCAGCGCCCAGGCAATGGTGGCAAGAGGCAGGTAGTGGCCGGACATGCGCAGGGTCAGCAGCCCGAGCAGCAGGGCCACGGCCGCGGTGATGGCCAGGCCAGCGAAGAGACCCAGCCACGGCGACATCCCGTAACGCGTGGACAGCAGGGCCGTGGTGTAGGCCCCCAAGCCCACGAAGGCGGCCTGACCAAAGGAGGTCAGGCCGCCGACGCCGGTCAGCAGCACGAGGCCCAGCGCGACGAGCGCGAACATGCCGACGTAGTTGAGCTGCGTGATCCAGAACTCCGGCACAGGAAGGGCCGGTAGCAGGAAGAACAGCAGCAGGACGAGGGCGGGCAAGACTTTGCTTTGCGACATGACGGTCTCCTGCTCAGTGCTCTTCGCCATGCGGATCGCGCAGGGAGCGCCACAGCAGCACGGGCAGGATGAAGGTGAAGACGATGACCTCCTTGTAGGCACTCGCCCAGAAGGAGCTGAAGGATTCCAACAGTCCCACCAGCACGGCGCCCAGCGCCGCGCCGGGATAGCTCGCCAGTCCAGCGAACACGGCCGCCACGAAACCCTTGAGGCCGATGAGGAAGCCGCTGTCGTAGAAGATGGTGGTGGTCGGGCTGATCAGCAGCCCTGACAAGGCGCCGATGAAGGCCGCCAGCGTGAAGGCCTGCTGCCCCGCCGCCGTGCTGGAAATGCCCATCAGCCTGGCCCCCAGGCGGTTCACCGCCGTAGCCCGCAGCGCCTTGCCGCGCAGGCTGTGCTCGAAGAACAGCCACAGGGCGCTGATCAACGCGACTGCGGCCGCCATGATGATCACGGTCTGGCCGGAAAGACTCAGAGCCCCGGTCGAGAAGCTGGCATCCCAGAAGGCCGGATTGCGCGAGCCCTCCGCGCCAAAGAACACCAGGCCCAGGCCTGTGAGCGCAAAGTGCACGCCCACGGAGACGATGAGCAGCACGAGCACCGAGGCATCGGCCAGCGACTGATAGGCCAGGCGGTAGATCTGTGCGCCCATGGGGGTCACGATGGCCAAGCTCAAGGCAGCCTGCATGGGTAGCGGCCACTGGCGCGGCGCTGCCCAGAAGGCCAGCAGTCCGATAAGCAAGCCCGGCAATGCCTGCAGGAAGACCCGCAGCAGGCCGCGCCCGCCCTGCCTGCTGCGCCAGGCTGCCCATCCGTCAAGAAGAGCCACCAGGGCTGTCATCGCCAGCAGGAAGTGCACCGTTGGCGGCGTCTGACCCTGCTGCATCGCAGCCAGTGTCAAGGCACCAAAGGCCACGAACTCGCCCTGTGGAATGAAGATCACCCGCGTCACCGCAAAGACCAGCACCGTGGCCAGGGCCAGCAGCGCGTAGATGGCGCCGTTGGTAAGCCCGTCCAGCGCGAGAATGCTTGCAATCGTGAAATCCATGGACACCGCCTCTTGTTGCGGCCCACTCTAAACAAAGCGCCTGACACGGCGCTTCGTGCCAACGCGCATTGACAAGGCTCAAGAAATAGTCCGACCGGTCGGTAGATAAATTGTGCGCCCGGAGCAGCAGCACTTAGCATCGACATTGACGCTGCAAGGACATTCCTCAGACCCCGAACCGGACGACCGACGCCGAATATCCCAGTGCAGCACTCGGGGAATATCAAGTGGCATGAGCCCCTACACTGGCTGAGCTCCAGCCTACTGCACCGCCCCATGCCAGCGAACGCCCCCCTCCTGCAGATTGATCAGCACCTCGCACGCATCACCCTGCGTCGACCGCAGGTGGCCAATCGTCTGGAAGTCCAGGACCTGCAAATCCTTGAGCAGCATCTCAACACGGTGAATGCGCAGGGAGAAGTCCGCGTCCTGCTGCTGGAGGGCGAGGGGCGGCATTTCTGCAGCGGATTCAATATCGGGGCCGTTCCCAGCGTGGACGCGGGAGCGCTCTTCGAGCGTCTGACCGATGCTTGGGAGAATGCCCGTCCCGTCACCATCGCAGCCATCCAAGGCGGGGTCTACGGCGGCGCCACAGACCTGGCGCTGGCCTGCGACTTCCGGCTGGGCACCCGCGTCTGCGAGATGTTCGTGCCAGCCGCCCGGCTGGGCCTGCACTTCTACCGCGGCGGCATGGCCCGGTACGTGAATCGGTTGGGGCTGGGCATGGCCAAGCGAATTCTGCTGGCCTGCGAAACGCTGGATGCTCAGGCCATGCTCGATTGCGGCTTCCTTGACCAACTTCATGAAGACGGCGCCCAGCTCCAGGCGCAGGCCGTGGCGCTGGCCCACTCCCTTTGCAGTCTGGCCCCCCTGGCCTTGAGCGGGATGAAGAGGCATCTCAATGCACTGGCTCGCCACGAGTTGGACCCAGCGCAGCTCGCCAGCGACATCGCCCGGGCAGCGGCCTCCGAAGACCTGGCCGAGGGCGTGCGCGCCTGGCAGGAGCGGCGCCCTCCTCGATTCGCCGGCCGCTGACCGCCGAGTTCGACGATCACCTGAGAAATGCTGCCATGCCGCCCCATGAGCGAGGGACTGCGGCGAAATTCTCGCCCCCGGCCCGTGCCGAATGGCGCCTGATGATGGAAAATACGGGGTGTAGAAAGGCCGGTTTCTCGGGCAGAGGAAGCTTGGGAGCCGGATCCCCGTCGTTTACTTACCAGTCAGGACCAGCGTGGCCAAGGACAGTACCAAGACGACCATCGATGCCGATGGTCTGCGCTACCGATCAAAAGCTCCCGGCTCGCCTTTCGCGGCCACCTCTTCCTTTGGCGCGGCCACGATGTCGTGCTTTCTTTGCGGCAAGCATCGCCCCCGCGCCATGCTGAAGTCCAAGAAGTTGCTGGGCAAGTCTCAGCCCGTGTGTGCGCCTTCCTGCAAGGAGCTGGAGGAACAGCTCAGCAACAAGAGCTGAGCCGGTGGCGCCTGGGCTGCCAGGCACGCCAAGCACCCGCACCGGCCTGAGGCATTGCCCAGGCCGTTTTTCTTGCCGAGTCCCCCAGCCGCTCAAAGTGCGGCTTCTGCTCAGCAGGCTTGGCGAAAGCAGCGGCCGCAGACCGCGCGGTAGCGCGCATTCCCGCCAATCTCGACCTGTGCACCTTCGGTGACCTTGCGATGACTCTCATCCACGCGCATGTTCATGGTTGCCTTGCGGCCACAGTCGCAGATGGTCTTCATCTCGTCCATCTCGTCAGCCAGCGCCAGCAGGCTGGCTGATCCAGGGAAGAGTTCCCCCAGAAAGTCGGTACGCAGGCCGTAGCAGATGGCAGGCAGGTTGTGCAGGTGCGCAATCTCGTGAAGCGCATGAACCTGGGATTTGCTGAGGAACTGGGCCTCGTCAACCAGGATGCAGGCAATGCCCGGATCAGCCGAGATCAGGGCCAGGAAGTCCGTCTCCGGCGTGAAGACTTCGGCTGCCCGCCGGGGCCCCAGCCGAGACGTCACATAGCCGCGGCCATAACGGTCATCCAACTGCGCGGTGAAGATGCGCACCCGGTGCCCCCGCTCCTCGTAGTTGTGAGCCACCTGCAGCAAGGCGGTGGACTTGCCGGCATTCATTGCGGCGTAGCGGAAAAACAGTTTGGCCATGGCGGAGACGGGCGCTAGGAAAGCCGGGATTGTGCGTCAAGCCCCCTTCCCCGCGCGCCGGCCGCAGACACCAAGGCATGGGCGGAGCTCCCCTGGGCGTTCAGTCCTGCTTGGCGCGATCACTCACGGCGGAGCCCCGAAACAGGTCCCGAGACTGGACTTCGCGCTCGAAGCGCCGGGCAATATTGCCGCAAACCAAGTCGCAGAGCGCATAGACCGAGTCATCGGCCATGCGGTAGTAAACGCTGTTACCCCGCCCCTCACGCTCCACCAGCCCCTGCTTGGCCAGTTGCGACAGGTGACGGGACACATTGGCAGGGGTCGATGCGCATAGCGCGGCCAACTCGCCGACATTGCGCTCGCCGTCTCTCAGGGCATTGAGCAGCTTGAGCCGGGTCGGCTCAGCCAGCACCTGGAAATAAGCGGCGATCTGCTGAAGCGCTTCAGGCGGCAGGTCTTGCATGGAGGAGGTAGAAAAGCGGGGACATCAAGAGCATCATGATGCATCAAAAGGCGGCCCAGGGACTGACGTGTATCCGCCGCTGCTCGCCAAGCCGCGCCACGCCCCGTGTTCATGGGGGGCATGGATCGAACAACGATGCGCTTTGTGACAAGAGCGTGGGTTTGCGAGGTAGCGGCGGCGCTCGCCGTGTGCCTAAATGGGTACTGAGGGATTTCGACATTCTCGGTTCGCCCTTCACCCTCGCTGTGCATGGCAAGAGGTGGGCCAGGACAAGGACAAGAATGAGCAAAGATACATACACAGCCGTCAGCGAAGACGGCCTGCGCTACGAGTCCAAGCTGGGCGGCTCGCCCTTCCTCGGCAGCGGCCATACACGTTCCTGCTTCAAGTGCGGCAAACATCGCCCACCCAGCGCGCTGCAATCCAAACGAGTCCTGGGCCGCAACGAGGTGGTCTGCAAACCCGGCTGCGCCACCGACACCAAGACCGGCGTCAAGTCCTCGCTCTGAGCGCCTGGGATCACGCGCACCCAGAGCGGATCCGGACGGAAGAATCCGGGCACGGCCTTGGAGCGCAGCGGGGCCCCTCCTGTACCGGCCATCGAGGCGATGGCCGTGTAGGCACTCCCCCCCCCGGATTCAGCCCCTCCAATGGCCGCGCCTCAGACCCTGCACTGATTGATCGAACGCGCGGGACGATTCGTCCCAGCGTTTTACGCCGACACAATGGCCGACGGCACTCTTAGCCATTGCGCGAGATCATGGGCATGTGGTCATCAGCTCACCGCCCCTGGCAAGCAGCAGTTTTGGCCGGCGTAGTCATGGGCCGGCTGTCGGCGGCCAGACAAGGGAGGCCGATCAGGCCTTTTCATCCCCTGTGCCAGGCGTGGCCTGCAATTCAGCAGACACCGCCTGAGCGGATTCAGGGCGAGCGACCGCAGGACCACTGGCTTGCGGGCGAGCGTGCCCGCCCTTACCACCCGCGCCGCGCCCCGACCGACGATCATCTGCCCGCCCTTGACGGGGCCCCCGACGATCCGAGCCCGGCGCGCTACGCCGGTCGCCGGCTGCACCCCGCCCACCGTCCTGGGGACGCGGCCGCGCAGCCCTGGCCTTGACTTCCTCACGGGCCTGAGCCAGCAAGCCATCAAGCTGATCTTCCGCCAGCCCCTTAAGTGCACAGAAATTGGCCCGGGTCAGCGTCGTCGTCTCGAACGCGCGCAGCAACTCAAAGCGCTGACGCTGCGCCGCCTCCTCATGGGCCTGCCGCTCCTGATGCTTGGCTCGGCGCCGGCTCAGTTCGTCGCGCGCAACCTGCTTGTGCTCGGCGGTGATTTCTCCCGCCTCCTTGCCGTCCAGGTCGAAGCGATGGGTGGATTTGATCACCGCATTGAGATAGGCCGTGCTGCCCGTATGGCGACGCAAAAAGCTGGAGAGCTGCTGCTTGCTGAATTGGCCCGGGGCGCGCTCCTGAATATCCGCCTGAATACGCAGCTTCACCGGCTTGGGAGCGCCGGTGAACAGGGCGGGAAACAGCGCCTTGAGCTGCTCGGCACAGGCGGCCTGCAGGGCTTGTTGTTCAGCGCCCGGCTGAGAAGTCGGTTCAGACATGGATTAGATTCAATGGTGCAAAAGGCGAATTGTGCCAAGTCTCGGACGCCGTGCCGCATGGCACATTGAGCAAGGGGGCACAGACCTCCGTCAGATGCGGGACTACCGGCATGGCCGGCGGCAAGAAAAAGGCCCGTGAGCACAGAACTCACGGGCCTCGACTTTCCAAGCATGGTTGCGGGGGCAGGATTTGAACCTACGACCTTTGGGTTATGAGCCCAACGAGCTACCAGACTGCTCCACCCCGCGACTGATCTATCGCCGCTCCATGCAGCACGGTGACTGCACGTACGGCCCCGGCTGGACTCCGGGGAAAAACAAACCGCCAAACACCAAGGCTTTTGACATTGGCCCAGGCTTCTGGCGGCTGGATTGAAGGCATGCAACGAGCTCAAACTGAACTCATATGCATTTCGAATGCTGGTTGCGGGGGCAGGATTTGAACCTACGACCTTTGGGTTATGAGCCCAACGAGCTACCAGACTGCTCCACCCCGCGACTGAAGCTAATAGTGTAGCACGTTTTGGCGGCCCAACTCAAATTCCAGCATCGTCCAGTGATCGAATGAACCTGGCTGCATCCTGGAAGCCGATCACTCGCTTGTCCTGCAGCTCCACCCCTGTCCGGTCAAAAAAGATGGTGCCGGGCGGGCCAAACAGCTTGAAGCGTTTGAGCAGCGCGCGATCTTCCTCATTGTTGGCCGTGACGTCGGCCTTCAGCAGCAGGGCCTTGCTCAGGCGTTGCTGGACCTGCGGATCACTGAAGGTGAAGCGCTCCATTTCCTTGCACGACTTGCACCAGTCGGCATAGAAGTCCAGCATGACCGGCCGACCAGCACTTTTCAACACCGCGTCGAGCTCGGCCACGCTGTGGATCTTCTGGAATACCAGGGGCTGACTCATCGCCCCCGGACCAGCCGAGGCCGCCTGCGCGGGCGAGACCCCAAAGACACCGCGCAAGGGCTTGAGGGGATCGGTACCACCTGCCGCAGCACCCACCCACTGCAAGAGACCGAAGACCAGGGCCGCAAGAGCAGCCGTCTTGCCCATCCATGCGCGAGGGCCGGCATGCGGATGCCAGCTCTTGAAGAGGCCAAGCGCAAGCGCGGATGCCACAGCCAGCCCGCCCATCAACAGCTGCATTGCGGCGTCCGGCAGCAGGGGCTGCACGGTCCACAAGGCCACAGCCAGCAGCAACATGCCGAAGAAGTGCTTGACGCCGTCCATCCACGCACCGGCACGCGGAAGTAAGGAGCCAGCCGAAAGCCCCAGCAACAGCAGCGGCACGCTCATGCCGTTGGCCATGGCGTACAGCGCAGAGCCCCCCAGCACGACATCATGCGTCTTGCTGAGATACAGCAGGGCACTGGCCAGCACACCCGTCACGCAGGGGCTTACCAGCAACGCAGACAGGGCCCCCATCATGAACACGCCAAACAGGCGTCCGCCCTGCAAGCGCTGCGAAGCGTCATTCAGCCGGTTGGCAAAGCGACTGGGCAACTGAAGTTCGTAGGCGCCGAACATGGACAGCGCGAAGAGACACAGCGCCAATCCGAAAGAGCCCAGCACCCAGGGAGACTGAAAGTAGGCAGCCAGGCCCTCGCCAGCCAGACCCGCAGCAATACCCAGCGAGGTGTAGACCAGGGCCATGCCCTGGGAGTAGGCCAGTGCCAGCGCGAAGCCGCGCCCCCGGGACACCTGAGCCCCTCCACCCACAATGATGGAGGCCAGGATGGGCACCATGGGCAAGACGCAAGGCGTCAGTGACAAACCGACGCCACCAATGAAGAACAGCCCAACCACCCACCAGAAGCGCCCGGACTGCAATGCTGCCTCTAGGCCGCCGCCAGCCTTCTCGTTCTGGACTGGCGACGACGCGCCCAAATCTCCACCGGACGCCGCCGAAGAGCCCCCCGGCAAGTCATCACCATCACCGAAGCTACCCAGCCCCTCACCAGGAGGGAGCAGGCTCACCTTCCCGGCGCCGCCAAAGCCCTTCAACTCGACCCGCAAGGGCCGCGTCATGGGTGGATAGCACAGCCCCTTGTCCGCGCAGCCCTGACCTGAGACCTTGAGCTCGAAGCTGGCCGGCGCTTGCGCCACATCCAGCCGGATGCTCAGCCCTTCCCGATAGATCTCGACCTCCTTCTGAAAGGTCTCGTCGAACTTCTTCTTGCCATCAGGCACCCGAGCCTTGAGCTCAACGCCGTCGGAGAGGAACTGGAACTGCTCCCGGTACATGTAGTAGCCGGGCGCGATGCTCACACGCAACTCGACGGACTTCTCCCCTTGCACTCGAGCGGCGAGCTTGAAAGCCTGCTCCGGCTCCAGGAAATCGTCGGAAAAGGCCGCAGAGGCACCGAGCAGCAGGAGTAGCGGCGCGAGCCATGCCCGCAGCCAGCCCGGGACCGCTTGCTTAATCATGTTCATGATGAGTTCTCATTGCGCCAGAGAGGCCTACCACCTGAGGCTGGCAGGCGCCGCAGCGCCCATTGGGAAGCGCGCAGCTTAGCGGCTGCGCGACCTTGCCGCCAGCAGGGATGCGATAGGCCACGGTATGACTGGGCCTGGCCGCGTCTGCCGCATATCTCGCCCTGGAGAATAAAAAAGGCCGGCATAAGCCGGCCTTTCTAAGTGGGCGCGCAGCAGATGCTGCTGCAGCCTGGGATTATTCGGCCTGAGCCGGAGCTTCAGCAGCCTCTTCGGCGCGGTCCACCAGCTCGACATAGGCCATGGGAGCGTTGTCGCCCACTCGGAAGCCCATCTTCAGGATGCGGGTGTAGCCGCCAGGACGGGTCGCGAAACGCGGGCCCAGCTCGTTGAACAGCTTGCTGACGATGTCGCGATCACGCAGCCGGTCAAACGCCAGGCGGCGGTTAGCCAGCGTCGGCTCCTTGGCCAGGGTGATCAGGGGCTCGACAACTCGACGCAGCTCCTTGGCCTTGGGGACCGTGGTCTTGATGGCTTCATGCTGCAGCAGCGAGACTGCCATGTTGCGCAGCATTGCCTTACGGTGTTCGCTGGTGCGGTTCAGCTTGCGGAGGCCGTTACGATGACGCATGGTGCTTTCCTTTCCTACTATGTAATACCAGCAGCCGTATCAGGTACTGCCGGGGCACCGGATGGCGCTTGTCAACACGCCACCCTTTCAAAATACTCTTGCGAAGCCCTCCCCAGCGAAGCTCGTAGATCGGGCATTGCCGCTCTATCGAACTCGCCCCCTGGCGGGAGACGCGTCAGCGCCTAGGGGAGCGCCAGATCAGCGCTTGTCCAGACCTTGCGGCGGCCAGTTTTCCAGGCGGGCGCCCAGAGTCAGGCCACGCGAAGCCAGCACTTCCTTGATTTCGTTGAGCGACTTGCGACCCAGGTTGGGAGTCTTGAGCAGCTCTGTCTCGGTGCGCTGAATCAGATCGCCGATGTAATAGATGTTCTCAGCCTTCAGGCAGTTGGCAGAACGAACCGTCAGTTCCAGCTCGTCCACAGGACGCAGCAGGATCGGGTCGAAGGTGCTGGAGCGCTGGGCTGGTTGATCGAAAGCGTCAACCAGGTCGGTACCCTGCAGCTGCGCGAACACGGCGAGCTGCTCGACCAGGATCTTGGCCGAGGCACGGATCGCTTCCTCCGGCGAAATGGCGCCGTTGGTTTCGATCTCCATCACCAGCTTGTCCAGATCGGTGCGCTGTTCGACGCGGGCGTTCTCAACAGCGTAGCTGACGCGCTTGACCGGCGAGAAAGAGGCATCGAGGACGATGCGGCCAATGGACTTGGTCGGCTCATCGCCATAGCGGCGCATCGTGCCAGGCACATAGCCACGGCCCTTTTCGACCTTGATCTGCATGTCCAGCTTGCCGCCTTGCGACAGATGGGCAATAACGTGCTCAGGATTGATGATCTCGACGTCGTGCGGGGTCTGGATGTCCGCTGCGGTGACGGGGCCTTCGCCCTCCTTGCGCAGCACCAGAGTCACTTCCTCACGGTTGTGCAGGCGGAACACCACGCCCTTGAGGTTCAGCATGATGTGAACCACGTCTTCCTGCACGCCATCGATGGCGGAGTACTCGTGCAGCACCCCTGCGATCGTCACTTCCGTCGGCGCATAACCCACCATCGAGGACAGCAACACACGGCGCAGGGCATTGCCCAGGGTGTGGCCATAGCCGCGTTCGAACGGCTCCAGGGTGACCTTGGCGCGATGACCGCCCAGGGGCTCCACATTGATGGATTTGGGTTTGAGCAGATTGGTTTGCATGAGGTCTTTCTTTCAATACCCTCGGTTCGTTACACCGATAAGGCTGAGGGACCAACCGGATCCAGCGAGAACGCGGGACCCGGACGAGGAAAAGCCGAGCAGGCCCAGGAAGGGCCGCTCGGCAGGCGCGAAAGAATTAACGCGAGTACAGCTCAACGATCAGGGATTCGTTGATCTCAGCGCCGAATTCGTCGCGATCCGGGGCCTTCTTGAAGACGCCTTCCATCTTGGAGGCATCCACCTGCACCCACGCCGGCATACCGATCGACTCGGCCAGCTTCAGGCTGTCAACGATGCGCAGTTGCTTCTTGGCCTTTTCACGGACGGCGACCACGTCGCCGGCCTTCACCAGATAGGAAGCAATGTTCACCACTTCGCCATTCACGGTGATGCTCTTGTGCGAGACCAGCTGACGTGCTTCAGCGCGCGTGGACCCAAAGCCCATGCGATACACGACGTTATCCAGACGGGATTCCAGCAGCGTCAGCAGGTTCACGCCGGTCGAACCCTTGCGGCGCTCGGCTTCGGCGAAATAGCGGCGGAACTGACGTTCCAGCACGCCATACATGCGTTTGACCTTCTGCTTCTCACGCAGCTGCAGACCGAAGTCAGAGGTGCGCTGACCCGAAGTACGACCATGCTGGCCGGGCTTGGTGTCGAACTTGGCCTTGTCGCTGATGGCGCGGCGGGCGCTCTTCAGGAACAGGTCGGTGCCTTCACGGCGGGAAAGTTTGGCCTTGGGGCCGAGGTAACGTGCCACTTTGCGTGTCCTTGTTCAATCTGACGCAAGACCTATGAGGGCGCCTGCGCGAGTCCGGCCCGTTTTTTTGTAGGCTCGAACGGTGGGCTTCATGAGTTGCAACCTGCGTTGCACTCAGCAAAACAGCCGGCGCGGCACTTTCGTGCCCGCCGGCGCGGGAAATGAGTCCGCGATTATCGCAGCAAAATCGCCTTAGATGCGACGACGCTTCTGCGGACGGCAACCGTTGTGCGGGACAGGCGTCACATCCGAAATCGAATTGATGCGGATGCCCAGCGCAGCCAGTGCACGGACGGAGGACTCGCGACCAGGACCGGGGCCCTTGATTTTGACATCCAGGTTCTTGATGCCCTGCTCTTGAGCAGCGCGTCCAGCCACTTCGGCCGCCACCTGGGCTGCGAAGGGGGTCGACTTGCGCGAGCCCTTGAAGCCCTGACCACCCGACGAAGCCCAGGACAGGGCGCCGCCTTGACGGTCGGTGATGGTGATGATGGTGTTGTTGAAAGAAGCGTGGACGTGGGCGATGCCGTCAGCCACGTTCTTGCGAACCTTCTTGCGAACGCGCTGGGCAGCCGAGTTGTTAGGTGCTTTTGCCATGGTGAGCTCTCTTCAGGGTTGCCGCAGGATCACTTCTTGCCGGTCGGCGCAGCCTTGCGCGGACCCTTGCGGGTACGGGCATTGGTGCGCGTACGCTGGCCGCGCAGCGGCAGGCCACGGCGGTGACGGAAACCACGGTAGCAACCCAGGTCCATCAGACGCTTGATGTTGATCGACATCTCACGGCGCAGGTCGCCTTCGATGGTCAGCTTACCCACTTCCTCACGGATCTTTTCCAGATCGGAGTCATTGAGGTCCTTGACCTTCTTGTCGAACGGAATACCGCAAGCGGTGCAGATCTTCTGCGCGGTCGTACGGCCAATGCCGTAGATCGAGGTCAGACCGATCTCCGTGTGCTTTTGCGGCGGAATGTTGATACCAGCAATACGTGCCATTTGCGTCCTCTAATTCGCTCGTGTCGTGCAGCAATCAGCCTTGGCGCTGCTTGTGGCGCGGATCGGTACAGATCACACGCACCACGCCCTTGCGACGGATGATCTTGCAATTGCGGCACATCTTCTTGACGGATGCCGAAACTTTCATGGTCTGCTCCTTGACCTAATCTATTCGCTCAAACAGCGCGTCCGGGGGACAAATTCGCTCACTTCGCCCGGAACACGATGCGAGCACGACTCAAATCGTACGGTGTCAATTCCACAGTCACTTTGTCACCGGGCAGGATGCGGATGTAATGCATACGCATCTTGCCGGAGATGTGGCCGAGAACGACATGACCGTTTTCCAGCTTTACGCGAAACGTGGCATTGGGCAGGTTTTCGAGAATCTCACCCTGCATTTGAATGACGTCGTCTTTCGCCATGCCTCGTTGTCGCTTCGGTTGGTACGGTTGTTAATGGATGGCTCCACTGAGTTGGCACTCAGTTGGCCTTGAAGTTTGCCTTCTTCAGCAGCGATTCGTACTGCTGACTCATCACGTAAGACTGCACCTGGGCCCAGAAATCCATCGTCACCACAACAATGATCAGCAGCGACGTGCCGCCGAAATAGAAGGGAACGTTGTACTTCAGTGTCAGGAACTCAGGCAGCAGGCACACACCGGTGATGTAGATGGCGCCCGCCAGGGTCAAACGCGACAGAATCTTGTCGATGTGCTTCGCGGTCTGCTCACCAGGACGAATCCCGGGGATGAATGCACCACTCTTCTTCAGGTTATCTGCAGTCTCACGGCTGTTGAAAACCAGCGCCGTGTAGAAGAAGCAGAAGAAGACGATCGCGGAAGCGTAGAGCAGCACATAGATAGGCTGACCCGGACGCAACATGTCCGCGATATCTTTCAACCAGCGCATGCTGTCACCCGTCGCAAACCAGCTCACGAGCGTGGTCGGCAGCAGGATGATGGATGACGCGAAGATCGGCGGAATCACACCCGACATGTTCAGCTTGAGCGGCAGGTGCGACGACTGGCCGCCGTACACCTTGTTGCCCACTTGACGCTTGGCGTAGTTCACCAAAATCTTGCGCTGACCACGTTCGACGAAGACCACCAGCCAGGTGACACCGATGACGATCGCCACCACCACAAGGCAGGAGAAGATCGACATTGCACCGGTACGCACCAGCTCCAGCAAGCCACCGATGGCGCCCGGCAGACCCGCAGCGATACCGCCGAAGATCAGGATCGAGATGCCATTGCCCAGGCCGCGCTCGGTGATCTGCTCACCCAGCCACATCAGGAACATGGTGCCAGCGACCAGGCTGCTGACAGCGGTCAGGCGGAAGCCGAAACCGGGAGCCAGTACCAGACCCGGCGAGCTTTCCAGGGCGAGCGCGATGCTGAGGCTCTGGAAGATCGCCAGGCCCAGCGTGCCATAGCGCGTGTACTGCGTGATCTTGCGACGACCGGCTTCGCCTTCCTTCTTCAGCGCTTCCAGGCTCGGAACAACGTAACCCATCAACTGGATCACGATGGAAGCCGAAATGTAGGGCGTGATGCCCAGCGCGAAGACGGTAAAGCGCGACAGCGCACCGCCAGAGAACATGTTGAACAGGCTCAGGATGCCACCCTGCTGGCCCTTGAAGAACTGCTGCAGCTGGACGGGATCGATACCGGGCACGGGGATATGTGCCCCGATGCGGTAGACGACCAGAGCCAGCAACAGGAACACAAGACGGCGACGCAGGTCACCGAACTTGCCGCTCTTGGCCAGTTGATTCGGGTTGGTAGCCACTGTTGCCTGATCCTTGAGCTTTACTCAGCAGCGACGGAGCCGCCAGCGGCTTCGATCGCGGCCTTGGCGCCAGCCGTAGCACCCACGCCCTTCAGCGTGACCTTGCGGCTGATCTCACCCGACAGGATGACCTTGACGGCCTTCGTCAATTCGGGCACCAGGCCGACAGCCTTCAGCGTCAGCAGGTCGATTTCGTCACCGGCCAGGCCTTGCAGATCGCTCAGGGTGATCTCGGCATTGAACGGCAGCGTCAGCGACTTGAAGCCACGCTTGGGCAGGCGACGATGCAGAGGCATCTGGCCGCCTTCGAAGCCGACCTTGTGGAAGCCGCCAGCACGCGACTTCTGGCCCTTGTGGCCGCGGCCGCAAGTCTTGCCCAGACCGGAGCCAATGCCACGGCCCACGCGACGCTTTGCGTGCTTGGCACCAGCGGCGGGCTTGATGGTGTTGAGTTGCATATCTAGTCCTTGATTCGCGCCGTGCTTACAGCACCTGCACGAGGTAGGCGATCTTGTTGATCATGCCGCGCACAGCCGGGGTGTCCTCGAGGACACGGGTGCTGTTCATCTTGCGCAGGCCCAGACCGGTCACGGTGGCACGGTGCGAGGCACGGCAGCCGATCGGGCTGCGCACCAGCTTGACCGTCAGAGTTTTCTTGTCAGACATCTGTCTCTCCAATCCTGGCGACTCAGTTGAAGATATCTTCAACAGTCTTGCCGCGCTTGGCAGCGACTTCAGCGGCCGTGGTCGAGCGCTTCAGGGCGTCCAGGGTGGCGCGAACCATGTTGTAGGGGTTGGTCGAACCGTGGCTCTTGGTCACGATGTCGGTCACACCCATCACTTCGAAGACCGCACGCATCGGGCCGCCAGCGATCACGCCGGTACCGGCAGGGGCCGGAGCCATCATGACGCGCGAAGCACCGTGCTCGCCCACCACGTTGTGATGGATCGTGCCGTTACGCAGGTTCACCTTGACCATGTTACGGCGAGCCGATTCCATGGCCTTTTGCACGGCGACCGGAACTTCCTTCGCCTTGCCCTTGCCCATGCCGATGCGGCCATCACCGTCGCCGACCACGGTCAGTGCTGCGAACGACAGCGTACGGCCGCCCTTCACCACCTTGGTCACGCGGTTCACCGCGATCATCTTCTCGCGCAAACCGTCGTCGCGACCTTCGTCCTGCACGCGGGGTTGAAACTTTGCCATGTTCGTCAATCCTTTATGCGCTTAGAACTGCAGGCCGGCTTCGCGGGCAGCTTCGGCCAGGGCCTTGATACGGCCGTGGTAGGCGAAGCCAGCGCGATCGAACGCCACCTTCTCGACGCCAGCAGCCTTGGCCTTCTCGGCGATACGCTTGCCGATCAGCGTGGCAGCGGCCACGTTGCCACCCTTGCCTTCGCCACCCAGCTGGGCGCGGACATCCTTCTCGGCAGTCGAGGCACTGGCCAGGACGCGAGTGCCATCTTCGGAGATGACGCTGGCGTAGATGTGCAGGTTGGAGCGGAAAACCGTCAGGCGGGCGACGCGTTGCACGGCGATGCGGGCACGGGTCTGGCGCGAGCGACGGATGCGCTGTTCTTTCTTGGTCAACATTGCGCGGCTCCTTACTTCTTCTTGGTCTCTTTGAGGGAGACCTTTTCATCGGCGTAGCGGATGCCCTTGCCCTTGTAGGGCTCGGGAGGACGGATGGCACGCACTTCGGCGGCAATCTGACCCACCACTTGGCGATCGGCACCCTTGATCAGGATTTCGGTCTGGGTCGGGCATTCCACCTTGATCCCAGCCGGCATGTCCTTCACCACGGGGTGAGAGAAACCGATCTGCAGGTTCAGCTTCTGGCCTTGAGCCTGTGCGCGGAAACCCACGCCAACCAGGTTCAGCTTCTTTTCGAAGCCCTTGCTCACGCCGTTGACCATATTGGCCACCAAGGCGCGGAAGGTGCCGCTCATGGCGTCAGCCTCAGCCGATGCGTCCACGGGCGCGAAGCTCAGCTTGCCGCCTTCGTTCTTGATCGCGACCAGGGGGTTGGCTGCACGAACCAGCGTACCCAGGGCGCCCTTCACGCTGATCTGCTCAGCGGAGATCGTCACATCCACGCCTTGCGGGAGTGCGACCGGCATTTTTCCAACGCGGGACATTGTCTGTCTCTCCTTGCGCTTAGGCGACGTAGCAGAGCACTTCGCCGCCGATACCGGCTTGACGTGCCTTGCGGTCGGTCATCACACCCTTGGGGGTGGTGACAATCGCCACACCCAGGCCATTCATGACCTGCGGGATGTCGTGACGGCCCTTGTAAATGCGCAGGCCGGGACGGCTCACGCGTTCGATGCGCTCGATCACCGGGCGACCGGCGTAATACTTCAGCGCGATCTCGAGTTCGGGACGGGCTGCATCGCCACGCACCGCGAAACCGTCGATATAGCCCTCGTCCTTGAGGACCTTGGCGATCGCAACCTTCAGCTTGCTGGAAGGCATCACGACGCTGGCCTTCTCAACGCTCTGGGCGTTGCGAATGCGAGTCAGCATATCGGCGATAGGATCACTCATGCTCATACGAAATCTCCTAAACCTGCCGATTACCAGCTTGCCTTGACGACACCGGGGATGTCGCCCTTGAAAGCCAGTTCACGAATCTTGTTACGGGCCAGACCGAACTTGCGGAAGGTGCCACGGGGACGACCGGTCAGCTCGCAGCGATTGCGCAGACGAGTCGGATTGGCGTTGCGGGGCAGCTTCTGCAGCTCCAGGCGAGCGGCGTAGCGCTCTTCATCGGACTTCTTGGAGTCGTCGATGATGGCCTTCAGTTCTGCATACTTCTTCGAGAACTTGGCGACCAGTTGTTCGCGCTTCAGCTCACGTTGCTTGATCGAGAGTTTTGCCACGGGTCACCTCAGTTCTTGAACGGGAACTTGAACGCGGCCAGCAGGGCCTTCGCTTCGTCGTCCGTCTTGGCAGTCGTCGTGATGCTGATGTTCAGACCACGCAGAGCATCCACCTTGTCGTATTCGATTTCGGGGAAGATGATCTGTTCCTTGACGCCGATGTTGTAGTTGCCACGACCGTCGAAAGAACGGCCGGAGATACCACGGAAGTCACGCACGCGCGGCAGGGCGATGGTCACGAAGCGGTCCAGGAATTCATACATCTGGACGCCACGCAGAGTCACCATGCAACCGATGGGCACGCCGTCACGAATCTTGAAGCCGGCGATGGCCTTCTTGGACTTGGTGACCACAGGCTTCTGGCCGGCGATCTTGGTCAGGTCGCTCACGGCGTGATCCATGACCTTCTTGTCTGCCACGGCTTCACTGACACCCATGTTCAGGGTGATCTTGGTGATGCGCGGCACTTCCATCACGGACTTGTAGCCGAACTTCTCGGTCAGGCCGGGGACGACTTTTTCGCGATAAAACGCTTGCAAACGAGCCATGTCGTACCTCTTAAGCCTTGATCTCTTCGCCGGTCGACTTGTAGACGCGCACCTTCTTGCCGTCGTCGAGCAGCTTGATGCCCACGCGATCGGCCTTGCCGGCTGCAGCGTTGAAAATCGCCACGTTGGATTGATGGATCGGCATCGTCTTGTCGACCACGCCGCCGGTGGTGCCCTTCATGGGGTTGGGCTTGGCGTGCTTCTTCACGACGTTCACGCCTTCCACGATCAGGTGGTCAGCATCGACACGCGAAGCGACAACGCCTCGCTTGCCCTTGTCGCGGCCGGTCAGCACGATGACCTCGTCGCCCTTACGAATCTTGTTCATGGCAGTACCTTTGACTTGACGAGGCTTACAGCACCTCGGGCGCCAGCGACACGATCTTCATGAAGCGCTCGGTACGCAGTTCACGCGTGACCGGGCCAAAGATACGGGTGCCGATCGGCTCCAGCTTGGCGTTCAGCAGCACGGCAGCATTGCCGTCGAACTTCACCAGCGAACCGTCTTGGCGACGCACGCCCTTGGCGGTGCGCACGACCACAGCGCTATAGACCTCGCCCTTCTTGACGCGGCCTCGCGGAGCAGCTTCCTTGATGCTGACCTTGATGATGTCGCCAATGCCGGCATACCGGCGCTTGGAACCACCAAGCACCTTGATGCACTGAACGGACTTGGCGCCAGTGTTGTCCGCGACATCCAGTCGCGATTGCATTTGAATCATGTCTGTCCCCAACTTTTCCCGCCTCCGCCTGCCGCGACCATCGCAGCAGACCGAACCGGTCAGTCTTGGGCCCGTAAGCCTTCAGCACCAACCAACACAGCATGTGTGTCAGCCAACACCTTTGGCGGTTGTGGGCGGATCCGAGGCCGAGACGCACCGCATGATGCGCCCGACATTCGGCGAAGCATTGGATTGTGCCAGCAAAGTGAAAGCAATGTCAAGCTCCCACCGCGCTGAAACTCGGGCGCAGCCCCTAATCGAGGCTACCTACCCTTTGTGGAGGATGCCACGGCCTCGATCGGCCGTCGTCCATCAGGCCCTGAGCTGAGCCAGCATGGTGTCAGCGCCGCTGACTTCGAACTTCCCGGGTGCCTCGATGTTGAGCGTCTTCACGACGCCGTCGACCACCAGCATGCTGTAGCGCTGCGAGCGCAGACCCATGCCGCGCGCCTGCAGGTCCAGGGTGAGGCCGGTAGCGCGGGTGAAGTCGGCGCTGCCGTCAGCGAGGAAGCGTACCTTGCCCGCGGCGCCCAGCTCGCGAGCCCAAGCGCCCATCACGAAGGCGTCGTTGACTGACAGGCACCAGATTTCGTCCGCGCCGGCTGCCTTGAGGGCCTCCGCCTGCTGGATATAGCCGGGCGCATGCTGGGCCGAGCAGGTCGGCGTGAAGGCGCCAGGCAGGGCAAAGATGGCGACGGTCTTGCCTGCAGCCGCAGCGGCAGCATCGAAGCCATTGGGACCGATCGAGCAGCCATTACCCGCCACTTCAACAAATTCCTGGACGGGGGCACTGGGCAGCTTGTCACCGATCTTCAGCATGGGAGTCTCCTCAAAAGGAAAGCCCGGCGCAAAAGGCCGGGCACAAAATAAAAACGGTCGGCCGCCAGTATCACCGGCGTGCCGACCGTTTGCAGGGGCAGCGACGCAAGACCCCATGGATCCTGCGCCTTTGACCAGGGAGGCCTTAGACGGCTTCTGCCTTTTCAACCAGGCGGGTCACGACCCAGCTCTTGGTCTTGGACAGAGGACGGCCTTCGGCGATTTCGACCACATCACCCATCTTGTACTCGCCCTTTTCGTCATGGGCGTGGTACTTGCGGGAACGGGCCACGATCTTGCCGTAGAGCTCGTGCTTGGTGCGACGCTCGACAAGGACCGTGACGGTCTTGGCGCGCTTGTCGCTCACCACGCGACCCACCAGGGTACGGGTGTTCTTTTCTTGAGCTTGCGTCATATCAGGCCCCCTTCTTCTTTTCGGCCAGCACGGTCTTGACGCGAGCGATGTCGCGGCGGATCTTGCCCAGCTGAGTCGTGTCGCTCAGCTGCTGGGTGGCCTTTTGCATGCGCAGGCCGAAGTGGGCCTTGAGCAGATCGGTCACTTCCTTTTCCAAGGCAGCGACATCCTTGCCACGCAGTTCAGATGCTTTCATGGTGATCTCTCCAATCAGAGGCCGACCTGGCGCGCCACGAAGGTGCAACGCAGGGGCAGCTTGGCAGCTGCCAGCGTGAACGCTTCGCGAGCCAGGGCTTCCGGCACACCGTTGATCTCGTAGAGCACCTTGCCAGGCTGGATTTCAGCGACGTAGTACTCCGGATTACCCTTACCGTTACCCATACGGACTTCGGCGGGCTTTTGGGAGATGGGCTTGTCCGGGAAGATGCGGATGAAGATGCGACCACCGCGCTTGATATGGCGCGAGATTGCACGACGAGCCGCTTCGATCTGACGAGCCGTCAGACGGCCGCGCTCAGTGGCCTTCAGGCCGAAGTCACCGAACGACACATTGGCGCCGCGAGTGGCCACGCCAGTGTTACGACCCTTCTGCTCTTTGCGGAATTTGCGACGAGCGGGTTGCAGCATGTTTATTCTCCTTTGGCCTCGCCAGCAGCGGGGGCCTTGCGGACCACGCGCTTGGCGCCGGGCTTGTCGCCACCGTCGGCGGGCTTGTCAGCGCCAGGACGGCCACGGCCACCCGGGGCGCCCGGACGGGCGTTGCGACGCGGACGACGATCGTCTTCAGCGCCAGGGGGCGTGTTGATCACGGGAGCCTCGCCATTGGCCAGGCGGTCACCGCGGTACACCCACACCTTCACACCGATAACGCCGTAGGTCGTCTTGGCCTCGGAGAAGCCATAGTCGATGTCGGCCTTCAGAGTATGCAGAGGCACACGACCTTCGCGATACCACTCGGTACGAGCGATTTCGATGCCATTCAGACGGCCGGCGGACATGATCTTGATGCCCTGGGCACCCAGACGCATCGCGTTCTGCATCGCACGCTTCATGGCGCGACGGAACATGATGCGCTTTTCCAGCTGCTGGGTGATCGAGTCGGCGATCAGCTGAGCATCGATTTCAGGCTTGCGCACTTCTTCGATGTTCACGGCCACCGGCACGCCCAGACGCTTGGTCAGTTCGGCCTTCAGGTTCTCGATGTCCTCGCCCTTCTTGCCGATCACCACGCCCGGACGAGCCGAGAAGATGGTGATGCGGGCGTTCTTGGCAGGACGCTCGATCAGGATGCGCGACACGGCGGCATTCTTCAGACGCTGCTTCAGGTACTCGCGAACCTGCAGATCTTCGGCCAGCATCGTGGCGAAGTTCTGGTTGTTCGCATACCAGCGCGAGGCCCAGTTACGGGTGACAGGCAGGCGGAAGCCGGTCGGATGGATTTTCTGTCCCATAGTCTTCCTCTTGGCCTCAGTTACCGACCGACACGAAGATGTGGCAGGTGGGCTTGCTGATGCGGTTGCCTCGGCCCTTGGCGCGAGCCGAGAAGCGCTTCAGCGTGGTGCCTTGCTCCACATAGATCGAGGTGACCTTCAGCTCATCAATGTCAGCGCCGTCATTGTGCTCGGCGTTGGCGATGGCGCTTTCCAGCGCCTTCTTGATGATGAGTGCCGCCTTCTTCTGGGTGAATTCCAGGATGTTGAGCGCCTGGTCCACCTTCTTGCCGCGGATCAGGTCCGCCACCAGACGGCCCTTATCGGCCGACAGGCGGACACCGCGAACGATTGCACGGGTTTCCATCGTCTCAATCCTTATTTCTTGGCCTTCTTGTCACCAGGGTGACCCTTGAAGGTGCGGGTCAGCGCGAACTCACCCAGCTTGTGGCCGACCATCTGGTCAGACACATAGACCGGCACGTGCTGCTTGCCGTTGTGCACCGCGATCGTCAGACCGATGAACTCGGGCAGGATCGTCGAGCGGCGCGACCAGGTCTTGATGGGCTTCTTGTCCTTGTTGGCCACAGCCTTGTCGACTTTAGCCAGCAGGTGATGGTCCACGAACGGACCCTTCTTGAGGGAACGAGCCATGTTGGTCTACCCCTTACTTCTTGCGACGCGAAACGATGAACGTCTGCGTGCGCTTGTTGTTACGAGTGCGGTAGCCCTTGGTGAGGGTGTTCCACGGCGACACAGGCGCCTGGCCTTCACCGGTACGGCCTTCACCACCACCGTGCGGGTGATCAACCGGGTTCATGGCGGTACCACGGACGGTCGGGCGGATGCCCTTCCAGCGGATCGCGCCGGCCTTGCCGTATTGACGCAGGCTGTGCTCTTCGTTGCTCACTTCACCAATGGTGGCGCGGCAATCGATGTGGACACGGCGAACTTCACCCGAACGCAGGCGGATCTGGGCGTAGACGCCGTCACGAGCCATCAGGACGGCAGAAGCACCTGCCGAGCGCACCATCTGGGCGCCCTTGCCAGGCAGCATCTCCACGCAGTGGATCGTAGAACCCACGGGGATGTTGCGGATCGGCAGGGTGTTACCAGCCTTGATCGGAGCTTCAGCGCCGCTCAGGATGGTCGAACCGACTTCCAGGCCACGCGGAGCGATGATGTAGCGACGCTCGCCGTCGGCGTAGCACACCAGAGCGATGTGGGCCGTACGGTTCGGGTCGTACTCGATACGCTCAACCTTCGCGGGAATAGCGTCCTTGTTGCGACGGAAGTCCACCACGCGGTAGTGGTGCTTGTGACCACCGCCCTTGTGGCGCATCGTGATGTGACCGTTGTTGTTACGGCCGGACTTCTGCTTTTGCGGCTCCAGCAGAGACGCTTCAGGAGCGCCCTTGTGCAGGTGCTTGTGCACAACCTTGACCACGCCACGGCGGCCAGGCGAGGTTGGCTTGACTTTAACGACGGCCATTACGCAGCCTCCCCGGAGAAGTTGAGCTCTTGGCCAGCCTTCAGGGACACATACGCCTTCTTGACGTGGTCGCGACGGCCAACACGGCCGCCAAAGCGCTTGACCTTGCCCTTGGTGTTCACCACGCTCACCGACTCGACTTCAACCTTGAACATCAGTTCAACGGCAGCCTTGATCTCGGGCTTGGTGGCATCACGCAGGACCTTGAACAACACTTGGTTGTGCTTCTCGGCAACCAGGGTGGCCTTTTCGGACACGATGGGAGCCAGCAGCACCTGGGCCAGACGGCCTTCTGCAAACTTCGGGGCGCTCATGCCAGCATCTCCTTGAGTTGCTCCATTGCGGCCTTGGTCACCAGCACCTTCTTGTAGAAGACCAGCGACAGGGGATCGGCGTAACGGGGCTCGACAACCAGCACGTTGGCCAGATTGCGCGAAGCCAGCGCCAGGTTGTCATCCACCTGGTCAGCGATCAGCATCACGGATTCCAGACCCATGGCCTTGAACTTGGCAGCCAGCAGCTTGGTCTTGGGGGCTTCGACGGAGATCGAATCCACCACAGCCAAGCGACCTTCGCGGGCCAGCTGAGAGAGGATGGCGGCCATACCGGCGCGGTACATCTTCTTGTTCAGCTTGTGCGAGAAGTTTTCTTCCGGCAGGTTCGGGAAGATGCGACCACCCCCACGCCACAGCGGCGAGGAAGTCATACCGGCGCGAGCGCGGCCGGTGCCCTTCTGGCGGAAAGGCTTCTTGGTCGAGTGCTTGACCTGTTCGCGGTCCTTTTGAGCACGGGTGCCTTGGCGGGCATTGGCCTGGAAGGCCACGACCACCTGGTGCACCAGGGCTTCGTTGTATTCGCGAGCGAAGACGGTGTCAGGCGCGTCCACCTTGGAGGTGGCCTGACCCTGCTCGTTCAGAAGCTCGAGCTGCATCAGTTGGCCTCCTTCTTGACCTTGACCTTGACAGCAGGACGCACGACCACGTGGCCGTTCTTGGCGCCCGGCACGGCACCCTTGACCAGCAGCAGCTGACGGGCTTCGTCAACGCGCACGATGTCGAGGTTCTGGGTGGTCACGGTCTCGTCGCCCATGTGGCCGGACATCTTCTTGCCCGGGAACACGCGACCCGGATCCTGCGCCATCGAGATGGAGCCCGGGACATTGTGCGAACGGCTGTTACCGTGGGAAGCGCGCTGCGAACCGAAGTTGTGGCGCTTGATGGTGCCGGCAAAGCCCTTACCAATCGAAGTACCTTGCACATCGACCTTCTGGCCGGCGGCAAACAGGGTCACGGGCACCTGAGCGCCAGCCTTGTATTCGGCGGCGACGTCAGCTGCGACGCGGAATTCCTTGAGGATCTCACCGGCTTCCACACCCGCCTTGGCGAGGTGGCCGGCTTCCGGCTTGGTCACGCGAGAGGCCTTGCGTGCACCGAACGCCACTTGAATGGCGCTGTAGCCGTCAGTCTCTTCGGTCTTGACCTGGGTCACGCGGTTGTTGGACACGTCCAGCACGGTCACGGGAATGGCGTCGCCATCGTCCGTGAAGATGCGCATCATGCCCACCTTGCGGCCCAGCAATCCGAGACGATTGCTAAGACTCATGTTTTTTCTCCAGCCCCCTTTGCCGCCAAGCCAAAGCTTCCCAGCGCCAAGAGCCATTTACACATACCCGACAGCGATTGGCCGGGCTGACCAAACACCACTTGGACTCACACCAAGGACCGACCAAAACCGCCCCAAGGCACGCATCCAGGCGATGCACTAAAGCCGCACTGGCCTGAACCAGCGCGGAAAAGTCTGCGAGTATAGCGTCAACCCTGAGCTTTCCGCAAGCAGCGTCACACCGGGGTCAAGAAAAAAGGGCAACCTGCAGGCTGCCCTTCTCACGCTTGGAATGCGGTGCAACTGTGAGCCACCGCATCAGGCCGCAATTACTGCAGCTTGATTTCCACGTCCACGCCAGCCGGCAGGTCCAGCTTCATCAGAGCATCAACCGTCTTGTCGGTCGGGTCGACAATGTCCATCAGACGCTGGTGGGTGCGGATTTCGAACTGGTCGCGCGAGGTCTTGTTGACGTGCGGCGAACGCAGGATGTCGAAACGCTCCAGGCGGGTCGGCAGGGGCACGGGGCCCTTGACGATGGCGCCGGTACGCTTGGCGGTGTCCACGATTTCCAGAGCCGACTGGTCGATCAGCTTGTAATCGAAGGCCTTCAGGCGGATGCGGATCTTTTGCTTTTGCATGACTGTTCCTTCAAAGAGCATGCGGCTGTGAGGCCGCGTAAGTAGTGATGACAGGCGGCCACAGGTGCCGCCCGAGAGTCACGCAGGAATTACTCGATGATGGTCGCAACCACGCCCGAGCCGACGGTACGGCCACCTTCGCGGATAGCGAAGCGCAGACCTTCTTCCATGGCAATCGGAGCGATCAGCTTCACGGTGATGCCGACGTTGTCGCCAGGCATAACCATTTCCTTGTCCTTCGGCAGCTCCACGGCACCGGTCACGTCCGTGGTACGGAAGTAGAACTGGGGACGGTAGTTGTTGAAGAACGGGGTGTGGCGGCCGCCTTCTTCCTTGCTCAGCACATAGATCTCAGCAGTGAAGTGGGTGTGCGGCTTGATGGTGCCGGGCTTGGCCAGCACTTGACCGCGCTCGACGTCTTCACGCTTGGTGCCGCGCAGCAGGATACCGACGTTGTCGCCAGCCTGACCTTGGTCCAGCAGCTTGCGGAACATTTCCACGCCGGTCACGGTGGTCTTTTGCAGATCACGGATACCGACGATTTCGATTTCCTCGCCGACCTTGATGATGCCGCGCTCGACGCGACCGGTCACCACGGTGCCACGGCCAGAGATCGAGAACACGTCCTCCACCGGCAGCAGGAACGCGCCGTCCACGGCACGCTCAGGCTGAGGGATGTAGCTGTCCAGAGCGTCAGCCAGGCGCATGATGGCCTGCTCGCCCAGATCACCCGTGTCGCCTTCCAGCGCCAGCTTGGCCGAACCCTTCACGATCGGGGTGTCATCGCCAGGGAAGTCGTACTTGCTCAGCAGCTCGCGGACTTCCATTTCCACCAGCTCCAGCAGCTCGGCGTCGTCCACCATGTCGCACTTGTTCAGGAAGACGATGATGTACTTCACACCGACCTGACGCGCCAGCAGGATGTGCTCGCGGGTCTGGGGCATCGGGCCGTCAGCGGCCGAGCACACCAGGATCGCGCCGTCCATCTGGGCGGCACCGGTGATCATGTTCTTCACATAGTCAGCGTGGCCAGGGCAGTCCACGTGAGCGTAGTGGCGATTGGCGGTCTCGTACTCGACGTGAGCGGTGTTGATCGTGATGCCACGTGCCTTTTCTTCGGGCGCAGCGTCGATCTGGTCATAGGCCTTGGCCTCGCCACCGAACTTCTTCGACAGCACAGTTGCGATAGCTGCCGTCAGCGTGGTCTTGCCATGGTCAACGTGACCAATCGTGCCCACGTTCACGTGCGGCTTGGTACGTTCAAACTTGCCTTTTGCCATTTCAATTCTCCAAAAAGAGCATTCATCCAGTCTGAGGGTTTAGCGTTTCCGCCGAGGCCTTGATCCCTGCCGGCTGGCAAGCAGGAGGCTCTCGACGAAGACGATTCATGCCCCACCACTGCGGCCCAAGGAAGGCCCAACGGGCCATCACCTTGCATGGAGCCCGAGGATCCGGCTTCGCCGGTCCTACGGGCTCGCCCCCTTGAGGGGGCCGCCGCAGGCGGTAGGGGGTGGTCTTTACTTGGCGCGAGCGGTGATGATCGCGTCGGCCACGTTCTTCGGAGCTTCGCTGTAGTGCTTGAACTCCATCGTGTACGTGGCACGACCTTGCGACATCGAACGCAGGGTGGTCGAGTAGCCGAACATCTCAGACAGAGGAACCTCTGCCTTGATGACCTTGCCACCACCCACCATGTCGTCCATACCCTGGACCATGCCGCGACGGCTGGACAGATCGCCCATCACGTTGCCGGCGTAGTCTTCCGGAGTCTCGACTTCCACAGCCATCATCGGCTCGAGGATGACGGGACTGGCGCGGCGGCAACCTTCCTTGAAGCCCATCGAAGCAGCCATCTTGAAGGCGTTTTCGTTCGAGTCCACGTCATGGTACGAACCGAAGGTCAGGGTGACCTTGACGTCCACGACCGGGAAGCCAGCCAGCACGCCGTTCGGCAGGGAGTCGATGATGCCCTTCTCAACCGCCGGGATGTACTCGCGAGGCACCACGCCGCCCTTGATGGCGTCGACGAACTCGAAGCCCTTGCCGGCTTCTTGCGGCTCGACCGTCAGCACGACGTGACCGTATTGGCCCTTACCACCGGACTGGCGAACGAACTTGCCTTCGACGTCGGTGGCGGTCTTGCGGATGGTTTCGCGGTAGGCCACTTGAGGCTTGCCCACGTTGGCTTCCACGCCGAACTCGCGCTTCATGCGGTCGACAATGATTTCCAGGTGGAGCTCGCCCATGCCGGAGATGATGGTCTGGCCGGATTCTTCGTCGGTGCGCAGGCGGAAGGAAGGATCTTCTGCAGCCAGTCGGCCCAGCGCCAGACCCATCTTCTCCTGGTCAGCCTTGGTCTTGGGTTCCACGGCCTGCGAGATCACGGGCTCGGGGAAGACCATCTTTTCCAGGGTGATCACGGAATCCGGATCGCACAGCGTTTCGCCGGTGGTGACGTCCTTCAGACCCACGCAGGCAGCGATGTCACCAGCCAGAATTTCCTTGATTTCTTCACGCTGGTTGGCGTGCATCTGCAGGATACGGCCGATACGTTCCTTCTTGCCACGGATCGGGTTGTACACGGTAGCGCCGGATTGCAGCACGCCCGAGTACACGCGAACGAAGGTCAGCTGACCGACGTACGGGTCGGTCATCAGCTTGAAGGCCAGCGCGGCGAACTTTTCGCTGTCGTCAGCCTTGCGGGTAGCGGGCTGCTCGTCTTCATCAGTGCCGGTCACCGGGGGGATGTCCACCGGGGAAGGCAGGAAGTCGATCACAGCATCCAGCATGCGCTGCACGCCCTTGTTCTTGAAGGCGGTGCCGCACAGCATGGGCTGGATTTCGGTGGAAATCGTGCGGGTGCGCAGGGCGAGCTTGATTTCTTCCTCGGACAGGTCACCCGTCTCGAGGTACTTGTTCATCAGCTCTTCGGTGGCCTCGGCGGCAGCCTCGACCATCTTCTCGCGCCACTCTTGAGCAACGGAGACCAGATCAGCCGGGATCTCTTCGTAGCCGAACTTCATGCCTTGGGACGCCTCGTCCCAAATGATGGCCTTCATCTTCAGCAGGTCCACGACGCCCTTGAAGTTGTCTTCAGCGCCAATGGGGATCACGATGGGCACAGGATTGGCCTTCAGGCGCGTCTTCATCTGGTCGACGACCTTGAAGAAGTTGGCGCCGGTGCGGTCCATCTTGTTCACAAAGGCCAGGCGAGGCACCTTGTACTTGTTGGCTTGGCGCCAGACGGTTTCCGACTGGGGCTGCACACCACCCACGGCGCAGTAGACCATGCAAGCACCGTCCAGCACACGCATGGAACGCTCCACTTCGATGGTGAAGTCCACGTGCCCCGGGGTGTCGATGATGTTGAAGCGATGCTCCGGATAGGACATGTCCATGCCCTTCCAGAAGCAGGTGGTCGCTGCGGAGGTGATCGTGATGCCACGCTCCTGCTCCTGCTCCATCCAGTCCATGGTGGCGGCGCCATCATGCACTTCACCGATCTTGTGGTTCACACCGGTGTAGTACAGGATGCGCTCGGTCGTCGTGGTCTTGCCGGCATCGATGTGCGCCGAAATACCGATATTGCGGTAGCGCTCGATGGGGGTCTTGCGGGCCATGATCTTGCTCCAGATGCAGTGAGCCGCCAGCGGGTCAGTAGAAACCCGAGGCGGCCAGAAAAGTCGTATTTAGAAGCGGAAGTGCGAGAACGCCTTGTTGGCATCCGCCATACGGTGAACTTCGTCACGCTTCTTCATGGCGCCGCCGCGGCCTTCCGAGGCCTCCAGCAGTTCGTTGGCCAGGCGCTGAGCCATGGACTTCTCGCCACGCTTGCGGGCCGATTCCTTCAGCCAGCGCATGGCCAGAGCCATCCGACGGACGGGGCGAACTTCCACGGGAACTTGGTAGTTCGCACCGCCGACACGGCGGGACTTCACTTCGACCATGGGCTTCACGTTGTTCAAGGCAATCATGAACACTTCCAGCGGATCCTTGCCGGCCTTCTTCTCGACTTGCTCGAGGGCGCCGTAAATGATGCGCTCGGCGACAGCCTTCTTGCCCGATTCCATGATGACGTTCATGAACTTGGACAGATCAACGCTGCCGAACTTCGGATCAGGCAGGATCTCGCGCTTGGGTACTTCGCGACGACGTGGCATGGGTATTTCCTTCTTCGCTTCAGTTGGTCTGGCAATGGCTCGCTGCCATTCGCCGCAACCGGGGATGACCACGCATTCGGGGCATCCACTTACTCGGTCGCTGTGCCCTCAACGGGGTCATGCGCTCCGCAAAAACATCCGACCAGAGCCTGACGGCCGGCCGTGACAACTCAATTAAGCCTTCTTCGGGCGCTTGGCACCGTACTTGGAGCGAGACTGCTTGCGATCCTTGACGCCTTGCAGGTCCAGCGAACCGCGAACGATGTGGTAACGCACACCCGGCAGATCCTTCACACGGCCGCCGCGCACCAGCACGACGCTGTGCTCTTGAAGGTTGTGGCCTTCACCGCCGATGTAAGAAATCACCTCGAAACCGTTGGTCAGGCGCACCTTGGCGACCTTACGCAGAGCGGAGTTCGGCTTCTTGGGGGTCGTGGTGTACACGCGGGTGCACACGCCACGACGCTGGGGGCAAGCCTGCATGGCAGGCGACTTGGACTTCGTGACCTCGGTCTCACGACCTTGGCGCACGAGCTGGTTGATGGTTGGCATAAGTAACTTGTTCCCGTTTGAAGTCACAGACCTCTAGTGACCCGACATGCTTCACCACCTGGTGAAACACCGCTCGAACACCCGTCAACTGAACTTCGCAAGGAAGCACAAAAGCGCGCAACGCCTAAGCGCCGCACGCTGGATTCGAGCTGTCTGCGCCTCTATGGGCGCAGCTAGACCTACTAGAGAGCCTGCGATTGTATGCCAGCGGCCATCTTTTGCACAAGCATCCCCACTCGCAAGCCCGATGGGCAGGGGATTTGCTGAGAAAATGGGCACAAGACAGGGCCTCTCACGCCGCGCTGCGTCACTGGCCAACCGTGCTGCGCCGGGAGCGATCCCGTCTGCGGCATTTCGCGTTCGCACCCGCCCCGCCATAAAGCCATGCTGCCTTGCCGTGACTGCCTCTGAGCTCCCGACAACATCCCTTCGCGCGATTGATCTTCCGGCAGACGCCGAGGCCGCCACGGGCCTCCCCGCGTGCCCCCTGGCGCGCCAGCCGCGTTTGATCCTGGATACACAGGTAGTAATGGAGTGGCTGGTCTTTCGGGACCTCGGCATTCGAGCGCTGGTCGAGCCCATTGAGGCAGGCCAATGGCGCTGGATCGGCTGCCCGGCCATGCGCGACGAACTTCTGCACGTACTCTCCCGAGGGGTGGCGGCGCGCTGGAATCCTGACCTGGAGGCCATCGCCGCCGTGTTCACGCGCCTGTGCCAGATGCAAGAACTGCCGGCCCACGACACGACCGTACCCCTACTCAAATGCCGGGACAGGGACGACCAGAAATTCATCGACCTGGCCTTGGCCCAGCAGGTCGACGCCCTGATCAGCCGCGACGCGGATGTGCTGGCCTTGGCCAAGCGTGCTCGAAAGCAGGGACTCGCCATCCTGAGGCCCGAGCAATGGCTGCAGCAAGTGCAAGGGGCCACGGCTCAGCGTACAGAGGCATGACACCCTAAACAAACCGGCGCCACAAAAGAAAGAGCCGCCGCCCCTTGCGGGTGCGGCGGCTTGTAGGCGCATGGGCCGGGCAGTGCCGGCCTCTGCAGCAGGCCTTACTCGGCGGAACCTTCGCCAGCCGGCTCGTCAAGCGCAGCCAGTTGCACGGCAGCCATTTCCTCGGCTTCCTGCATGGCGATGGCGCGGCGTTCGGCGTCGTCCATCTCCTCCTTGGCGCGGCGGGCCTGGTGGAAGGCCATACCGGTACCGGCGGGGATCAGGCGACCCACGATCACGTTTTCCTTCAGGCCACGCAGCTCGTCGCGCTTGCCCATGATGGCAGCCTCGGTCAGCACGCGGGTCGTTTCCTGGAAGGAAGCGGCCGAGATGAAGGAATCGGTCGACAGCGAGGCCTTGGTGATGCCCAGCAGCACGTCGGCGTGCGTGGCGATCAGCTTGCCCTCGCCGCGCAGGCGGTCGTTGGTGTCCAGCAGCTCGGAACGCTCGACCTGCTCGCCCACGATGTAGGTCGAGTCGCCCGGGTTGACGATCTGCACGCGGCGCAGCATCTGGCGAACGATCACCTCGATGTGCTTGTCGTTGATCTTCACGCCCTGCAGACGGTAGACGTCCTGCACTTCGTCGACGATGTATCGAGCCAGCTCCTCGATGCCCAGCAGGCGCAGGATGTCCTGCGGATCGGCCGGACCGTCGACGATGCCTTCACCCTTGTTGACCACCTGGCCTTCGTGCACCAGGATGTTCTTTTCCTTGGGCACGAGTTCTTCCCAGACCTTGCCGTCCGGATCGGTGATCTGCAGGCGAACCTTGCCCTTGGTTTCCTTGCCGAAGGAAACGGTACCGGTCTGCTCGGCCAGCACACCCTTGTCCTTGGGCGAGCGAGCTTCGAACAGTTCTGCCACACGGGGCAGACCGCCGGTAATGTCTCGGGTCTTCTGACCTTCGACCGGGATACGGGCCAGCACTTCACCAGGGGCCAGGTCCTGACCGTCGCGAATCTGGATCAGCGCGCCGACCTGGAAGCCGATGGTCACCGAGTGGTCGGTGCCGGGGATCTTCACCTCCTGGCCGTTGGCGTCCAGCAGCTTGACCTGCGGACGGACCACCTTGGCGGCGCCACGACGCTTGGGATCGATCACCACCAGGGTGGACAGACCGGTCACCTCGTCGACCTGCTTGGCCACGGTGACGCCTTCCTCGACGTTCTCGAACTTCGCCTGACCGGCGAATTCCGTGATGATCGGGCGGGTCAGCGGGTCCCAGTTCGCCAGCACCGTACCAGCCTTGATGGTCTGGTCGGCCTTGACGTTCAGGGTCGCGCCGTACGGCACCTTGTGACGCTCGCGCTCACGGCCATGCTGGTCGGCGATGATGATTTCGCCGGAACGGGAAATCACCACCAGCTCGCCCTTGCCGTTCGTGACGTAGCGCATCGTGGCGTTGAAGCCGATGATGCCGTCCGACTTGGCTTCCACGCTGGAGGCCACGGCAGCACGCGATGCGGCACCGCCGATGTGGAAGGTACGCATGGTCAGCTGGGTACCCGGCTCACCGATGGACTGTGCAGCGATCACGCCGACGGCTTCACCGGTGTTGACCAGGCCGCCGCGGCCGAGGTCACGGCCATAGCACTTGGCACACAGGCCGAAGCGGGTGCCACAGGTCAGCGGGGTGCGGACCTTGATCTCGTCAACGCCGGCCTGTTCCAGCACGTCCAGGGTGTCTTCATCCAGCATGTTGCCGGCAGGCAGCAGCACGCCTTGCGTTTCCGGATGGACGACATCAATGGCAGCCACGCGGCCCAGCACGCGGTCGCGCAGGGACTCGATGACTTCACCACCCTCGACCAGGGCACGCATATTGATGCCGTTGTCGGTGCCGCAGTCCTCCTCGACCACCACCAGATCCTGGGTCACGTCGACCAGACGACGGGTCAGGTAGCCCGAGTTCGCCGTCTTCAGCGCCGTATCCGCCAGACCCTTACGAGCACCGTGGGTGGAGATGAAGTACTGCAGAACGTTCAGGCCTTCGCGGAAGTTCGCGGTAATAGGCGTCTCGATGATGGAGCCGTCCGGCTTGGCCATCAGGCCCCGCATACCGGCCAGCTGGCGGATCTGGGCCGCGCTACCGCGGGCTCCGGAGTCGGCCATCATGTAGATGGAGTTGAAGGACTCCTGATCCACTTCCTTGCCGTTGCGGTCGATGGTCTTCTGCTTGGACAGCTGCGACATCATGACCTTGCCGACTTCGTCACCGGTCTTGCCCCAGATGTCCACCACCTTGTTGTAGCGCTCACCAGCGGTCACGAGACCCGAGACGTACTGCTGCTCGATCTCCTTGACTTCCTTCTCGGCACGTTCGATCAGTTCGTACTTCTGCTTCGGGACCAGCATGTCGTCGATGGCGATCGAGATGCCAGCGCGCGTAGCCAGGCGGAAGCCGGACTGCAGCAGCTTGTCTGCCAGCACCACGGTTTCCTTCAGGCCGCACTTGCGGAAGGATGTGTTGATCAGTCGTGAGATTTCCTTCTTCTTCAGCGCCTTGTTGATGTTCGAGAAAGGCAGGCCCTTGGGCAGGATCTCGGACAGCAGGGCGCGGCCGACGGTCGTGTCCACCAGCTTGGTCTCGGGGATCCACTCGCCCGAGTCCTTGTCCTTGGTGTACTCGGTCAGGCGCACGCTGATCTTGGCGGTAATCTCGACCACGCCGTTGTCCAAAGCACGCAGCATCTCCGACACGTCGGAGAAGATCATGCCTTCACCCTTGCCGTTGATGCGATCACGGGTGGCGTAGTACAGGCCCAGCACCACGTCTTGCGACGGGACGATGGAGGGCTCGCCGGAAGCCGGGAACAGCACGTTGTTGGAGGCCAGCATCAGGGTGCGGGCTTCCATCTGCGCTTCAATGGACAGCGGCACGTGGACGGCCATCTGGTCACCGTCGAAGTCGGCGTTGAAGGCCGCGCAGACGAGCGGGTGCAGCTGGATGGCCTTGCCTTCGATCAGCACGGGCTCGAAGGCCTGGATGCCGAGGCGGTGCAGGGTCGGTGCGCGGTTCAGCAGCACCGGGTGCTCCTTGATCACCTCTTCCAGGATGTCCCACACCACCGGGGTGCCGGATTCCACTTCCTTCTTGGCCGCCTTGATGGTCGTGGCGATGCCCATGGCTTCCAGGCGCGAGAAGATAAAGGGCTTGAATAGCTCAAGCGCCATCAGCTTCGGCAGGCCGCACTGGTGCAGCTTCAGGGTCGGGCCCACGGTAATCACGGAACGACCGGAGTAGTCCACGCGCTTGCCCAGCAAGTTCTGACGGAAGCGACCGCTCTTGCCCTTGATCATGTCGGCCAGGGACTTCAGGGCGCGCTTGTTGGCGCCCGTCATGGCCTTGCCGCGGCGACCGTTGTCCAGCAGGGAATCAACGGCTTCCTGCAGCATGCGCTTTTCGTTGCGCACGATGATCTCAGGGGCCTTCAGCTCCAGCAGGCGAGCCAGACGGTTGTTGCGGTTGATGACGCGACGGTAGAGGTCGTTCAGGTCGGAAGTGGCGAAGCGGCCGCCGTCCAGCGGCACCAGCGGACGCAGGTCCGGCGGCAGCACGGGCAGCACGTCCATGATCATCCAGTGCGGCTTGATCCCGGACTTCTTGAAGGCTTCCATGACCTTCAGGCGCTTGGAGTTCTTCTTGACCTTGAGCTCGGAGCCGGTCATGTCGTTGCGCAGGCGATCGATCTCGATGTCGAGATCCATCTCCTCCAACAGCTTCTTGATGCCCTCGGCACCCATCAGCGCGATGAACTCGTCACCGTACTCGGCGCGCTTCGCGTCGTAGTCGTCCTCGCTCATGATCGAGAACTTCTTCAGCGGAGTCATGCCGGGATCGACGACCACATAGGCTTCGAAGTACAGGACGCGCTCGATGTCGCGCAGCGTCATGTCCAGCACCAGGCCCAGGCGCGAAGGCAGGGACTTCAGGAACCAGATATGGGCGCAGGGCGCCGCCAGGTCGATGTGGCCCATGCGCTCGCGGCGCACCTTGGTCTGGGTCACTTCGACGCCGCACTTCTCGCAGATCACGCCGCGGTGCTTCAGGCGCTTGTACTTGCCGCACAGGCACTCGTAGTCCTTGATCGGGCCGAAGATCTTGGCGCAGAACAGGCCATCACGCTCGGGCTTGAAGGTCCGGTAGTTGATGGTCTCGGGCTTCTTCACCTCTCCGAAAGACCACGAGCGAATCTTCTCGGGCGATGCGAGCCCGATCTTGATCGCGTCGAAGTGTTCGTCCGGCGTGAACTGCTTGAACAGGTCCAGCAAACCTTTCATGTGTTTCTCCTGTTCCGTGTCTTAGTTGCGCTCGAGCTCGATGTCGATACCGAGCGAACGGATTTCCTTCACCAGCACGTTGAACGACTCCGGCATGCCGGCGTCGATGGCGTGCTCGCCCTTGACGATGTTTTCGTAGACCTTGGTACGGCCGTTCACGTCATCGGACTTGACGGTCAGCATTTCCTGCAGCACGTAGGACGCGCCGTAGGCTTCCAGGGCCCACACTTCCATCTCACCGAAGCGCTGACCACCGAACTGAGCCTTACCACCCAGCGGCTGCTGCGTGACGAGCGAGTACGGGCCAGTCGAGCGGGCGTGCATCTTGTCGTCCACCAGGTGGTGCAGCTTCAGCACGTGCATGTAGCCGATCGTCGTCGGGCGCTCGAACTGCTCGCCGGTGCGACCGTCATACAGATAGGCCTGGGTACGGGTCTCGGTCAGGCCCTTCTTTGCGGCGATGTCGTCCGGGTAGGCCAGCTTCAGCATGCCGCGGATTTCCTCTTCCTTGGCACCGTCGAAGACCGGGGTCGCGAAGGGCACGCCCTTGGAGAGGTTCTGGGCCATCTCGACGACTTCCTTGTCGCTGAGTTCGTCCAGGTTCTCAGACTTACCACCGCTCTTGTTGTAGAGCTCGTCCAGGAACTTGCGCAGCTCGCTGACGGCAGCATGCTGCTGGAGCATGTCGCCGATGCGTTGGCCGATGCCCTTGCCGGCCCAGCCCAGGTGCACTTCCAGGACCTGACCCACGTTCATCCGCGAGGGCACGCCCAGGGGATTCAGCACGATGTCGGCAGGCGTGCCGTCAGCCATGTAGGGCATGTCTTCGATCGGGGTGATCTTGGACACGACACCCTTGTTGCCGTGGCGGCCGGCCATCTTGTCGCCAGGCTGCAGGCGGCGCTTGACGGCCAGGTAGACCTTGACCATCTTCAGCACGCCGGCGGGCAGCTCGTCGCCCTGCGTCAGCTTCTTGCGCTTCTCTTCGAAGGCCAGATCGAAGCTGTGACGGGTCTGCTCCAGCGAGTTCTTGATCGATTCCAGCTGGTTGGCGACATCATCCTCAGCGGGACGGATGTCGAACCAATGGAACTTCTCGACCTCGGCCAGATACTCCTTGGTGATGACCGTGCCCTTGGCAATCTTCTTCGGACCACCGTTGGCGACCTTGCCGTTCAGCAGCTTCTCGATACGGTCGAAGGCGTCGGCCTCCACGATGCGCAGCTGGTCGTTCAGGTCCAGGCGGAAGCGCTTCAGCTCGTCGTCGATGATCTGCTGGGCGCGCTTGTCGCGCTGGATGCCTTCACGGGTGAAGACCTGCACGTCGATGACGGTGCCGGAGGTGCCCTGATCCACGCGCAGCGAGGTGTCCTTCACGTCGGACGCCTTTTCGCCGAAGATGGCGCGCAGCAGCTTCTCTTCCGGGGTCAGGGTGGTTTCGCCCTTCGGGGTCACCTTGCCGACCAGCACATCGCCGGGGCCGACTTCAGCGCCGATGTAGACAATGCCGGACTCGTCCAGGCGAGCCAGCTGCTGCTCGGACAGGTTCGGGATGTCGCGGGTGATTTCCTCGGAGCCCAGCTTGGTGTCGCGGGCCATGACCACCAGCTCCTCGATGTGGATCGAGGTGTAGCGGTCTTCGGCCACCACGCGTTCGGAGATCAGGATCGAATCTTCGAAGTTGTAGCCATTCCAGGGCATGAAGGCGACCAGCATGTTCTGGCCCAGGGCCAGTTCACCGATATCGGTCGAGGCACCATCAGCGATGATGTCCTCGGCCGCCACCTTGTCACCGCGGCGCACGATGGGGCGCTGGTGGATGTTGGTGTTCTGGTTGGAACGCTGGTACTTGATCAGGTTGTAGATGTCGACGCCGACTTCACCGGCCACCGTCTCCTCGTCATTGACGCGGATCACGATGCGGTTGGTGTCGACGTAGTCCACGATGCCACCGCGGCGAGCCGCCACGACAGTGCCCGAGTCCTTGGCCGCCACGCGCTCCACACCGGTACCGACAAAGGCCTTTTCGGGGCGCAGGGTCGGCACAGCCTGACGCTGCATGTTGGCGCCCATCAGTGCGCGGTTCGCATCGTCGTGCTCCAGGAAGGGCACGAGCGAGGCGGCGACGGACACGATCTGCGTCGGAGCCACGTCCATGTACTGGATGCGCTCGGGCGAGGTCAGCACCGATTCGCCGTTCTCACGGGCGGACACCAGTTCATCAACCAGTTGGCCTTCCTTGTTCAGGGTGGCATTGGCCTGGGCGATGACGTACTTGCCTTCCTCGATGGCGGACAGATAGTCGATCTGGTCGGTCACCTTGCCATCAACCACGCGACGGTAAGGCGTTTCCAGGAAGCCGTACTCGTTCAGCTGGGCGTACAGGGCCAGGGAGTTGATCAGACCGATGTTCGGGCCTTCCGGCGTTTCGATCGGGCAGACGCGGCCGTAGTGGGTGGGATGCACGTCACGGACTTCGAAGCCGGCGCGCTCACGGGTCAGACCGCCCGGGCCCAGTGCGGAGACACGACGCTTGTGCGTGATCTCGGACAGGGGATTGGTCTGGTCCATGAACTGGGACAGCTGCGAGGCACCGAAGAACTCCTTGAGCGCCGCGGAAATCGGCTTGGAGTTGATCAGGTCATGCGGCATCAGGGCTTCGGTTTCAGCCTGGCCCAGGCGCTCCTTGACGGCCTTCTCGATGCGGGCGAGGCCCGACCGGTACTGGTTCTCGGCCAGTTCGCCCACGCAGCGCACGCGACGGTTGCCCAGGTGGTCGATGTCATCGACTTCACCGCGGCCGTTGCGCAGCTCGACCAAGATCTTGACCACGTCGAGGATGTCCTCGTTCGACAGGGTCATATTGCCTTCCGGCGTGTCGCGGCCCACGCGGGCGTTGAACTTCATCCGGCCGACGCGCGACAGATCGTAGGTGTCTTCGCTGTAGAACAGGCGGTTGAACAGGGCCTCAACGGCGTCTTCCGTCGGCGGCTCGCCGGGGCGCATCATGCGATAGATGGCAACGCGGGCAGCCAGCTGCTCGGTCGTTTCATCCAGGGCCAGGGTCTGGCTGATGTAGGCGCCTTCATCCAGCTCGTTGGTGTACAGGCACTGGATGTCCTTGATGCCGGCGCTGCGCAGCTTCTTCAGCAGGGCATCGGTCAGCTCGTCATTGGCCTTGGCGATGATCTCGCCGGTATCGCCGTCAACCATGTTCTTGGCCAGCACGCGGCCGACCAGGAAGTCTTCGGGCACCGTGACGTGCTGGGTGCCGGACTGCTCCAGTTGGCGCACATGGCGGGCGGTGATGCGCTTGTCCTTCTCGACCAGCACATTGCCGTTCTTGTCCGTGATGTCGAAACGGGCGACTTCACCCTTCAGGCGGTCAGCCACGAATTCCATCTGGGCACCGGAGTCCATCAGACGGAAGTTATCGAACACGAAGAAGTGAGCCAGGATCTGCTCGGGGTTCAGGCCGATGGCCTTGAGCAGGATGGTGACCGGCATCTTGCGACGGCGGTCGACGCGGAAGTACAGGATGTCCTTCGGGTCGAATTCGAAGTCCAGCCAGGAACCGCGGTAAGGGATGATGCGGGCCGAAAACAGCAGCTTGCCGGACGAGTGGGTCTTGCCCTTGTCGTGCTCGAAGAACACGCCGGGCGAGCGGTGCAGCTGCGAAACGATGACACGCTCGGTGCCATTGACGATGAAGGAACCGTAGTCGGTCATCAAGGGCACTTCGCCCATGTAGACCTCTTGTTCCTTGATTTCCTTGACCGTCTTGGCCTGCGGGCTCTCACGGTCATAGATGATCATCTGCAGGCGGGCACGCACGGCCGCTGCATAGGTCAGGCCACGCTGTTGGCACTCACGGGTGTCAAACGGCGGCTTGGCGATGTTGTATTCGAGGAACTTCATCTCCACGAACCCGTTGTGCGACACGATCGGGAAAGCGGAGAGGAAGGCTGCCTGCAAGCCTTCTGGCTTGCGCTTGGCGGGGGGAAGGTCTTTTTGCAGGAAGGCGACGTAAGAGTCCTTCTGCATGGTCAGCAAATAGGGAACGTTCTGAACGTTCTCGCGCTTGCCGAAGCTCTTGCGGATACGCTTGCGCTCGGTATAGCTGTAGGGGGTTGTTTGCGCCATAAACACTCCGTGGCTAGCCCTCACCTGGCCGTGGCAGGGGCTGCGTCGGCGACTGGCTTCTCAGGCATTGCACCCGAAGCTTGGTGGTTGGCCACTACCAACCGCTGGCGGACAACCCTGGCCGCATGCTCATGCGTAGCCAGAGTCCGACCAAACCGGCTCTCTGCAGTCGGATCAGAGAACACTTGAAAGAACCGCGAATGATACCTCGCGAAGCACTTTCAGCTGTTCTCAATCAAGATAAACCCGCAATGACGAAAAAGGGGAAGCCCAAAGGCAACCCCTTCTCGAATCCAGGTGAACCTGAATTCGTGCGGCGGGCGGCGTAGCGAGCCGGTCGAGGTCGGGCTTGAGACGCGCAGCCGTACTTGGGTACGGCGAGCATCGAAAGCCCGAGATCGGCCGGCGCAGTAGCCGAACGCCGTACGAATTACTTGAGTTCGACCTTGGCGCCGGCTTCTTCCAGCTTCTTCTTGGCGGCGTCGGCGTCAGCCTTGGACACGCCTTCCTTGACAGGCTTCGGAGCGCCGTCGACCAGGTCCTTGGCTTCCTTCAGACCCAGGCCGGTGATTTCACGCACGGCCTTGATCACGCCCACCTTGTTGGAACCGGCTTCAGCCAGCACCACGGTGAACTCGGTCTTTTCTTCAGCAGCGGCAGCAGCACCACCAGCAGCGCCGCCAGCGGCGGGAGCAGCCATGGAAGCGGCGGACACGCCGAACTTCTCTTCGATGGCCTTGACCAGGTCGTTCAGTTCCAGAACGGTCATGCTGTCCAGAGCAGCCAGGAATGCGTCTTTATCGAATGCCATGATGTTTCCTAAATACAGATAAGTTGCAGTTGATGCGGTGATCGTCGTCGATCAGGCAGCAGCGGGTGCTTCGGCTTCTGCGCCGCCACCACGTTGCTGAGCCAGCGCAGCCAGCACGGCAGCGGTACGCTGCACGGGCGACTTGAGCAGGCCGGCCACTTGCGACAGCAGCACTTCCTTGCTCGGCACAGCGGCCAGGGCCTTCACGCCGTTGACGTCCAGGGCCTTGCCACCATAGGCGCCGCCCTTGATCACCAGCTTGTCATTGGTCTTGGCAAAGTCAGCGATGACTTTGGCAGCCGCGACAGCATCTTCCGAAAAGCCGTAGATCAGCGGGCCGACCATGCTCTCCGAAGCGACCTCGAACGAGGTGCCCGCCACAGCGCGACGTGCCAGGGTGTTCTTCAGCACGTGAAGATACACACCTTGGGCACGCGCGGTGACGCGCAGCTTGTTCAAGGCTTCAACGGTGAGGCCACGGTACTCGGCCAGCGCCAGCGTCTGGGCCTTGGCAGCCTGGGCTGCCACGTCCGACACGACGGCTGCTTTCTCGTTGCGATTGAGACTCAAGGTCTACTCCTCACAAAAATGCCTGGGGTCTTTCAACCTTTCGGCACACCGGAATTCAGCGACCTTCTGTCAGGAACTCACACCGGGACAGGCCCGGTACAAAACTTTCCCTTCAGCGGGTTCGCCATCTGCGCTGGCCGCCACGCAAGGTGGCCATTAAGTGTCATCCCCGATACTGCAGGACTTCACGCCAGCGGTCTTGGATGACGCGCCCCCATCAAAAGATGGAAACGCCCCACCAATCTTGTCGCGCGGCACCAGACTCGCGCCGCGCAGATTCTTGACGGCCCGACGCGCAAGGCGTCAGGCCTACACCAACAGCTTAGGCAGCAGCCACAGCGTTGATGCTGGCGATTTCGACGCGAGCGCCGACACCCATGGTCGAGGACACGGCCACCTTGCGCAGGTAGACGCCCTTGCTCGAAGCCGGCTTGGACTTGTTCAGGGCCTCGACCAGCGCGCGCAGGTTGTCCTGCAGCTTGTCGGTGTCGAAGGAGCGACGACCGATAGTGCCGTGGATGATGCCGGCCTTGTCGACGCGGAACTGGACCTGGCCAGCCTTGGCGTTCTTGACAGCGGTGGCGACGTCCGGCGTCACGGTGCCGACCTTCGGGTTCGGCATCAGGCCGCGGGGACCCAGGATCTGACCCAGGGTACCGACGATACGCATGGTGTCGGGCGAGGCGATCACCACGTCGAAGGGCATGTCGCCAGCCTTCACGCGCTCAGCCAGGTCTTCCATGCCGACGACGTCAGCGCCGGCAGCCTTGGCTTCTTCAGCCTTGGCGCCCTGGGCGAACACCGCCACGCGCTTGGTCTTGCCGGTGCCATGGGGCAGCACGACAGCGCCGCGCACCACTTGGTCCGACTTCTTGGCATCGATGCCCAGTTGCACGGCCACGTCGATGGATTCATCGAACTTGGCAGTGGCCAGTTCCTTGACCAGGTTCAGAGCGTCACCCAGCGGGTACAGCTTGGTGGTCTCGACCTTGCCTTGCAGAGCTTTTTGCTTCTTGGTCAGCTTAGCCATGTCACACACCCTCCACGATGATGCCCATCGAACGGGCCGAGCCAGCGATGGTGCGGACGGCGGCGTCCATATCGGCGGCCGTCAGGTCCTTCTGCTTGGTCTTGGCGATCTCTTCCAGCTGGGCGCGGGTCAGCTTGCCGACCTTGTCCAGATGGGGACGCTGAGAACCCTTCTCGATCTTGGCAGCCTTCTTCAGCAGCACGGTCGCCGGCGGCGACTTGATGACGAAGGTGAAGCTCTTGTCTGCGAAGGCGGTGATCACCACCGGCAGCTTCAGGCCCGGCTCATAGCTCTGCGTCTGGGCGTTGAACGCCTTGCAGAATTCCATGATGTTCAGGCCGCGCTGACCCAGCGCGGGACCGACCGGAGGCGAAGGATTTGCCTTGCCAGCCGGAATTTGCAGCTTGATGAAGCCGACAATCTTCTTGGCCATGATTTCTCCTAGAAGCGCCGCGGCGGCCTCGCCGCTGCGCCTGAGTGCTAGCGCCAGGGACTGGGGCTTGCGCCTTTACCCTGGCTCCTCTTGTCCGTGTCTCGTCACAGACTGGCTACGGATGCGTTGTCCAGGCGCCAGAAGCACCTGAAGGGCCGCATCGGGCCCTTGTTCATGACGTCAGACCTTCTCGACCTGCGAGAAGTCCAGCTCCACCGGCGTGGCACGACCGAAGATCGTGACCGAGACGCGCACCTTGGACTTGTCGTAATTGACTTCCTCGATGGCGCCATTGAAGTCGGTGAAGGGGCCTTCCTTGACGCGGACGATTTCGCCGACAGTCCACTCGACCTTGGGCCGGGGCTTCTCGACGCCTTCCTGCATCTGGTTGACGATCTTCATCACCTCGTGCTCGGAGATGGGGGCGGGGCGATTCTTCGCGCCACCCACAAAACCCGTCACCTTGGAGGTATTTTTGACCAGATGCCAGGTGTCGTCGTCCATGAGCATCTCCACCAGCACATAGCCAGGGAAGAAGCGACGTTCGGTCACGGACTTCTTGCCGTTCTTCAGCTCCACCACTTCTTCGGTGGGGACCAGGATGCGGCCGAACTTTTCCTGCATGCCGGCGCGATCAATGCGCTCGCGCAGATTGCGCTCCACGGCCTTCTCCATGCCCGAATAGGCATGGACAACGTACCAACGCTTGGGCAGACCGGCCGGGACGGCTTCGCTTGCGGCGACTTGTTGCTCTTCGCTCATATCAGTCCTTTAGCGCTTCCAACCGAGGATCAGGTCATACAACACCCATTCCAGGGTCTTGTCCGTGAGGAACAGGAAGAGCGCCATCACGACAACAAAGGCAAAGACATAGCCCGTCATCTGCGTCGCTTCCTTGCGGGTAGGCCACACCACCTTGCGCACCTCACGCAGCGAGTCCTGGCCATAGGCGATCAGGGACTTGCCGGACTCGGAGGTAAAGAAGGCCCCCGCCGAGGCGGCCAGCAACACCAGCAGCGCCCCCCACTGGGCCAGCGCACCCTGCTTGGACAGTGCGTAGAAGGCCACCAGTGCGCCGACCAGCAGCAGCACGGCACCGGCCAGCTTGGCCTTGTCGGCGCCGGAGGTGACGGTTTCGACTTGAGGATTGGACATTCGATTCGCTTTCAGCACCCGGATCGGGCAAGGGTCAATGCTGACCCATCAGCAGCAAAGCCCGCCGAGACGAACTCCCGCGGGCTTGGCTTGACCACAAAGACCAACAATCTTGATCAGAGACTGTTGGCAGGGGCAGAGGGTCTCGAACCCCCAACCTTCGGTTTTGGAGACCGACGCTCTGCCAATTGAGCTATGCCCCTGTGGCCTTTTAAAGATTACTCGATGATGGTCGCAACCACGCCCGAGCCGACGGTACGGCCACCTTCGCGGATAGCGAAGCGCAGACCTTCTTCCATGGCGATCGGAGCGATCAGCTTCACGGTGATGCCGACGTTGTCGCCAGGCATGACCATTTCCTTGTCCTTCGGCAGCTCCACAGCACCGGTCACGTCCGTGGTACGGAAGTAGAACTGGGGACGGTAGTTGTTGAAGAACGGGGTGTGGCGGCCGCCTTCTTCCTTGCTCAGCACATAGATCTCAGCAGTGAAGTGGGTGTGCGGCTTGATGGTGCCGGGCTTGGCCAGCACTTGACCACGCTCCACGTCTTCACGCTTGGTGCCGCGCAGCAGGATACCGACGTTGTCGCCAGCCTGACCTTGGTCCAGCAGCTTGCGGAACATTTCCACGCCGGTCACGGTGGTCTTTTGCAGATCACGGATACCGACGATTTCGATTTCCTCGCCGACCTTGATGATGCCGCGCTCGACGCGACCGGTCACCACGGTGCCACGGCCAGAGATCGAGAACACGTCTTCCACCGGCAGCAGGAACGCGCCGTCCACGGCACGCTCAGGCTGGGGGATGTAGCTGTCCAGAGCGTCAGCCAGGCGCATGATGGCCTGCTCGCCCAGATCACCCGTGTCGCCTTCCAGCGCCAGCTTGGCCGAACCCTTCACGATCGGGGTGTCGTCGCCAGGGAAGTCGTACTTGCTCAGCAGCTCGCGGACTTCCATTTCCACCAGCTCCAGCAGCTCGGCGTCGTCCACCATGTCGCACTTGTTCAGGAAGACGATGATGTACTTCACACCGACCTGACGCGCCAGCAGGATGTGCTCGCGGGTCTGGGGCATCGGGCCGTCAGCGGCCGAGCACACCAGGATCGCGCCGTCCATCTGGGCGGCACCGGTGATCATGTTCTTCACATAGTCAGCGTGGCCGGGGCAGTCCACGTGAGCGTAGTGGCGATTGGCGGTCTCGTACTCGACGTGAGCGGTGTTGATCGTGATGCCACGTGCCTTTTCTTCGGGCGCAGCGTCGATCTGGTCATAGGCCTTGGCCTCGCCACCGAACTTCTTCGACAGCACAGTTGCGATAGCTGCCGTCAGCGTGGTCTTGCCATGGTCAACGTGACCAATCGTGCCCACGTTCACGTGCGGCTTGGTACGTTCAAACTTGCCTTTTGCCATCTTGCGCTCCTGGCGATCAGATCAGAAAAGAGAAGGGGGAAGAAAAGCGGTGGTGCCCATGACGCGGATCGAACGCGTGACCTCTCCCTTACCAAGGGAGTGCTCTACCACTGAGCCACATGGGCATCGACACGGGTTTGATGACGAAGCAAGGCCATCAACAAACCGGTGTCGACACGACTTTCAAGCTGCCGCTGGAGCGGGAAACGGGAATCGAACCCGTGTCATTAGCTTGGAAGGCTAAGGTTCTACCATTGAACTACTCCCGCCCGGGAGTTTTCTCTTTGAGCCAGAACCACCGACCCATCGAGTGTGCTTTGCCTTGGTGGAGGAGGCTGGATTCGAACCAGCGTACGCGTAAGCGGGCAGATTTACAGTCTGCTGCCTTTAACCACTCGGCCACCCCTCCGAGGCAAGCCCGCTACTGTAGCACAGCTTTTCAAGCCTTCAAGCAAATTTTGAAAACTCTTTCGAGCACATCTCAATTGCCAAGCCCAATCACTGCACACCAGCCCGCAAACCTGACCCCTGACAGCACCCCAAGCCAGGACTCAAGTCCAGACTCGCTGCACTGCTCGAAATCACGCCTGCATCAGCGGAGCCAATGACTATAGCAGCTTCCAACGCTCCAGATCAAGATGACGCCTGCCTGGCCCGCCTCAGCACTTGAAGACAAACCCTAGCCCCCCCTCCTGTACTCAGACAGCAAGTTCAACAATACCAATCAACTACCAAGGTCACGCCACCCCGCACTGCTCAAGCCCACGTGTCGACCGTTTCACCGCGCAGCCAGACCCGGTCGCAGCAACGCCACAGCAGGGAAAACACGCCCCTCAAAGTGGTAGCAAAGTGGATCTATTGATCGTTATAGTGGCATGGCATTGGTTGCAATTGAGGTGCGTTTGGAGGTGCCTTTGCCTGGTGGAGGAGTCCGCGAGGAGAGGGGCATCGAGTCTTTCAACAGGCCAGACCCATGTTCGCTGGCCACATCGAGGAGCAGTTCATGAAGGTCATCAAGACCCCCGTCGCCGCAGCGGTGAGCATTACCCTGCTGAGCGTTGCAATGGCGGCGCAGGCACAACAGGCAGAGCCTGCCAAGAAGGAAGGCAATCAGCTGGAGCAGGTGGTCGTCACCGGCATCCGCGCCTCCCTGCAGTCGGCTGCCAATATCAAGCGCAACGCCAGCGCCGTGGTTGACGCCGTGACGGCCGAAGACGTGGGCAAGCTGCCCGACTCTGACGTGGGCGAGTCGCTCGGTCGACTGCCCGGCATCACTGTCGGTCGCGCCTTCGGCCAAGGGGCCTCGGTGTCGGTGCGCGGTTCGGACCCGCAGATGACCTACACCACCTTGAACGGCCAGACCGTGGCTTCGACGGGCTGGTATGACCAAGCCACGGTGGACCGCTCCTTCAACTACTCCCTGCTGCCGTCCGAGCTGATCGGTGGCATGGAGGTCTACAAGTCGTCCCAGGCTGACCTCACCGAAGGCGGCATCGGCGGCACCGTGATCGTGAAGACCCGCAAGCCGCTGGACCTGAAGGCCGGCACGGCATTCGCCAGCCTCAAGCTGGGCAAGGGCACCGTCAGCACCGACCTGGCCAAGGACGTGGCCGGGCTCTACAGCTGGCGCAACGATGCCAAGACTTTTGGCGTCCTGGTCGCCGGTGCGCAGGAAAAGAGTGAGTACATCCGCCGCGGCATCGAGTCCGACGCCGGCTGGTCCGGTGACGTGGCACCGGCTACCTTCGTGCAGGATCGCAAGCGCACGGCCATGAACCTGACGTTGCAAGGCAAGCCTGCCGACAACATCGACCTGGGCCTGAACTACCTGAGCCTGGACCTGACGGGCGACAACACGAACAGCAATCTCTACCTGTTCATGGGCCAGAACGACAGCAACTGCAAGCAGAAGAATGCAGCCGGCCTGTGCGTCAAGGCCGAAGCCGGCAATGCAGACCCGGTCAACACCTTCATCCAGACCTGGGCACGCCAGGGCAAGATGAGTTCGGACAGCCTGGTGCTGAACGGCTCCTTCAGGGCGGACACCTTCAAGATCGAGGGCGTGGCCGGCCAGACCAAGGCCAAGGGCGGCACCACGCACACCATGAACTATGGCGTGGGCTGGTGGGACGACGGCCAGAGCCTGCCCAAGTTCAAGGGCACCATCGACGCCACTGGCAAGCAGATCGTGATCTCCCCGAGCGTCCCCATGGACGTGAAGGTGTCCAATCTGCCGTCCAAGCTGGTGCCGACCGGCTGGGCCACCGACCAGCAGCAGCCCAACTCCGACAAGGAGAACTTCGCCCAGGCAGACGCCACCTTCGACCTCGACTGGAACGGCCTGACCTCCTTCAAGGCCGGTATCCGCGCCACCGGCCACAAGTATGAGCAAAGCGCCCTGCGCGCCAAGTTCAGCCCCACCGTTGTTTCGGGCAACACCAGCGACCTGTACAGCGGATCCATCAAGATGGGCCCCAATGGCTGGGAATTCCCCAAGGCCAATCTGGACGCCATGGCAGCGCTTTATGAAAAGAACACCGCCTCCTGGACGCCGCAGCGCTCCAGCTTCGCCGAGATCGAGGAAGACAACCGCGCGGCCTACGGTATGTTCGAGTTCGAGAAGGCCGGTTGGCGCGGCAACTTCGGCCTGCGTTACGTCCACACCAACGTGACCGGCCGCGGCTACAAGTTCGACGGCACGCCGCTGGCCGCCAACGACGTGCCCAACAATGACGGCTGGGGCAAGACCATCCGCGAGGAAAAGGCCAGCTACAGCGACTGGCTGCCCAGCCTGAATGCGGCCTACAACATCGACAAGAACACGGTGCTGCGTCTGGCCGCCTCCAAGGCCATCACCCGCCCCAACTTCGAGTACATGTTCCTGACCAAGCAGGCCGGCTACAACGATGACCGCGTCGGCAACGAGTCCATGACTTTCGGCTCCGTGGGCCTCAAGCCCCAGTCCTCCAAGCAGTTCGACCTGGGCATCGAGTACTACTACGGCAAGGGCAATATGGTGTCCGCCGCGGTCTTCCACAAGTCCATCGACAACTTCGTGACCGCCCTGGTCAAGACCAACCAGAAGCTGGGTGTCGTGGACCCGCTGAGCAAGGTCGACAACTGGACGGTCAACCAGTACGTCAACGCTGGCGGCGGCAAGATCAACGGCTTCGAAGCCCAGATCAACCACAGCCTGGACAACGGCTTCGGCTTCGCCGGCAGCTACACCTACGCTGATGCGAAGGCGCCCGCTTCCAGCTATCCGGACGGCCTGGCCCTGTTCACCCAATCGTCCAAGCACACCGTCAATCTGGTGGGCTTCTACGAAACGGCAGACTATTCGGCTCGCCTGGCCTACAACTGGCGTTCCAAGTACATGATCCGTGAGACGGGCTACTACAGCTATCGCATGCACGATCCCTACGGCTCGCTGGACTTCAGCGCCGGCTGGAACATCAACAAGAACCTGCGCCTGACCTTCGAAGCCGTCAATCTGCTGAAGAAGGACGACGTGCAGTACGGAGCAGCCGGCGCGGCCAACACCGACGTCAAGGGCAGCATGAAGGTGGGCTACCCGGCCTGGTCCTTCATGGGCGAGACGAGCTACCGTCTCGGCCTGAGCGCCAAGTTCTGAGCGACCGAAGGTCTCTGATGTACTCAAGCCCGGCTCTGCCGGGCTTTTTTCCGCCTGGACTTTCCCCGGCCTGCACGGGCCCTCACGCGATCGCCCCATGGATTGCCTGGACTTCCCCCGCATGGCGGTCCTGCGACCGCCAGACGCCCCCGGCAGAGGCGTCAGCGCAATGCCGGGGCCGACTCCGTCGCGAGCCGGATCACCCGGCCCGCGCAATCGATGGTTGCCTGTCTGTGGGCGGTCACGACACGGCTCAGACGTCTGTCAGTTCTTACGGGTCAAAGAAGCGTCCAGGTTTCGGCTCAGGCACAGAAGCACAGCCTCGCGGTCCCAGGGAGGGGAGCGAGGATCCGGCGGGTGCGCGATGAGGTAATGCCGTGAAACGGCCAAGACGGGGCCACCGGCCTCGGCATCGAGGACGCCAGGACCGGGCTCAGCGCCGGCTCAGCGGCCTGCCTGGGCGGCTGCGCGCAGCCCTTCGAGCCATTCCCGGTGGGACGGCAGGCTCTGCGCCAGGCGTCGGGCGCGGGCATCGACCTGCGCCAGCTGCTGCCGGGCCTCCCGGCGCTCCGCTTCAGCGATGGGGAAGCCGCGCGTCGAGAACTTCATGCCATACAGCACATACAGGTAGTTCTCGACACTGAAGAGCTCGAAGCGGCTGCCGAAGTCCGTGGCCTGAGGCGGCGCAACACGCCATTTCTCCAGGCGCTCGCGCAGAACCTCAGAGAGATGGCAAGGCTGCCGGTTGTCCAGCCAGAAGGCCGAATCGCTGCGGTCGGAGAGGTGGTAGTGGAGCTGGACGAAGTCGATGATGCGCTCCCAAGCCTCGCGGACAGCAGCATTGACATGGCGCCGCAGCGGGGGCTCGTCGCTGCGCTGGCGAGGGAAGTTCCTGGAGAGCAGCTGGGCAGAAAAGTCCGTCAGCAGGATGGAGGTGGCCTCCAGCGGCTCGACAAAGCCCTGCGCCAGCCCCAGGGCCACGCAGTTGTGGCTCCAGACCTGCTGGCGGTAGCCTATCCTCATGGCGATCTTGCGGGGAGCGAAGCCCGCCTCCGGACGACCCAGGTAGCGCGCGAAAGCTGCAACAGCCTCGTCCTCGCCCATGTAGGCGCTGGCATAGACAAAGCCGGTGCCACGGCGCTGGGTGACGGGGATGTCCCAGATCCAGCCCGCACGATGCGCCGTTGCCCGTGTGAAGGGCGCGATGGTCTCCTGCGGGCCCAGGGGCACCTGCTGGACCAGGGCCGTGTCTGTCAGCACCTGGTGCGACTTGTCCACAAAGGGCACCTTGAGCGCGCCTTGCGTCAGCAGCGAGGCGAAGCCGCTGCAATCCACGTAGAAGTCGAAGGCCAAGCGCTCACCGGCGGCGGTGCGCAGGGCTGCGATGCTGCCATCCCCCGCACGCTCGGCACCAACGATGGTCGCCACCTGGTGCCGGACGCCGAAGCGTTGTTGCGCATTGCGCGCCAGGAGTTGCGCGAACTGCTGGGCATTGACGTGATAGGCATAGTCCGCCTCGCCCACATAAGGGCCCGATGCGATCTGCTTGGGACTGCGGCCCGCCTCAGACATGCCCGCCGCAACGGATACGGCGTCAAAGGGCAGCTCACCGCCCTGCTCCAGCCAGTACGGCGTCACGTCCATGCCGCCTGGGAAGGGCGACGCGAAGGCGTGGAGGTAGTGGTGATCCGCACCATGCCTGGCCGCGTCCAGCCAGCCCTGGAATCTGATGCCCGTCTTGAAGGTGGTTTCGCAGGAAAGCATCAGCTCGGCTTCGCCGATGCCGAACTTCTGCAGCGACTGCTTGATGTAGGGCACCGTGCCCTCGCCCACGCCGATGATGGGGACCTCATCGGACTCGATGACCGTGATGCTCAGTTCAGGGTCGGCCAGCAACTCTCGCCCCAGGTGATTGGCCGCCAGCCAGCCTGCCGTGCCGCCGCCGATGATCGCGATGTTCCTGATCTTCATGGGACTCCTGCCTGACCTGGGTGAGCGATTGCCCTCGCGGGCCCTTCAGAGCTTGATGTACCAGCGCCGCCGGTCCATCAGCAACACGATGCCCGTCCACACCGCCACGAAAGCCAGGGCAAAGCTGAGGGATTGGATCTCGGGGCCGAAGGCGCTGCCTATCGGCGCAAACACCGTACCGTATAGCGGCGCCATCCAGCCGAAGCCTTCCAGGAACACGGTGCACATCCAGGCCCCCGCATAAGCCGCCATGGCATTGACGCCAAAGGCCCTCCCCAGGGGTGGCAGGCCGCGCCGGTCCACCAGCTCGTAGGCCAGGGCCAGAGCCGCGAAGGCCCAGCCGCCAGTCCAGAGCACGAAGCTGGGGGTCCACAGCTGCTTGTTCCAGGGCACCCACTGCGCGCCCAGGGCCCCCAGCAGGAGCAGCAGGGCGGCGGGCAGCCACAGACTGCGGCCTCGCCCCTGCCGCAGGCGCTCCCCGGCGATCAGGCCCAGCACCGTACTGGCCAGGGCGCCCAAGGTGCTGAGCAGCCCCTCGGGGTCGTGGCCCAGGCCTGTGGCCGCATCCCACTGGTAGTTCCAGCGGCCCAGGATCAGCGTATCCAGGCGCGAGGCAAGATTGGTCGAGGGCTCCCAGCCGCCGCCCCAGACCATCAGGCCGCCGTAGCCCAGCAGCAGCACAGCCACGCCGCCCCAGCGCGCGTGCTCGCTACGCCAGACGGTGCCCAGCAGGGAAGCGAAGGCCAGGCACAGGCCGATGCGCTGCATCACACCCATCAGGCGGTACTGTGGCTTGCCCATCAGCCACCAGGCCAGCAGGTGCAGCACCAGGCCCAGCGCGAAGACCTTGAGCGCGCGCCTCAGCAAAGGCGGCAGCACCACGCCGGCAGGCTCACTGCGGTTCCAGCGCCCCCCGGTGGCCAGGCTCAGGCTGGCGCCGGCGATCAGCAGGAAGAAGGGGAAGATCAGGTCGGTAGGCGTGCAGCCGTTCCAGGCGGCATGCTCGAGCGGCCAGAACACATGGCCCCAGTCGCCCGGGTTGTTGACCAGCAGCATGGCGGCCACCGTGAGGCCGCGCAGGGCATCGACGGATGCCAGACGTTGGGGAGCAGTCATCAGGCTTGCCGGAGGCTTCGGATTCAGAAATCGCAACGGCTCTCGAGCGCCGGCTGCGCAGTGGGCACGGTGTCTTCCCTGCTCCGCCCTTGGCGGCGATAGCTGGCAACGGCCGCCTCGACTTGTGCCGGACTCAGGACCTCGTTGCGTGCATGGAAGACCCAGTCCACGTCCTGCTCGTAGCGCCGCACGGCGCCGCCCGCAGGCAGGAGGCCGCCGGGCGAGAACCACAGGTTGAAGTTGATGGACATGGGCACCACCGGATAGTTGCGCCCACCGTGCTCGGCCACCTGGCGGCCGTCCAGGAACAGCCGCACGCGGCCTCCGCTCACCTGCATCAGCAGCACATGCCAGGCGGCATCGCCTGCACCGAGCGCGCCCATCTCCTCATGCGAGCCGTTGTAGGCCTGCCAGGGCTCGATGCGCACGGTCTGCCAGCTGATGCCGTAGAGCCGCGTCCTGTCGCTGCCCCAGCCGCCATTGGGCAAGTATTCCCAGTCGATCTCGCTGAACTCGGGGTCGAAGTCGTGGCGCAGCGGCGCGACGGCATAGAAGGTCTGGATCACAGGGTCGCCGTCCGCGCCCTGCACCGGCGCGTCGCTGAAGCGCACGCGAGCGGCATAGGTGCCCTCGAAGAACTTGCGCTGCTGGCACAGCTGGGCCTGGCGGGTGCCAGGGCCACTGCCATCAGTCTCTGCCACCAGGCGCAGCAGGCGGTTGCCCTTCTGCGCGGGGTCCTCGAGCAGCCGCAGCTGGGACTCCCCCCACTGCGCCCCCGGGACGCCGGGATGGCCTGGCGCCGTACGCGCCATCCAGCCGGCGGCACGCAGGCCGGCTAGATCGGCCTCGCTGAAATCGTCAAAAAAGCGGCCGGCCCCGCCCTGTGCGGTGGCCGGCCCAAGAGACAAGGCAAGCACAAGGCCTACCACATGAAGAACTGTCGAGCGCATCGCAGCGTGCTCAGTGCCCCGCGGGCAAGGCGCCTGCCTGGGGGGCCGCCTCCTCGGCGGCAGCATCCTGGGCCTGCGGGAACCGGACGAAGAAGTACAGCAACAGGGCCGGCACACCGCAGGCGATGGTCCAGAGGAAGAAGCGCTCGTAGCCCAGGGCCAGCTGCACATCGCCGCTGAAGGAGCGCGCCAGGATGAAGCCCAGCTGCATCACGCCCGAGCCCAGGGCGTAGTGGGCCGTCTGGAAGCGGCCGGGGGCCACCACCTGCATGATGAAGAGGATCATGCCGACGAAGCCGAAGCCGTAGCCGAACATCTCCAGCGCGATGGCCGCGCCGATGTGGACGATATCGGCGGGCCGCGCCGCAGCCAGGTAGTAGAAGGTGACGCTGGGCACGGCCATGGCCAGCAACAGCACCGGCATCGCACGGCGCAGGCTGAGCCTGGAGGTGAAATAGCCGCCCAGGATGCTGCCCACCAGGAAGGCCGCCGTGCCCACGGTGCCGTAGACGCCCCCCGTCTGCTCCTGCGTCAGGCCCAGGCCGCCCTTCTCCCGGGCTTCCAGGAGGAACAGCGGCCCAATGGTCTGCACCTGCCCTTCCGCCAGGCGAAACAGCACGATGAAGAGCATGAAGATCCAGATCCCGGGCTTGCGCAGCAGGTCGGCGATCACCTCGACCAGCGTTTGCCAGACGGCCGACGCCCCGCCCTTCTGGACCTGGGCTGGCAGCGGGTTGGGCAGCGCGAAGGCGTTGTAGCTGGCCAGCAGTGCGAGCAGCACGCCCAGCATCACGAAAATCGTGGTCCAGGCGTTGCTGAGACCGAAGCGCTCGGCCAGCAGGCCGGCCAGGATCAGCAGCCCGCCCTGCGTGAGGAACTTGGAGGCATTGAAGAAGGCGCCCTGCCAGCCCGCATAGGCCGCCTGCTCCTTGTCCGACAACGAGGCCATGTAGAGCCCGTCGCAGGCGATGTCATGGGTGGCAGAGGCATAGGCCAGCACGAAGAACACCGCCAGCGAGGCCCCGAACCAGCTGGGCAGCTGCAGCGCGAGGGCCACGGCCAGCAGGCCGACCGCACCCAGGAACTGCATGCTCACGACGATGCGCTTCTTGCTGGGGATCAGCTCCAGAAAGGGGCTCCACAGCGGCTTGAAGGCCCAGGCCAGGCCGATGAGGCTGGTCCAGCGCGCGATCTGGTCGTTCTCCACGCCCAGCTTCTTGTACATCATGCTGGCGATCAGCATGACCACGAAGAACTGCAGGCCCTGCACGAAGTACAGGCTGGGCACCCAGCGCAGCGGGTTGGCGGCCGGGGAGGCGGGGGCTTGCTGGATCGCGCTCATGGAAGTTCCTTGTTCTCGTTCTGTGCGACTGGCCTCAGCCCAGGCTCACCGGCGCGCTCGCCGTCGCGGCCAGCTCGCCCTGCAGCCAGCTCTTCAGCGCCGCCAGTGCGCCGTCGGCATAGCCCCAGCTGATGACGGTGGGGCCGCGCACATCCAAAGCCTGGAAGGGGTTCCACAGCACCAGGTGCAGGTCCGGCTGCCAGGCTGCGGCATTCGTGCCGTAGCGCAGGCGGTGCGTGGAGGCGACGATAGTCTTGCGGCCGTCCTGCGGCACCTGTGCCCAGTCCAGACCCAGGAGATCGTCCAGCATCACGATCTCGGCGTCCGCGAAGCTGCTGAAGAGGCCGGCGATCTGCGCGCCGGTCGGGCCGGCCTCGCTGACCATGTCGGTGGGCACATCGGTCTGCACATAGACGCGGATGGGCGCATCCAGCGCCGGGGCCTGCGCGGCACGCAGGGCCGTCAGGCCACGCGACCAGGCCTCGGCCATCAGTGCACCATCGGCCTCGCGCACAGCACCGCCGTATTCGTCATGGATCACGGGATAGGCCCGGGCCAGGCGGTCCAGGCGGTCGCGGGCTCGCGCCCCCTGCCCTGCCGTCAGCTCACCGCGGGCGAAGGCCTCCCGCAGCGCGCGCAGGGACTGGCCCTGTTCCTCCAGCGAGCCCTGGGCCAGGATCATGTCTGCGCCGGCCTGCAGGGCCAGCACGGCAGCGCGGTCGTAGCCGTAGCGCTCGCAGATGGCCTTCATCATCAGGGCGTCGGTGATCACCACCCCGTCGTAGCCCCACTCGCCGCGCAGGATGCCGCCCAGGATGGTGGCGGACAGCGTGGCCGGGTACTCGGGGTCGATCTGCGGGTAGACGATGTGCGCCGTCATCACCGCCGGTGCGATCTCGCGCAGGGCGTGGAAGGGGCGCAGTTCCAGGGCGTCGAGCTCGGCACGGCTCTTGTCCACGGTGGGCAGGGCCAGGTGCGAGTCCACATGCGTGTCGCCATGGCCGGGGAAATGCTTGACGCAGCAGGCCACGCCCTCGCGCAAGGAGCCCCACATCCAGGCACCGGCCAGGCGGGTGACCTCGTCGGCGCGCTCGGAGAAGCTGCGCTCGGCGATCACCGGGTTGGCCGGGTTGTTGTTGATGTCCAGCACCGGCGCGAAGTTCCAGTTCACGCCGATGCTGCGCAGGCCGCGGGCCACGGCGGCGCCCACGCGCTCGCACAGCTCGCTGTCACCCGCTGCGCCCAGGGCCATGGCCGAGGGCGCATGCGGCAGGAAGGTGGCTCGCACCACGGAGCCGCCTTCCTGGTCCAGGCCGATCAGGGCGTGGGGGCCCATGACCTCGCGCAGGTCGCGGGTCAGTTGGCGGACTTCCTCTTCCGTGCCCAGGTTCTTGCGGAACAGGCAGACGGCGCGGATCTTGTGCTCGCGCAGGAAGGCCGCGGTGGCCGCGTCCAGGGTCTTGCCCTGGATGTCGACCATCACGAGCTGGCCGGCGTCCTCGGGCGTGAAGGCTTGAGCATGGGTCATGGCAGCAGCTGTCTCAGTGGGTCTTGGTGACCTTGGCCAGATGGCGCGGCTGGTCGGGATTCAGGCCGCGGGCGCGGGCCAGGGCCTCGACCATGGGATAGAAGCTCTGGATGGCGGCGATGGGGTCGAGGTCCTCATTGCCCGTGCAGGCCAGCTCCAGCTCGGCGCCGGGCGTGCCGGCCGGCGCAGCCAGCAGGACGCGGGCGCCGCGGCCGCGCATTTCCTCGGCCAGGGCCACGAGTCCGGCCTGGGCCGGACCACGCGGCGCGAAGACCAGCAGCGGGTAGCCCTCTTCCACCAGGGCCATGGGGCCGTGCTTGACCTCGGCGCCCGAGAAGGCCTCGGCCTGGATGCCGCACGTTTCCTTGAACTTCAGGGCCGCCTCCAGCGCGATGGGCAGGCTGGTGCCGCGGCCGATGACGAAGAGCTTGTCCGCACCGCGCAGCGCTTCCACGGCGCTGTCCCAGCGCAGGCCCGCGGCCTTGACGAGATCGTCGGGCAGCTGCTGCAGCGCGGCGGCCAGGTCTTCGTCCCCTTGCCAGGCGGCGACCACGCGAGCGCCGGCCACCAGCTGGGCGATATAGCTCTTGGTCGCGGCCACGCTGTTCTCGGGTCCGGCGTGCAGGGAGAACACATGCTCGGCGGCCTCCGCCAGCGGCGAGCCGGCGGCATTGACGAAGGCCACGGTGCGCGCACCGCCCTCACGAAAGAAGCGCGTGGGCGCCACCAGGTCGGGGCTCTGGCCCGACTGCGAGAAGGCCAGGGACACCAAGCCCTCGCAGGCGATCTTGCTCTGGTAGAGCGTGATCAGGGACATGGGCAGCGAGGTGACCAGGCGGCCCAGGCGCGCCATCACGAGATAGGCCATGTAGTGGGCCGCATGGTCCGAGCTGCCACGGGCCACGGTCAGCAGGCTGCTGGGCGGGGAGGCGCGCAGCGATTCGCCCAGGGCCGCATAGGCGTTCTGGTCAGCGGCCAACTGGCGCGCCACGGCCGAGGGCGCCGACAGGCACTCTTCCAGCATGCGGGTCTTGATATCAAGCGAGGTCAATTCCATCTCCTTCAACGACCACGCCTTGCACCTGCAAATCACGGTCCAGCACCACAAAATCCGCCCAGGCGCCCACGGCCAGGCGGCCGCGGTCGCTGAGCCCCAGGTAATCCGCTGCGTAGGTCGAGACACGACGTGAGGCGTCCGCCATCTCCAGCCCCAGCCCGACCAGGTTGCGCAAGGCCTGGTCCATGGTCAGCGTGCTGCCGGCCAGCGTGCCGTCGGGCAGGCGCACGCCGCCCATGCATTTGGTGACGCGGTGGCGGCCCAGGCTGTACTCGCCATCGGGCATGCCGGCAGCGGCCGTCGAATCGGTCACGCAGAAGAGGCAGGGAATGGCGCGCAGCGCCACGCGCACAGCGCCCTCGTGCACATGCAGCAGGTCGGGGATGATCTCGGCGTAGCGCGCATGGGCCAGCGCCGCGCCCACCATGCCGGGCTCGCGATGGTGCAGGCCCGTCATGGCATTGAAGAGGTGGGTGAATCCGCCGGCGCCGCGCTCCAAGGCTTCGACGCCGTCTTCATAGGTGCCCAGCGTGTGCCCGATCTGCACCTGGAAGCCGGCCGAGCGCAGCTGCTCGGTGAGGTCCAGATTGCCGGGCAGCTCGGGCGCCAGCGTGATCAGGCGGATGGGGGCCAGGGCGTGCAGGGACTGCACCTCGGCCAGTTGGGCTGCGCGGGCGAAGTCGGGCTGGGCGCCCAGCTTGCCGGGGTTGATGTAGGGGCCTTCCAGATGCACGCCCAGCACGCGTGCTGCCTGGGGCTCGCGCTCGCGGCACACGGCGCCCAAGGCCGTGAGCGCCGTGCGGATCTCCTCCATGGGCGCGGTCATGGTGGTGGCCAGCAGGGAGGTCGTGCCATGGCGCACATGCAGGCGGGCGATCTGCCGGGCGGCATCGCCGCCCTCCATGGTGTCCCGGCCGCCGCCGCCGTGCACATGCACGTCGATGAAACCGGGAAGGATCAGGGGCAGATCCTGAGATCCGTGGCGGACCTCGTACTCGGTGACCGCCTCGCCCTCGATCCGGGTGATGCGGCCTCCTTGATGCTCCAGCACACCGCGGATAAATCCCGCAGGTGTCAGTACGAATCCGTCAGTGCGCTGTGCTTCGGTCATCCATCCCGCCTCATCTCCGCAACGAAGTCGTAGTAGTCGCTGCGGCAGTACGAATGGGTCAGCTCCACAGCCTGACCCGATTCCAGATAGCCCACCCGTGTGATGAACAACACGGCCTGACCCACGGGCACTTCCAGCAGGCTGGCGAGGCGGGCGTCGGCGTTGATGGCTCGAATGTGCTGGAGCGCGCGCACCGGGGCACCGCCCAGGCGGCCCAGGTGCTCGTAGAGCGAGGCGCTGACGGACGCCGGGTCCGGCAGCACCGCCTCGGGCAGCACGCTCACTTCGTAGGCCATGACCACGGCATCGGCCAGGCGCAGGCGCTCCAGGCGCGCGACGCGCTGGCCGGTGGTCAGGCCCAGGGAGAGCTGTTCGTCCGGCGCGGCCAGGGAGAAGCCGCGCGTGAGCCAGCGCGAGCTGGGCTTGAAACCGCGCTGGTGCAGCTCCTCGGAGAAGCTGGTCAGGCGCGACAGCGGCTGCTCCAGCTTCGGGGCGATGTAGTTGCCGGAGCCGCGCTTGCGGATGATCAGGCCCTGCTCGACCAGGCGGTCGATGGCCTTGCGCGCGGTCACGCGCGAGAGATCAAGGGACTCGGACAGCACCCGCTCGGAGGGCAGGGCTTCATCGGCCTGGTAGTGGCCTTCGCGGATCGCCTGCGCCAGCTTGTGCGCCAGCTGCATGTACAGCGGCGAGGCGGCTTCGGGATCAGGCTTGAATTGGAACGGCAGCTTTGTCATCGTGTACCCGTCTTGTCGTTGAGTGCACTGCCGACCAAGAGCAGTGCGCCGTCGGCCGAATCTCCTTGGGACTCGACGCAACGGGCACGAATGTTGCCTGAGAAATGAGCGAAAAGACGCCTGGCGATGCTGCCGGCCAAGGCGAGGGGCAATTCCTCCTGGGGATCGAGGCACAGGGCCAGTTGCTCCAGCGCCGTCACCGCCTGCGCGCGCAGGGCCTGCGCGGCGGCGTCGCCGGCATCGGCCGCGTCCAGCACCAGAGGCGCGAGCGAGGCAAAGCCATGCTGGCCGGCGGCCACGCACCAGGCCAGGATGGTCTCGCGATCGCGCCCCGCCACGGCCCACACCCGCCGGGCCAGTTCGCTGACTGGAACGCGGCCGTCCAGGGCCTGCTGAGCATGGCCCATGGCGCGCAGGCCCAGCCAGGCGCCGCTGCCTTCGTCGCCGGTGATCCAACCCCAGCCCGAGGCGATGGCGCGCGAGCCATCGGCACGCAGCACCTCGCCCACGGTGCCGGTGCCCGCGGCCACCACGGCGCCCGGGCGGCCGCCATGGGCGCCCAGCACGGTGGTGTAGCCGTCGTTCTCCAGCAGCACGGCGGCAAAGCCCGGCTGGGTGCGGATGAATTCTTGTGCGTCCGCCAGCACATTCGCGCCAGACAGGCCGGCGCCCAGCGCGCAGTCCGCCAGGGGCACGGCACCCAGCCCAGCCTGCTCGGCGGCCTGCTGCAGGGCCTGCTGAATGTGACGCCAGGCCTGGGCCACGCCCTGCCCCAGCGCCGAGGGACCAGCCTCGCCCTGGCCCAGCACGCGGCCAACTGCATCAGCCAGCTTGAGCCGCGTGCCCGTGCCGCCGCCATCCACCCCCACGCGGTAGCGCACCGAGGCCAGCGCCTCAGGGCGCGCCAGGGTGTGATGCAGGGGCAAGGGCTGATTCATAGTAATACCAGTTTAGTACCAGAATTAGCCAAGCGTCAATTGGTATTGCACTGGCTTACATGCAACATCGCCTGTCAGTGCAGGTGGCCAGGAAGCCGCCGATTTGATGACGATTTCATGGACTGGCCGACCGTTGCGGAGACGTATTGCCCAAACCGGAACAATACCAGTTTAGAACCAAGCGCGGCATGGGGGCGTTCCCAGGGTCTACCCGGGGCCAGCGGCCGCCAGCCCAGCGCGCAGCGGCGCCCCGGGGCGCGGCCAGGGCCGGCGGTTCAGACCTGCCAGTCCAGGGCCTGCCCGCGTGTCGCCAGCCAGGCTTGGGCGGCAGAGAAATGCCCGCAGCCGATGAAGGGCTGGGGCGGCCGCGTGGCAGACAGCGGCGAGGGATGGTTAGCCTGCAGCACCAGATGCTGCGACCCGGCCGCGGCGATCAGCGGGGCCTTGGCCTGGGCATGGGCGCCCCAGAGCAGGTAGACCTTGGGCGCCGGGTGTGCGGCGGTGGCGGCGATCAGCGCATCCGTCAGGGCTTCCCAGCCCTTCTTCGCATGGCTGCCCGCCGCGCCCTCCTCCACCGTCAGCGAGGTGTTGAGCAGCAGCACGCCCTGGCGGGTCCAGGCCCTCAGGTGGCCGTCGCGCGCAGGCGGCTGGCCCAGATCGCGCTGCAGCTCCTTGTAGATGTTGCGCAGCGAGGGCGGCAGCTTCTGCCCCACCGGCACCGAGAAGGCCAGGCCCTCGGCCTGCCCGGCGCCGTGGTACGGGTCCTGCCCGAGGATCACGACACGCACCGCGTCCAGCGGCGTGAGGCTCAGCGCACGCAGCGGCTCGGCCGGGAACACCGTGGCGCCCTCACGCTGGCGCCGCTCGACGAAGGCGACCAGGGCCTGGCCCTCGGCACTCTGCCGCCAGCGCTGCACCACGGGCTGCCAGCCGGGCGGCAGTGCGGCGTGATCCAGCACCTCGCCCAGCGGGCGCGCCAGGGCATTGGGCGCCGCGGCGCCGTCGTCGTCGTCCAGCAGCGAGCCCTGCATCAGGCGAACAAGGCCGCCAGGGCCTCGCCAGGTTCGGGCGCGCGCATGAAGGCCTCGCCCACCAGGAAGGCGTGGACGTCGTGATCGCGCATGCGCTGCACATCGGCCCGCGAAAGGATGCCGGACTCCGTCACCAGCAGGCGGTCGGCCGGCACGCGATCGAGCAGGCCCAGCGTCGTGTCCAGGGTCACCTCGAAGGTGCGCAGATTGCGGTTGTTGATGCCGACCAGCGGCGTCTTCAGGCGCAGGGCGCGGTCCAGCTCGGCGCCGTCGTGCACCTCGACCAGCACGTCCATGCCCAGGTCCAGCGCACAGGCTTCGAGATCGGCCATCAGCGCGTCATCGAGGCTGGCGGCGATCAGCAGCACGCAATCTGCGCCCATGGCCCGGGCCTCGACGATCTGGTACTCGTCCACCATGAAGTCCTTGCGCAGCACCGGCAACGCGCAGGCGGCGCGTGCGGCCAGCAGGTACTCGGTGGCGCCCTGGAAGAAGGGGCGGTCGGTCAGCACGCTGAGGCAGGCCGCGCCGTGACGGGCGTAGCTCTGCGCGATCTCCGCAGGGCGAAAGTCCTCGCGCAGCACGCCCTTGCTGGGGCTGGCCTTCTTGATCTCGGCGATGACGCCGCTGCGCCCCGCCGCGATGGCGCTGCGCAGCGAGGCGGCGAAGCCGCGCGCGGGCTCTTGTGCCGCGGCCTCCTCGCGCAGACTGGCCAGTGATCGGAGCGCACGCGCCGCGGCCACTTCCTCGTGCTTGACGGCATTGATCTTGTTCAGGATGTCGGACATGGTCTTGGCTCGATTCAGGAATTCAGGAACGCGGCCGTCGCCCTCACAGCGTCAGCCCCTCACGCCGCACCTGTAGGCGCTGGGCCAGGGCGTCGGCGATCTGGCTCACCAGCTGATGCTCCTCGCGGCTGGCGCCGCCGCGGGTCTCCAGCACGCGCAGCGCCTTGCCGCCGTCTTCGTGGCGGAACTCGAGGGCCAGCGAGCGGCGCTTGGAGCCGCCCACGCAGAACAGGCCCCAGCCGGGGCCGTCCAGGCGACGCGGCTCACCATCGACGCCCACGGGATCGAGCTGGCGTGAGGCGAAATCCAGGCGCCAGCCCAGGTGCTCGCGGCGCATGAAGCCCCACGCGGCCATGCCCGCCACGACCAGGCTCAGCGCCAGCCAGCCGGCAGCGCCGCGCATCGAGGCGGGCAGCGCCGGCACGCCCCACAGGCCCAGCGCCGTGCCCGCGAGGCCCAGGCCCCAGGACAGCGGGTGCACCTCCACGCGCGGCAGCAGCACCTGGCCGGTCTGCGGGATCTCGTCCCGCAGACGCCGGAACAGGGCAGCGCTGGACCTCATGCGGCGAGCGCGCGCGTGGTGGCCACGAACTGGTCGAGCTTGGCCCGCGCCGCGCCACTGCGGATGGCCTCGCGGGCGCGCTCGATGCCGTCGGCGATGTTGTCCGCCACATTGGCGGCGTAAAGCGTGGCACCGGCGTTGAGCAGCACGATGTCGCGCGCCGGGCCGGCTTCATCAGCCAGGGCGCCGAGCAGCATCTGGCGGCTGTCCTCGGGGCCCGCCACCTTCAGGCTGCGGTTGGAGGCCATGGCCAGGCCGAAGTCCTCGGGATGGATCTCGTACTCGCGGATCTCGCCATTCTTCAGCTCGCCCACGAGGGTGCCGGCGCCCAGCGAGATCTCGTCCATGCCATCCTTGCCGTAGACGACCACGGCGTGCTCGGCCCCGAGGCGCTGCATCACGCGCACCTGGATGCCGACGAGGTCCGGGTGAAACACGCCCATCAGGATGTTGGGCGCGCCGGCCGGGTTGGTCAGCGGGCCCAGGATGTTGAAGATGGTGCGCACGCCCAGCTCCTTGCGCACCGGCGCGATGTTCTTCATGGCCGGGTGGTGGTTGGGTGCGAACATGAAGCCGATGCCGCACTGCGCCACGCTGGCCGCCACCTGCTCGGGGCTCAGCATGATGTTGGCGCCCAGGGCCTCCAGCACGTCGGCGCTGCCGGTCTTGCTGGAGACGCTGCGATTGCCATGCTTGGCCACCTGTGCGCCGGCCGCGGCGGCCACGAACATCGAGCAGGTGCTGATGTTGAAGGTGTGGGCGCCATCGCCGCCCGTGCCGACCACATCGACCAGATGCGGCTTTAGCCCCAGCGGCACCTTGACGGAGAACTCGCGCATGACCTGCGCGGCGGCGGTGATCTCGCCGATGGTCTCCTTCTTGACGCGCAGGCCGATCAGCAGGGCCGCGGCCATCACGGGCGACATATCCCCGCTCATGATGCGGCGCATCAGGGTCAGCATCTCGTCGTGGAAGATCTCGCGGTGCTCGATGGTCCGCGTCAGGGCTTCGTTATCGGTGATGGGCATGACGGTCCCCGTTCAGGCGTTGAAGTAGTCGCGGACGGCGGCGATGGCGTGGTCCACGCCTGCCGCATCGACGTCCAGATGGGTCACGAAGCGCAGCCGGTACAGGCCGGTGGCCAGCACGCCGCGCTCCTTCAGAAAGGGCAGCAGACCGGCCGCCCGCCCGGCATCGCTCACATCGGCGAAGACGATATTGGTCTGCGGCGCCTCGATGGCAAGACCTGGCACCCCGGCCAGGCCTTCGGCGAGACGGCGCGCAAGGGCGTGGTCCTCGGCCAGACGCTGCACGTGGTGGTCCAGTGCGTGATGGGCCGCCGCAGCCAGCAGGCCGGCCTGGCGCAGGCCGCCGCCGGCCATCTTGCGCCAGCGGTGGGCGCTCTTGATGAAGTCGCGCGAACCGCACAGCACCGAGCCTACCGGGGCGCCCAGGCCCTTGGAGAAGCACACGGAGACGCTGTCGAAATGGCTGCAGATGCGGCGCGCCGCGGCGTACGGGTCTGCCGCATCCACGGCCACGGCCGCGTTGAAGAGCCGCGCGCCGTCGAGGTGGCGGGCCAGGCCGCGACGCTGCGCCAGCTCGGAGGCCGCAGCCAGGTAGTCCATGGACAGCACTTTGCCGCCGATGGTGTTCTCCAGCGTCAGCAGCCGCGTGCGGGCGAAGTGGGCGTCGTCGGGCTTGATATTGGCCTCGATGTCGGCCAGCAGCAGGCTGCCGTCGGGCTGCTGCGGCAGGGGCTGGGGCTGGATGGAGCCCAGCACCGCCGCGCCGCCACCTTCCCAGCGGTAGGTGTGGGCCATCTGGCCAACGAGGTATTCGTCGCCGCGCTGGCAGTGGCTCATCAGCGCGCAGAGGTTGCTCTGCGTGCCCGTGGGCATGAAGAGCGCCGCCTCGAAGCCCAGCAGGCCCGCGAGCTTCTCCTGCAGCGCATTGACGCTGGGGTCATCGCCGAACACATCGTCGCCCAGGGGCGCAGCCATCATGGCCTCGCGCATGGCCGGTGTGGGCTGGGTGACGGTATCGCTTCGCAAGTCGATCATGGGGGCATCACTCCTTGATGTGGTGGCCTGACCTTGCAGCGCTCAAGGCTTCAGGAGCAGGAAGTTCCTCAGCATTGCATGGCCGTGCTCGGACAGGATGGACTCCGGGTGGAACTGCACGCCTTCCAGCGGCGTGGCCGTGCCGGCCAGCTCGCGGTGACGCAGGCCCATGATCTCGCCGTCCTCGCTGCGCGCTGTGACGACGAACTCCTTGGGGAAGGTGGCTTCCTCGACGACCAGCGAGTGGTAGCGCACCACCGTGAAGTCCTTCGGCAGATCGGAGAAGACGCCCTGCTGGTCTGTGCTGATCACGCTGGTCTTGCCGTGCATCTGCGTCTTCGCCCGCACGATGTTGGCGCCGAAGGCCGCGCCCATGCTTTGGTGGCCCAGGCACACGCCCAGCAACGGCAGCTTGCCGGCGAAGTGGCGGATGGCCTCCACGCAGACACCGGCCTCGGCCGGCGAGCAGGGGCCCGGGGAGAAGACGAGATGGTCGGGCTTCAGCGCCGCGATCTCGCTGACGGTGATCTCGTCATTGCGCACCACCTTCACCTCAGCGCCGAGCTCGCCGAAGTACTGCACCAGGTTGAAGGTGAAGCTGTCGTAGTTGTCGATCATCAGCAGCATGTCAGGCCTCTTCTCGTGCGGGGCGGGCAGTCTTGGGATGGGTCGGGGCGCGCATCAGAAGCCCTCCTCGACCAGCTCGGCCGCGCGCAGCAGGGCGCGGGCCTTGGCCTCGGTTTCCTGCCATTCCAGCGCGGGCACGGAGTCCGCCACCACGCCGGCCGCGGCCTGCACGTAGAGCATCTGGTCCTGCACGATGCCGGTGCGGATGGCGATGGCCAGGTCCATGTCGCCCGCATAGCTGAGGTAGCCGCAGGCGCCGCCGTAGATGCCGCGCTTGACGGGCTCCAGCTCGTCGATGATCTCCATGGCGCGGATCTTGGGCGCACCGGACAGCGTGCCCGCCGGGAAGGTGGCACGCAGCACGTCCATATTGGAGAGGCCCGGCTTGAGCAGGCCCTCAACGTTGGAGACGATGTGCATCACATGCGAGTAGCGCTCGACGGCGAAAGCGTCCGTCACCTGCACGCTGCCGGTCTTGGCGATGCGGCCGATGTCGTTGCGGGCGAGGTCGATGAGCATGAGGTGCTCGGCACGCTCCTTCGGGTCGGCCTTGAGCTCGGCCTCCAGTGCTCGGTCCAGTTCGGGCGTGGCGCCGCGCGGGCGGGTGCCGGCCAGGGGGCGGATGGTGATCTTCTCGCCTTCGGGCACGCGCTCGTGGCGCACCAGAATCTCGGGCGAGGCGCCGACGATCTGGAAGTCCCCCATGTCGTAGAAGTACATGTAGGGGCTCGGGTTCAGCGAGCGCAGCGCGCGGTAGAGGCTCAGCGGGGACTCGGTATAGCGCTTGGACAGGCGCTGGCCGAAGACGATCTGCATGCAGTCGCCCGCGGCGATGTACTCCTTGGCGCGCAGCACGGCGGCCTCGTAGCCGGCCCGCGAGAACTCGCGCTGCACCGGGTGCTGCTGCCCGCGTTTCACCTGTGGGGCCGAGACGCTGTAGCTGAGCTTGTCCCGCAATTCGGCCAGGCGTTTCTTGGCCTTGAAGTAGGCCTCGGGCTGGGCTGGGTCGGCATAGACGATCAGGTAGAGGCGGCCGGAGAGGTTGTCGATGACGGCCAACTCCTCGCACTGCAGCAGCATGACGTCGGGGGTGGCCAGGCCGCCCGTCTTCTCTGTCTTGGCGAGGCGGGGTTCGATGTAGCGCACGGCGTCGTAGCCGAAGTAGCCGGCCAGACCGCCGCAGAAACGCGGCATGCCGGGGCGCAGGGCCACCTTGAAGCGCTGCTGGTAGGCCTCGATGAACTCCAGGGGGTTGCCCTCATGGCGCTCGACGAGCTCGCCATCGCGGCGGACCTCGGTACACAGGCCTTCGCTGCGCAGCACGGTGCGCGCCGGCAGGCCGATGAAAGAGTAGCGCCCGAAGCGCTCGCCGCCCACCACTGATTCCAGCAGGAAGCTGTGACGGCCCTGGCCGGCACCGGCGCAGAGCTTCAGGTAGAGCGACAGTGGGGTTTCAAGGTCCGCAAAGGCCTCGCTGATAAGGGGGATGCGGTTGTAGCCTTCTGCGGCCAGACTCTGGAATTCCAGTTCGGTGATCACGTTCAATGCTCTCGCGAATGCATCGGCGCCGGCCAGGGGCACGGGGCGCTCGATCGTTCAGATCAGCTTGGCTCGCATGCCGCGGCGCTGCCAGGGGCAGCACCGGCGCACGGGTTCGCAACAGGATTCGCGGAAGTGTGGGCCCCGGGAACCGGGGCCGGCAAGCAGGCCAGGCGCTTCAGTGGGTGAAGGCGGACGGGCGTCGCCAGGGCCAGGCTCCCCGGTCGTTCGACCCCTTGATCTGCTTGCGCGTGATGAACATAGTGCGGGCGAGTGTAGCAGTGCTACACGAAAACTGAGACTTGTCCCTAGCGCAAGGCTTCGTCGTTCAGACATACTCCTTTTTACAAGTTCTGCAGCTGTCATGCAGACATCCTCCTTGGAGTGAGACATGCGTCGTTTGATTCTTGCAGCGCTGGTAGCGCTGGCATTGCCCATGGGCGCGGGTGCCCAGACCGTCGAGCTGGCGGGCGTGAAGTACGACCCCCAGGCCGAGTTGGGCGGGCAGAAGCTGGTCCTCAATGGTGCAGGCATCCGCTACAAGGCCATCTTCAAGGTCTACACCGCCGGCCTCTACCTCAAGGACAAGGCCGGCACGCCCGATGGCGTGTTCACCATGGCCGGCCCCAAGCGCCTGTCCATCCACATGCTGCGCGAGATCGACGCCAACGAGCTGGGCAAGCTCTTCACCAAGGGCATGCAGGACAACGCCAGCCCCGAGGACTTCTCCAAGTCCATCCCGGGCGTGATGCGCATCGCCGAGGTCTTCGCGGCCAAGAAGAAGATGGTCAGCGGCGAAGGCTTCTCCGTGGACTATGTCCCGGGCGTGGGTACCCTGGTGCTGGTCAACGGCAAGGCGCAGGGCGAGCCCATCAAGGAACCGGAGTTCTTCACCACGCTGATGCGCATCTGGCTGGGCAAGAACCCAGCGGACAGCCAGCTCAAGGACGCCCTGCTAGGCATCCAGCCGCAAGGCCGCAGCCGCTGAGCGGCACGCCGGCTCAGGACGCCTGCGGGCGTCCGATGCATCAGGGGCCGCGGCACCTGCGGGCGCTCGATATGTGATCAGCAGCGCCTGCGGGCGCCTGTCGTCGGGCTCAAGACACCAGCAGGCGCCCGATGTGATCCAACCGATCCAGGTGCGCCAGGGCCGGCACCTCGTCGATGGGCTCGCCGTGGTTGTAGCCATGACGCAGCAGCACCACCGGGCAGCCGGCCGCATGGGCGGCCTGTGCGTCGTTGCTGGAGTCCCCGATCATCCAGGCCTCCTGCGGCGCCACGCCCAGGGCTTCGCAGGTCTTGAGCAGGGGCAGCGGATCGGGCTTCTTGCGCTCGAAATCGTCCCCGCCGAAGACCCGGTCGAAGTAGCCCGACAGGCCCTTGGCCGCCAGCAGGTCGCGGGCGAAGCGCGCCGGCTTGTTGGTCAGGCAGGCCATGGGCAGACCCTGCGCCTTGAGCAGGTCCAGGCCCTCCACCGTGCCCGGGAACAGGTCCGAGGCCTGCCCGTTGAGCTGCAGGTAGTGCGCCTGGTAGCGCGCCCAGGCGGTCTCGTAGAGGCCGGCATCTCCTCCCACCTCGCGCAGGGCCGCGCGGATCAACTGCTCGCTGCCGCGGCCCACGGCCTGCAGCACCCATTCGCGTGAGACCGCCGGCAGGCCGAGGTCGGCCAGGGTCCGGGTCAGCACAGCGACGAAATCGCCGACGGTATCCACCAGGGTGCCGTCGAGGTCGATGAGAAAGGCCTGCGGAGGCAAGGAAGGCGTGAAACGCGCGTTCAAGGCAGGGTCCTGCGCTCAAGGAATGGAAGGTCTTCCATTTCAACACAGGCCAGCACCACCGGACCGGCCGAGCGCAATGACGTGCTTTTCGCCCGTCCGAAACGCATATCGCCGCGGAGCATGGACTAACCAGGTTATGCCAAGGGCGATCAGCGAACAGCGTCCGCCGCAACCTGTAAAGCCTTACATACAGCACAAAACTTTGACACGTCTCAACAGTATTGATATTAGTATCGCGCCCACCATACAGCGGTCATCCCGTTTGGGGGCTTCAAGACCAGCCAGTGTCACGCCACCCATGCGTGCCAGCCAGTGCCTTGCCCATGCGCCCAACATGCCGTCTGCCTGGATTCGCGGAAAGCCAATGCCCTCTGGGAATTGCCGCACGTGCATCGATGGCCACGACCAAGAGGCACCGCTGCGTGAGCAGCCTCTGAATCGACGCCGACCCGTGTTCATCGCCGATTGGCGCGTCAGTCGATAGATCGATTGATGAATCGAAAGGCGATTGGACCGTTCATCTTGAACGTTATCACTCGACGCCGATTCAGCAACAGATCGGCTTTCACAACTGATTTGCTAGGAGAAATGCAAATGACTGATCGTGGCTACTCGTCCACCTCAGCACTTCTGGACCAAGCGCCTGAATACACATTCGGGATGACTTCGTTCATGGAAGCGCCGACCGCTGACCCAACTCAACAGGTCAGCGCCTACCATGAACTTGTCGAAGCTCCCACGGCGGATCCATCGGTGAGTGCATCCAGCTTCCAGTCGGTCGATGAGGCCCCCACGGCCGATCCGACCCTGGTCGCCCATTCCTACCTGGAAGTGGTGGAGGCCCCGACGGCCGACCCCACCCAGAATGCGCTGGGCTTCCAACTGGCAGAAGAGGCACCGACCGCCAATCCCACGCTAGTGGCTTCGGCCTACATGGAGCTGATCGAAGCACCGACGGCCGACCCCACCCAGGCCGCAGCGGCCGAAGAAGCACCGACGGCCAATCCCACGCTGGTCGCCGCGGCCTATGTGGAACTGGTCGAGGCGCCCACCGCGGATCCGACCCAGAACCAGTCCGCCTCCCAGGAGCCTGCAGAGGCCCGCACGGCCAATCCCACCCTGACGGCCGCTGCTGCCGGCACGATCAACGAGGCGCCGACCGCGAATCCGACGCTAACCCCGAACGCCGGCCCCTTCCACGATCTGGCCAGCTTCGAGAACGCATCCCTGGATCGCATGGCCTCGCTGTTTGGCCGCGTCTACGGCGACTTTCCGATGGTTCGCGCCTGATTGATCTGAGCATCCCTTGAGTTCACCGGGTGTGACCCTCCGGGCCCAAAAGCCTTCGGGGTTGCATCCGGTCTTTGACCTTGCAGGCTATTGCGCGCATGACTTCCGAGGATGCGCCAACCCTGCTCCTGGCCCTTGTTCGTTGGAGCGTCCGGCATGACCGTGGCAATCGACATCCCTTCCGGCTCCGCCCTTGCGTCGCAAGCGCGATGGGCACGCTGGCACGCTGACCTTTCCGAAATGGCGTCGGAGCCCCATCCCGGCGACGCGCGACTCGCAGCGGCCAAGCTGGCGCACGTTCACCTTGCCCTGCTGGCCTTGGTCCCCGCGATCCGCAAACACGAGGAGCTCGGTCCCCTGAAGCGCATGTCAGCCTGGATCCGCGATCAGTTGACCGAGGTCAGCGTGGACAGCCTGCATTACCTTGCCAGCGGCAAGGGAGATGCCGTGGAACAGCGGGTCTATCAGCGCATGGCCGAAGGCCAGTCGCAAGCGGCGGCGGCCGTGACACAAGCGCTGCATGATCGCGGCCTGGTGCCAATGGTCGTCAAGGGCGCGGAACTCCGTCATCGCGTCATGGGCGGGCGGGCGATCTCCAGCAGCTCCGATGTGGATGTCCTGGTCGCGCCTGGAGACATTGAACGCGCCCGAAGCACCCTGCAGGAGATCGGCTTTTCGCACTCGGCCTATGATCCCAATACAGGTCGCCTGGTGCCGATTGCCATGGAAAAGGTGCTGGCCCATGAGGCCACCCACCGCGAGCTGTACCCGCTTTGCCGGCTGAGTCCTCTCGCCCTGAGCAGCGATGAAATCCAGTACGCCAGCGCCCGTCGGATGATGCCCTTGTTTGTCTATCAAGGGCAGGCCTTGCTGATGGAGATCATTGACCTCCACAAGAGTCTGTTCATACGCATGGAAGTGGATTCGCTGTTCCAACGTGCGGTGCCCAGTCACTACGCAGGCGCCGTGACGCTCTCCCTCACGGACCACGTCTGGACCACCGCCTTGCGCTTCTACCTCGAAAGCAGCACCATCCATCAAGATCCCAAGCATCGGGACCTTGCCTATCTGGTTGCCTTGCTGAACGAGCCCGGTATCGACTGGAACCTGCTCGTGCAGACAGTGGCCTCTGCCGATTTGCGACCGGCGCTTTTCTATGCCTTGCGCTTGCTGACGCAGCTGGGCGTGGCCGAGGTCCCGAACTGGGTGATGGATGCCCTGCATGTACGCAGAGGGTCTTCGTGCATCGATTTCGGATGCCGCGTCACCCGCGCCCTGGGTCTGGTCGAAGGCCTGCCCCAAGATCTACGGCCCTATTCGCCGCAAGCACTCCTCGCGTGACGCCCATGTCTCAAGAGCCACATCGCCAAGGCACTTCCACAGAGCAGCAGCATGCGGGACCCGGGGGCCACGCGTCGCCAGTCTCGCGCAGCACGCAGTACGGCCCGAAGTTGCAGCGCCTGCTCGACATCCAAGCCGTGGATGCGCTGCGGCCCCTGGTGCCCCCCCTGCTGCCCATTGCCGCCCTGGCTGACTTCAGCGCGCCTGCAAGCCGCTCGCATGCCGAATGCTGCGAGCAGTACGCCGAGTTGCTGCACCGCCAGAATCCCGAGCTCCTGGCCCAGGTCCAGCAGGTCTGCGGCTCGGCGCCGTGGATCGTGCGCAGCGCCGGCGACGAGGACAGTGAGCTCAACAGCAACGCAGGCGCCTACGAAAGCCGCCCCTGTGCCGATGCCCAGGCACTGTTTCTGACTGTCGCAGCGGTGGCCACCAGCGCCTGGCGCCCTCAGACGCAGCAGCAACAGGCCCTGTCAAGCGCATCGCCGCCACCACGAGCGATCGACTGCTTCATCCAGCCCCTGCTCACCGTCGAAACGTCCACACCGGGTAGCTCGCAGGTGCCCTATCTGTCGAAACCCACCTTGGAGCGCATGGAGGCCGTGGCCACGCAGCTGATCGCGCAGTTCGGCATGCAGGCCATCGATTGCGAATGGGGACTGGAAACGGATGCCGGTTTTGTGTCGGCGACCACCATGCTCCCTGCCGATCACAGCCGCATGCACACGGCCCATACCTTCGGATTCGGCTTTGCCAGCGCCCAGACCTCGGGCCAAGGCGCCACCTCCCTAGCCCTGCGCCCCGCGGGGACGCCGCTGCGCCTGTGGCGCGGCAGGCATCTGCGTCAGGTGCAGGTCCGCCAGGTCCATCTGCTGCAGGCCCGCCCTACGCCCCTGGACGAAGCCTACCGTCAGCGTCAGGTGTTGACGAGCCAGGCGCGTGCTCGATTGGCCGCGCAGTACGCGTCGCTCCCCGTCACCCTGCTGCTTCTGGGCCGGCGGGCCTTTGGCCGCTGCCTGACAGCGCCGGATCTGGCTACCGCATGGCGACGCTTCATCGCCATGGACCCCGCCGTACGCCTGGAAATTGACCTGGTGCTGGTTGACGAGGGCAACGCCGAGGAGCATGCCGGCATCATGTTCCGCCAGCAGCAGATGACCTGCGTGCGCGGCAACACGGGGCTCTGCGCACCGGGCTGGCAATGGGCTTGCCTGGACGAAGGGCGCAGTTATATGGGCGACGGCTCGCTGCTTCAGTACGTCGAAACGGAGGAACGCCACGAGTTGGTGCTGCCGGACGAATGCGGCCTGGTCTTCAGCCCGACCCAGGCGGCAAGCCCGGGCTCGTTCGCCAACCAGGATGCCGAAGCTCAGCTGCAAAGCTTGGCCGAGCTGCCCGTCGACGAACGCGTGGCCCGGGAACTTCGGCAAGTGAGTCTCTGGCCCAGCGCCGATCGCTGGCTGGAAGAACGCCCGGGCTTCCTCAGGTCCCCTGCCTTGCGGGCCTGCCAGATCGAAGCCGAGCCAGGATCAGCCTGCGAGGCGCCATTGAGCGGCGACGGCGACCCATCCGGCCTTTGGAAGGACTACACCCGCGCACTCCGCCTGGATGCACAGGACCTGCAACGACTGGCGGCCTCCCTGGCCTGCGAGGCGGCCTCACTGCGGAGCCTCGCCCTCAGCGAGGACCTGCGACTGCGCATGGCCTTGCTGGGCGCACAACAGCAGGTGCCGCTGCTCGGCGCGCCTGAATTGGCGAAGCTCTTCCGTTTCGCGGCGACCCTGGTGCAAGAGGGCCAGCCGGACGCCGCCCGGCTGGCCCTCCTGCTCCCGCAGCAGCTGGCTGACGAGACCAAGCGCCTGCCCCTTTATGAGCCCGCCGAGCTTGCCCAGTGCTTTGCAAGCTGCGTCCAGGCCCTGGCCGATGGCATGTCTCCCTTCGCGCTGGCCGCTGTACGCAGCTTCGGCCTGGCCGCGCCCACCACCGCGCGCTTGGCGCAGTCGCATTCGGCCCATCCCCCGGTCGTCGCTGCGCTGTCTGCGCTGCAGCAGCGCTTTGTCCAGTTCAGGGGTGCCGTCCTGGATCCTCTGGCGCCCGAGCTTGCCGAACTGCTGAACACCGATTTCCAGCGCGCGAGACAGCTGCTGCTGGAAGCCGGCCTTGGCGGCGTCAGCGAGCAGCTGCGCAGCACGCTGATCGAGGCTTATGACGCCACCCTGAAGTCCCTGCTGACCCAGGCGGTGATAGACGGCGATACCGGCAGCTACCACCGCTACCTGCGCATGATGCTGTGCTGGCTGGCATCCATCGCGCAGCAGCATCTGACGCCACAGGAGGAGCAGGTGCTTGCCCTGTTCCGCCATTGGATCAAGGAATGGCAGCAGGGGCCGATGCCGGATTCCTTCGAGATCGATGACAGGAACTGGCGCGTTGAGTTCGACGCCCTGGCCGCAGAGGGCGCCGAGCCGGAGCGCTACGAGAATGCCCATGTCATTCATAACCTTCTGCACCAGTGGTCGCTGGCGACCCTGCATATCGAGAGTGGGCTGCTGCCGGCTCGGGTGCAGGCCCTGGAGCTGCTGTGCTCCACCTTCAGCAGCCGTGCCACCAAGGTGCTCCGTTTCGAGCAGGGTCTGCTTGAAATCCAGATCCCCATGGGCACGCACAAGGCCAGCTTCGTCTTCGGGCCAGAACGAATGGCGGTGGAGTGGTCTGAACCCCCCAACTGCCCCACGGAGGAGATCGCCCGCATCGTGGCCTTCGAGCAGCTCCTGGGCCTGCTGCGTGACACCCAGATTCCCAGTCTGAGCTTCCGACGGGAACGCACGCTGGGCACCTGGACCTTGCTCATCCACGCCAACTTGCAGCCGGGCGGAAGCTGGCGCTTCGAAGACCTGCACCAGTTCATCGCCGCCAACCGCCTTCTGTTTGACGCGGCCTACGACTTCTCCTATGTGCCTGTCGAAGCCGCCGATGGCCTGATGGCCAGCCTGCAAAGACCCGGCTGGGGCGGACTGATGCAGCAGCTCGTCGCGCATCGCTCGCAACTGGAGGATGCCGCCCAGTATGTCGCCTTGCACACGCTGCCGCTGTCGTCGACGGTCAGCGCACTGGCTCAGAGCGCCGTGGTGCGCAGCCTGATGCTGCGAGGGCAACGCGCCGGATTCAGAGCCTGCGTGACCTTGCTGGATCGCTACGCCGCCTGGCTGAACCTCGTGGAGTCGCCCGAGCGCTGGCGCCATCGCCACGAATACCTGCGCCAGCTGTGTGTGCTCATGGGCAGCCACTGGCCTGTCGAGGCACTTGAAACCCTGCGCAGCGCGCCGGCTCTGCATGTGGGCCACGAACTGCTGGCCAGTGTGGTGCTGCAGCGCCGCGACTGCCGGAAGGCTCTGCTGCCCTTGCTGGGCGCGAGTCCGTCGCTGCAGACACCTCTGGCGCAGTGCAGTGTGAAGTACGCGCCTGAGTTGCTCGTCCAGGCATGGGGAGCGCATGCCACGGCGGAGCTGCTGAAGGGCCAAGGCGCCCGCTATCGGCGAGCCAGGCAACTGCTCGTCGCACGCCATGCCGGCGAGCTGCCCATCACCCTTGTGCGGCAACTGCTGACTGACATGGACACCGTGCCCTGGGGTGAGCAAGCGGCGGCTGAGCACCGCATTGCGGAGTGTTTGGCCAAGACCGGCCCCCGCTATCGCTTCGCTCTTTCCAGTGGCGTGGACTGGACAGCCCTGGACCATTGGGCCGACGGGCCCGCCAATGAGCCGGCCCGGCACGAGGAGGTGCAGGCCGTCTGATGCACCTGGGCCGAATGCCGGCCAGGCAACACTAGGCATCCAGTGGGACGTGCTCAGACAGCTGCCCTGGCGCAGCATCGTGCACAGGCTGGATGGATTCACCGTTCAGAGTGGGGAGGATCGCCCATGCGACATCTGCAACTTGAGTTTGAATCTGCGCACTATCCCGTCTGGCTTGGCTCTGACTGCATTGCCGAGCTGTCGTCTCGCCTGCTGTCATATCCCGCCTCCAGCTACCATCTGGTCACCGACGTCACGGTCAGCGCGCTGCATGCCAGCAAACTGCATGCTCACATGGCGGCGCAGGCGCACACGCGCATGTGGGTCATGAGTGAAGGCGAGTCCGTCAAATCCCTGAGCACCCTCGATCGACTCGCTCAGGACATGGTGCGCGCCGGCATCGATCGCTCCAGCGTGATCGTGGCCGTAGGAGGCGGGGTGGTGGGCAATATGGCCGGCCTGCTGGCGGCCCTGCTTTTTCGCGGCATTCGCCTGATCCATGTGCCGACCACGCTGATCGCTGCGGGGGATTCGGTCGCCTCCCTCAAGCAAGCGGTCAATCTCCCCATGGGGAAGAATCTCATCGGCTGCTTCCACACGCCCACGGCCGTCCTCATGGACATCGCCTGGCTGCAGACGCTGCCGGCTGCGCATGTGCGCTCCGGCATGTGCGAGATCATCAAGAATGCCCTGACAGTCGCCTCCGGCAACATCCCGCTGCTGGAGCAGCTGCTCAACCCTGAAGCCCGCTATTCCAACGCGGATCTGCTGGACGTTGTCGAGGCGGGCCTCCAGGCGAAGCAGCACATCATGCGCAACGACCAGCGCGAGCGCCAGCAGGCCGTGGTCTTTGAGTACGGTCACACCGTGGGCCATGCCATCGAGTTGGCCGCGCAGGGTCGCCTGCCGCACGGTGAAGCCGTCGGGCTGGGCATGGTCGTAGCGGCCGAGGTCGCCTGTCGGCTGGGCCTGCTCAGCCAGGAGAAGGTGGCCTTGCATCGACGCCTGCTGGCTCGCAACGGCATTGCCCTTCAACTGCCGCAGGGCGTCACTCTGGCCCAGGTTCGTGCCCTGCTGCTGACCGACAACAAGCGCGGCTACATGGCGGCAGGCGAGAACCAACTGGCCATGATCCTGCTCCAGGACATCGGCCAGCCAGCGGGCCCTGCTGAACGGCCCTTGACCCTGGTGGACGTCGACTTGGTCGAGCGCTGCATCACCGACTGCCTGGCCCCAGCGGGCCAGGCCCTGCAAAGAGAGGGGGACCTGTGTCTTCAGTAGTCATTCCCGTGTGGTCGCCGCGCCCGCGCGCCATCCGCCGCTATCGAAACATCGTGATCAAGGCGCCTTGCAATCTGCGCTGCACCTATTGCGAGGTCAAGAAGGCCCGCGTCGACGTGCCAAAGACCATTCATTCGGTGGGACAGATCCTGGATCGCTTCGACCCCAAGACCACGCTGTTCCGCGTCGAGGCCGATGGTGAGATCGCGCTGTATCCGCCCATCCTGGACTACCTGGCTCAGCGGGTGGCCAGCGACGGCTACCGCATCGAGGTCCTGACCAATGGGACGCGGCTTCCGGAATGCCTCCGAGAGGGCCTGCTTTGGGTCATCTCCCTGGACGGTCACACCCAAGCCATGAACAGCAAGCGTGGACTCAAGCAGGCACAGATCGACATCATCATGGACTACGCCGTGCGCCTGTCTGCCGACCTGCAGTGCGTCTTTCATGACCAGTCCCTGGAGGAGATGAACGCCTTCATCGATGAGCTCAGCCGCCGCGGCTTTGCAGGCCGCCTGCATCTGCTGCCGTTGCTGGCCCTCGGCGGCAAGCCCATTCAGGTGGCCCTGGACTACGAGTCGCTGCACAAGGCGCCCTTCCTTGAAAAGAAGGCCTACTTCGATCGCTGGGAGCACATCCGCAAGCAAGGCAACCGCGGCGACTTTGTCTGCGACCAGCTCATCAATGGCTACAACTACTACGTCGCCGACGATCGCATCGAGATGGTGAAGTGCGACTGCTACGCACCGCCGCCCGCCTTCACCATCCAGGGGCTTGGCGACGAGGTCGAGTTCGAGGAATTTCCCTGCGGAACCTGCCTGTCGCACCAAGAGTTCAACAACCGCCGGCCCGCCATGGGCCTGTGAAGGCCTGTCCCTTGCTTACGCCCACCCGATCGACCGCGATGGCCAGCACCCAGTTGGAGCTCAGGACGGACCTGCTCATGGCACCCTGGGCAGCCGCGCGCTGCGCCGCGGACCCGCTGGACCGGTACCAGCAGACCTGCCTCGGCTTGCAACTGTGGTCGGATCTGCTGGATCTCTGTCTTTCCAGTGACGCTCTCATAGACGGGCAGCTCCTCGCCATGGCGTCGATCAAGGCCTCGCAGTCTGCGGCGATGAGGGCTGCGGAGGCTGCCGCAGCTGCCCTCATGGAGGACACGTCTGAAGCTGTGAAGGTGTCCGACCTTGCCGAGCCCCGCCCCCTGAGCCTGCGCCTGGCCGCGAACCTGTTCCCGCCGGCCTTGCTGGACAAGCTGGTGCATCTGCCCATGCCCGAGTGCTTGGGCTACGACCTGGCCGATCTGGACCGGATCCCGGAGGACGCCCTGGCCTGGCTGGCGCAGCAGCCCGATGACAGTCCCGTGCTCCTGCTTGGCGTGCGTACCGGCGGCCTGTACCTGGCGCCTCTCTGGCATGCCGCGCTGAAACGGGCTTGCGCGAGGTCCATGACCTGGCATACCGTGCGCCCCCAGGCGGAGGGTGTCGCCTGCCTGGGGCTCGGTCCCTGCCTGGATTGGCTGCGGCGACATCCCCAGGCTCACGTGGTGATGCTGGACGACCAGCCCGACACCGGCCGGACACTGGCTCGCGTCGCGAAGGCCCTGCAAGCTCCCCTTGGCTCGCTCTGGTTTGCCAGTCCCGGCAAGATCTGGCGGGCCCCACCGCCCGCGAATCCCCCGGTCCACCGGCGATCTGCCTTGAACCCTCGCCGCGCAGGACGCCTGTGGGAATGCCTGCTGCCATCGGCCCATCCGCGGTTTCTTGAACGCCTGCAGGCCCATGGCGGGCTCGGGCCGCTCCCGCCCCAGCTGAGCCTGGCCGTTCGCTGCTCCCAGGCCGAGCAGCACTATGGGCACGGCCAGGCCTGGCTGCCCTGGGATCATCCGGCACTGGACTCGGTCGAGCGACGCCTGATCAATCCCCGCAAGACGGGACTGACGCTGACCCTGCCCGGGGGACAGGCCTGGGCCCATCTGCGCTTCATTGGCGAAGGGCTGTTCGGCAAATCCGAGTTCCAGCGGGCGCAGCAGCTGGCACCGGACCCACAGTCCTGCTTTCTGGACGGCTACCGTGTGAGCCGGCACCATGAGGGGCTGCAAGCCCTGCGCGATGTACTGCGCGAAGCCAGCGGTCCTCGCAAGGCCCTGCTGCTGCAGGACTGTGCACGGCAGTTCAAGGCACAGGCCGAGCCGGCGCCGGTCACGCTGTCTCGGCTGCCGCCTCCCGGCGGGCTGGTCCATGAAGCCGCCGACGCGCTGCAGGCACAGCTGCAGAAGCAGTTCGGTCCGACCCTCGTCCTGGCGCCCGCGCTTCGGCAGGCGCTGTCCCGCATGCACCGGCCCCTGCCCGGGCCCCTGCAACTCTATCGCTCGGCCCTGCCCTATGCCGGCGCGCACTGGCACTGGCAATGCGACCGTGCCGGCCGGGTCCGGCGCTTTCAGCTGGAGGCCAACTGGGGAGGCCCCAGCTGGATGGCCCTCGAGCTTGCAAGCTTCGCGCTGAGCCAGCAGCTGAGCGCGGCGGATGCCCAACAGCTGGCCCAGCTGTGCGGACTCGATTTCGACCACCTTCGAGCCTCCCTGCCGCAGGCGCTGCAACGCCTGCTGCGCTCCCTGCTGCGCGGCGTCAGACGGGGCAGCCCCGCCGGCACGCTCGCCATGCAGCAGGAGCTGCAGTCCCTGGACAACACCACCCAACACCTGATGGAGCATTGATGGACCAACCCACCCACGTCGTCACCGGCATCTACACCGCCAAGCCACGCCTGCGCGCCACACATTCGGAAGGCGCCAAGGTCACGCTGACCGATGGCCGCCAGTACATCGACCTGATGAACGGCAAGGGCTGTGTCACCTTGGGCCATCATCATCCGGCCGTCGACGAGGCCATCATCCGCCATCTGCAGGGCAAGCTGGCCTCGGCGACCTGCTGGAGCGATGCCCACGAGCAGCTGGCCGACCAGATCATCCAGGACCTGAGCCTGCCCCAGTCAAGCCTGGCCTTCTTCAGCACGGGGACCGAAGCCTGCCGCGCTGCCATGCAGGTCGCCAGAAAGGCCACCGGGAGGCGGCTGGTCCTGAGCGCGGGCTATCACGGCTGGGGACAGGATTGGGACAGCGCCACCGAGCTGCTGAGTCCCAATGCCGCCGGCGTCGTCGACTTCTACTTCATTCCGGAACTGCTGGAGCGTGCGCTGACGCAGTACCGCGGCCAGGTGGCGCTGGTGATGATGTCACCGGACTATGTCCACATGAGCCCGGAGGGACTGGCCCGGCTGGCCAGCATCACGCGGGCGCATGGCGTGCTGCTGTGCTGCGATGACGTCAAGCAAGGCTATCGCTCGACAGCGGCGTCCGCCTTTCCCAAGGCAACGGGCCAGCATGCCGACCTCTACACCTTCGCCAAGGGCCTGGCCAACGGCCAGCGCCTGTCCTGCCTGGTTGGCCTGCAAGCCCTGATGCGCGCAGCCAAAGAGTTCACCTACACCGCCTATTTCGACACCCTACCCATCGTGGCTTCCCTGGCGACGCTGGCCGAGATGCGTCGCGTCAACGGCTACCAGGCTCTGTCGCGCTGCGGCGCCCAGATTGCAGAGGGCATGCGCGAGATTGTGCGCCGTCGCGAACTGCCCATCGCCATCTATGGCGAGGGCCCGATGCTGCAGATCGTGGCTGCCACCGAAGCCATGGACCAGGTGGTCTACACCCACTGCGCAGCGGCCGGCCTGCTGCTGTATGAAGGCGACAACCAGACACCCTCGCTCGCCACCGCCGAGGTGCTGGACGAGCTGCTCGAGCGATTCGACAGTGCACTGGCCTCAGCTGCTCAGCAGCTGGGGCCGATCGGTCCGCAGCCCATCAGCGACCGGCGCCGTTTCCAGGCCGCTTTCTGCATGATGGACGGCGCCACGGATCAGGTGCCCTCGGACGCCGTGCTGCACTGGCTGGAGGAAGAGCGGTGAATCATTCTGCGCTGTCCAGCCTGGCAGGAAGGGACGTGCTGCTGCTCTCCCCCCACGCTGACGACATCGCCTACTCGCTGGGCGGCCTTATCGCCGCCACGGCGGCGCAGACACGCTATGGCATGGTCACGGTCTTCAGCCAGAGCGCCTGGGCCCTGCCGGCCCGGCTGCGCACGCGGCCGCACCCGGAGATCTCAGCGCTGCGACGGGCCGAGGACCAGGTCTATTGCCGCCGGCACGGCATCCGGCATGAGCAGTTGGACTTCCAGGATGCCGCGCTGCTGGGTCTGGACGCACGGCAGGAGCTGTCGATGGACGTGGAGACGGACCCGCGACTGTCAGCCGTCGTCGCCGCCGTCGGCGCCTGCATTGCACGCCACCGCCCCTGGGCTGTGCTGGCTCCCTGCGCCCTGGGTGACCACATTGATCACCAGCTGGTGCGCCGGGCTGCCGAGGCACATTCACCGCAACATCTCTACTACTACGAGGACATTCCCTACGCCAGCACACGATCCCTGCTCGACGTCGAGACCCAGCTTTGCGCCCAGGGACTGGAGCCGTGGGTGACCGTACCCATCGACGAAACCGTGCAACTGAAGTGCGAAGACATGTGGCTTTACCGCACCCAGACCAGCGCACCCACGGTGGCGGAGATGCTGCTGCATGCCGAGCGGGTGCGGCCCCACGGGACACAGCGCGCGGAACGGCTGTGGCAGCGCCGTGCGGCATCGGAGCCCTTCGCATGAGCAGGGGGCTGGCGCTGAATCTGGTGATGCAACGCTATGGCACGGACTTTGACCTGCGCCACGGCGGGGGTGTCGAGCGAGCGATGTATCAGCTGTCGTGCGCCCTGGATCCGCAGGAGGTCCGGCTGCACTGGTACAGCCAGTCCGAGCATCTGCGGCCGCAGGAACTGCTGGCCTTTGCCCGCAGCGTGGACGCGGACGCCGTCATCCCGCTGATCGACACACCCATGCTGCGCTTGGGCTGGCCGATTGACCCTTGGCTGCGTCAACGCCTGATCCGGGTGTGGCACGACTTCAGCACACTGCGGCGCGATGAGGCATCCCCTGCCCCCTGTCCCCTGCACGCCGCCGCCGGGCGCTCGGGCCGCTGCATGCATGCGCCCACGCGCCCGGACCACTTCGCCGCTGACGTCTTCTTCCGCGACGAACCTCTGACCTGGTGCTTCCCGCGGCGTCGCCACATTCCCTGGGCCATGGACCACCTTCCCCGCATCGACTACCGGGACCCGCACGGCCCTGTGCTTCTGCTGGCAGGCAAGAGCCCCTTGAGCCACACACTGCAGGTCGTACAGGCCTGCCGCGAGCTCCACCTCCCGGTCCGCTTGATCTTCTGCCGCTGGACCCGCATGGGACAGCAGGCGCTGGCCCACTTCGCCCAGGCCAGGAACCAGGCGGGCTGCGAAGTCATCACCGACTATGAGCTGCTCCACGACCATCCACGCGTCTTCGGCGGCGTTCGCGCCGCGCTGGTCCTGACGCAGTTCCACGAGACCTTCAACTTTCTGGCCGCTGAATGCGTCCATTTTGGTGTGCCCGTGGTGGCCTACGCAGCCTCGGGCGCCACGCGGGTCTTTGCGTCCGCCATCGTTCCTGGGCCGCAGCAGCTCGCAGACTGGCTGCGCTCGGACTCGCTGCAGGCGCTGCCGCCGCGGAAGCTGCCACCCTGGGGCTGGGCCGATGTGGCCCAGGCCTACACCGGCCTGGTCCGCGAAGTCGCGGCACAAGCGCGCCAGGCCCCTGCCCCGGCCGAAGCGGCCGGACTGAACTCCTGCTGATGAAGGAAGCATCGATGAACAAGCCTTTGGCCTTGCTGGGCGGAACGCCCTTGTGCCAGCAGTCGTGGCCTCAGTGGCCGCAATCCTCAGCCACCACGCGCCGCCATCTGGACGCGGTGCTGGACAGCCATCGCTGGTCCATCAGCGGCCAGTACCGCGGCGAGCCCTCCTGGGAGGAGCGCTTCGGCAAGGCCTTTGCTCAGTACACCGGGGCTGGGCACTGCGTGCCCGCGTCCACGGGCACGGCCAGCCTGACCATGGCCCTGGAGGCCTGCGGCGTGGGAGCCCATGACGAGGTCATCGTCCCCGGCGTCAGCTGGGTGGCCTCTGCATCTGCCGTTCTCGGCATCAATGCCATCCCCGTTCTGGTCGATGTCGACCCCCATACCGGATGCCTGGACCCGGCCCGGGTCGAGCAGGCCCTCTCGCCAAGAACCCGCGCCATCACCGTCGTGCATCTGGGGTCGGCCGTGGCAGAACTGGAGCAGCTGTGCCGGATCGCGAGCGACCGGGGCATCCCGCTGATCGAGGACTGCGCCCAGGCCCATGGTGCGCGCTATGCCGGCCGCCACGTCGGGACCTTCGGTGCCGCCGGCACCTTCTCCATGCAGCACAGCAAGCTGCTGACCAGCGGCGAAGGCGGCGCCGTGATCACCGACGACGCGAGCCTGGCACGTCGACTGGCCCATCTCCGCGCCGACGGCCGGATCCTGGCCGAGACCGCTCCGTCAATCGATGAAATGGAGTTGGTGGAAACCGCCGAACTCATGGGCAGCAACTACTGCCTCTCCGAGTTCCACGCCGCCATCCTGATCGCTCAGCTGGAGTTGCTGGACCAGCAACTGGCAGTACGGCGGACCAACGCGCATCGCCTGGACGCGTTGCTGCGGTCGCTGGGCTTCTTCCCGCAGGAAACCTCGGCCGGCACCACGGCGCGGGCGCACTACACCTACGTCGTCAGGCTGCCCGAGGACCTTCTGGAGCGTGCACCCATCGCCCGCCTTGGCGCGGCCCTCGGAGCCGAACTCGGTCTGCCCTGCAAGACCATGTATGCCTCGCTGAACAGGAACCGCCTGTACCAGCCCGCATCCAGACCCCGTTTCGATCTGGGCCGGGAGTTCGCCGACGCCGTCCGCCCCGAGCGCTACGCCCTGCCGGCCGCCGAGGCCTTCTCCGCTGCCACGCTGGCGCTCCCGCACCGCATGCTGCTGGCGGATGCGCAGGCCATTGAACAGGTGGCCGCGGCCTTCGAGAAGGTGGCGGCGAACGCCCACCAGCTGTGTGATTGAACAGAGCCGACGTGTCAGTGCATCGCTTCACCCTCATCCGCCATGCCCAGGCCGCTTGCAACGTACTTGCGCCTGATTCGCCCTGGACTCCCGCGCTGGATGACTGCGCGCTCACGCCACTGGGTCAGCAGCAGGCCAACAGCCTGGCTGCGCATTGGCCCACCGAGCTCTACGCGCCGAAGCTGTATGTCAGCCCCATGCGCAGAGCCCGGGAAACCGCAGCACCACTCGCCCGGCAGGGCGGGATGCCCCTGGTCCTGGACGAGCGGCTGGCCGAGGTCACTCTGCAGGGCGACGTCACGCGACCGCTGTGGCAGCATGATTGGGATGACATCCTCGAACAGCGCATCCGCCAGCCAGACGAGTCCCCCCTGAGTGGCGTGGAGTCCCTGCGTGCCCAGTTCCTGCGCGCCCAGGGCTTTCTGAAGGAACGGCTGGCCGCTGGCAGTGGCCACCACATGATCGTCTCGCACGCTCAGACACTGGAGCTGCTGATCCTGAGCCTGCTGGGCCTGGCGCTCGAGGACCTGCAGCGCTTCCGATTCCGTCTGAGCAACACCGGTGTTCACATGATCGAGTGCCAGACCGATGGCAGCGCGCCTCGCCTGATGCTGGTGAACTCTCTGGCCCACTTGAATCGCCTGGTCTAGGACCCGGCTCGGAGTCACAAATGATTGAAGTGCTTGGGCTGCAAAAGCGCTACCTGGTGCACCAGCGTGGGCAGGACCTGCGCTCCGTTCTGCGCTCGCTCTTTCACCGGCCCACCGAGGAGGTGCACGCCCTGCGCGACATCTCCTTCCGCATCGAGGCCGGCGAGCGCGTGGGTTTTCTGGGCCCCAACGGCGCGGGCAAGACCACGCTCATGAAAATCCTCTGCGGCCTGCTGCATCCGTCGGCCGGCAGCGCCCGCGTGGATGGCTTCACGCCCTATGAGCGCCACCCGCATTACCTCCAGCGCATCACCATGCTGATGGGTGGCAAGAGCCAGCTGATCTGGGACCTGCCACCGGCGGACAGTTTCGAGATGGTCCAGGCCCTCTACCGGATGCCGGGACAGGCCTTCCGCGCTTCCCGCGACGAGTTGGTGGAACTGCTGCACCTCGCGCCGCTGCTCCACAAGCCCACCCGGCAGCTGTCGCTGGGCGAGCGCATGCGCTGCGAGTTCGCCGCAGCACTGCTGCACCGCCCACGGGTGCTGTTCCTGGACGAACCCACCATCGGCCTGGACGCGGCGATGCAAGCCGCCGTCAGGGACTTCGTCCTGGCCTACAACCGCAAGCACGAAGCCACCGTGCTGCTGACTTCGCACTACATGCAGGACGTTGCCGCCATCTGCCCGCGGGTGCTGCTGATCAACCAGGGCGCGGCCGTCTATGACGGGGACCTCCGCGACTTCGTCACCTCGATCAAGCCCGAGAAGGTCGTCAGCCTGCGCTGGTTTGGCCCGCCTCCGGCCAACGGCTTGCTGCAGTCCTTGGGCCTGACCTGGTCCGAGGACGGCACGGTGAGCGGCCGTATCCCCAGTGAACGGGTGCCGGACACGGTGCGCCGCATGTTGTCCATGCATGAGGCCGCGGACCTCAAGGTCGAGGATCCATCGCTGGACGATGTGCTGCGAGAAGCCTATGGCCAGGGCCAGGATCGGGCGGCCGCATGATGCTCACCCTGGCCCGCATACGCTTCGCCGAGGTCATCGCCTGGCGGGCCGAGTTCCTGCTTTGGCTGATGACGCTGACCATGCCCTTGACCATGCTGGTGTTCTGGCGGGCCGTGACGAGGGACGGCGCCTTCGCTGGCTACACCAGCCAGGACATCACAGCCTACTTCCTGGCCGTGCTGGCCGTCGCCCTGCTCACCGAATGCAATCTGGTCTGGAACCTCAATGAGGACCTGCGCACCGGCGGCCTGTCCTTCTGGCTCATCAAGCCGGCACACCCCCTGAGCACCTATCTCTCCATCACCCTGGCGGAACTCCCGGCGCGAGTTCTGGTGGCCCTGCCGGTGATCGGGCTGGCCCTGCATGCCGGAGGGGCTGCCGAGCCGGTCGGCGGTCGCCTGCTGCTGTTCCTGCTGTCCTTGCCAATGGCCCTGGGCATCAACCAGGCCGTGCAGATCATGGTCGGCAGCCTGGGCTTCTGGATGGACCGGTCCATCACCCTGTTCAAGCTCTACGAGCACGTCGGCAGCCTGCTCTCCGGCTACATGATCCCGTTGGCCTTCCTGCCCGCCGGCGTGCGAGGCGTCGCCGACTGGCTGCCCTATCGCTTCGTCATTTCACTGCCCGTGGAGCTGCTGCTAGGCCAGCATGACGGCACGACGGCCCTGCGCCTGCTGCTGGTGCAGGCGGCCATGCTGGTCGTGCTGAACTTGATGGCCATGAAGGTCTGGGCCCTGGGCGTGCGCCGCTACACCGCGTTTGGCTGATGACACACCCTCTCCACCTCCTCAAGGCCGTCACCTCGCTCGGACTCAGGCGTGCCGTTCAGTACCGCACGGACTTCCTCCTGGAGGGAGCCGCCACCTTGCTGGTGCTCAGCCTCCAACTGATTCCTGTTGAAGTGCTCTTCGGACAGCGGCAGGAGATCGCGGGCTGGTCCCACGGCAGCATGCTGGTCCTGCTCGGCTGGTACATGGTGATGCGAAGCATCCTGGACGGCATCATCACCCCCAGCCTTGCACAGACCATCGCCGGCATCCGCACCGGCAACTTCGACTATGTGCTGCTCAAGCCCGTTGATCCCATGGTGCTGAGCTCCGTCAGCCACATCCGCCCCTGGCAGATCCTGCACACGCTGGCGGGCCTGGGCATCGCCGGCCGCGGCTTGCTGGTGCTGGACCAGATGCCCACGGCAGGCGCCATGCTGGCGGCCGTGCTGATGTCCGTGGCTGCCCTGCTTACCGTCTATGCCCTGTTCATTCTTTGCGTGGCGGGCTCCTTCGTCGTGGTCAGGATCCAGAACATCATGAACGTGCTGGCCTCGTTGCTGGATTTCGCACGCTGGCCTGCGCAGGTCTTCGAGGGGCTCTGGCGACTGGTGTTCACCTTCGTCCTGCCTGTTGCCGTGATCAGCACCTACCCGGCCATGGCCCTGCTGGGCCGTTTGACGGCGCAGCAGGCGCTGACCAGCCTGGCCGTCGCCGCGGGCTTCCTGAGCCTGGCGCGCTGGGCCTGGCAGCGCTCACTGGCCCGCTACCGATCCGCCTCCAGCTGAGGCCCCAGCCGGCTGCCGCCTCGCCGTTCCCATGCCCATGTCACTTGCATGAATCGCCTCTTCGCCACCCTCGTCCTCCCTGCCCTGCTGAGTCTGTGCGGCCCGGCCTCAGCAGTCCGGAGCACCGAGCCTCAAACGGCTCCATCCCCCGGTCTTGCACATCGCGCGCTCAGCATCAGCAAGACCCAAGTCCCTCGCATCGACGGGGATCTCTCGGATCCGGTGTGGCGGGATGCGCCCATCCATGACAGTTTCCAGCAGTTGCAGCCGCGTGATCGCGTGCCAGCGCGCTGGCGCACCACAGTACAGATCCTCGTGGACGAAGACGCGCTGATCTTTGGCATCCGCGCCTTCGACCCGATGCCAAAGGACATCCGCGCCCCGCTGGTCCGCCGCGATCTGGTAGGTCGCAGTCAGGATCATGTCGCCGTCTACATCGACGCCGTCGGCCGCCGGCAATCCGCGCAGTACGTCCGCGTCAGTGCCAGTGGCGTCATTGCCGACGGCATCTACAACGCCCAGGACAATACCGAGAACTACGCACCCGACTTCGACGTCCAGGCAGCGTCGCGGATCACCGAGGACGGCTACGGCGTCGAGCTGCGCGTGCCCCTGGCTGAACTGCGCTATCCGAGGAGCTCCGCCCTGCCTTGGCGCGTCATGGTGGTGCGCAGCGTGCCACGCAGCGAAAGCGCTCTGTGGACCAGCGTCCCCGCCACGCTGGACGACTTGAATCTGCTGACCGAGCTGGCCCCCATCGAAGGGCTGTCCGAACGCATGGAACGCATCGGCGACCAGAGCTTTCTGCGCGTCCGGCCCGAGCTGACGCTGCGCAGCACGCGGACCCAGCAGGATGGCAGCAGCCGCTCGGAGCGGGCCGCCGACCTGGGCCTGTCCGTGAAATGGCGGCCCCGCGCCGACTGGGTGGTCGACGCCACCCTCAATCCCGACTTCTCCCAGGTGGAACTGGATCAACCCCAGCTGTCCAGCAATGTGCGCTATGCGCTGTACCAGGCGGAGAAGCGCCCTTTCTTCCTCGAGAGCATGGACGTCACGGGCCAAGGGCTGGGCAATGACGACGGCGCAGCCCGCGGTCTCGCGGGCTTCTACTCACGCGCCATCGCCAACCCGCGCTGGGGGCTGCGCGCGACCTGGCGCGGCCCCAGCAGCGAGGCCACCGCCTTCGGCTTGCGTGACAAGGGAGGCGGCCTGGTGCTGCGGGCCAACGCCTACGGCACCGATGAGGCACAAGTACTGACGGCCTCAGAAGCCTACTTCATCCGCGGCCGGACACAGCTGAACAGCCTGGGCCTGGCCGGACTCGCGTCTGCCCGCGACTATGGGCAGGGACGTCACAACGTCGTGGGCGGCGCCAGCATCGAGCGTGAGGCCGAGAACGGCTGGCAGTGGCGCGTACTGGGCCTGCTTTCTTCCACCACCGCTGCGTTGGACGATGGGGGCCGCCTGGTCCAGGAGAAAGCGCAACACGGGCACTACGTCTGGCTGGACCTCCGCCATCGCAGCGAAGCCTGGGCCTCGCGCCTGCACCTGGAAGAGATCAGCCCACGCTTTGCCAATGACAACGGCTTCATCAACCAGAGCGGCATACGGCGCCTGTCGTACGAGCTGAATCAACGTGATGGCCCCAAGCCCCTGGGCCTGTTCGAGGCCGACGAGTTCGAGTGGCAGCTGCTGCTCCAGGAAACGCACGCCCTGCGCGACGAGCACCACGGAATTCCTGGCGGCGAGGTGGTCGATCGCACCGTGGCGCCTGGCGTGTGGTTCAGCGGCCCGCGCAACCTGGACGCCTGGGTGCACTACAACACCCGCCACCTGCGCACACAGGGCGGTGGCCGGTCTCATGCCGAGCACAACTTCAACCTGGGCTTCGGCATTACGCCAGGCGCCCGCTTCAGCAGCCTCAAGATGGAGTTCGACTTGGGCCGCATGCTGGATGTCGACGCCGAGCGCGTCGTGCCGGGCATCAATGGCCGTATCGAGGCCCAGTTCCGCTACATCCGGGCGGGCGCCTGGTCCCTGGAATGGAGCCCCTTGCTGAAATGGACCCAGCTGCAGCACCCGGCCGGCGGCCGTTCGTTGGACGAGCAGGCCCTGCGTTCCCTGACCGTGCTGCAACTCTCGGCCGAGGACAGCCTGAAATGGATCGCGCAGCGCTACCGCGCCGTCCGGGCCGAAGAAGCGGACGGCCCCGCAGCCTCGCTGCGCAGCAGCACCGTGCACTCGCTGGTCTACCAGCGGCGGACCGCCCAGGGCAGCCTGCTGGCTCTCGGCTTCACGAACACCCGCAGTCCCAGTGCAGGCACCCGGCAGACCGAATGGTTTCTGAAGTATGCCCAGGACCTGTGGCGCTGAGCACGGGGGGGGCGCGTCGCCCCCTCGCGTCCGTCTTGCCAAGCGCTGGAGGAGCCCTGTTTCGTTCCGAGCGGCCCATGATCGGCCCGTTCGACGCCACGGCGCTGCCTGCGTCCATTGGACGCAGGCAGCGCCACCACTGACCCAAGCCCACAGAAAGGCCCCCGCATGCATGTCACCCTGATCAATCCCGGCGTCGCTTCCGGCGCACGGCTGATGCGCTCCTACTCGGGTGGTTACGGTGATCTGGTCGAAGAGACGGACACCGACCAGATCGTTTTCCCTCCGCTGGAACTGCTGCGCATGGCGACCGTGCTGCGCGCCCAGGGCTTTGAGATTGCCCTGCTGGACCTCCAGGTCAAGCCTGACCAGGCCCTGCCCGATCGCAGCGATGTGGTGGTGAGCACACTGTCGATGCCCACTCTGGACGAGGACTGCGCCAGCGCCGCGGCCTTCAAGAGCCGGCTGGGCGCCACCCGGCTGCTCGTGCTCACCTCCATCGCCGACCAGGCCGTCCTGGATGAAATCCAGGCCCGGTCGGGTGCCGACACGGTCTTCGGGCCTCGTCAGATCGAGCAGGCCGCGAGCCTCTGCAGCGGCAAGGAGATGCCGGCACCCGCTGCCTACATTGCTCCTGATCGCTCGCTGATCGACAACACCTGCTACAGCTTCAGCCCCATGACCGACATGGACCCCGGACTGGGTCTGGTCACGGCAGCCAATGCCAGCTACGGCTGTCCCTACCCCTGTGGTTACTACTGCCCCTACCCCGCCGCCGAAGGCACCAAGTTCCGGCCGGTGCCGCTGGAGACGCTGCTGGACGAGTTGAAGTCCATTGCCGCACTCGGCATTGGGGGCGTGGTCTTCCGTGACCCGACCTTCTCCCTGGACATGGCAAGAACCGCCGAGCTCTGTGATCGCATGGTCGCAGAGGGCATCCGCCTCGCCTGGTGGTGCGAGACTCGGCTGGACCGGCTGGACCAGGAACTTTTGACCAAGATGGCAGAGGCCGGCTGCCGGGGCATCGAGATCGGCGTGGAAAGCGGCGACCCGCAAAGCCAGGCAGCGAACACCCGCAAGAAGCTGGACCTCCAGCGCCTGGTGGACATCCGCGCCTTCGCCAATGCGCTGGGCATCAAGATGCAGTTCCTCTTCATCGTCGGCCTGCCCGGCGACACGCGCCAGAACATCATCAACACCTACCGCTTCATCATCGACTGCGGACTGGGCACCAGCGAGTTCAACCTCTCGACCATCACGCCCTACCCTGGCACCCCCTTTTACCAGGATGCCCTGGACCGTGGCTGGTTCGAATTCAAGCCCAGCCGCATGACCGGCTACCAAGCCAATTCGCGAACCGACACCTTGAGCCTGGACGAGATTGCAACGGCCGTGGACCTGGGCGAGACGCTGCGCGCCAGACTTGACGCCCAGGCTGACGCCGCCGAAATCGGGGCCCTGCTGGAGCGCATGGAGGCCTGGGCCAAGGACGCTCCTGCGAGTCGCATGCCCGCCGTGAGGGTGGAGGCATGATGGTCCAGACCACAGCGCGCCCCCTCACCCTCATCACCGGAGCCAATCGCGGCCTGGGCCATCATCTGGCCCGATTGCTGGCCGCGGCAGGTTCGGACCTGCTGCTGGTGTGCCGCCGCCCCCTGAGCCCCGATCAACGCGCCGCCCTGCAGGGTGGAGGCCAGGCGGTCATCGAGCTGGCCTGTGATCTCCGGGATCCGCAGGCACTGGCCGCAGGCCTGCGCCCGCTGCTGGAAGCGCGGCCACTGCACTGCGCCATCAACAATGCTGGCGTGTTCTCGCAGCAGGAGGAACTGGGCCTGTCCGGCCTGGCCATCGGGGACATCGTCGACATGACCAGCGTGAATGCCACGGCGCCCGCCGTGATCAGCGCCCTGGTCCAGGACAAGCTGCAGCCAGGCGGCGTGCTGGTGAACGTCCTGTCCGACATGGCTTTCCCCCAGACCTGGAATGGCAGCTACCCGCTCTACTGTGCGACCAAGGCCTTCCTGTGGGCGCTGACCGTGAACAGTGCCACTGCGCTAGAGGCGCGGGGCGCCAAGGTCATCGGACTGGATCCAGGCTGGATGAAGACGGACATGGGGGGGGATGAAGCGCCCGACGATCCTGTCGAGGTGGCCAGAGGCTTGCTGTCCCTGCTGGCGGCACCCCAGCGCCTGGACAACGGACGCGTCTATGGCCTGTCCGACTTCGCCGAAGCCTCCGCCATGGCCGCCGAGGCCTGATGGTGCGCCCCGGCCTGCCGCACGGTGGGCCGGTTCTCAGCCGAGTTCGGCCTCGCGAAGAAAGGAGCGCCGGTCATCGGTTTGATCGGCATTGCGCATGAGCTCCGCGCCCAAGATGCGCCCCGGCTCCGCTCGCCCCAGGACCGTCATCGGATCCTCGAAACCATTCACATAGCCCAGAGCAAAGGCGCCGCACTGGTAGCCCATCAGCCGCAGCAAGTCCTCGGGCAGGGTGCGGGCCACTTCCAATGGGCAGGACAGGAACTGGTTCTCTTCCTGACGCACCCAGCCCACCGCGTAGGTCAGGTTGATCGCGCTGCGGACTTGGTCCGACCGATTCTCCCCTCCCCCGTGGTAGACCTTGCCGTCGTAGACAAGCACCGAACCCTTCTCCATTTCGGCAGGCAGGCTGTCGGCGATCTCGAGCTCCAGGCTCCGGCCCAAGCGATGACTACCGGGGACCACCCGGGTCGCGCCCATCGCCTCCGTGTATTCGGTCATCGCCCAAAGGGTGTTGCACTGCACGTGATAGTCCTGTGGCCAAGGGTACATGTCCCAGGCCACTTCGTCCTGGTGCAGGGTCTGGGCGCGCGCCCCTGGGTGTACTGCCACGACCTGCGTGCAATGCAACTGGATAGTCGTCGCGTGGGCCAGGAATCGTCGGCTGGTCTCCAGGATGGTGGGATGCATCACCAGGTCGCGGACGCCCTGTGAACGCGCCACCAGGCCTCCTGTGCGCTTGGTGCGCCGGCCCAGGATGCCGTCCGGGCCGAAGGGCGTTCGGTCCATGAAAGGCGCCAGCTCGCCGGCAATCCCGTCCATATGGTCCGGAGACACCAGTCGGTCGATGATGGCATAGCCGTGTTCCTGCAAGCAGGCCAGGACTTCTTCCGGCCGGACATCACTGGGTAGGTGGATCAAGGACATGGCGACAAGGGTCTGCTGAAGTGAACGATGACGGCGGAGTCCAAGCGCTCAAGCGGCATGGGCAGGCTCGGGCCTGCAGGCCCGGCGGTACAGCTGCAGGGTTCGCTCGGCCAGAACATCAGGCGAGAAGCGCCCCAGCACATGGGATCTCAGGCGATCGGCCTGCAGATCCTCGCGGTGCCGGCCGGCAAGCACCTCCTGAACGCGCTGTATCAAGGCCTGGGTATCCTGCGGAGGCACCAGAAGGCCTGGCGTGACGGCACCGAGGATCTCCCGCAAGCCCCCCACGGCAAATGCCACCACGGGCACGCCAGTGGCCAAGGCCTCGATGCTGGCGCCGCCAAATTCCTCGTACACCGAAGGCATCACCAGCAGGCGGCAGGCCGCCATGGCCTGCGGCACCTCGTCGTTGGGGATAAAGCCGGTGATGGTGACGTTGTCAGCCACGCCGGCGTCTACCAATGCCTGCTGCAGGCGGTCGCGCTGCGGACCGTCGCCAACCACCAGGAGGTGGTAGCCCTGCGCCTGCAAGGCCGCGGCCAGGGGTGCCAGGTGCGTCCAGCCCTTTTCCTTGGCCAGGCGTCCCACAAAGCCCACCACCCGCTCCGGCAGCCGATGGCGTTGCCTGAAGTCCCGGACGGCGGCTTCCGGCGGCGGCGCGAACTGCTGGGTATCCACCACGTCGGGCATCACCTCCACACGCTCACTCCATTGCGACAGCACTGCGGCGGTGGTCTGGGTAAGTGCCATCACCCGCTCTGCCTGCGCCACCACCCGGCGTTCCAGCCAGCGGGCCACGCCGTGCTGGATGCGATCCAACCAGCCATGAGGCGCGTACACCGCCAATCGCGAGCAGTGCACGGTGACCAGCAGGGGCCGCCGCAGCAGGCGCGGCGCCAGCCAGGCCACCAGCAGGGCGGGGATCTGCCCATCGAAGTGGGCATGGATCAGATCCCAAGTGTGCTGCCGTCTTTGCCGCCACAGGCGGAGCAGGGTGGCCACGGCCCAGGCTTCGGTGAGTCCCACCAGGCCGCTGAACTCCGATCGGATATGCGGAATTGGCGCCAACTGGCGCTCCACCCACAGATTGGTCTGGAGGCAGCGCCGCCTCGGCAAGCCTGGAAAGCCGATGGTCATCACATCCTGGTGCACGCCGCGCTCGGCCAACTGCGCCGCCTGCCGCCAGGTCTGAATCTGCATGCCACCCACGGCATCGAAGGAGGCCGGCCAGGCCTTGACATCCGGGTGATGGAAAAACGGCGTGAGCTTGAGCACCCTCATGCCGACGCCTCTGAATGCCGGGCAGGGACCGCGGGTGGCGTCATGGGCGGCGTCGTGATCGACGACCCATCCTGGCCATGCAGGCCTTGTGCACGACGGCCGGAAATGCTGAATGCCCCGACCGCGCAACGGCCCGCGCTGCCGCCGCAGGCCTGCAAACCCAACAGCCGTGCGATGTCGGACAGGAATTCCGCGGCCATGAGCGGCTGGCGCGGCCGGAACACGCCCAGCCGGCTTACGCCCTGAAGCTGAAGCTGGGCCACCCACCGCAGACAGGGGTAGGCCCAAAGGACCCGATCCACCTCGGGGGCAGGCTTCCTGAGCTCGTTCGCATAGGCTGCCAGTTCGGAGGCAGGGATGTCGACGTCGGTCAAGGTCACCGCCCGGCCCGGATCCGCCATGTCGGCAAGCAAGGCCTTCGGGTCTGACAGCGCCAGCAAGGGCCGCACATCCTCTTGCGCCCGGGCATGCAGCAGCAGGCGGCCCACGCCACCCGCCGATGCAGGCAGGGCATGGAGCGCCGCAAAGCCCAGGCGCAGCCGCTTCCAATCCCGCCTCTGCAAGGCACAGAGATCGGCCTGCGCCGGCGTCAGGCTCACCGAGACATGGCGGAACTGCGAGTCCTCGTCCAGCTGCCGCAGGCAATCGAGCGCCTGCTGCAGGGTGGTCTCTGCCGGCCAGCGCAAATCCAGATCCGCTCCGGCGCTGTACTGCCTGGGCGCCAGCTCAGGGAAGAATGCGTCAAGGAAGAGGTGGTACTCCGTGCCTTCGTCGGTGCCATGGATCAGGTTGCGTACCTTGCTCGGCACGCCGAAGTGGCGACGGATGGCACATTTGCAGTCGTAGAAGGCTTCCGCCCCCCCGCCACCTTGCAGCAGGTGCAGGGAGACGGGTCGTGAACACAGATGCTGCACATAGGCCGGCAATGGATGGAGGAAAAGCCTGCGGACACGGGCTTCGTCCAGTTGCACCACGCGCCGCAGCGACTCCTGGAAGCCCGCATCTCGGACGGCCGCCAGGATTTCGTTAGCCAGACCGCGCTCCTGGGCATCCGGTTTGAGCATGGCGATGACGGGCTCATGCATGGCAGGGGCTTGCATGGGCAGGCTCAGTCCGTGGCATCGCCGCCCGCACCATGCACGCGCTGGAACAGGTCTTGCGCCAGAGCGTCAATCCGGACGACACGCTGCCCCGAGCTCAGCAGGCCGGTACTCACGTCCAGAAAGGCTTCCAGGCGGCTGATGATTTGCTCCCAGTCGCGGGTATCCACCTCCACCTCGTCCATCGCGAGGATGTCCTGCATCTCCTCACCGGTAACGGTGCAAAGGGTTTGGACGATGAGCTGGCGTATGAATTGGCGGCTCAGCTGCATGAGGCAGTCCCTTGCGCGGCGGCAGCGGTCTGGAGGGCATTGGCGCTATGCGCCGTGGCGGGGGCGCGGGCCAGGCCACGTGCGATGCGCAGAGCGTTGGCCTGGATGGTGAGCGTCGGGTTGAGTCCACCGGGATAGGGCATGTAGCTGCCGTCCACCACGTGGACATTCTCGACCGAGTGAACGCGACCATCGCGATCGACCACCGAGCTTGCGGGATCGGTGCCTGCGCGGCAGGTGCCATGCAGATGCGTGCTGCCCATGACGTACTGCGAGGGTTCTCGCTGGATGGCATCCGCCCCGGCCGCCCGCAGCCACTCTGCGGAACGATCGCACATGTACTCCAGCCGGGCGGCATCGCGGGCATCGGTTCGGTAATCGATCATCAAGCGCGGCAGTCCCCACCGATCCCGCTCGCTGGACAGCCTGACCCGGTTTGCCGCCGAAGGATGGTCCGCAAGGATGGTCTCGACCCGCAGCAACAAGCCAGGCACCTCCATGGGCTGCCATTCGTCGTGCTTGGTCTCGTAGATGAGCCCGCCAACCCCGGTGGGACAGCGTTCGTCCAGGTAGTGATCCAGCACGCTGACGCCGGAGAAGGGGCCGCGATAGCCGATGGGGTGGCGCTGCACGGCCTCCGGGTCCATGGCGACCACGCCCTGGGTGTACTCGCTCAGCTTCATGCACAGGCCGCGCCCCACCATGTCATGTTCGTTGCCGATGCCCCGGGGCGCATGGCTGGTCTGGGAGCGCAGGAGCAGGGCCGCCGTCTGGATGGCGTTGCAGGCCAGGACGAAGAGACGCCCGCGGATCACCCGTGTGGTGCCACTGCTCAGGTCCAGGCATTGCACAGCGCTGACTTTCCGCGCCGACTCCTGCTGCAGCGAGAGTGCCTTGACCCCGGTCAGGAGGGTCAGATGCGGCGACTCGGCCAAAGGCTTGAGCACCGCCTGGACCACATCGCGCTTAGCCCCACGGTCGCACTGCGCCGAGATGCATAGCGAGCAATGGTCGCAGCGCTGGCGGTCGATCGCCAAGGGCGTTGCCAGCGGATGATGGCCCAGTCGCTGCGCGGCCTGCCACAGGTGCTCAGCCGGGAGGCCAAGCGAGGCCGGCCTGTCCTTGGCGCCAGCAGGTGAAGGCTTGTTAACGTGCAGTAGCGCCTCGATCTCGTCATAACTGGCGGCGAGGTCCGCTCCAGTGATGGGCCAATGCACATGCAGGCCCTCAGCCGTGATCCTGGCGCGAGGGTCGAAATCGAAGTCGGTGTAGCGGAACGAAGCTCCCCCATAGAACACCGTGCCGCCGCCGAGATTGCGGGTGCTCCAAGGCCAGCCCCGGGTCGACCACCCAAGCTCGCCATTGCCGGCCAGCGCTCGCTCTGCGTCGGCATCGACCAGGGCGTTCGCCGCATCGGGACGCAACCAGCCACCTTCCTCAAGGACCAGGGTCCTCAGTCCAGCGCGTACGAACTCGGAGGCCGCGATCGCGCCGCTGGCACCGCTGCCCACGACGACCACGTCGTAGCTGTCATACAAGGCATCTGGCCCGGCGAGACCATGGACATGCGAGGTCCCCAGGGCTTGCCTACGGATGAAACCAGGCACCGGAAATTTCATCGTTGTGTCACCTGTCGGGAGATTGAGGGCACGCGCCCCAGTGCCGGCGCGAGGCAGTCACCAGCCGTTCACCGCTGGCCGCTGTACCGGGACGATTCACGAAGAAGCTGCGCACTATACGGCAGGCGTGCATCACTTCTGGGAGTTATCAAACGCTCTGCGCCCTGTCAAAGTTTGCAGTTGCACCGATCCAGAAGTCCTATGTTGCAAGAAGCTGCCGAGCCATGGAGCCATGGAGCCGGAGAGCACGCGGCACCAGCCAGGACATGACCGCCTTCAAGAGCCCGCCCCGATGCTCGGCTGGGCCATGTGGCGCCACCCCGAAGGGACAAGCCATGACCCCCGCGAGCCCGGCCGGGCCTGAGGAGCCTCCCATTGCAGGCGAGCCGATCGGGCGTGGGCGACATGCGCCCCTGGGTAGATGCGGAGCAGCGACCACACGCAGGCCGGGGACAATGCCGCACCGCCCCCGCCCTCAGGCTCCCAGAGCATTACCCCATGTCCGCCTCCTCCTCGCACCGGGCTTCGCACCCGGCGGTCTATTTCGTCCTCTTCGCCCCCTTCAGCGCCCTCAGCGGCTACCTGGCCATTGCCGCCGCCTATGCACTGGCCCAGGCCAAGGTGCCTGCAGAGGCCATTGCCGGCCTGCTGGCGGTGACCTTCATGCCGCATGCGGTCAAGTTCCTGTGGGCGCCCATCGTGGACCTCACGCTGACGCGCAAGACCTGGTACCTGATCGGCTGCGTGGGCTCGGCCGCAGGCATGGTCATCACCGGCCTGACACCCTACAAGCTCGAGTCCATCCCCTTCCTGACGGCCGTGGCCGTGGCGGCCGGCATTGCCGCCAGCCTGCTGGGCATGTCGGTGGAAAGCCTCATGGCCCACGCCACGCCGGACGAGGAAAAGGGCCGCGCCGCCGGCTGGATGCAGGCCGGCAATATGGCGGGCTCCAGCCTCGGCGGCGGCCTGGCGCTGTGGATGATGGAGGACCTGCATGTCTCACCCATGCTCACCAGCAGCCTGATGGCGGCGCTGACCCTGGCCTGCGCCACCGCACTGCCCCTGGTCCGCGAACCTGCACGGGATGGCGCCGGCAAGGGCTTCGACTTCGTCGCCAACGCCCGCTCCGCGGGCAGGGACCTCTGGGAGGTCGCGCGCTCGCGCATGGGCCTGCTGGCCATCCTGGTCTGCTTCCTGCCCATAGGCGCTGGCGGCGCCAGCAATCTGTGGTCCGTCGTGGCCCCGGACTGGCATGCCAGCGCGGCCACCGTCGCCCTGGTCACCGGCGTGGTCAGCGGCATCGTGTCTGCGGGAGGCAGCCTGCTGGGCGGCTTCATCTGCGACCGCATGGACCGCAAATGGGCCTACTGCCTCTTCGGCGGCCTGCAGGCCCTGTGCGCCCTGGCCATGGCGGCGGCGCCCCACTCCGAGTCCAGCTTCGTCGTCTTCACCACGCTCTACGCCCTGACCACCGGCCTCTGCTACACCGGCTATGCCGCCGTGGTGCTGGAAGCCATCGGCAAGGGCGCTGCGGCCACCAAGTACAGTCTGCTGGCTTCCCTTGCGAACATGCCGCTGAGCTGGATGACGCTGGTGGCCGGCTACTCCCAGACCCACTGGGGCAATAACGGCATGCTGCAGGCCGAAGCCGTCATCGGCGGCGCCGCGCTGCTGGTCTTTGCCTTGGCGGCCAGGGCCGCCCAGCGCCGGGCCGCACCATCGGCGGAGCCTGCCAGCGCCGCCTAAACATTTGTCCAAAATGTCGGACATTTGTCTAGAATGCCCGCATGGACAAGCCACGGCAGCGGCTGCTCGCCCTCTTGCGCGAGCAGCCTTTCATCACGCAGGACGCATTGGCCGCCCAGTTGGGGCTGGCGCGATCGACCCTCACTCATCAGCTGGCCCAACTGACTCGTGAAGGCTTGATCCTGGGCCGCGCCTATGTGCTGGCCGAGCCCCGCCAGCTGCTGTGCATAGGCGCCGCCAACCGCGACCGCAAGCTGCGCACCCAGGGCCCCGCACGCCTGGCCAGCTCCAATCCGGCCTCCCAGCTGGAGAGCGCGGGCGGCGTGGCTCGCAATATCGCCGAGAACCTCGCCCGCCTGGGCCTGCCCGTGCAACTGCTGACCGCCGTGGGCCAGGACCCGGCCGGCCAGGCCCTGCTGGCCGAGGCCGCCTCGCTGGGCATTCGCACCCACGGCAGCCTGCAATTGGCCGAGGTGCCCACGGGCAGCTACACCGCCGTGCTGGACGAACACGGCGACCTGCTCATCGGCCTGGCCCAGATGCAGGCCTGCGAGGCCCTGGATGCCGCATTTCTCCAGTCCACCCTGGCGCTCAGGCGCAGCGCAAGCTGGACGGTGCTGGACCTGAACCTGCCGGCCGCCACCGTCGCTGCCCTGCTGGCCGAGGCGGCAGCCGGCCAGCGCCAGCAGGCTGCCGTGGCGGCCTCCGTGCCCAAGATGGACCGCCTGCCGCAGGACCTGCGCGGGCTGTCCCTGCTGCTGCTCAACCGCGACGAGCTGGCCGCCTGCACCAGCATCCACCTGGACAGCGAGGCCGCCCTGGACGAGGCTTGGTCCCAGTTGCAAGCCCGGGGCCTTCAACGGCTGGTGCTCACCCAAGGCAGCGACGATGTCCGCTGCGCCTGCACGGGCGAGCCCCTGCGACGGGTGCCGGCACAGGCCGTGACGGACATCGTCGAAGTCACCGGCGCCGGCGACGCCTTTGCCGCCGGCGTCGTCGCCGGGCTGCTGCGCGCGCCCCACGACCTGATCGCCGCCTGCCGGCTGGGCCAGCGCCTGGCCGCCCTCACCCTGCAAAGCGCGGCCACGGTATCGCCGCTGCTGAGCCCTGCACTCCTGGAGGAGACCGCCCCATGAACCTGCCTCTGATCTTCGCCCCCGAAGTTGCCCGCGCCCGCGAACAGGGCCGCGCCATCGTCGCCCTTGAGTCGACCATCATTTCCCACGGCATGCCCTACCCGCAGAACGTGCAGACCGCCCGCGAGGTCGAGGCCATCGTGCGCGCGGAAGGCGCGGTGCCGGCCACCATCGCGGTGATGGGCGGCAAGATCCGCATCGGCCTGTCGGACGAGGAACTCGAGCTGTTGGGCCAGAGCCCCGACGCCCTGAAGCTCAGCCGCCGCGACCTGCCCTATGCCCTGGTCAGCGGCCGCGTTGGCGCCACCACGGTGGCCGCCACCATGATCTGCGCGCAGCTGGCGGGCATCCAGGTCTTCGTGACCGGCGGCATCGGCGGGGTGCACCGCGGTGCCGAGACCAGCTTCGACATCTCGGCCGACCTGCAGGAGCTGGCCCGCACCTCGGTGGCCGTGGTCTGCGCGGGCGCCAAGAGCATCCTGGACCTTCCGCTGACCCTGGAATACCTGGAAACACACGGCGTGCCCGTGCTGTCCATCGGCCAGGACAATTTCGCCGCTTTCTACACGCCGGACAGCGGGCTCAAGGCCGACTTCCGCATTGACGACCCGGCCGAGCAGGCGCGCTTCCTGCGCGCCAAGTGGGGCCTGGGCCTGACCGGCGGCGTGGTGATCAGCAACCCCGTGCCGGCCGACCAGGCCATGCCGCGGGAGGAGATCGAGCGCATCACCGCGCAAGCCCTGCAGGAGGCCCAGGCACAGGGCATCCAGGGCAAGGCGGTGACGCCCTATCTGCTGGCCCGCATCAAAGCCCTCACTGACGGCCGCAGCCTGTCCACAAACATCGCCCTGGTGCGGCACAACGCCCGGGCGGGCGCGCGCCTGGCGCAAGCCTTGCTGCGTGCATAAGGTCATGCGCTGACTTCACATCGGGGCAATACGCTGGAGAGTTCGCCGGGCTAAGCTTCGGGACTTCTCTCCAGCTCACCTGCTGAGCCCGCGGCGCGTCCGGGTTCCTTCGCTTCGTGCGTGGAGGCCCTGCGTCCCGGCTCAGGCCAGAAAGACAAGCCCCATGCGCCGCACGCCCGTCGTTGCCATCGTTCTTCTGCTGATCATCGCCGCCGCAGGCTGGCGCTGGAAAGCCACCCAGACCGCCCCCGGCGCCCTGCCGCCGGCCGGCGCGACCTCAACGCCCGGCGCCAAGGGCGCGGCGGCACCCCAGACCGTGGGTGTGGTGACAGTGCAGCGCCAGGACGTGCCGGTGAGCATCGAAGCCGCCGGCACCGTGGCTGCGCTGCAGAGCGTGGACCTGCGCGCCCAGACCACCTCCACCGTGCGCGAAGTCCTGATCAAGGATGGGCAGATGGTCAGGAAGGGTCAGGTCTTGTTCCGCTTCGATGACCGGACCGACCGCGCCAACCTCGACAAGGCCCGCGCCCAACTGGCCCGCGACCGCGCCAGTCTGGCCGACGCCGAACGCCAGCTCCAACGAGCCCGGGACCTGCTGCGCCAGAGCTTTGTCGCCCAGAGTGCCGTGGACACGGCCCAGAGCAATGTCGAGGCCCAGCGCGCCCTGGTGCAGTCGGATGAAGCGGCGGTCCAGGCCGCCAGCGTCAGCCTCAGTTACAACGAGCTGCGCGCGCCGCTGTCGGGCCGTGCCGGCCTGGTCAACGCCATGCCAGGCGCGCTGGTGCAGGCCAATGCCACCAGCACGCCGCTGCTCAACATCGCCCAGCTCTCACCCATCGGGGTCAGCTTCGTCGTGCCCGAGACCCAGCTGCAACCCCTGCTGGCTGCCGTCCGCCCGGACGGCGAGGGCCGGACCGAGCCACTGGACGTGCAGGTGAGCCTGCCCGGCGCGCCGCGCGGCAAGGGCAAGGCCGCCGAAGCCGCGCTGACAGGGCACCTGGGCTTTGTGGACAACCTCGTCGACGCCAGCACCGGCACCATCAAGGCACGCGCTGAATTCGACAACGCCGGGCAGCAACTCTGGCCCGGCCAGTACGTGCGCGTGCGGCTGACGCTGCGCACCCTGAAGAACGCCGTGGTCGTGCCGCAGGCTGCGCTCATCCTGCGCGGCAGCGAGCGTACGCTCTACGTGGTAGGCCCCGACAAGACCGCGCAGTTGAAGCCCGTGCAGCTGCGCTATGGCTTCGGCGACTTCGCCGTGGTCGAGGGCGTGGAGGCCGGCGAGCAGGTGGTGCTGGAAGGCAAGCAGAACCTGCGCCCCGGCACTCCGCTGAAGGTGCAGCCCGCGGCCGTCAACCCGGGTCGCAGCCCGCGGCCAGATGCGCCCGCCAGCGCGGCATCGGCCGCCTCGGGAGCCGGCGCATGAGCCCCGCACGACCGCCCGAAGGGGCTCGCTCCCGCCTGGCGGGTCAGCATGCAGCGCGAAGGATGCCCCAATGAGGCTGACCGAGCTCTTCATCCGGCGGCCGGTGATGACCGTGCTGCTCAATCTCTCCCTGGTGATCGCGGGCCTGGCGGCCTTCTCCAAGCTGCCGGTCGCGGCCCTGCCCTCCTACAACACGCCGGTCATCAATGTGCAGGCCAGCCTGCCTGGCGCCAGCCCCGAGACCATGGCGTCCTCCGTGGCCCTGCCGCTGGAGAAGCAGTTCTCCACCATCGCCGGGCTGTCCAGCATCTCGTCCACCAGCATCCTGGGCAGCACCTCGCTGACCCTGGAGTTCGACCCCAGCCGCAACATCGACGCCGCAGCGGTGGACGTGCAGGCCGCGCTGTTCCGCTCCCTGCGCGCCCTGCCCACGGAGATGAGTTCGCCGCCGTCCTACCGCAAGGTCAATCCGGCCGACGCGCCTGTGCTGATGGTGGCGCTGACCTCGCCCTCGCTGAACCTCTCGGACCTCAACGACTACGCCGAGAACCTCATCACCCCGGCGCTGTCCACCATCAACGGCGTGGCCCAGGTGTCCATCTTCGGCCAGAAGCGCTATGCCGTGCGCATCCAGGCCCGCACCGAGGCCCTCACTCAGCGCGGCATCACGCTGGAGGAGCTGCAGGCGGCCATCCGCTCGGCCAATGCCAACACCCCGGTAGGCGTGCTGGACGGCGCGCGCCAGACCCTCACCATCCAAGCCAACAGGCAGCTGCGGAACGCGAAGGAATTCGGCGCCATCGTGGTCGCCAGCCGCAACGGCCAGCCCATCTTCCTGCGCGACCTGGCCGAGGTGCAGGACAGCTTCGAGACCACCAAGTCCTTCGCCAGCTTCAACGGCGAGCGTTCCATCACCCTGGCCGTGCAGCGCCAGCCAGATGCCAACACCGTGGCAGTGGTCGATGCCGTCAAGGCCATGCTGCCGCGCATGGCGGCGCAGCTGCCGGCCTCCGTGCAGATGAGCACGCTCAACGACCGCTCGCTGTCCATCCGCGAGTCCCTGCACGACGTCTACTTCACCCTGGCCCTGACCGTGGCCCTGGTGGTGCTGGTGATCTTCCTGTTCCTGCGCCGCGCGGTGGCCACGCTGATCCCCACGCTGTCCTTGCCCATCTCGTTGATCGGCGCGCTGACCCTGCTCTACGCCCTGGGCTACAGCCTGGACAACATCTCCCTGCTGGGCATCACCCTGGCCGTGGGCCTGGTGGTGGACGACGCCATCGTGATGCTGGAGAACATCGTGCGCCACGTCGAGGACGGCATGGCGCCCTTCGACGCCGCCATCCGCGGGGCCCGGGAGATGGCCTTCACCATCCTGTCCATCTCCATCTCCCTGGTGGCGGTGCTGATCCCCATCTTCTTCATGCCCGGTGTGATCGGCCTGCTCTTCCATGAGTTCGCGGTGGTGGTGATGCTGTCCATCCTCGTCTCCGCCCTGGTGTCCCTGAGCCTGGTACCCATGCTGTGCAGCCGCTTCCTGCAGCCGCACCACGAGGTCGAGGAGTCGGCCCTGGGCAAGACCTTCGAGCGCGGCTTCAGTGCCGTGCTGGGTGCCTACGAGCGCAGCCTGGACTGGGCCCTGGCGCATCGCAAGGCCGTGCTGGCCGTGGCCGTGGCCAGCTTCGTTGCCACCGTCGTCCAGTACACGCTGATCCCCAAGGGCTTCTTCCCCGAGGAGGACGTGGGCCAGATCCAGGCCAGCACCGAGGCCTCGGAGGACATCAGCTACGCCGCCATGGAGCAGCTGCAGCAGCGCGTGGCCGAGATCGTGCGCCAGCACGAAGCCGTGGCAAGCGTGGGCTCAGCCCTGGGTGCAGGCGGGGGCGGGGGCAATGCGGTGAACAACGGCCGCATGTTCATCAACCTCAAGCCCCGCAAGGAGCGCCAGGCCATGCCCCAGGTGCTGGAGAGCCTGCGCAAGGAGCTTCGCAAGGTGCCAGGCATCGCCGTCTACCTGCGCCCGGTGCAGAACCTGCAGATCGGCGGCCGCCAGAGCAAGGCGCGCTACCAGTACTCGCTGCAGTCCGTCAGCGCGGGCGAGCTCAGCCAGTGGGCGCAGAAGCTGCAGGAGAAGCTTCGCGCCGACCCCCAGTTCCGCGACGTCACCAGCGACTCCCAGCAGCGCGGCCTTCAAGCCAACCTGATCATCGACCGCGAGCACGCCAACCTGCTGGGCGTGCAGATGCAAGACCTGCGCAGCGCCCTCTACGACGCCTTCGGTGAACGCCAGGTCTCCAGCATCTACGCCGAGAGCAACACCTACCAGGTGATCATGGAGGCCAGCCCCGAGGACCGAGGCACCGAGGACGCCTTCGCCAAGATCCAGCTGCGCGGGCGCAACGGCACCCTGGTCCCGCTGCAGGCCTTCGCCACCGTGCAGCGCGGCCTGGGCCCCACGGCCATCAACCACCAGGGCCAGCTGCAGGCTGTCACCGTGGCCTTCAACCTCGCGCCCGACGTGCCCCTGGGCGAGGCCACGGCGAAGCTGGACGGCTATGTGCGCGAGATGCAGCTCCCACCGTCCATCATCACCAGCTATGGCGGGGACGCCGCGGTGTTCCAGGATTCGCAAGGGGGTCAGGTCTTGCTGATCGTGCTGGCGCTGGCGGTGATCTATGTGCTGCTGGGCGTGCTCTACGAGAGCTACATCCACCCGGTGACCATCCTCGCCGGACTGCCCTCGGCCGCCGTGGGCGCGCTGGCCACGCTGGAACTTTTCGGCATGGAGCTGACCATCATCGCCACCATCGGCATCGTGATGCTGATCGGCATCGTGAAGAAGAACGCCATCATGATGATCGACTTCGCCCTCGATGCGCAGCGTGCCGGCGGCATGAGCCCGGAGCAGGCCATCCGCGAGGCCTGTCGCCTGCGCTTCCGGCCCATCATGATGACGACGCTGGCGGCATTGATGGGCGCACTGCCCATCGCCCTGGGCCTGGGCGCTGGCGCGGAACTGCGTCAGCCGCTGGGCCTGGCGGTGGTGGGCGGTCTGATCGTGTCGCAGGCCGTGACGCTGTACATCACGCCGGTGATCTACCTGGCCCTGGACCGCTTCAGCGGCTCGGGCCCGGACATGCGGGAAGTCAGCGAGGCTCGCATGACGGCACACAGCGCCTGAGGTCCGCAGCCCCGCCAGGCACCACCGCCAACGCTCAGGTCGCTGCCGTGGAACGGGTCTTCTGCTCGGCCTTGTCGCGGTACATGTCCTGATCGGCGATGCGCATCAGCCCCTGGGCGTCGTTGGCCATGGCGGGATAGACGGCGATGCCCATGGCCGCACTGACCCGCACGGCCAGGTTGTGCACCGAGATGAAGATGGGCTGCTCCAGCAGCGCCACCAGCTTTGCCCGGACCTGCTGGGCCTGGGCCAGGCTGTCCACGTCGGGCAGCAGCACCAGGAATTCGTCCCCGCCAATGCGGCCCACGGTATCGGCCTCGCGCAGCGAGGCGGCCAGGCGCTGCGCCACGACCTTGAGGACCTGGTCCCCCGCCTCGTGGCCATAGCGGTCGTTGATGGGCTTGAAGTCGTTGAGGTCCACGAATATCAAGGCCAACCCCTGGTTCTTGCGCTGGGCCTGGGCCAGGGCGCGGTCCAGGCGGTCATGCAGAAGACGCAGCGACGGCAGGCCGGTCAGCGCATCGTGGTTGGCCAGGTGGCGCACGACCTGCTCCGCCCGGGCGCGCCGCGCCACCTCTTCCTTGAGTTCGTCGAGGCTGCGCTCCACCGACTCCGCCATCTCGTCGATGGCCTGGGAGAGCTCACCGAACTCAGAGCTGTGGCCCAGGCTGATGCGCTGCCCCTGCTGCTGCCCCTTGCGCACCTGCTTGGCCCAGTGACGCAGCAGTTCGACCGGCCGGCGCACCGAGCGGTCATAGCGCAGGGCCATGAAAACGGCATTGCCCGCCGTCAGCACCAGGCAGACGATGGCCAGCCAGGCCGTGAAGCGCAGATTGTCCTGAAGAGGCTGCAGCCAGGCCTCGTGCCCGGCCTTCAGGGACTGGCGCACGGCACGCAGCGGCCCCATGATCTCGGCCTTGGCATGGCGGTAGGCCGGGCCGTGCAGCATCTCCAGCGCGTCCTTCCAGTCCTCTTCCGCCAAAGGGTGCGAGGAGCCCCGGGTGTCGACCCGACCCATAGCCTGCTGCTCCGTCTTCATCAGCGCCTCGGAGCGACGCAGGGCCTCCGCCAGTCGGGCGTAGTCGTCGGGATCGAAGCCGGCCTCCACCATGCGCTCCTGCATGGAACGCGCCACGGCCGGCCGGCCGGCGGCGCGCGGCTGGTCCAGTGCAAGGTCCCAGTAGACCTCGTCATAGCCCTCCGGCTCAGCCTGCAGGCCGTCGCGCATGCGCGAGACTTCGCGGTAGTGGTCGGCGAACTGAGGGTCGCGGCTCACCACGAACAGCCGCGCCATGCGCGTCAGCTCGTCAGAACTGCGCTGCAGCTGGGCCACCAGTTGGTCGCGCTGCATGAAGAGGCGCTGCTGCTCCATCACGCTGCGGTAGCCCGCGACCAGGTAGCCCATGGCCGCTGTCGTCACCAGTACCAGCACGATCTGGGCGATCAGGTTGAGGGCCAGCTTGGTTCGGAACAGCATGGTGGCGGGGCTTGCGGACATGACCTATCGAGCGCCCGATCGAGCCGTCGACCAGCTGCGCACAGCGAGCTCGATCAGGTCCAGCACGTTCTCGAAGCCCACGGCGCTGCCGAAATAAGGATCGGGCACCTCCTGCCCCAGACGGTCTGGCACCAGGTCCATCAGCAGGCGCAGCTTGTGCTGGTGCTCCGGCGGGCACTGGCGGCGCAGGGCCTGCAGATTGTCCTGGTCCATGGCCAGGATGTGGTCGAAGCGCAGGTAGTCGTCAACCTCGACGCGGCGGGAGCGCCATTTCTTGTCCACGGGATACTTGCGGCGGCTGAGCGCCGCCAAGGCCCGGGCATCCATGCCTTGCGGACGCGAGGACGCGCGCGCGCCCGCCGAGGCCACCCGCCCCAGTCCGAGGGCGGCAGCCTGCGCCTTGAACACCGCTTCGGCCATGGGCGAGCGACAGATGTTGGCCGTGCAGACCAGCAGCAGGGATTGCATGGCGGGCATTATGGGCGAGCGCGCCGCTTCCGGACCGCTCCCCAGCACCTGCAGCCACGGGTAGGGTGACCGCCGTCAAGGCCTGCCCCCAGCGCACGGGCGAAGCCGCGGGCCCCTGCGATCCCCCCGCCCAGCCGCCCTGCCCACCGCGATTCGACGAGGGGCCTGGCACACCTCATCGCCCATCTGAAGAACCGGGGGCGGCGCTCAGTGTTTCGTTTCCCCGGCCAGATATTCGGCAACCGTCACCGGGCGCATTTTCACGATTCTCTCCACCGGCACATTGAAATACCGCGCCAATTCCCGCGCGACACGAAAAAGCACCGGCCGCCCGATTTCTGCTCGCTTGATGGAGGCAATGGAGACTCGAAATCGGCCCTGCTGGCAGCTTTCCGCCATTTCCTCCTGGGTCTGCAGTTTCTCGTTGCGAAGGCTTTTCAGCACGTCTTTGACCAGAAATACCCGCCCTTGCTGGACCATGGGTTCATAACGCACGGCCGGGGCCGGATTCATATTGGCCGCCAGCTGCGCCAGCATGTTTTCATAGGACGGATGCTCGCCTGCATGAGGGGTATTGCCCTCGGCGTGCTGGGGTGCAGCCGAAGACTCCTCATTCAGGCTGCTGTCGATTTCCTTGCTCATGGTGACCTCATCAGATGAGACTGAAGGGGCGGGCCTGCACATGCCGGGGAGGCGGGCGGGCGGCGCGTCGATGCGCGGTGCACCGATGGGTACAACGATAGGAAATCGGGGGGAAAGTCGCCTTCCGGGAACCTTCCGGAGGCTTTTGTGGCGCTGCAAGGGATCAAACCAAGTGTTAACCCTTACCACCACGGCGCCAAGCTGCCCGCGGGCCGACGCTGTAGCCTTTGAGAGGCTGGGGACCATTGTCATGCTGGAGCCTGGCGCTGTCAGCGCCAGGGGCAGGGCAGACAGGCGGCAGCTTGGCATCAGTTCGCCCGAGGACTTGCGGCGGCGGCGGCAGATTGCCGGAAGCTTTGCCGCTCTGTCAGCAGATACCCGACAGAGATTGAGCACATGGCAATACCAGAGCCAGCCTAGCAAACCATCCAAAAAGAAAAAAGGTCGCTCGTGAGCGACCTTTCTTGCTTCCCTTTCAACCTGCAATCAGCAGGCTGGGATAATCAAACCCCATTGTTCTTGATCGTGGGATCGGTGGTCGGCAAGAAGGCCACCATACTGCCCGACGTAGTCGTTTCCGCGAACAGCAGGACCAAGCCACGGGTGGATTCGACGCCGGCACTCCAGGGTACCGTCACGGTATCCGCAGTGGTACTGCCGGAACCCGTGGTCGTGGCATCGAGAAAGTTGTAGGCCTCCATCGTGGGATCGTTGCCAATGGTCTTGACAGCCCCACCGACCAGCCGAAGGGTCGGCTGGCGGGTAAACGTGAATCCCGCTGCCGTGCAGCCCTTGGTCACCGGGATGGGGCTGAGCCCAGGGGGAACGGGCACGCCATTGGCGTCGGTGTAGCTCGGATAGGCAACCCCACCCTGCACTGACACGTTGGTGACGGTGAAGGGGGGGACGTAGATGGTGGTCGCGTCGGACATTAAAGGCCTCCTTTTGGCCGGTGTATGGAATCAGGATACTTGGTCGGAGCCAGAGGCTTCGCTGCGCTGCCGGTGCTCGGTTTCAAGCCATCGTGTCAGTGCCTGGGCCTCCTGAGGCCTGTCCAGGCAACTCAGCGCCCGGGTGGCCAGACGGGTCAGACCTGCATGGACCCTCAGCAGGGGCTGCAACGCGGGGGCACTCAAATCGGTCCATGCGGCCTGGCAGATCGCTTGCTTTTCACCCGCAGAAAGGGCTTCCGCGCGAAACAGCGCCAAATCCAGCGCAGCCTCACGCAAGGGTAGGTCACGCGGGTATTCGTTCAGTCCTGCATTCAGAAGGGCCTGCGTCTGCAGGAGGCGACGAGTGACAAGGTCCGGCGAGTCGCCCTGCCGCAGGCGCAGGCGGGCTTCGAGCTGGACCAGTTCGGCCCGCACAGGATGCCAGCGGATGGACGGCGTCCGCCCGGCCTCCAGCGCTTCCAACCGTGCCAGCAGGCGCTGGACAGCCTCCAAAGTCGGCGCAGCGGTGCGCATAAGGCCAGCTTCCGCGCGAATGGCCCCGGCGGACCAACTGCGGTTGCTGGGGTCGACAGCCAGGAGCTCCCGGAAGGCAACGACAGCTTCTTGGAAATAGGGCGCCGCCCGGCTGGCCTGTGCGCTGCGCCAAAGCACGTCGCCCACCGCATGGGCCGCATTCCCTTGCGACTCCAGCCACGCCTGATCGCCAGGATGCGCCGCATGCAGCGCCCGGGACTGCAACAGGGCCTGCATGAGCACTGCTTCTGCCTGAACGAGGCGCCCCCGCTGAACCAAGGTCGAGCCGAGCCAACTGGTCATATTGGCCTGCTCTCCGCGCAGGCTGTCGTCTCCAGCGCCACGCGCAAGCACTCGATCGATGGCCGCGAGCGCGCGCCGGAACGCCGACTCGGCGGAAGCCAGGGCGCCTTGGTCCAGGAACAGCGTGCCGAGGTTGTTCTCGGCATAGGCCAGCTCGGTTTGCGCCTCCAGGTCCCCAGGCACCGCTTGCACCCAGTCCTCGCTCACCGTCTGGTAGCGCTTCAGCGCTCCCTGCGCAGCTTCGAACTTGCGCTGCGTGTAGTACACATGCCCCAGCCAGAACGCCGCCGCGCCCTGCGCCTTGCGCCAGGCCGGCAGCAGCTCGGCACTGGGTGGCTCGCCTTCCAGCAGCGCATTGGCCTGCTGCAGCGGCTCCAGCGCAGTGTCCAGCTCGCGCTTGGACACCCGCACCTCGCCGATCACGGTCAGCGCCTTGGCACGCTGCAGGCGCTCCATGGGCGTGGCCTCGTCCTTGGCGGCGAGGTGGCTCAGGGTCTTGGCGCCCACGCTGTCCAGCAGCTCCAGACGGCCGATGGGGCGGAGCTTGTCGGCGAACTCCCCCAGCATATAGGTGACCAGGTCATCAGCCTGCTGACGCCGCTGCTGCGCCACCCCCTCAGCCTGCTGCGCGCGCCAGGCCATGCCCGCGGCCAGCACGGTCAGCCCGGCCAGGGCCGCCACGGCACCGCCCTTCAGTCGACCAGCCCAGGCGGCTCGGCGCTGGCAACTGTCGAGAAATCGCTGCTCGCCCTCGGCCAAGGCCAGCAGGCCCTGACGGCGCAGCGCCAGGGCGTCCTGCAACTGTCTGCCCCGGGGCCAAAGGAATTCCACCGCCCGCCCGCCCTGCTCCCATCGCTGCACCTGCTGGCGCAGCCGGGCCCGGGTCTGCAGGTCCTGGCGGTGTTGGGCGATCCAGTCGGTCACGCGCGGCCAGCGGCGCAGCAGAGCCTCATGGGCGACGCGGAAGCCCGGCGCCTCCTGCGCGGACTCGCTGCTGCGCTCACTGACCAGCAGCCGCGCATCGACCAGGGCTTGCACCAGCTCGCGCTCGGCGGCGCTGCGCAGCTCGCTCCACAGCGCGCGGCGACCACCCACAGGGCTGGACTCGTCCTCGCCCACCAGCACCAGCAGGGACAGCACGTGCGGCAGTGCCTCCTGCTGCACCAGGGTGAGGCCGCGGATCAACTGCTCGGCCTGCTCGGCGATCACCCCTTCCAGGCCGCCCATGCCCCCGCTGGCGCCACCCAGGGCCCGGTAGGCGGCGAAGCTGAGCTCGCCATGCGGGCTGCGCTGCTGGTAGAGCTGCTCCAGGGTGTATTGCAGCAGCGGCAGTGCATCGGGGCTGGCCGCCGCGGCATCGCACAGCAGGTCATCCAGGCGCTGGTGGGTGGCGGTGTCGACGCCGAAACTCAGCCCGGCCGCGCGCGCCGGCAGTCGCACCATCTGGGCGATCTCGGCGCGACTGGGCGGAGCGAGGTCCAGATGGCCGCCCTGGGTCTTGTCCCGCATCAGCCAGGCATGCTGGGCCAGTTGCGGGTAGTAGTCGTTGCGACAGGCCGCGACCAGCAGCACGTAGCCGCTCTCGGCCAGCAGCTGCAGCAGGCGCTGGGCCGGCTCGCGCTGCGCCTCATCGCCCAGGGGCGGACGGAACAGGGCTTCGAGACGGTCGATGAAGAGCAGCGCATAGAACTGGCCGGCACCGGCTGGCCGCTGCAGGGCCGCACGCAGCTCGGCCAGCACGGCCTGGGGTGTCTCCGTCAGGGCTCGGGCCAGGTCATGCGCATTGAAGCCGGCCAGCAGGGGCTCGCCCTCGGGCGTCTCCCAGTCCAGCAGGGCAGCCGCCAGCGCCAGGGCAAAGGCTGGCGTGCGTTGGTCCTCCCGGGACTCCTCGGGTGCAGGGCCCGTCAGGTCCGCCAGGTCCAGCTGGCTGTGGCTAAGCAGGTGCCAGCGGCCGGCCACCGGCTCGCGGTACAGGGCGGGGAGCAGGCCAGCGCTCACCAGCGAGGTCTTGCCGGAGCCGCTGGGCCCCAGCACCAGCACCAGGCCGTGCTGACGCTGCAGTTGCTGGCTCGCGCATTGCAGCAACTCCTGCGTGGCCTGCTCGCGGCCGAAGAAGACCTCGGCATGACGGGTGTCGAAGGCCTGCAGGCCACGGAAGGGCGAGCCCCCCTGCCAAGCGCCGCTGCGGGCCTGGCCTTGGCCTCCGCGCACCGGCGCAATGACGCGGTAGCCGCGCTTGCGGATGGTCTCGATGTAGCGGGGGTCGGTGGCGCTGTCACCCAGCGCGCGCCGCAGTTGATTGATGCTCTTGTGGACGGGGTTGTCGCCCAGCCCCCCCTCGGCCAGGGCGTCAGCCCAGCAGCGCTCCAGCAGTGCCTCGGCGCTGACCACCTCGCCCGGGGCCTCGCACAGGGCCAGCAGCACAGCCATGGCACGAGGTTCCAGCGACTGCTCGCCGTCCGGATGCGACAGGCGGTTGGTGGCCGGATCAACGCGCCACTCCCCCAACTCAAAGCGTTCAGCAGGCGGCCTGGCCTGCGCCACATTGCCGCTCTTGACGGCGGCAACGGTCCCCGTGACTGTCATGTCCCTGCACCTGGTGGCACCGCGCAGCCGCCCCGAGAGGGTCAGGTCTTGCGGCGATGGGTCTTTGCATGGGTGCCTGCGGCCCCATGGCATGGCGGGGAGTATAGAAGTCAGCAGGCGCACGGCAGGGACGAAAAACCCAGGGGGGGGCAAGCCACCCGAAACGCGGCCCATGCTAGCGGCACGAGGCGAGCGCGGCGGCATCAGCTGCGCATCAGGCAGCCTTGGGGTGGACCCCGGCCCGGGCGGGCTGGTGGCCGCGTGACGATGCCCCGCCGTTCAATGGCCGTAGCCCAGGTCCCGCACCTCGACGAGCGTCCCGTTCTCGAAGCGCAGCGCCTGCATGAACTGCTGCGGTCCGAAGTTGTAGACCCATTCCTCGATCACCACCGGCACCTGCCGCTCGATCTCCACCGCGCTCTGCACTGGCGGCCCGCCGGCGACGGGCCGGGTCCAGACGGACTCACGCACGCGCTCCAGCCGGTACTCGGTGCGCTGGTCCAGGGTGAACGGGGCGCCGCACTTGCCCAGCACCGCGGCCTTGCGCAGGCCGGGGTCTATCACCCAGCCATTGCAACGGAAGGCCTCGGCAGGTCCATGAAAGGCGCCCAGCAAAGCAAGCAGCGCGGCCAGGCGGCGGGATGCTGGCAGAAGGGGTCGGCGGGATGTCGTCATCCCACCTCAACGCGTCAGGCGACGCGGCGGCTGACCGCCGATGCTCAGCGGGCCAGTTCGGCTCGCATGGCGTCGATGACGGCCTTGTAGTCCGGCTTGCCGAAGATGGCGGAGCCGGCCACGAAGGTGTCGGCGCCGGCATCGGCGATCTGGCGGATGTTGTCGACCTTGACCCCGCCGTCGATCTCCAGGCGGATGTCGCGACCGCTGGCCTCGATGATCTTGCGGGCCTGCTCCAGCTTCTTCAGCGCGCTGGGAATGAAGCTCTGGCCGCCGAAGCCGGGGTTCACGCTCATGATCAGCACCAGGTCGACCTTGTCGATGACCCATTCCAGCACGTCCAGCGGTGTGCCCGGATTGAAGACCAAGCCGGCCTGCTTGCCCTCGCCCTTGATCAGCTGCAAGGTGCGGTCCACATGCGCCGAGGCCTCAGGATGGAAGCTGACCAGGTCGGCGCCGGCCTTGCAGAAGGCCTGGGCCAGGGCATCCACGGGCTGGACCATGAGGTGCACGTCAATGGGCGCGGGCGTGCCGTCGGGCTTGACGGCATGCTTCTTCAGAGCCTCGCAGACCATGGGCCCGAAGGTCAGGTTGGGCACGTAATGGTTGTCCATCACGTCGAAATGGATCCAGTCGGCGCCGGCCGCCAGCACGTTGCGGACCTCCTCACCCAGGCGGGCGAAGTCGGCGGAGAGGATGCTGGGGGCGATGCGGTGGCTCATGGCGGGCAGTGCTCGGGAAGGAATCGGGCCCCGGTCCGGACGGCACCGGGGACAAGAATCAGTGATTTTACGAAAGCGCCCTGCCCCGACAGGCCTGCCTCAGCGCGGCGGCGTGAAAGCCTGCCGCGCGGCGTCCACTCGCGGCCGCCAGCCGCAGCCAGGCGCGTGGTCGTTGATCAGGCCCATGGCCTGCATGAAGGCATAGCAGGTGGTGGGGCCCACGAACTTGAAGCCGCGCTGGCGCAAGGTCTTGGACAGGCGGCGCGAGGTCTCGGACTCGCCGCGCACCGGCACCTCGGTGGCAGCGGTTTCCTCGAAACCCCAGAAGAAGGCCGCGAGCGAGCCGAACTCCTCCCGCAGCGCAGGCACCAGTCGGGCGTTGTGGATGGCCGCCTCGATCTTGCCGCGATGGCGCACGATGCCGGCATCCGCCAGCAGACGCTGCACATCGGCGTCGTCGAAGGCGGCCACCTTGACAGGATCAAAACTTGCGAAGGCCGCGCGAAAAGCCTCGCGCTTGGCCAGGATGGTGCGCCAGCTGAGCCCGGACTGGAAGCCCTCCAGGCACAGCTTCTCGAACAGCCGCTGCTCGTCGCTGACGGGAAAGCCCCATTCCGTGTCATGGTAGTGACGGTAGGCTTCAAAGCCCGGCGCCTCGCACCAGGCGCAGCGGGCGAGGCCGTCCTCGGCGACAAAGGTTCGGGTGTTCATGGCGGTCTCTCCCAGGGTGTCGAGCAAGCCCAGGAGCTTAAGCTGCATCGTGCCCGGTATCGGCCTTTCGCCCGTGCGGGTGACGCACATCGCACGAAATGCGGGGGCTTTACGGCCTGTCCATAGAATGGCCTGCATGGCTCATCTCGAATTCAATTGCAGCGTGCAAGTCGCCGCGCTCCCCGAGCAGACCGACCCCGAGCGCGGCCTGCACGCCTACAGCTACACCATCACGATCACCAACGCCGGTGACTCGCCGGCTCAGCTGATCGCGCGGGAGTGGACCATCACCGACGCCACCGGCGCGGTGCAGGAGGTACGCGGCCTGGCCGTGGTGGGCCACCAGCCACTGCTGCAGCCGGGCGAGAGCTTTCGCTACAGTTCCTGGGCCCAGATCGCCACGCCCCAAGGCACCATGCGTGGCCGCTATCTCTGTGTGAGCGAAGACGCCGAGGTCTTCTACACCGAGGTTCCTGAGTTCTTGCTGGCCGAAGCCAGCCAGCTGCATTGATGGCTGGCCGCCTCTTCCGAAGCGCGGCGGCCTGGGATCTCACCGCCCTGCTCAACGCCGCCGACCCCAAGGCCTCGCTGCCCGCCCGCAATCTGTGGCTGGCCCGCCTGCTGGAATGGCTGCGCCACGCGCCCACCGCAGGCGAGGACGCCCGCGCCGCCGACGCCACCCCCCTGCCGCTTCTTCGCCTGAAGCATCTGCTCAATGTGCTGGAGCGGCATCCGGAGCACCAGGCGGCGGTGCGCAGCCTGATCGCGCGCTGCTGGAGCGAGCTCAACGCCATCGGCCTCTTTGCCGACGTCGGCTTCGCCCCGCGCATGGCCCTGTGGGGCGAGGTCTTCCACCGCTTGCGACTGCGCCTGCTGCCGGGCACGGTGGACACGACCGAACTGGGCGAGCTCTTTGCCCAGCTCTTTCCCGACGGCGCTGACGAAGCTTGGCTGCGCCAGATCGACGCCGCCCTGCTGGCCCGACTGCAGGCGCTGATGTTCCCCTTGGATGAGGATGGCAGCTGGCGCACACCCATGCGCGACGCGCTGACCGTGCTGGTCAGCTCCGTGCGTGCCGCAGGCCTGTCCGGCCCCTTGCGACTGCGCATGGGCACCGACACGCTGGCCGGCCACCCTTTCGAGCAGTTGGCCCGAGCCAGCGAACAGTTCGTCAACGCATTGGACGGCAGCGACGAGACCGCCCTGCGCCAGGCCCTGCAGGTCCTGCGTGCCTTGCTGGACCAGTGTCGCAGCGCAGTGCAGTCCGTGCCCGAGCACCTGGAGACCTATGGCGTCTCGGTGGACATCATCTTCGACGTCGAGCAGCTCACCGAGCGCCTGCGTCGCATCGAGGACCTGCTGGACTGCCTGGTCGCGCCCGAGCCGGGGCCACGCCTGCTGCAGCTCACTGCCGACCTCATCCGCGTGACGCATGAGCGCCGCAGCCTGCGCACGCTCTTCGCCCGCCACTACTCGCTGCTGGCCCGCAAGGTCGCCGAGCGCAGCGCCGAGACGGGCGAGCACTACATCACCCGCGACCGCACGGAGTACCGCGACATGCTGCGCCGCGCGGCCGGCGGCGGTGCCATCATTGCCGGCACCACCTTCGCCAAGTTCGCGGTGATGGCACTGGGACTCAGCGCCTTCTGGGCCGGTTTCTGGGCCGGGGCCAACTATGCGCTGAGCTTCGTGATCATCCACCTGCTGCACTGGACCGTGGCCACCAAGCAGCCGGCCATGACGGCGCCGGCCATGGCTCACAAGCTGAGCCAGATCGCCACGGATGAAGGCCTGGACGGCTTCGTTGACGAGGTCGCGCATCTGGTGCGATCGCAGGTGGCGGGCATCCTGGGCAATCTGGCGCTCGTCGCGCCCCTGGTGCTGCTGGTTCAGGGCGCCTGCGTGCTGCTGGCCGGTGCACCCCTGGTGGGCGAGAAGGACGCCCATTACGTGCTGCATTCGCTCGATGCACTGGGCCCGTCCTGGCTGTTCGCCGCCTTCACCGGCGTGCTTCTCTTCGTCTCCAGCCTGATTGCGGGCTGGGCGGAGAACTGGTTCGTGTTCCATCGCCTGGACAGCGCCATTGCCTGGAACCCGCGCATCGTGGCCCGGCTCGGCCCCACGCGGGCACAGGCCTGGGCCGCCTGGTGGCGCAGCAACATCTCCGGCATGAGTGCCAATATCAGCCTGGGGTTGATGCTGGGACTGGTGCCGGCGCTGCTGCAGTTCGTCGGCCTGCCCGTCGAGGTGCGCCACGTGACCTTGTCCACCGGCCAGTTGGCGGCGGCGGTAGGTGCCTTGGGGCCTGGCGTGGCGCTCACTGCCCCTTTCTGGCTTTGCGTGCTGGGCATCGCGGGCACTGGCGTACTGAACCTGGTGGTGAGCTTCGCCCTGGCCTTCCGGGTGGCCTTGCGCTCGCGCGGCATCCAGTTGGCCGACCGCGCCCGCGTGCGGCGGGCCATCTGGCAGCGACTGCGCAACTCGCCCATGAGCTTTCTGAGCCCCCCTCCTGCAGGCTCCGCAGGCCCCACAGGCGGAACGCGCACCTAGGGCCGGCAGGGCCGCAGGGCAGGATTTCCCCCTACAGGCTTCGCCAGCCCCGAGGGGCGCGCTCGCAGCACCCGACAAAGCCCGATCCTCCAGCGCGGTGCCAGCGCCCCGGGCTACGGCCTCGGGCTACGGCCTCGGGCTGCGGCCTAGGGCGTTCCAGGGTCAGGGCTTCCTGTCCTCGTGCTCGGGGGGAAGTTCGCGCTCGCCGCGCTTGCGGCCGGAGAACATCGTCCACCAGACAATGAAGATCAGCAGGCCCAGGGCCGCCAAGGCCTCCAGCACAATCACGCCCATGTTGTTCGCTTCCTCTTCCTTCCAGGCCCACCCGTCCGCTGCAGCCCCAGTCCGAGAACGGCGTGGCTGGCTGAGCGCGGCGATTCTAGGGCTGCTGGCCGCCTGCAGCAGCACGCAGCTGCCACCGCCCGCCCCCACTCCGCCGCAGGCCCCGGTGGTCGAGACGCCCCCCGACAGCGCCCCCGTGCTGCTGCGCGAACGCTCGCGCTGGGTGCTGGCCAGTTGGTCGGAGCTGCCCGGCTGGAGCGAGGACAGCACCCTCGCAGCATGGCCGGCCCTGCTGCGTTCCTGCAGCAAGCCGGCGCCCGGCTGGGCCCAGACCTGCGCCCTGGCGCTCGCCGCCAATCCGCGTGACGAGATTGAGCTGCGCGCCTGGTTCCGCGAACACCTGCAGCCCTGGCGCGTCGAGAGCCTGGACGGCCAGACCGAAGGTCTCGTGACCGGCTATTTCGAGCCCCTGCTGCAGGCCGCACGCAAGCCGCAGGGCGCCTTCCGTGTCCCCGTTCATGGGGTGCCGCCGGACCTGGCCCAGCGCAAGCCCTTCTACACCCGCGCCCAGATCGAGGGAGACGCCGCGGTGAGGTCCCGGCTCCGCCCCCTGGAGCTGGCCTATGTGGACGATGCCCTGGAGGCCCTGGTGCTGCACATCCAGGGATCCGGCCGGGTCCAGATGCGCGAGCCCGATGGCCAGACCCGTCTGCTACGCCTGGCCTTTGCCGGCCACAACGACCAGCCCTACCAATCCATCGGCCGCTACTTGATCGACAAAGGCGAACTCCGCCCCGGCGAAGCCTCCTGGCCCCAGATCCGCGACTGGGCACGGCGCAATCCCGCGCGCCTGACCGAGCTGCTGTGGGCCAACCCGCGCTATGTGTTCTTCCGCGAGGAGGCACTGCCAGATCCCGAGCTGGGTCCCAAGGGCGCCCAGGGCGTGCCCCTGACGCCGGGCCGCTCCATTGCCGTGGACAAGGCGAGCATTCCCTACGGCACGCCGGTCTGGCTCGATGCCACCGAGCCTCTCAGCAACACGCCGCTGCGCCGCCTGGTCGTGGCGCAGGACACCGGCAGCGCCATCGTAGGGGCGGTACGTGCCGACTTCTTCTGGGGCTGGGGGCCCGAGGCTGAGGCCCAGGCCGGGCGCATGAAGCAAGCCCTGAAGGTGTGGGTGCTTTGGCCGCGCAGCTGAACCGGGCCTGCTGAGACCGTCGGGCGAATCGCCCCGCATCAGTGCCGAATGCAGGCCATCCTGCAGGCAAATAGCCGGCATCAGCTTCGGATCAGGACGCGCACCCGCTCAGGTAGCGCGTCCGCAAACGCACTGGACATCGGCGTTTCGAGGCGTTTCGCCCCTCAGGACGCTTGTCGGGCTGCCTGAATGCCGCTAAGGTGCGGCCATTAGAGCGGGTCTATGCAACCCGATTCCAGGGAGCGTTGGTCATGGCCGTAGAGCAGAGCTTGTCGCCATCCATTGGCGAGTTGCGCGCCGTCCTCGAGCACGCGCCGATGGGCGTGCTGGTGGTGAGTCGCAGCCCCTCGCGCATCCTCTATGCCAACCTTGCGCTGACGCGCATGCTGGGCTATGACGCCGAGGCGCTGACCGGCAAGACGCTGGAACAGTTGCTCCCCGAGGATGCCCGCCCTCACCACGAGGCCTGGATGGCCGCCTTCTTCGCCGACCCTCGCCAGCGCCGCATGGGTGCTGGCGGTGAGCTTTTCGCACTGCACAGCCAGGGCCATGCCGTGCCCGTCGACATCGCCCTGGCACCCATGCATCTAGACGGTCAGCTGTGCGCAGCAGCCTATCTTTCCGACCGGTCCCTGCGCCGCCAGATGCAGCGGCAGTTCGAGCAGATCTTCGCGGCCATGCCGCAGGGGCTGCTCATCGTTGACGAGCAGGGGCTGATCAAGCTCAGCAATCCCGCTCTGGACGCGCAGTTCGGCTATGCCGCCGGCGAGCTGCTGGACCAGCCGCTGGAGGTCCTGCTGCCGCAACGCTACCGGCAGGGCCACGTCCAGCACCGCGATGACTATGCCCGCCAGCCCACACGCCGATGGATGGGCGCCGGGCGCGACCTCACGGCCCTGCACAAGTCGGGTCAGGAGTTTCCGGTGGAGATCGCGCTGGCCATGCTGGACATGCACGAGGGCCGCCATGCTCTGGCCATGGTGAGCGACATCTCTCTGCGAAAGAAGGCCGAGGCCGCGCTGCAGCAGACCAACGCGCAGCTGGAGGAGTTCACCTACGTGGCATCGCATGACCTGCGTTCGCCGCTGCGCGGCATCGGAGACCTGCTCAGCTGGATCCGCGAGGACCTCCCGGAATCGGCGATGACGCCCAGCGTCGTGCAGAACTTCGAGCGCGCCAGCACGCGCATCGAACGTGCGGAGCGCATGATCGACGACCTGCTGGAGTACGCCCGCGCCGGCCAGCGCGACCAGCGCCTGGAGATCGTGACCCCACGGCCGCTGATCGACGAGGTGCTGTCCCTGGTGCACATCCCCCCGGAGTTCCGGGTGGAGGTCGATGTCGAGGGCCAGCCCTTCGCCACGCCCCGCGTCCCCCTGAGCCTCAGTCTGCGCAATCTCGTGGGCAATGCAGTCAAGCACCATGGCGGCACCCAGGGCCTGATCCGCATCCAGATGCGCGAGGAAGGCCGCTTCAACGTCTTCACCATCGAGGACGACGGCCAGGGCATTCCCGCGGGCGCCGACGAACGGATCTTCAAGCTCTTCCACCGGGCCAACACCACGACGGCAGGGCATGGAGTCGGGTTGGCGGTGACCCGCCGCATGATCAATGCCCATGGGGGCGCCATCGTCGTCAGCCGGCAGGGCCTGCTGGGCGGCGCCTGCTTCCGCGTCCACTGGCCACGCATCGCCATGAAGGAGGTCGATGATGAGTAGTCCCGCCGACAGCCCCTCCCCGACGCCGCAAGCCGGCACCATGGCCCCGTTCAGCGTCCTGCTCGTGGACGACGACGACGTGGCGACCGAAGGCGTGCTGCGCAGCTTCAGGAAGCTGGGCGTTCACTGCAACACCGTGACCGCCGAGGACGGCCTGGTGGCACTGGAGATCCTGCGCAACGAGCACCCCTCCAAGCGCCTGGGTGGACCCTTCCTCGTGCTGCTGGACCTCAACATGCCACGCATGGACGGCTTCCAGTTCCTGGAGGCCCTGCGCAAGGACCCGGTACTGAAGCAGACCGTGGTCTTCGTGCTGACGACCTCGGCACGCGACACCGACCGCGCGCGCGCCTACAACGAGAACGTGGCCGGCTTCATGGTCAAGTCGGCCGTGGGCCCCCAGTTCTCGCTGCTGGCCAGCTTTCTCGACAAGTACTCGGCCTCGGTCTGCCTGCCCTGAGCTGGAGTCCCCGCATGGACGCGATAAGCCTTGCAGAGCCCGGTGAGATCTACGCCCTGCTGGTCGACGATGACGACGTGGACCGCGAGCGCCTGGCCCGCATGCTGAAGCGCTACAAGAGGCCCATCCACATCGCCGAGGCCTCGTCCAAGTCTGGAGCACTGGCCGAACTGCGCGAACGCAAGGTCCGCTTCTCCTTCATCTTCCTGGACTTCAAGCTGGACGATGGCGACGGCCGCGAGCTGCTGCCCGACATCTGGGAAAGCGTGGGCGCCGACTGCGTGGTCGTCGCGGTCACGGGAGGCGGCAGCGAGAAGACGGCGGCTGACGCCATCAAGCTGGGCATCCGCGAGTACCTCTCGAAGATGGACCTCTCCACCGACAAGGTCAGCAGTGCCATCGACGAAGGCCTCAAGTGGATACAGGTGCAGGCGCGGTTGCGCCAGGCCGAGCAGGACCTGCTGCACAAGAGCCTGCACGACGCGCTGACCGACCTGCCCAACCGCCATGTGTTCTTTGACCGCCTGGAGCAGTTCTGCATGATCCACCGCCGCAAGGCCGACCCCTTCGCGGTGTTGATGCTGGACCTGGACCGCTTCAAGGAGGTCAATGACATGCGCGGCCATGCCATCGGGGACCGCTTGCTGGTGGAAGTCGCCCGGCGCCTCGAGGACAGCGTGCGCGAGGCCGACACGGTGGCCCGCCTGGGCGGGGATGAGTTCGCCATCATCCTGCACGGGGTGCATTCGCTGGAGGTGGCGCAGGCCATGGGGCAAAAGGTGGTCGGGCAGCTGGAGCAGCCCTTCGCCCTGGGGAGCCACGTGCTGCGCGTCGGCGCCTCGGTGGGCATCGCCCTGTGCCCGCAGCACGGCCAGGAACCCAACACCCTGCTCAGCCGCGCAGACAACGCCATGTATCGCGCCAAGAAGGGCATCGAGAAGGCCATCATCTACGACGACGTGGAGCCCAGGAGCAGCAACCTGATGGACCGCCAGATGCTGCTGGGCGACCTGGAACTGGCCCTGGACCGCGGCGAGCTGGACTGGCACTGGCAGCCCAAGATCGACCTGCGCGACGGTCGCATCCTGGGCTTCGAGGTGCTGGCGCGCTGGGAGCACCGCAAGTACGGCAAGGTGCCGCCGGACGTCTTCATCGCTGCGGTCGAGCCCTCGCCGCTGCTGCCCCGCTTCACGCTGGAGACCTTCAAGCGGGTGCTGAGCCAGTTGGCCCACCTGCCCGCCAGCCCGGACGAGGCCCGGGTGGCCGTCAACATCTCGGCACGCATCCTGGAGTACCCCGATTTCGTCGGGCAGTTGCTGGCCCTGATGCGGCAGCATGCGGTGCACCCCGGGCAGCTGACGCTGGAACTGACCGAGACCGCGCTGATCGCCAACCCCGTGCAGGCCAAGCGGGTTATCGATGCGCTGGCAGCCGAGGGCATCGGATTGTCCATCGATGACTTCGGGGCCGGCTTCACCTCCTTCGGCTACCTGCGCGAGTTCGCCATCAAGGAGATCAAGATCGACAAGTCCTACATCATCACACTGGGCCAGAACCAGTTCGATCTGTCCCTGGTCACCAGCCTGGTGGTGTTCTGCCGCTCGCTGGACATCCGGCTGGTGGCCGAGGGCGTGGAGACGACGGCATGCTGGCAGCGCCTGCTCGAACTGGGCTGCCACTGCGGCCAGGGCTACGGCATCAGCCGACCCATGCCCTTTGACGATCTGGCGGCGTGGCTGGACCGCTGGCAGCAGCGCCACTGAGCAGCGCCCGGCCCGGGCTCACTCGCTGATCTGCACGCCCTTCCAGAACGCCACACGGCCCTTGATGGCCGCAAAGGCTTCGTTGGGCTCAGCGTAGAACCAGACGGCATCCGCATTGAACTCGCCATTGACCAGCAGGCTCAGGTACTGAGCCTGGCCCTTCTCGCTGCTGCTGCGGTGATTGCTGAAGCTGGTGTAGGCCTTGTTCAGCGAGGACTCAGGGAAGTAGTGGTTGCCGTCCACCAGCACGGTGTCGTTGCTTTCGGCGAGGGTCACGCCGTTCCAGATGGCTTTCATGGCCAGGGCTCCCGGATTGAAGATGCCGCGACTATAGGCCGCACCGGCGTGCCGGCGCAGCGCCGACAATCCAGCTCATGTACCAGCCCCTCAAGCGCTTCCAGACCTACCGCGGCAAGGACATCCGCATCACCAGCGGCAGTGCCCGCGAGCTGCCGCCCGGCACCTTCGCCGTGCTGGCCATCGGAGGCGGCGCCGAGGGCTGGGGCCTGGCCCACATCGGCCCGGACGGCGATGCAGCCGACCTCGGCGGCGAGTACTACTTCGCCACCGCGGAGGATGCCCTGGACTTCCTGCACCGCCTGATCGACCTGATGCTGGACGGCGGCGAGCCCGAGGGGCTCTGAGCGAGCCGACTCAGGGCAGTCGGCGCAGGTTCTTGTCCGCCAGGCCCACCAGCAGGGCACGGCCGTCCGGCAGCGCTCGGAATTCGCCATAGGCCGCGGCACGGAACAGCGGCTCCTGGCCCTCCTGGAAGTACCAGGCATCGCTGACCAGGGTCCAGCGGCCGTTGACCGGGCTCAGCTCCAGCAACTGCGTGCCCGGGGCCGGCGCCGCCTGTGGTCCCAGGAGGCGGGCATCGGTGAGCACACCGCGCGCATCGACCTGGACTTCCAGGCGGGGCCGCGGCTGCCAGGGGGCAGCGATCTCGGCCACCATGGGCAGGGGCGGCAGGGCGTAGTTGATGCGCATGTAGTCGCCCTGGATCAGCGAGCGCGGGTCCATGGGCACCAGCTTCACGAAGAGAGGCCGCCCCTGCGCGATGAGCTGCTCTTTCTGCCAGATCAGGCCGTTGACCAGGCCCAGGCTCATGACGCCGCACAGGGGGAAAGCCCAGCGGGCGGCGCCCGCCGGCGCCGTGAAGGCCGCGGGCGGGCGGCGCGCAGCCGTCAGCCACAGCCAGGCGCCCAGCACGGCGCCCGCGGCAGCGAGGACCAGGGCCTTGTCGCTCAACGGGAGGTCCAGCCGGTAGTAGAAGCTGCCCAGCACCCACAGGGCCACACCGGCAGCGCTGAGCGCCAGCACCCCACGGCCGCGGACCATGGCCAGACCGAGGATGAGCAGGCAGGCCCCCAGCGCCGGCAGCACAAAGGCCAGCCCGAGCAGAATCGCCCCCGGCACCAGCAGCCGTGGCCGCTGCAGGGCCGGCCAGGCCCGGGCCAGCGCCAGCATGCCCAGCCCCGCGGCAAGCACGGACAGCGCGGCAGGCCCGAGGCGGCCCGAGCCCCACAGCTGCGCACCAAACGTCGCATGCAGCTCCCGGGCAAGACCTGCCCCCAAGGCGCCGCCCATCATGAACGTGGGGCCGGACAGCCAGGCCAGCACCGGCAGCAGGCCCAGGGCCCAGCCCCGCAGCACGGGCTCCAGCAGGGCCGCAAGACCTGCCCCCTTGGCCTGCAGCCCCTGCGCATGCACCCAGGCCTGCGCCAGGGCCCAGGCACCCAGGGCCAGGTAGACCGACCACCACGCCAGGCCCAGGCCCTCGTTGAACCAGCGATGCCCCGGCACCAGGGCCAGGCTCAGCCAGGCGCCCGCCATGCCCACGATCAGGCGCAGCCAATGCCGCGGCAGGGCCAGCACCAGGCCACCGCAGGCCAGCAGCCCCATGCCAAGGGCGGCGCGGTACGGCAGGTCGCGTGCCAGGGCGTAGCCCAGGCTGCCCAGGCCCAGCAGCAGCAGGGGCAGGGCCAGCTGCTCCAGGAAGCGCCCGCTGCGCCCGGCGCGCAGCAGGCCCACGCCGCCGGCCAGCAGCACAAGGCCGATCAGATAGGCCGTCGGCCCGCGGTCCCAGGCCCGGCCGAACAGCAGGGCCAGAAAGATCAGGAAGGGGATGACAGCCAGCCAGGCGCCCAGGGCCGTCAGCAGCTTCACGGGCCAGGGCTGCTCTGCTTCCGGCCGCCTGGCCTCGGGTGGCAGCAGGCCCTGCTGCCGGGCCTGTGCCATCCAGTCCGTTCGGGAGGGGGTGATCATGGCGCGACCTCCGCTGTGCCACCCTGCGTCCTCACTCGCCGCAGGATCAGCTGCACGCTGGCCGTCAGCAGGCCGGCGGCCACAAGGCCCAGCAGAAGCATGGCGCCGATGGGGTCGCCCTGCTGCCCCTTGAGCATCAGCCGGCCCAGCCCCGCCAGCAGCAGGGTGTCCAGGGCCAGCGCCAGCGCGCTGAGGGCATAGACCTCACGCCAGCGCCAGGCCGCCGCCAGCCCGCCGGCCAGCACCAGCAGGCCCAGAGGGAACTGCGGCAGCACGTGCTCGACGAACAACAGCCCTCCCACGGCGGTGGCCGACAGCGCGACCACGCCCAGCAACACGGCCAGGCGCCAGGCCCAGGGCTGCACGCCGGGCGTCGGCGGCTTCAGCGCCATGCCCACGCACAGCAGGGCCAGCGCCAGGAAGCTGCAGGCGTGCACCGCCAGGGCGCCGGACGAGACGGCCCACTGGAAGCCGGCATGCGCATGCGCCCACAGGCTGATGCCGGTGACCACCACCAGCACCCAGGGCGTCCAGATCAGCTCGCTGCGCGCGCCCCAGCACAGGGGCAGGGCCAAGGCGGCCCACAGGGCAAAGAGCTGCCAGGTATCGGCACCCGTGGGATAGGTCTGGCCGAATAGGGCCAGCAGGCCGCCCAGGCTCAGCAGCGACAGCAGTCCGGCGGCTCCGCGCCAGGCCGGTCGCGTCCAGGCCCCGAGCAGCGTGGTGGCCAGCAGGCCCTGCAGCAGCCCGAAACGCGCGCCGCGGGGCAGTTCGCCCCAGTTCGCGGCCACCCACATCATCACGCCCAGGCCCAGCAGGCCAGCGGCCAGGCCGGCAGCGCCCAGGCGCAGGCGCGCCATCACATCGGCCGGGGCCTGGTCCAGGCCGCTCAAGGCCCACAGGCGCCGCGCACGGGCCTCGTCCAGGCCCTGGTCGGCCGTCCATCGATACAGCTGCTCATGCAGGCTCATGCAGGCCCTCCCTGGCCGCCCCGCATCCCGGCAGGGCCGTGTGCTGCCTTGCCCCATGGCCAGGCAATCCCGACGACGGACGGGTGCAGTGCCCGCCTCTGACAGCCCCGCGACATGGGCGAGGCCGGTGCGATGATAGCCAGGGACAGCCCCACAACAAGGCAGGAGACTCCATGGGACAGATGATCGAATTCAAGCGGCCGGACGGCCAGCACAGCACCGCCTACCTCGCCTCGGCCGCGCCGGGTGCGCCGGGCCTGGTGCTGATCCAGGAATGGTGGGGGCTCAACGAGCACATCCGGGCGGTGGCCGACCGCTTCGCCGCCGCTGGCTTCGAGACCCTGGCCCCGGACCTCTACCGCGGCCGCCTGGCCAGCAGCGCCGACGAAGCCAGCCACCTGATGAACAGCCTGGACTTCCCCGATGCCACGCACCAGGACCTGCGCGGCGCCGTGCTGCACCTGGCAGCGGCCGGCCGCAAGGTCGGGGCCCTGGGCTTCTGCATGGGCGGCGCGCTGACCGTGGCCGCCGCCGTGCATGTGCCCGAGCTGGATGCAGCCGTGTGCTTCTACGGCATCCCGCCCGCCGGCTTTGCCGACCCGGCCCGCATCCGCAAGCCCTTCCAGGGCCATTTCGCCACGCGCGACGACTGGTGCACGCCCGCGGCAGCGACACAGCTGGAACAGGCCATGCGCGGGGCCGGCCAGCAGCCCGAGTGCTACCACTACGAGGCGGACCACGCCTTCTTCAACAGCGCCCGGCCGGAGGTCTTCGATGCCGAGGCAGCTGCACTGGCCTGGCAGCGCAGCGTGGACTTCCTCAGGCGCACGCTGGGCTGAGCAGCACCAGCCCTGCACCAGCGCGACACCAACGCGGCATCAGCGCGGCGCCTGCCCAGCCTGCAAGGCCTGCAGCATCAGCCGGGCGCTGGCCACATTGGTAGCGCAAGGCACGTCATGCACGTCACAGGCGCGGACCAGGGCGTTGATGTCCGGCTCATGCGGCTGCGGGGTCATGGGATCGCGCAGAAAGACCACGGCATGGACCTCCCCCACCGCCAGGCGCGCGCCGATCTGCAGGTCGCCGCCCATGGGCCCGGAGAGCAGGCACTCGACCTGCAGGCCGCATTCGCGCTGCAGCCGCCCGCCAGTGGTGCCGGTGGCCATCAGGGTGCAGCGGCCCAGGAAGTCCAGGAACTCCCGGGCCAGGGCGACCATGTCCTGCTTCTTGCCGTCGTGTGCGATCAGGGCCAGCTTCATGCGGCCCATGATAGGGCGTCGGCGTTACAGCGAGATATCGAGAATGGTCTCGGGCACGTCTTCCAGCCAGGCGGAAAGCTGCTGCTGGACATGCTCCGGGGCGCAGCACGCGGGAAGGTACTCGTCAGCGCCATCGGCCAGGTCGATGACGATGTCCTCGAACTGGTTGCCGCCCAGCATCAGCACCTTGGTGCGCCAGAGGCTGGGGTCGGCCTTGATGCGGCGGCACAGCTCCATGCCGTCGATGGGGCCGGGCATGAAGCGGTCCAGCACCACGGCGTCAGGGCGGCAGCTGCGCGCCAGGATCTCGCCGGTGGCGGCGTCTGCGCATTCCAGGATGTCCACGTCCTCGGACTCGAGGCTGGCCCGCAAGAGGCTGCGAATGTCCGTCCGGGATTCAATGAGCAACAGCTGCTTGCGCATCACGCACCTTTCAAGCTGGATGGCTGAAACGAAACGGGGCGAAGCGTCGCAAAGCTGGCGGCCGTTGACCAAGGGGTTAGTCCTGACACCGGCCTGATTCCGCCTCCTGATGGAACCGAGGCGCGACATAAGTCACGCCTGAGAGGCTCGGTATTTGCCCGGATGCCGGGTGTCAGGTCTTGCCGGGCGGGATCAGACGGCGATGTCAGGCTGCAGCGGCGGCGGCTCGTCAAACCACAGATGCAGCTGCTGGGCCAGGCGCTGCGGGCTGAAGGGCTTGATCAGGTACTCATCCGCACCGGCCTGGCGGCCGATCAGCACATCGTTGCGATGGCCCCTGGCGCTCACCATCAGCACCCTGATGCCGGACACCGTCGGATCCGCCTTCAGCCGGCGGCACAGCTCCAGGCCGTCGAAGGGGCCGGGCATCATGACGTCGAGCACGATGGCATCCGGCCGGCATTCGCGAGCCAGGATCTCGCCCGTGGCGGCGTCCGCGCACTCGAGGATCTCGATGTCCTCGTCCTCTAGAGTCATGCGCAGCAGCTGGCGGATCTCGGACTGGTCTTCGACGACCAGCAACTTCTTCTTCATGGTCAGGGCTCCGGCTGGCGCCAAGGCTAGCGCCGCCGGCCGGCGCGCCGGCTTACACGCCTGGCACGCCGGCAGCCCTGCCGTGAACTATGGGCGCCACAGGCCGCCCTTGTGCGAACCTCAGATCAGGCCGCGACGCTCCTGGTCCTTTTCCAGCGAGCGGAACAGCGCGCCAAAATTGCCTTCCCCGAAGCCCAGGTTGTTCGCGCGCTGGATGATCTCGATGAAGATCGGGCCGATGATGTTCTTGGTGAAGATCTGCAGCAGGTAGCCCTGCTCGTCACCGTCGACCAGCACCTGGTGCTGCTCCAGGCGAGCATGGTCCTCACGCACGCCGGGCACGCGCTCGAAGACCTCGCGGTAGTAGTCGGCGTCGATCTCCAGGGTCTCGATGGGGCTGCCCTTGAGCGCGTCCAGCGAGGCCAGGATGTCCTGGGTCAGGAAGGCCAGGTGCTGCACGCCGGGGCCCTTGTACTCGCGCAGGTACTCGGCAATCTGGTCCTTGTCATCCTTGGGCTGGTTGATGGGGATGCAGAAGGAGCCGTCCGGCGAGCGCAGCGCAAAGCTGGTCAGGCCGGTCTTGACGCCCTGGATGTCGAAGTAGCGAACCTGGGTGAAGCCGAAGATGTTGCGGTAGAAATCCGCCCACTTGTCCTGCTCGCCGGGAGGCACGTTGTTGGTCAGGTGGTCCACCACCAGGAAGCCCTTGTCGGGCTGGACCATGGGCTGCTCCAGGGCCACGAAATCGCGCTCGTAGAGGGACACCAAGGCCGTGCCCCAGGACTGGGCGTCGATGAAGTAGATCAGGCTCTCGCCAATGCCCCACACGGCCGGATAGGGATGGTCCTTCATCTCGGCCGGCACTTCCACGGCGCCGCGGGCCACGGCCGCCTGCAGCGCAGCCTGCGCATCGTCCACGCGCCAGCCCATGGCGCTGATGGCCGGGCCGTGCCGGCGGGCGAACTGGGCCGAATGGCCCTCGCGCTCGCCGTTGAGCAGGAAGTGGATGTCGTTCTGGCGGAAGTAGGCGATGTCCTTGGTCGCGTGGCGGCGCAGCTTGGAGAAGCCGAAAGCCCAGAACAGGGACTCCAGGTGCTGCAGGTCCGGGCCGCAGAACTCGGTGAATTCAATGCCGCGCAGGCCGCAGGGGTTGATCTGGCTCATGGGGTCTCCTGATTTCGTCGGATAGGCGGGGGAATGGATTGACCCTGATTCTTCTAGGGGCTCAAATTCAAAGAAAGCGAATTTCTTTGTGAAACTCCTTCAAGAAAATCGATCATGAAGCTGGACCTGGACGCCCTCGCCGCCCTGGATGCCGTGGTGCGCACCGGCAGCTATGCGCAAGCCGCGGACCAGCTTCACAAGGTCACCTCGGCCGTGAGCTACCAAGTCAAGAAGCTGGAGGAGCAATTGCGCCTGCCCCTGCTGGACCGCAGCGGCTACCGAGTGCGCCTGACCCCTCAGGGCGAAGCCGTGCTCAACGAGGGCCGGCGCCTGCTGCAGCATGCGCACCAGGTCGAGTCCCTGGCCCAGCAGCTGGCCACGGGCTGGGAGCCACGGCTGCTGGTGGTGGTCGACGGCATCCTGCCGCAGGCGGACACCCTGCAGGCGCTGAAGCAGCTGGCCGACGAGGGCATTCCCACCCGAGTCCAGCTCAAGATCGAGTTCCTCCACGGCGTGCAGTACCGCTTCGACAAGGACCATGCTGACCTGATGCTGGTGAAGGAATACGAGCCCAACGCACAGTGCCGGGCCCTGGCGTTGCCGGAGGTTGAGTGTGTGCTGTGCGTGGCGCCCGAGCATGCGCTGGCCCGGCTGGGTCGGCCCGCCACCCTGGCCGAGCTGCAGGCCCATGTGGAGCTCAGCGTGCAGGACAGCAGCGAACGCGGCGATGATCGGCACATGTTTGGTGGCGAGCGTGTCTTCTATCTTTCCGGCTTCATGGCCAAGCGCCAGGCCCTGCTGATGGGCATGGGCTTCGGCTGGATTCCGCGCTATCTGGCGGACGAGCCTCTGGCCAGCGGCGCACTGCAGGAGCTGGCCTACGAGGGCGGCTCGCGCTACCGCTTCACGCCCTGGCTGGTGCAGCGCCTGGACCGGCCTCTAGGACGTGCGGGCCAGCGTCTGGTCGAGCTGCTGGCCCCGACCACCGTGCAGGGAGTGCCGCATGCCTGAGTTCAGCCTGCTGCTGCTGGCAGGCGGCGTCTTCGTGCTCAATGCCATGCCGGCCTTCGCCCCGCCGACGTGGATGCTGCTGGCCTTCTATGCCCTGCAGCAGCCAGGCACGGCGCCGCTGGCCATCGCGGGCGTGGCGGCCGTCTCGGCCACTGGTGGGCGGCTGATGCTGGCCCACTCCGCCCAGCGCATCAGCAGCAGCCGCTGGATGCGCCCCTCCATGCGCGCCAACATGCACGAGGTGGCCGAGGCCATCAAAGGCCACGAGCGCGCCAGCACCCTGGCCTTCCTGGCCTTCGCCGTCAGCCCCCTGCCTTCCAATGTGCTCTTCCTGGCCTACGGCCTGGCCCGCGCGCCGCTGCGCCTGCTGGCCTGGCCCTTCTTCGTTGGGCGCTTCATCAGCTACACGCTGGCGGTGATCGGCGGTGCCTATGCCGGACGCCAGCTGGAGCTGCAGCTCAGTGGCCTGGCAGGAGGCCTGTACTTCGTCGCCAGCCAGTGCCTGCTGCTGCTGGGTGTCTGGCTCTTCACTCGCATCAACTGGCGCCAGGCCCTGCGCAGCCGCTGGCTGCGCTGGTGGCATTGAGTCCCCTCAGGCCGCGCGCTGGCCGAGACGACGGAGCTTGTCCTGCCAGGCCTGCACCTGCGCCGGCCTGAGCTGGCCCACCATGCCGACCAGGGTCTCGTGGATGGGTGCGATGCCCACGAAGCCCAGGATGTTGCGCTCCAGGGACTTGAGGCTGTGCGCACGGAAGTAGTAGCGGTAGACCAGGGCGGGCATGCCCATGGTCACCAGCACGCGTGCCGAGCGGCCCTGCAGCCCCTTGCGGCCAAAGGGATTGGCGCCCTCGGCCTTGAAGGCGAAACCCGGCCGCGCCACCTGCTCCAGAAAGCCCTTCAGCAGGGCCGGCATCTCGCCCAGCCACAGGGGGAAGACGATGAGCAGGTGCTGCGCCCAGGCGATGTCCTCCTGCGCCTGGCGCAGGCGAGGCGGCAGCTCACCATGCTCCCAGTCCTGCTGGGATCGCAGCAGGGGAAAATCCAGGCGGGCCACGTCCAGCTGACGCAGCTCATGGCCGGATTCGCGGGCGCCGGCGGCGTAGGCGTCCGCCAGGGCATGGCAGAGGTGCGGGGCGCTGGCGTCGGGATGCCCTTGCAGGATCAGGATGCCTGTCATGGCGAGCTTCCGGAACGAGAGGCTACAGCATGCACCCTCCCGGGTACCTGGGGGCTTGATCTGCTGCAGGTCGCCTACTCGAGGACCAGAACCACCTTGACACTGCCGTCCACCGCCGACTTCTCGATGTAGCCGACGGCCTCCGGATTGGCGGCCACGAACTTCTTCACCTCGGCGGCACTGGGCACTTCCTTGGGCGGCGTGGCCTTGCCGGAGAAGGTCAGGCGGGACCAGGCCGCCTTCACCTGCGCCGAGGTCTTGCCCGCCGCCTTGCTGTAGAACTGCTCGCGGGCCGGGCTGCCCTCGGGCAGGTCCACCAGGGCGGCAGTGCCTGCCGCGCCGGGCAAGGCGTTGGCACGGCCAAGGAACACGCCGGCCGCTGCCTCGGGCGTGAGATTGGCAAGGCTGCTCTTGGGGTTCACGATGACCGCCACCTGCGCCTGAGCCGCGCCGGCCAGCAGCCCGGCAACCAGCATCAGGACGCCGCGCGCGCCCGACTTTGCTTGGACCATCTTCATCTCCTTGTCTTGCGCTCGCCCCGGCTCAGAACACCAGGTCCCATGAAGCCGTCAGGGCATTGGCGTTACCGGCAAAGGGCTGCGGGCCGCGCTCACGCACCCGGTCCCACTGGACCTTCAGTGCGCTGCTGGCATTGAGTTCGTAGCGCAGCGCGATCAGCAGACTGCGGGTGTCCAGAGGCGCATAGGCGTCGACACGGGCCTTCTCCTTGTACTGGCTCAGGCCCACGGTTGGCGTCCAGGGACCGAAGCGGTGGCCCACCGTGAGCAGGTAGAAGTCCGCGTCGTAGCCGATGGACGGGCGCTTGGAGCGCCCCAGCTCGGAACGCAGCACCCAGTCGCCTGGGTCGGCATTGAGGGCCAGGCCGATGAAGGACTGGCGGCCCTTCATCGAACCGTCCGCCAGCTCGCCCCAGCCCTGGCCATGAAGGCCCTGCTGGAAGTCCGAGCGGATGTAGCTCAGGCGGGCGCTGAACCAGTCCTGCTCTAGCTCCACCACGGCACCCACGATGCCGGACCAGCGCACGTCCAGGGTCTCGTCGGTGACCAGGCGGGAGTAGGGATTCTTGCGGCTGGTCTCACCGCCGTAGAGCCCTTCCAGCCGCAGGTTCCAGCCACCCAGCGCCGTGCGCCAGGCCGCGCTCAGACCGTTGTAGTTGACGACATCCCAGCCGTAGACATCAGGGCTGGGCCGGATGGTGCTGTAGGCGTAGCCGATGTCCTGGAAGTCCGAGTAGAAGTACAGCGGCAGGCGCTTGCGGCCCACCTGCAGCGTCCAGCTGGGGCTGGGTGCGTAGCTCAGATAGGCCCACTCCAGGTTGAGATGCTGGTCGGGCCGGCTGCGGGCCGTGATCTGCGTGGTGGCCGACCATTCCCGCGTCGGCGCCCAACTCAGCTGGAGACCTGCCCGCGACTCCTGCGCAGCGCTCCAGTCCTGGGTGTACACGCCCGCATGGGCCCAGTCGGCGATGTAGCGGGTGCAATCCGCCTGGTAGGACGGGGCCATGCCCGCATCAGCCACACACCCCCCTGTGCTTCGCCCGACGACCAGCGAGGCAAAGCCCGAGGTCTTCCATTCCTGGGCCTGGGCCGCCGGCCCCAGCAGCCCCGCACCGCACAGGCCCAGCAGGCCCAGCGCCACACGCAGATGAACAGCTCGCATCGAGTCCCCCTTCTACAACCGGGATGGCATTCATGAAAGAACCGTCGTCCGCGCCAGGCTTTGGCAAGGGCCAGCGCGCCATGCCATGGTTATAGCGGGGGAGCGAACCGGGACAGATCCGCAATCCAGACTGCTTTGCTCGGGTCGTGGCGGGATCACCACCGCAGCCGCGCGCCGGCCCCACAAAGCGTGCAGTTCCGCACGCCATGCATGGCTGTCGGGGCCGACGTCAGCTTCAGGGCAGCACAGGATGCCCCAGGCCACGATTCATGGCATTGAGCAGCGCCCCGTTGTCCTGGCTCCACTCCCAGGCAAAGAGCCCGGCCAAGCCCTGCGCACGCACGAACTGCCCCTTGGCCAGCACCGCGCGCGGATCGTCGTAACCCATCCACAGCTGCAGGCGCGGCTGGTAGAGCGCGTAGGACTCGGTGGTGGGATCGAACAGCACCTGGTAGCCATGCCGGGGCCGGCCCCGGTCATCAAAATAGCGTCCTGCAAGAGCGCCCCACCCAAGCGCCCCGTCGCCGCCAGGGAATGGCCCCTTCTTGTCAGCCCCATGCCTGGGATCGCGAACGCCGCTGAAACCGCGCCCGTACATGGCCACGCCGGCCACCAGCTTGGACGGTGGCACACCCGCCTCGACCAGGTTCTGCACGGACTGTGCCAGACTGTCGTCAGAGCCCGGCGCCGAGCCACGCAGCGCGCTGTGGTGCCCCAGGCGCTCGGACCAGCCGCCGTGGTAGTCGTAGCTCATCATGAAGACGAGATCCAGAGCGGGAGCGGCACGGCGGTAGTCGATGCGCCGCGTGATCTGCTGGATGGGGTTGACGGCCACGGTCAGTTGATAGAGCCGCCCCGTCTCGGCCGTCAGGCGATCCAGGGCCGCGCGCAGGTCCTGCATGAGATCGGCAAAGCCTTGTCCGTCCGCCGGGCTGCCCAGGGCCACGCCATTGGCACTGCCATTGCCGCCGGGATGCTCCCAGTCGATGTCGATGCCGTCGAAGGCCGGGTGTTCACGCAGGAACTGCAGGGCCGAGGCCACGAAGACTGCGCGCCGCGGCGCTTCATTGGCGAAATGGAAGAAGGGATCCGAGCCACCCCAGCCGCCCACGGAGGCCAGTACCTTCACTTGCGGCGCCCGCGCCTTCAAGGCGGCAAAGGCGGTGTCGAAACGGGCATCGACAGCCCCCCAACCCAGGGCGTGATCGGCACGACCCTCGCACTTGGGCGCGTCCTTGGGCAATTGACCCGGGCCGCAGGCGCGCAGAAACGCATAGAGCACATGCGTCAGGCTGCCCGCGGGCAGGGCTGCCACGCGGCTGGGCGGCTCCCAGTTCGCGACATACAAGCCCAGCACCTTGCCGCTGGTGGGTTCGAAGTCCAGGGCGCCGGGCTTGAACAGGTCTGCAGGTGGCGGCGGCACGGGCCGCGGTTCGGCCCAGGCGGAGGCCACAAGACCGGCCACCAGAACCAGGCACAGGCTGCGGCACAGACGGTGGGGCCGGACAAACGAAAGCATGGCATTCCTTTCACACGAGGCCTCGCAGCCTAGCGCATTTCGAATGCCAATCGAATACCAATTAACAGAAATGCCCGCCAAGCTCAGGGCGCCACCTGGATGCGGACCTGCAGCTCGCGGCTGCTGACAGACTCGGCATCACGGGTGCTGAAGGTGCCGCGCTCGCTGCGCCGCAGCTGTCCACCGCTGCGCGCCACGGTCACCCATTCGTCCAGCGGGACCAGGGCGGTGGACTCCAGCTCGGTGCGCACCGACGGCTGGCCAGGGGCGGCTTCGTTAGGGGTCAGGTCTTGCGTGCGGAGGGTCACGCGCACAGCCTCGCGACCGCCAGGCCAGTGAGGCTCCAGGCTGAAGCCGCGCACCTGCTCGACATAGCCCTGGCGAAGCTGGGCCCGCCCGGCCTCACGGGAGGGCGCCTGGCCCGCCCCGCCTGCTGCCAGGGGCACACTGACATCCAGCCACTGCAGGGGCGTGAGCTCCCCCAGTTGCACCGAGGCGCGAAAACCGTTGAGCACCGTCAGCCGCTGCAGCAGCTGCCCCTGAGCGGCCTGCTGCTCGGTACTCAGCACGATGGCCCCGCGCGGTGACACCGCCCCACCCGTGCCCACCACCACAGCGCCGTCGCGCAGGCCGGCAATGGCCGCCTGGCTGACACGGCTGTCCACCCAGCGCAGCTCCACCCACAGGTTGACGCGGGGCTCGGCCGCGCGAACCGGCAGCGCCAGGGCGCCGGCAAGGTTCAGCAGACAACGTCGGGACAGCTTCATGGCCCCAGCATACGCCGCCGGGGCCGGCGGCCAAGTGCCGATCAGGCGGCCGCGGCAGGCTTGTTTCGCGCCCAGGGCCGCAGCGGCCACAGCAGGTTCAGGGCCAGGCCGCTGAGCACCAGGGCCGCCGCCGTGAGCTTCCAGGCAGGCAGGGGCTCATGCAGGTACCAGGCCGCCGTGCTCATGCCAAACACCGGCACCAGCAGGGCCATCGGCACGATCTGCGAGGCGGCATGGCGCGACAACAGCCAGCTCCAGAGGCCGTAGCCAAAGAGGGTGTTGGCAAAGGCCTGCCAGGCCACCGCGGCCCAGGCGCCCCAGCCGGCCTGGCTGAGCCCCTCGCCAATGCGGGCCGGGCCCTCGAAGACCAGGGACATCAGCAGCAGCGGCGGCGCAGCGAAGACGCTGCTCCAGACCACATAAGCCAGCATGTTCACCCGGCCTGCCTTCTTGCCGACGATGTTGCCGCTGGCCCAGCTGAAGGCCGCCAGCAGGACCATACCCAGGCCCAGCACCGTGGTGCTGCCATCGGTGTGGCTGGCGATGACCGCCAGACCACAGGCGGCCAGCCCGAGGGCCAGCCACTGGAACCCGCGCACCGGCTCGTGGGTGATGCGCATGGCCAGCAGCAGCGTGAAGAAGACCTGGGTCTGTATCACCAGGGAGGCCAGGCCCGGCGAGATCTGCGAGCCCATGGCCAGGTAGAGCAGGCCGAACTGCCCCACACCCACCAGGGCGCCATAGGCAGCCAGGTTGCGCCAGGACACGTCAGGCCGCGGCAGGAAGAAGATGGCCGGGACCACCGCCATGGAGAAGCGCAAGGCGGCGAACAGCAGCGGCGGGAAGGCATTGAGCCCCAGCCGTATCACCACGAAGTTGCTGCCCCAGATGGCCACCACGGCCAGGGCCAGCAGGAAATGCCGCAGGGGAAGGCTGCCTGGACTGCTCAAGATGCGCCTCGCGAGATCAGGTGGCTGGAGGCGGCAGCCTAGCAGGCCCTGACCGCCGGCTGCGCGCAGAGGGATCGAGCATCGCACGCGAGGTGCGCAGGGGTGCCAGCTGCGGGTTCATCCGGCGGGGCAGCACTCAGCTGGCGCGCTGCTCCAGCACGAAGTTGGCACCGTCATACTGGCCCAGGTGCTCCACCAGATAGGGCAGGCATTCCTGCAGCTCGTCATGCAGGGTGAAGGGCGGATTGGCCACGAACATGCCGCTGCCCAGCATGCCGAAGCCACGCTCGACCGGCTGAGCGACCGTCAGGCGCACATGCAGCCAACCCTTTTTGGCGGCAGCATCGGCCGCGGCCTTGAGGCGCGTGGCCAGCTGCGCCGACTCCAGCGTCTGCAGCTGCGGGTACCAGATCATGTAGACGCCATCGGCAAAGCGCTGCAGGCCTTCGCGCAGAGCGGTCAGCACCTTGCCGTAGTCCGTCTTGATCTCGTAGGGCGGATCCATCAACACCGCGCCGCGCCGCGAGGGCGGCGGCAGCTCGCCTTTGAGCGAGGCAAAGCCGTCCGTGTCGGCAACCTGGGTGTTGGGCCGCGTCTCGAGGTAGCTGGCCAGGATGCGGTGGTCGGTGGGGTGCAGCTCGTAGACGCGCAGGCGGTCGGCTTCGCGCATCAGCAGATTGGCGATGGCCGGAGAGCCCGGGTACTGGCGCAGCTGCCCGTCAGGATTGAAGTCCTTGACCAGCTTCACATAGGCCGCCAGCGCTTCGGGCAGGTCCTTGCGGTCCCAGAGCCGGGCGATGCCGCTGCCGTACTCGGCGTTCTTCTGGGCGTAGCGGCCCTCGACGGAATAGCCGCCGGCACCAGCGTGGGTGTCGACCAGGGTGTAGGGCTTGTCTTTTTCGCCCAGATAGCTCAGCACACGGGCGAGCACCAGATGTTTGAGAACGTCGGCATGGTTGCCGGCATGGAAAGCGTGTCGGTAGGCGAGCATGTGCGCACTGTAGCAAGCGGCCTGCGCAGCACCTAGCGACGGCGGCTAGCACAGGGACGCCGGACGTGCAGGGCGCCGCGCCATGCCCGGGCGCGCGAGGCACTGTCGCGGGGGTGGCAGGCCGTCTGGCGGCTTCTTGGCTACGCTTGGCGTCTTTGCGCTGTCCCCGCGGCCGACCGCCGCCACAAGACCATCATGCCCAATCTCTTCGACCCCCTTCGCGTCGGCGACATCGACCTCGCCAACCGCATCGTCATGGCCCCGCTCACCCGCAGCCGCTCCGTGGGCTTGAAGCCCGGCCCGCTGGCCGTCGAGTACTACCGCCAACGCGCCAGCGCCGGCCTCCTCATCACCGAGGGCGCCCAGGTCTGCCCCGAGGGCCAGGGCTACCTGGACACTCCGGGCATCCACAGCCCCGAGCAGGTCGAGGCCTGGCGAAAGGTCACCGACGCCGTGCATGCAGAGGGCGGCCGGATCGCCATCCAGCTGTGGCATGTGGGCCGGATCTCGCATGCCGACTTCCAGCCCGGCGGCGGCGCGCCCGTGTCGTCCACGGCCCGGCCCATCCAGGCCAAGACCTTCACCGCCCGCGGCCTGGAACCCGTCACGCCGGCCCGCGCCCTGCGAACCGACGAGATCCCCGGCGTCGTCGGCCAGTTTGCCCACGCCGCCCGTTGCGCCATGGAGGCCGGCTTCGACGCCGTGGAAGTGCATGGCGCCAACGGCTATCTGATCGACCAGTTCCTGCGCGACAGCATCAATGACCGGACCGATGCCTACGGCGGCTCGATCGAGAACCGCGCCCGCTTCCTCATCGAGATCATGACCGCCGTGAGCCAGGCGATAGGGTCCGGCCGCACCGGCCTGCGCCTGAGCCCTGTCACGCCCGTGAACGATGCTGGCCAGGACAGCCAGGCCCAGGCCCTCTTCAACCATGCCGTCGAGCAACTGGCACCGCTGAACCTGGCCTTCCTGCACGTGATCGAGGGCATGACGGGCGGCGCCCGTGACATCGCTCCCTTCGATTTCGAGGCCCTGCACCAGCGCTTCAAGGGTGCCTGGATGGTCAACAACGGTTACAGCCGCGAGATGGCCATGAAGGCGGTCGCCGAGGGACAGGCCGACCTGGTCGCCTTCGGCCGGGACTTCATCAGCAATCCGGACCTGGTGCGCCGCCTGCGCCTGAACGCTGAGCTGGCCAAGCCCGACCGCAGCACCTTCTATGGCGGCGGGGCGAAGGGCTATACCGACTACCCGGCGCTGGCCTGAGTGCCAGCCGGGGCGTCGGGCGGGACGCGGCTCAGCCGCGCCGCATCATGGCCTGGAACAGCTCGGCGATATTGACCTCGCGCGGGCCTGGCAGCAGCTCGAAGGCCTCGCCAGCCTGCAGGCTGCCAGGCTTGAGCACCCCCAGGTAGAAGCCGCACCAGCCGCTCTGGCTCATCAGCCGGGCGGCCTGCTTGAAGCCCATCACCGCGTTGAACTTGAAGCAGGGCTGACGCGGCTCGCTCACGGCCAACTCGCAGTCCGCGAAGCGCAGCACGTCACCCACCCAGACGTCCTTTTCCAGCAGGCCCTGCAGCGTGAGGTTCTCGCCCAGCGCGCCAGGAGCCAGGGCCTCACTCCAGCCCGCGACCCCCGCCTGTGCCCTCACCGTCTGCCAGAAGGCATAGTGCTCCTGCGGATAGGCATAGATGGCCTTGCTGAGGCCGCCATGCACGCTGAGGTCGCCCTGCTCGTCCCCGTCCAGGCCCAGCGACGCCACCGTCACCCGGCCCTCGCGTGGCGCCTTGCGGATGCCGCTGGCGTGAGACCGCCCATCAATCAGCAGAGCTTGGACGCGGCCGGTGTTGAGCGAATGGACATGCATGTCGGGCGAGGAGGTCGTGACGGTTGCCGCACTGTAAAGCCTGGATCTTGCACCCATCCGCTGCCGGGCGTCAGGACACATCCCCATGCAAACCAGATCCAGACCAGCACAAGAAGCCCCTGACAAATGTCGTCCGGACGATGCTGCGCGCCCCCGCAATGCCGGAAGCTGCGGTATCTATTCCCGAAACGCATAGATGCCGCAAGCGGGGGAGTTACGGCGTGATTACATTGCGGTGACAATCGATCCCCCACCCTGCCGCAACCCGGCGCTTGGGATCCCGCCGGGCTGAACATGAGGCTCGGCAAGTGCCTGACATCGAGATGCAGACCGGCGATCCGGCTGTCTTCCAGAGCGGCATTGGGCCAGGCCCGGCCCCCGCATCCCCACGCTTCCCAGCCTGGGGCCGCCGCCCGAGCCTGACCCAATTCTGCTTTTCAACATTGAAGGACTTGCCATGAACCAACCCATGATGGAAGGGCTGCGCCTGAACGTGCCCGCCTATGTCAAGCACCAGCGCCTGATCGCCTGGGTGGCGGAGATCGCCGCCCTGACCCAGGCCAAGGACGTGTACTGGTGCGACGGCAGCCAGGAAGAGTACGAGCGCCTCTGCCAGCAGCTGGTCGACGCCGGCACCTTCAAGAAACTCAATCCCGCCAAGCGCCCCAACAGCTTCCTGGCCTGCAGCGACCCCAGCGACGTCGCCCGCGTGGAAGACCGCACCTTCATCTGCTCGCAGAACAAGGAAGACGCCGGCCCCACCAACAACTGGATGGCCCCGGCCGAGATGCGTGTGCTGCTGCAGACCGGCGAGCAGGCGCTGTTCAAGGGCGCCATGAAGGGCCGCACGCTGTACGTGGTGCCCTTCAGCATGGGCCCCATCGGCTCCCCCATCGCCCACATCGGCGTGGAGCTCTCCGACAGCCCCTACGTGGCCGTGAACATGCGCATCATGACTCGCATGGGCAAGGCCGTGCTGGACGTGCTGGGCGACAACGGCCCCTTCGTGCCCTGCGTGCACACCGTGGGCGCGCCGCTGGAAGCCGGCCAGGCTGACGTCAAGTGGCCCTGCAACAAGACCAAGTACATCGTCCACTACCCCGAGACCCGCGAGATCTGGTCCTACGGTTCGGGCTACGGCGGCAATGCCCTGCTGGGCAAGAAGTGCTTCGCGCTGCGCATCGCCTCGACCATGGGCCGCGACCAGGGCTGGCTGGCCGAGCACATGCTGATCCTGGGCCTGACCTCCCCCGAGGGCAAGAAGTACCACTTCGCCGCCGCCTTCCCCAGCGCCTGCGGCAAGACCAACTTCTCCATGCTGATCCCGCCCAAGGCCCTCGATGGCTGGAAGGTGACGACCGTCGGTGACGACATCGCCTGGATCAAGCCCGGAGCCGATGGCCGCCTCTACGCCATCAACCCGGAAGCCGGCTACTTCGGCGTGGCCCCCGGCACCAACACGCTGACCAACTACAACTGCATGGCCAGCCTGAACCGGGACGTCATCTTCACCAACGTCGCGCTGACCGATGATGGCGACGTCTGGTGGGAGTCCATGACCGACACCCCGCCCGCCCACCTGATCGACTGGCAGGGCAAGGACTGGACGCCCGAGATCGCCAAGGAGACCGGCGCCAAGGCCGCCCACCCGAACGCCCGCTTCACCGTGGCTGCGACCAACAACCCGGCCCTGGACCCCGACTGGAACAATCCCGCCGGCGTGCCCATCGACGGCTTCATCTTCGGTGGCCGCCGCTCGACCACCGTGCCCCTGGTGACCGAGGCCCGCGACTGGGTGGAAGGCGTCTACATGGCCGCCACCATGGGTTCCGAGACCACCGCGGCGGCCGCCGGCCAGCAGGGTGTGGTGCGCCGCGACCCCTTCGCCATGCTGCCCTTCATGGGCTACAACATGGCCGACTACTTCCAGCACTGGCTGGACCTGGGCAAGAAGCTGGCCGACGGCGGCGCCACCCTGCCCAAGATCTTCTGCGTCAACTGGTTCCGCAAGGGTGCCGACGGCAAGTTCGTCTGGCCCGGCTATGGCGAGAACATGCGCGTGCTGAAGTGGATGCTGGACCGTGTAACCGGCAGCCAGTCCGGTGAGGAGCACGTCTTCGGCGTCACCCCGCGCTACGAGGATCTGAACTGGGACGGTCTGAACTTCACCAAGGAACAGTTCGAGGTCGCCACTCGCATCGACAAGGCCGACTGGGCCGCCGAGCTGAAGCTGCACGAAGAGCTCTTCACTCAGCTGGCCTACCACCTGCCCGCTGAACTGCCGGCTACCAAGGCCAGGATCGAACAGCGCCTGGCCGCCGAGTAAGCCGGTCTGCCTCCGCTCGCAAAGCCCGCCTCGTGCGGGCTTTTTCGTGCCTGAGCCGCATCGGTGGTCTGCCGGCGATCTCTCAGCAGCGAATGAGCCTGCTGCAGACGAAAAAAAACCTGCCGGCTTCATCAGCGGGCAGGCTACAGAGCAAGACGGCACGAAGGCCGTTGCAGGAGACTCAGTCCTTGCGGGCGTGGGCGGCGCGCAGTTCGGCAGCAAAGCTGGGCATGCTGTCTTCGTACTGGGCAGCCAGGGCCAGCAGTTCGCGCTCTTCGCGAGCCTTCTTGGCGGCAGCCAACTGGGCCTGGACCTTGGCGATCAGGCTCAGCCACAGGCGGGCGCCGATGGCAGCGAAGGAGCCCCCATGACGAACGGTGCGATGCAGGGGCAGACCGAAGGTTTGGGTGGCGACGCTCATGATTTCACTTCCTTGTGGGTGTTGCGGGCACCAGGGTGTGGTGCGATGGGGTGAATTCTGGGGTAAACCCTAGACATTCTCCAAATGAATTGTTTGCATTTGCTCTATAAACATCATTCATATGAGTTTCCGCAACCTGGACCTCAACCTGCTGCGCGTGTTTGACGCCGTCATGGCCGAGCGCAACCTCACCCGGGCCGCCGAGCGCCTGGCCATGACACAGCCGGCGGTGAGCCATGCGCTGAAGCGACTGCGGGAGTCGCTGGGCGAGGAGCTTTTCGTCCGCCAAGCCTTCGGCATGAAGCCGACTTCACGCGCCGAGGGCTTGTGGCCTGAGGTACGGCAGGCCCTGGACAGGCTGCGCGCCGTGCTGGATCCGCGCGAGTACGAGCCCGCCACCGAGGACGCTACCTTCCAGATCGCCATGGCCGACGCCACCGCCGCCCTGGTACTGCCTCCGCTGGTGGCTGACCTGGAGGCCCAGCAGGCCCGCGCCCGCGTCCATGTGCTGCCGCTGACCACGCGCGACCCGCGCAGCCTGCTGGAGCAGGGCGAGGCCGACTTCGCCTTGGGCTATTTCCCGCAGGCCGTCGCCGCCCTGCAGAGTCAGGGTCAGTTGGCCGCCATCCGCCAGCACCGCCTGTACGAGAGCCAGTACGTCTGCGTGATGCGACGCGACCACCCGCTGGCGCAGGCCCCGCTGGACCTGGAAACCTACTGCGCCGCCCACCACCTGCTGGTGAGTTTTTCCGGCCGCCCGCATGGCTTCGTCGACGAGTCCCTGGCAGCCGTCGGGCGCAGCCGGCGCATCGTGCTCACGGTCAACCAGTTCTTCACGGCCGGGCGCGTGGTGGCCCAGTCCGACCTGCTGACGGTGCTGCCCGCCCGCTTCGTCAGCGCCACGGGCTACAAGAGCGAGCTGATCGAGCGGCCCCTGCCCTTTGCCCTCGCGCCGGTGCATGTGGACATGCTCTGGCACATGCGCAATGAGGACCGTCCGCCCCAGCGCTGGCTCAGGGAGCGCCTGCTGCTGGCCGCAGCGCTGGCAGCCGCCTGAGCTTTCGGCGTCGACGATCAGCGACAATCGCCGGATGAGCAAGATCGCCGACCTGAACGACGCCGAGTTCGCCGAACTCGATGAACTGCTGGCCACCACGCCCGCGCCCCTGCAAGCCCTGGATGCCTCCATGCTGGACGGCTACCTCTGCGGCGTGCTGGTCCAGCCCCGCCTGATCGAGGTCGAGGAATGGCTGCCGCCCATCTTCGACTACGACGGAGGCGAGCTGCCTGCAGACACCGACCCGACCTGGCTGGCGCGCATCCAGGAGCTGGTGCTGCGCCGCCATGGCGCCCTGAACCGCAGCCTGGCCGAGCACGGCTGGTTCGACCCGGTCGTGCTGGACCTGGATGCCGAGGCCGCCGCCGCCGCTGAATCCGGCGAGCAGCCCGAAGCCGACGCAGCCGACGACGAGCAGCTCTCGCCCATCACCCGCACCCTGCTGCCCTGGGTCGCCGGCTTCCAGCATGCCGCCCTGTGCTTCCCCGAGCTGAGCGAACTGGACGACGAAGGCGTGATGAACGCCATGGCGCGCCTGTACCGCCACCTGCCGGCCGAGTCGGCGGAGGAGAAGGAAATCGTCGCCACCCTGGACCGGGAGCACCCGCTCAAGGACATCGACGACGCCATCGAGGACCTGGTGGTCAATGTGGCCGATCTCTACGACCTCACCACGGACCTGCGCTACAAGGTCGAGGCCGTGCGCCGCGACACGCCCAAGGTGGGACGCAACGATCCCTGCCCCTGCGGCTCGGGTCGCAAATACAAGCAGTGCCACGGCGCCAACTGAGCACCGAAAGCCGGCTCCGCCGCCGGCCGCCTTTGCTGTCATGAAACTGCAGATCCTCTCGGACCTTCACATGGAGACCGAGGCCTTCGACCCCCAACCGGCGTCCGGCGCCGAGCTGTTGGTCCTGGCCGGCGACGTCGACAGCAGTTGGCGCGGCCTGTCGGCCTTTGCGGGCTGGCCGGTGCCCGTGCTCTTCGTGCCAGGCAACCATGAGTACGACCAGCGCGAGATCCGCGACACCGGCCCGGCCCTGCGCCGCGAATGCGAACGCCTGGGCCTGCGCATGCTGGACGACGAGGTCTTCGTGCTGGACGACGCTGCAGGTCGCCGCATCCGCTTCCTGGGCTCCACGCGATGGAGCGACTTCGACGTCTTCGGCAGCGCCCAGCGCGAACGCGCCATGCGCGCCGCAGGCTATTTCCAGCGGGTCATGGCGGCCCGCCTGGACGGCCAGGCCTTCGACGCCGATGCCGTGCGCCGCCTGGGCCTGGAGAACCGCGCCTGGCTGGAGCGGACACTGCCCGTGACCGGCGGAGAGGCAATGGATGCAACCGTGGTCATCACCCACTTCGCCCCCAGCCTCAAGAGCGCTGATCCGCGCTACGGAAAGCAGCCCGGCACGGCCAGCTTCTGCAATGACGACGAGGCGCTGATGCCCGGTGTGCAACTTTGGATCCACGGACACCTGCATTGCCGCCACGACTACCGCGTGAGCCACGCCCTGGGCCAGACCCGCGTGATCTGCAATGCACGTGGGCATGGCCGCAAGGGCGAGGCGGCGGACTACGACCCGCTGCGCTGCGTCGAGGTCTGACCGCCCATGCCGCAAGCCGCGGCGCTTGAGATGTGTCAATCCGCGACCCCTGGTCTGTGCCAGACTGCGGCCTGTACCCCCATCCACATGACGCCTACGCAGGCGGGGAGATATGGCATGAAGATCCTGGTCGCCGTTGACGGCAGTTCCTTTACCAAGCGCATGCTGGCCTACCTGGTCGCGCACGATGAATGGCTGGGCAATGCCCACCAGTACACCGTGCTGCATGCCGTGCCAGCTGTGCCGCCGCGCGCTGCCGCCGTGCTGGACAAGGCTGTGCTCAAGTCCTACTACGACGATGAGGCCGAGAAAGTACTCAAGACCGTCCGCACCTTCTTCGACAAGCAGAAAGTGCGCGCCGAGTTCGTCAGCAAGGTCGGCCCGGCCGCGGAGGTCATCAGCGCTGCCGCCAACAAGGGCAAGTACGACCTGCTGCTGATGGGTTCCCACGGCCACGGCACCCTGGGCAACCTTGTGCTGGGATCGGTGGCCACCAAAGTCATGAGCCAGACCGAGGTGCCGGTCCTGCTGGTGCGCTGAGGGGCTTGGGACTGCAGCGCATGCCGGCTCCAGGCCGGCCCCACCTGACACTGGCGAGACTCACGCGACCGACACCAAGGCCTTCATCAAGGCCTGCATCAACGGAAGGCTTGGCCGAGGGCCGGCGCGGGTCCGGCTGGACGCTAGGCGCGGCGATGCAACCAAGCCAGTGGCGACTCCCCGCCATTCACCGCTGTGCTCTGGGATGACTCCAGCGTCTGGTAGTCGCTGGTGCGCCGAAATGAATCAGCCTCGTCTTCGAGGGTGACCTCGAGACCAAAGGCCGTGCCCATGTCCGCCGGGTCCTGGGCCGGGCGATTGCTGGGCTGACGGCGGAAGAATCGCAGTGCGGCGGCAGGGGCAAATCGCATGGTGGACCTCGTCTGGCAGCTGAGCGCAAAAGGCCGGAAGGCCCGATTCCATCGCACATTGCGCTGGATCACGCAGGGTTCCAGTGTGCGCGTCCCAGCGCCCGCAGATATCCCTAAATTGGGTGGAAAACGACAGGCAGTTGGCAAAAACTCACGCGCTTGCAAAGTGATGCAAACGCATGTCTTTGCGGCCATGGCCATCCGTGCAATCCCGGTGGGGCGTGCCGGGCTTTTCCATGAATGCCCGCACCCATCAGGCTTTGAGCCGCGGGCGGCACGGCGCACGCGTCCTCTGCGCACTGACGCTGCTGACGCAACGCTGGCACAGCCTCGCCCCTTGGGACCGCATGCCACCAGGCCCCCCCTGACCCAGGGATAGGCGGGGGGCCATCAGCCTGCGGGCTTAGGCCGTGGCCCGAGGTGCTGCACGCCGCCGCCCTTGCCGCAGTACCACCCCTCCTGGCTGCACGGAGCGCCTAGGCTGCGGCGCGGCGTCTGGCCGGCGATGCCTTGAGCGCGCCCTTGGCCCCCGCACTGAGCGCAAGGCCCACCTGGTCCAGCAAGGCCACCCGGCCAGGGGCCGGAGCGGCCTCGCTGACCAGCTTCCATTGGTGCCAGTAAAGGGTCAGGTCGACGCTCACTTCAGGCCGGAGCTGCTGCAACTGTCGTTTGCGCACCAGCTCCCGCACCTGCAACTCCGGCACCACCGCAATGCCCCAGCCCATGCAGGCCGCGCGCACGATGGCGTCACTGGAGGGCACATAGCGCTCCTTGAGCCGCGGATGCCGCACCCCGAAGGCCTGGCTGATCCACTGGACCTGGTTGTCGTCCTTGCGGTTGAAAACGAGGAAGGGCAACTGGGAGAAATTCGCCTCATTGAGCCCGCCAGGCAGCTGCCGGGCGACGAAATCCGGGCTTGCCACCGCCACATAGGACATCACCCCCAGCGGCTGGACCACACATCCCCGCAAGGCCTGCTTGACGGTGCTGACGCAGCCCAGCACCTCGCCCTGGCGCAGCCAGTCATGGGTGAAGTCCTGGTCGTCAACGATCAGCTCCAGGCCGAAGCCCTCGCGCAGGCCTTGCTGCACCAGGCCATCCAGGGCCGGCAGCACCCAGGTCGCCAGACTGTCGGCATTGACGGCAATGGGCAGGCGCTCATGCGGCGTCACCTGACTTCCGAGCTCGCGGGCGACGTCGGTGCGCAAGGCCTGGAGCTGGCGCGCGAAGCGCAGCAGCACCTTGCCCGGCTCGGTCAGCCGCAAAGGCCGGGAGCGCACCACCAGCAGTTGGCCGACTTGCGCCTCCAGGCTGCGCAGGCGTTGGGATACAGCGCTCTGGGTCACGCTCAGGCGCTGGGCGGCACGCTCGAAGCTGCGCTCGTCCGCCAGGGCGGCGAGGCAGTCCAATCCGGCGGAATCCAGGTCTTTCATAAGTGCAATTAATGTAGCGCGAGAAATATGAATGGCGCTTCTTGATCTCCGTCAGGCTGCCGACAATGCGCCAGCCGTGTCGGGCCTCACGCCCGCGCCGGTTTCCAGCCCTCTTCCCCCTTCAATTCGGTCGCACAAGCGTCGATCATTCGGGAATCCCGCCAAAGGGCTTCCCACGCAGGAGCAGTACAGATGAAAGTCGTCGTTCTGGGTGCAGGCATCATCGGCGTCGCCACCGCCTGGTATCTGCTGGAGGAGGGCCATGAGGTGGTGGTGGTCGACCGGCAGGACGACGCGTCCATGGAGACCAGCTTCGCCAACGGCGCCCAGATCTCCGTGAGCTTCTGCGAACCCTGGGCCAATGCCGGCGCCCCTTTCAAGGTCGCCAAGTGGCTGCTGCGCGATGATTCGCCTCTGCTGTTCCGCCCGCGCCTGGAAGTCGCCCAGTGGCGCTGGGGCCTGAGCTTCCTGACCCAGTGCACCAATGCCGCCTTCGAGCGCAATGTGGAACAGCTGGTGCGCCTGGGTCGCTACAGCCATGAGTCGCTGAAGTCCCTGGTCGCGCAGACGGGCATCGAGTACGAACGCCTGGAACGCGGCATCCTGCACTTCTTCTCCAGCCAGGCCGACTTCGATGCCGGCGCCGCCGCTGCCGAGGTGATGCGGACCCATGGCGTGGACCGTCGCGTGTTGAGCCGGGACGAGGTGCTCAAGGTCGAGCCCGCCCTGCGAGCCTTCGGCAACAACATCTTCGGCGGGACCTTCACGCCCAGCGACGAATCGGGCGACGCCCGTGTCTTCACCCAGAAGCTGGCCCAGGCCTGCGAGGCTCGTGGCGCCACCTTCCTGTATGGCCATGACATCCTGGCCCTGCAGCGCGAAGGCCACTCCATCAGCGGCGTGCAGATCGCGAATGTGCGCAGCGGCCAGAAGACCGTGCTCAAGGGCGACGCCTTCGTGGCCGCCATGGCCTCCTACACGCCGCAACTGCTCAAGCCGCTGGGCGAATTCCTCAACATCTATCCCGCCAAGGGCTACTCGGCCACCCTGCGCCTGAAGAAGCCCGAGCAGGCCAGCGTGGTCAGCCTGCTGGATGACACGCGCAAGATCGCCATCTCGCGGCTGGGCGACTACGTGCGCATCGCGGGTACGGCCGAGCTGGTCGGCATGGACACCAGCCTGGACACGCCCACCTCGCGCGTTCGCTGTGACGCCCTGGTCAAGCGCTACGAGGAGCTCTTCCCCGGCGTGGCCGACCTCGGCGAGCGCAACTACTGGACCGGCCTGCGGCCCAGCACCCCGACCAACATCCCCTACATCGGCCGATCAAAGAAGGCCTCCAATCTGTGGCTCAACGCTGGCCATGGCACGCTGGGCTGGACCCATGGCGCCGGCTCGGGCCGTGCGGTTGCCGAGCTGCTGAGCGGCAAGCGCCCTGCCCTGGACGGCTTCGGCTTCTACGGCGACGCCCTGCCGGCCGCCCCCGTGCGGCGTATGGCCACCGCCTGAGCGATGGCGCCGGCCTGGCCGCCGGCACAGCGCCGCCGCAGCGGCATGACTACAATCCGCGCCCCTCTTCTGCATTTCTGGGCGCTGCTGTCATGTCTGCTTCCCCCTGCGCCACCGGCTTTTGCGCCGTCGACTTCGGCACCTCCAACTCCGCCATCGCCGTCCCCGGGCCGGCGGGCGACATGCGACTGGTGGAACTCGAGCCCGGACGGCTCACCATGCCCACAGCCGTCTTCTACTTCGCCGAGGGTCGCCACGATGCCGACGGCCCGCCTCGCGCTTTCGGCCGGGCCGCGCTGGCCGCCTATGTGGAAGGGTCGGACGGGCGGCTGATGCGCTCCATGAAGAGCATCCTGGGTTCGCCCCTGATCGACCAGACCACGGACGTCGGGGGCGGTCGCGGTGTGAAGTACTTCGACATGCTGGCCGGTTACCTGAAGCGCCTCAAGCGCCAGGCCGAGCTCACCGCCGGCCACGCCATCGACCGCGTGGTGCTGGGCCGCCCGGTGTTCTTCGTCGACGGCGAGCCTGCGCGGGATGCTGCCGCCCAGGCCTCGCTGGAAGCTGCCGCCCGTGCCGTGGGTTTCACCGACATTCACTTCCAGTTCGAGCCCATCGCCGCGGCCTTCGACTACGAACGCCAGGCGCCCGCCGAGCAATTGGTCCTGGTGGCCGACATCGGCGGTGGCACCTCGGACTTCTCCGTGGTACGGGTCGGCCCCGAGCGCATGGCGCGCCTGGACCGTCGCGAGGACATCCTGGCCAACCACGGCGTCCACATCGCCGGCACCGACTTCGACCGCCACGTGGAACTGGCCGCCATCCTGCCGGAATTCGGCTATCGCAGCATGGGGCCGGCCAAGCCGGGCCAGACGCCTCGAGAGGTGCCCAGCGGCGTCTATTTCGACCTGGCCACCTGGCACCTGATCAACACCGTCTACAGCCCGCAGCGGGTGGCCGAGCTGCGCAGCATGCGAAGCTTCTACGGCGACACCCGCCACCACGACCGTCTCATGACCGTGCTGGAGGACCGCCTGGGCCACGAGCTGGCAGGGCGCGCGGAGGACGCCAAGATCGCCGTCGCAGCGGGCGGGGAGGTCGCGGTGGACCTGGGCCTGATCGAGTCCGGCCTGGCCGTCGGCTTCAGCGCCGAGGGCGCACAGCAGGCCCTGGGCCGGGACATCGAGCGCATCGCCGAGGCCGGCCGCGAGACGGTGGCCCTGGCGGGCCTGACGCTGGAGCAGATCGACGCGCTCTACTTCACCGGCGGCTCCACCGGCCTCCTGCCTCTGGCCGAGCGCATCACCGCCGACTACCCCCGCGCCCGGCGCATCCAGGGCGACGCCTTCGCGTCGGTGGCCAGTGGCCTGGGACTGCATGCCGCACGCCTGTTCAAGGCCCAGACCTGACCCCATGTCGGCCGGCGGTCGTCCCTGCTAGATTCCAGGGCTTTGCTGCCTCAGGCGCCCATGCAGACTGCCTTCCTACGTGATCTGGCCCCGTCCTGTCCCGACGAGATCGAGCGGGTCGCCGAAGGCATGCGCCAGACCCTGATTGAGGTAGAGGGCGAGGCCCGCGGCGCCGCGATGTACACCCAGGACTGGCTGCGCGCCCGGATACGCTGGCATCTGGACCCGGCGCAGACACAGGCTCGTGTCGTGCTGGCCGTGGGAGCGCAGGGGCAGATCCTGGGCCACACCATCTTCCGGATCGAAAGGCCCGACGAAACGCGCATCGGGCTCATCTCCACCACCTACATCTGGCCGGCATATCGCCGTGCAGGGCTGGCAAGCCGCCTGCTGGCCTGCGCCGAAGACTGGTTCCGCGAGCAGCGGCTCACGCGTTGCTGCACCTGGACCTCCGCCACCAACCGGCCGCTGATCGCACTGTATGGCCGCCATGGCTACCAGCAGACCGACCAGGGCCCCAACGACCTGACCGACACGCTGATGATCCAGCTGTCCAAGCCTCTCCTCCCCACGGACTCATCGACGCCATGACGCCTGAACACCGCCCTTCACTGGCTCCCCTGTACCTGGCCCCGTGCCTGACCCTCGGCCTGGCTATCGGCGCACTGCTTCCCCTGCCGGCCAACGCTGACGAGGCCTCGGGCACCGCAACGGCCAGCGCGGTGACCCGCTACCAGCAGCCCAGCCAGGCCATGCGAGCCGTGCTGGACGCGCCGGGACTGCCCGCCCACAGCCTCTCGCCCGACCAGAAGACTCTGGCCGTGCTGCGCAGCCAGCGCTACCGCCAGGTGGCCGACCTCGCACGGCCAGCGCTCAGGCTGGCCGGCATGCGTATCGACCCCGCGGCCCATGCGCCCCTGCTCAGCGTGCCCGCTCTGGAGTCCCTGGTCCTGCGTCCGCTGGAGGGAGGGGTCGAACGCGCCGTGCCCCTGCCGCCCGGCGGCGGCTTTCATCACCTGCGCTGGTCCCCCGACAGCCGGCACTTCCTGCTGAACCGCCGGACATCCGGCGGCGTGGAGCTGTGGCTGGGCCAGACCGCCACCGGGCAACTGAAGCAACTGCCAGGCCTGAAGCTCAACACCGTGCTGGAGCAGGATGTCGCCTGGCAGGGCCCGGACACGCTGCTGGTGCTGGCGGTGCCGCCCAAGCTGGGCCCGGCGCCGCGCTTCGAGGCCCCGGACGGCCCCACGGTGCAGGAGTCCCTGGGCCGGCAATCGCCCGAGCGCACGCTGCAGGACCTGCTGCGCAACGCTCAGGATGAGCTGGTGTTTGCCCACTACGCCCGCTCGCAGTTGACGCGGGTGAATCTCAGGACTGGTCAGCTGCAGGCCCTGGGCGAAGCCGGGCTGTTCGCTGCCATCCAGGCCGTGGGCACGCAGGGTCAGGTCTTGACCGAGCGCCTGCGCCAGCCCTTCAGCTACCAGGTCACCTGGCAGGACTTCGGCCGCGACGTCGAATTGCGTGATGCCGAGGGCCGCGTGCTGCGCGCACTGGCGCCGGTTTCGCTGAAGAAAGACGTGCCGGTGGACGGCGTGATCACCGGCCCGCGCCACTACACCAGCTCCCCTGGTACCGATGCCGCGCTGTACTGGACCGAGGCCCTGGACGGCGGCGATCCGCGCCGAAAGGCCGAACACCGGGATCGCCTGATGCGCCTGGCCGCGCCCTACACAGGCGAGCCGCAGGAGCTGCATCGCAGCGTGGGCCGGGTGTCGATGCTGGAGTTCCTCGAGGGTGGCAGACAGGCCTTGGTGGCCGATGTGGACCGCGAGCGCCAGTGGCTGCGCCTGAACCTGCTGGACCTCGGCGCCACGCCACCCCAGGCACGCCTGCTCAGCGAGCGCTCGCTGCGAGACCGCTACAAGGACATCGGCCAGCCCCTGCGCCGCGTGCAGGCCAATGGCCGTCAGGCCCTGCGCGTTGACGAGGGTGCGATGTGGCTGGTCGGTGCAGGCGCCAGCCCCGAGGGCGAGCGCCCCTTCCTGGACCGCATCCATCTGGCTGACGGCCGGCTGCAGCGGCTCTACCGCGCCGGTGGCAGCCATTACGAGCGGCCGATGGCAGTGCTGGACGCCAAGGCCGAGCGCGTGCTGTTCAGCCGTGAAAGCGCCACCGAAGTCCCGCAACTGGTGCTGCGCAGCGGTCCGGAGCTTGCGCAGATGCAGGCCATCACGCGCTACACCGATCCGGCCCCTCAACTGCGCGACATCCAGCGCGAGCTGGTGAAGTTCAAGCGTGCCGATGGCGTGGAGCTCTCCTTCTGGCTCTACAAGCCGCCCGGCTACCAGGCCGGCGAGCGGCGCCCGGCCTTTGTCTGGGCCTACCCGCTGGAATTCACGGATGCCTCCGTGGCGGGCCAGGTCAGCGGATCCGGCAATCGCTTCACCAGCTTCGGCGGAAGCAGCCCCCTGATGCTGCTCCTGGACGGCTACGTGGTACTGATGGACGCCACCATGCCCGTGGTGGGCGATCCCAAGACCGTCAACGACAGTTTCATCGCCCAGATCACCAGCAATGCGCAGGCCATCATCGACAAGGCCGCTGAGCTGGGCGTGAGTTCACGCTCGCACATGGTGGTGGGCGGCCACAGTTATGGCGCCTTCATGACCGCCAACCTGCTGGCACACACCGACCTCTTCAAGGCCGGCATTGCCCGCAGCGGGGCCTACAACCGCTCGTTGACGCCCTTCGGATTCCAGAGCGAGCAGCGCACCTACTGGGAGGCGCAGGACGTCTACCAGAAGCTCTCGCCCTTCAACTACGCCGACAAGCTCAAGGAACCGCTGCTGCTGATCCATGGCGACAGCGACGACAACCCCGGTACCTTCCCCATCCAGAGCCAACGCCTGTACCAGGCCCTCTCCGGCACGGGCGGCCACGTGCGCTTCGTGTCCCTGCCCCACGAGGGCCATGGCTACACTGCGCGCGAGTCCATCGGCCACACGCTTTGGGAAATGAGCCAGTGGATGAAGCGCCAGGTGGGCGAGGGCAAGGCGCTGGACTGAGCCCGGGCGTGCCGCTCAGTGGCGACGCGGCGGGCCCCCGCGACCACCGGGGCCGGGTCGGCGCGGCGCGGACGGGCGCCCCGCAGGCTGGGTGCTCTTGAGCGGGCGCGTCACGTCGGCCAGCAGCAGGCTGGCCCGCACGAGGCATTCCACGGCCTCGGCCACGTCAACGGGCGGCTCCAGGGATTCGATTTCCTCGATCAACTCGTCGGCGTCTTCCAGGTCATCCGGGTCGAGGTGCATGTAGAGCTGTGCGAGCGGCTCCAGCAGCTCGGAGGCCTCTTCCTCCATCAGCGCCGGGAAATGCTCCGAGGCCAGGGCGAAGCCGGCCACCCAGGCGTAGACGACCTCGGCGGGCTCGGCATCCTCGTCCAGTTCGAAGACCCAGGGATCGAACCACTGGCGTTCCGAGATGGCCGCATTGAGCTCGCGATGACGCCGCCGCACCAGGGCGAAGAGCGCCTCGCCATCGAAGCTGCGAGGAGGCTGGCGGCCATCCGCATCGAGCACAAAGGGCGCCCAGTCGGCAAAGGGCACCGGCCGGGGTTGCAGCAGCACGCCCACGAGGTAGCCGTCCAGCATGCTGATGTCCAGCGGCTCCAGCGGCGCGGGCACGGCGTCCAGCAGATCCTGCAGACGTTCCATGTCCTGCTCGGACAGCGGCTCATCGGGCCGGGCGCGGGCAGCGACGGCGGGACGCTTGACGGCTCCCTCCGGACTTGCCGGAGCCGCCCGTGCAGGGGCGCCTGGCTTGCGCCCCGCCTGGGCAGCTGAAGCGGAGGGCCCGCCTGCGCCCGCCGGGCGTCGCGGCCTCGGGCTGCCCGTGGCGGCGGGGTGGGAGGCAGAAGGCTTGCGCGGCTTGGAGGTACTCATCCGTTCATTATCCGGCGCATGTCAGCCCGCGAGGACTTTGCCCCCTGCGCCCACAGAAGCTCCCCCGGACACCGCACAATCGCAGCGCCGCTGCTGCGGCTGCCTACCTTCATCCACCCACTTCATCACGACCTGCACCATTCCATGAGCGCCACTGCCCAGCCCGCACGCCATTTCCTGTTCCTGACGGCCAGCACCCGCGTCGCCGGCGTCACCGGCAATACCGAGATCCTGGCCCGCGCCGCCGCCGCACATCTGCCCGCCGGGGCCGAGCAGCAATGGCTGCGACTGGCCGACCACGTACTGCCGCCCTTCGTCGACCACCGCCATGACATCGGCAGCTATCCCATGCCGGAAGGCGCCGGTCGCATCCTGCTGGACGCAACGCTGAAAGCCACAGACCTGGTGCTGGTCGCGCCGGTCTACTGGTACAGCCTGCCGGCCAATGTAAAGCTCTACCTGGACCACTTCAGCGCCTGGATGCGCGTGCCCGGCCTGGATTTCAAGGCCCGCATGGCCGGCCGCCGCCTGTGGCTGGTCACCACCAGCGGCGACCGCGCCAAGGCCCAGCCCATGATGGACAGCACGCGTCTGTGCGCCGAATTCCTGGGCATGCAGTGGATGGGCGCCCTGTGGGGCCTGGGTGGTGCCCCTGAGTCCATCCGCGCCGACGAAGCGGCGCTGGCGCAGGCCAAGCGCTGGTTTGAGGGGGTTTGAAACATCTACTTGCCAATAAAGGGGCTCATCCCACTAAGTAGGGATAGCGAGCCCTCAGGGCCAACCCTAGAGTTGCACCCATGCCGGCCCCAGGGCCAGCACGGATCCCAACGACGTCCTTACCCAAGGACTTATCCGCCCGAGCACGCAAGTGCTTGGGCGTTTTTTTTGCCCCCTCCGAGGCGTGCAACTCATTCGAAGCCAGGGAGAAGACGCTGCCGCAGATGCTCGACCAGCAGGCGCACCGGCTGTGCCGTGTGGCCGCTCCAGGGGTGGATGGCATAGATGGCATCGCCAAAGAAGTCCACGGGCCGCCAGGCTGGCAGCACCGGCTCCAACTGGCCCTGGCGCAGGGCGTCGCGGGCGCTGAAGTCCGGCAACAAGGCCAGCCCCAGGCCGGCCAGAGCGGCTTCGCGCAGCACCTCGCTGTTGCCGGCACGCAGGGGGCCCTGGACTGGCACGCGCACCCGCTCCACGGCCTCCCCCTTTCCTCGGGCGAAGAACCACTGCGCCGCCCCGGGCCGCAGATAGGGCAGGCAGGCATGGGCAGCCAGCTCTGCAGGATGCTGGGGCCGCCCGGCACGCGCCAGGTAGGCCGGACTGCCCACCAGCAACGCTTGCGAGGCGCAGAGCTTGAAAGCCACATGCGTATCCGGCGGCCGGCTGGTGTGGCGGATGGCGAGATCGAAGCCCTCCTGAGCGAGGGCGGCCAGGCGATCGGACAGGTCCAGCTCGATCCGGATCTCCGGATAGCGTTCGAAGAAGGACGGCAAGGCCGGCGCGATGTGCTGGCGGCCCAGGGCCATGGGTGCGGTGACCCGCAGCAGGCCGCGCGGCGTGCCGGCGGCCTCGCGGGCCTCACTGAGGCTGCGACTGAGCAGTTGCAGGCCGGGTTCGGCCTGCTCGACCAGGCGGCGGCCTGCCTCGCTGAGCCGCACCGAGCGCGTGCTGCGCTGGACCAGTTGCTGCCCCAGCTGCCGCTCCAGCTCAGCGATCCGCTGGCTCACCGCGGCCTTGGACAGGCCCAGGCGCTGGGCCGCCTGCGTGAAGCTGCCCAGCCGGGCCACGGCCACCAGGGCCTGGAGCTGCACCCACTGCTGCTCCTCGCGAACCGGGGCGCGGGCTGCGGGAGACGTGCGGGAGGAGTTCGTCATGGTGTGCCGGAAGGTGAAACGCTACAGCCCCTCGTGCGAGGCCTGATTGTTCATATTACTGAACAATGAAGTCAGTCCATTGGCCTAGGCAGTCAGGGGACCGCTCCCTAGACTGGCTGCATCCCTGCCGGTCCCTCGCCGGCTTCCCCATCGCCCTGGAGGCAAGCCTCATGAACCCCCCCGCCTACACCGACGCCCGCGAGCTGGGCCACTTCATCAACGGCCAGCGCGTGGCCGCCCGCGGCGACCGCCGACAGCCGGTCTACAACCCCGCCACCGGCGCCATTGCCCGGCAGCTGCAGCTGGGCACGGCCGAGGACGTGCAGACCGCGGTGGCCGCCGCGCAGGCCGCCTTTCCTGCCTGGGCCGATACGCCCCCGCTGCGCCGGGCCCGGGTGATGTTCAAGTTCCTGGATCTGCTGCACCGCCATCACGACACCCTGGCCGCCATGATCACCGCCGAGCACGGCAAGGTCTTCAGCGACGCACAGGGCGAGGTGGCCCGCGGCATCGACGTCGTCGAGTTCGCCTGCGGCATCCCGCAATTGCTCAAGGGCGACTACACCGAACAGGTCTCCAACGGCATAGACAACTGGACACTGCGCCAGCCCCTGGGCGTGGTCGCCGGCATCACGCCATTCAATTTCCCGTTCATGGTGCCCATGTGGATGGCCCCTGTCGCCCTGGCCTGCGGCAATGCCTTCATCCTCAAGCCCAGCGAGCGGGATCCCTCGCCCAGCCTGTTCGTGGGTGAACTGCTGAAGGAAGCCGGCCTGCCGGACGGACTCTTCAACGTGGTCCAGGGCGACAAGACGGTGGTGGATGCCCTGCTGCATCACCCGGACGTCAAGGCGCTGAGCTTCGTCGGCTCCACGCCCATCGCCCAGTACATCTACCAGACCGGCGCTTCGCAGGGCAAGCGCGTGCAGGCCCTGGGCGGCGCCAAAAACCACATGGTGGTGATGCCCGACGCCGACATCGACCAAGCCGTGGACGCCCTGGTGGGCGCGGCCTACGGCTCGGCGGGTGAACGCTGCATGGCCATCTCGGTGGCGGTGCTGGTGGGTGAGGCCGCCGACCGCCTCATGCCCCGCCTGGCCGAGCGCGCGCGCAGCCTGGTCATCCGCAATGGCATGGACCCGGCCGCAGAAATGGGCCCCATCGTGACCCGCGAGGCCCGCGAACGCATCGAGAACTACATCGCCCAGGGTGTCGCAGAGGGCGCTCAGCTGGTGGTGGACGGCCGCGGTCACCAAGTGGCCGGCCATGAAGGCGGCTTCTTTACCGGAGGCACCCTGTTCGACCATGTCACGCCCAGCATGCGCATCTACCGCGAGGAGATCTTCGGCCCCGTGCTGGCATGCGTGCGGGTGCCCGATTTCGCCACAGCCGTGGACCTGATCAATGCGCACGAGTTCGGCAACGGCGTCGCCTGCTTCACCAGTGACGGCAACGCGGCCCGGGAATTCGCGCGCCGCATCCAGGTGGGCATGGTGGGCATCAACGTCCCCATCCCGGTCCCCATGGCCTGGCATGGCTTCGGCGGCTGGAAGAAGAGCCTGTTCGGCGACATGCATGCCTACGGCGAGGAGGGCGTGCGCTTCTACACCAAGCAGAAGAGCGTCATGCAACGCTGGCCCGCCAGCACGCCCAAGGGTGCTGAATTCATGATGCCCACGCATCGCTGACACCTGCCGTCTCCTTGTGTCGGGCTGTCACGTGGGTGACAGAGCAGGGCAAGCATCTGCCGGCGGCACCGTAAACGTGATGTCAGCACGCGGGCATGGCGCCGGTTTCGGCTACGCTAGCCGGCTTCGCTTCATTGCTGTTGAAGCCGACGCCGAGATGCCCATCGCCCTCACCGACCGCCTGACCCAGTGCCTCAACGAGGCGCGCGACGCCCAGCACGAGGCCACGCTGGAGCTGGGCCTTGCACGCGCAGCCGAGGCCTGGTCCCACGCCCGACAGCTGGGCTTCCTGAGCGAGCAAATCGAGGCCGGGCGCCTGCGCGTGTACTTCCATTACCGGCGCGGCGAGCTGCAGGAAATGCTCGAGCTCTCGCAAGAGGTGCAGACACTCATGCGGCCTCTGGGGGCCTGCGCCCAGCTGTGCGAGCTGCTGCGCTGGACCAGCCTGGCCGCATCCGAGCTGGGCGATTTCGAGACCGGCCTCAATTGCGCCAACGAAGGCCATGAGCTGGCATGCGAACTGGGCGACAAGCGCGTGCTCGCCGCCGCGCTCAATGCCCTGGGAGCCTGCTTTGAACGCATGGGCGATCCCTGGCAGGCCGAGCGTCTGATGAACGAGGCGGCCGCACTGGTGCGGGACGAGGCCACGGCCTACGAACGCGTCATCACCCTCAACAACCTCTGCACCACGGCCCTGGGCGAGTACCACCTGATGCGCGACAGCGGCCATGAGAAGGCCTGCCTCGAAGCCCTGCAGCGCGCCCTGCATTACGGTCGCGAGGTGCGCCCCCATGCCCGGCAGCTGGGTGAGCTCTACGCCCTGGCCCTGACCGACAGCAATCTCGGCGAAGTCCTGCTGCTGATGGGCGAGTTGGGCGAGGCCGAGCCTTATCTGCGGGCAGCCCTCGCGCAGGCTCAGGCCCGGCAGTTCGATGCCCTGGCTGGCCGCGTGCATTGCAATCTGGCCGAGCTGGCCCTGGCGCAGGACGACCTCGGCCGAGCCTGGACCCATGTGCTGGCCGTGCAGGACGAGACCACCGTACTGTTCAACAGCTACCAGGCCCTTCGCCTGCACCGCGTGGCCTACCGTTGCGCCAAGGCGGAAGGCAATCTGGATGAAGCCCTGCATCACCTGGAGGCCTTCCAGCGCCTGGAGCGCAGACGCAGCGTGGCCCAGTTGATGGCACAGTCCCGCTTCTTCGTCAGCCGTCTCGAGGCCGAACAGGCCCGGGCTGCGGCCGATCAGGCGCACCGCAAGGTCGATGCCCTGACCGCCCGCACCCAGGAGCTGGAGGCCCATGTGCAGCGCGACCCCCTGACAGGCCTGGGCAACCGCCGCTTCCTGGAGGCGCGCATGCCGTCCCTGATCCAGGACTGCGAGCAGCAGCAGCGCCCGCTGACCCTGGCTCTGATCGACGCCGACCACTTCAAGCAGATCAACGACCAGCACGGTCACGCCGTCGGCGACGCCGTGCTGCAGCAGCTGGCCCAGTTGCTGCGCGAGAACACGCGCGGCAGCGACCTGCTGCTGCGCTACGGCGGCGAGGAGTTCCTGGCCGTGCTGCCGGACACCGTGGCAGATCGGGCCTTCGAGGTCTGCGAGCGGCTGCGCCAGAGCGTGGAAGCCCACGACTGGCAAGACCTGTCCCCTGGACTGATGGTGACGTTGAGCATTGGCCTGGCCAGCGCCCCACCCTACTCCACCGACCTGCTCATCAGCCGTGCCGACGCCGCCATGTACCGCGCCAAGCATCTGGGCCGCAACCGCGTCGCCTTGGCCTGATCGCCAGACCGGGCCGGCACCTCATTCGCGCGACTGCACCAGGTTGCGCCCCTGCTGCTTGGCTTGGTAGAGGCCTTGGTCGGCCCGCAGCAGCACGGCGTCGGGGCCTGCATCCCCCGGCATGACCTCGGCAATGCCGAAGCTGGCGGTCAGCCGGTGTTGGTCCAGGCCCCACAGCAGGGGCTGGGCTTCGAGATTGGCACGCATGCGCTCCGCCACCAGCGCCGCGCCGGCAAGGCCGGTGTCGCAGAGCAGGGCCAGAAACTCCTCGCCGCCCCAGCGGCCCAGGGCATCGGCATCGCGGACGCAGGGCTTGAGTGCTGCGACCAGGCCCTTGAGTGCCTGGTCCCCAGCACCATGGCCCAGGGAATCGTTGAGCGCCTTGAAATGATCCATGTCCAGCAGCACCAGGGCGTAGGGCTCGCCGCGTCGCCAGCGTGCATGGGCCTGCTCGAGGGCCCGCCCCATGGCGCGGCGGTTCAGCACATCGGTCAGGGGATCGAACATCGTCAGCTTGCGGATGCGCAGGATGAGCTGCACCAGCACCAGAAAGGCCACCACCGAGTTGACCACCATGCCCAGCACCAGGCCCGCCCACAGCCAGACCACGTTGAATCCGCTGCCGGCGCGAAGGTCCGGCGTGTTGCCGGGCCACAGCAGGGGTTCGACGGCACGGGCCGCCAGCAACAGAGCCAGCGTCCCCAGGGGCAGGCTCAGGGCCAGCGCGAAGGATGGGCGGGTGCGGCTGCGGACCAGACGGTAGGCCTGCCAGGTGGCCAGTCCCAGCAGAGGCGCCTGGAGGCAGTACAGCACCGGCGCGTGCCAGCCCATGGGCCATCCCATTGCGAAGCCCGGCATCAGCAGCAAGGCCAGCACGCCAAGGGCCAGCGACGGCCACCAGAGGGGGCGCTCGTCTCCCAGCCAGGCCGGCACCAGGCTCAGCAAGACGAAGGAGGCCGTGCCCGCGAGGTCGGCCGCGTAAACGGTCAGCCAGGGCCGTTCCAGCTCGCCGCGCAGGCCGCTGAGCAGCAGGGCGGCCGCGAGCAGCACATTGGCCGCCGCCATGCCCTTGGATGCCCGGGTCTGCAGCTTCAGGCCAAAGGCAAAGACCAGCCACAGCAGACTGGCGATCAGCAGAACCAGGACTGTGGCGGCCAGCAGGGTCTGCGCGCTGACGCTCAGCATGACGCGCCCTCCGCTGCCGGTGCCAGGCAGACACGGTTGCGGCCCTGAGCCTTGGCCTGGTACATGGCCCGATCCGCGGCTTCCACCAACGCATCACCAAGCCGACCAGGCGCTGACAACGCCAGGCCCAGGCTGGCGGTCAGCGGCCAATGGCGGCCCTGCCAACTCCAGACGCTGGAGGCCAGCGCAGCGCGCAGGCGCTCGGCCAGGGCCTGAGCGCCCGCCAGAGGGGTGTCCGGCAACAGCAGCGCGAACTCCTCGCCGCCGTAGCGTGCGGCGCAGTCCTGCTCGCGCAGCGAGGCCTGCAGCAGGCGCGCCACATGGCGCAGGGCGGCATCCCCCGCGGCGTGCCCCAGTTCATCATTGATGCGCTTGAAATGGTCCAGGTCCACCATCAACAGGGCATGGCTGCGGCCGCGCTGGGCGCGCACCTGCTGCCTGGCCAACTGCTCACTGAGTTCACGGCGGTTCCACAGCCCGGTCAGCGGGTCGTGCCGGGTCAGAGACTCGATGCGCTGGATCAGCCGGCTCAGCACCAGGGCGATCAGGCCAGCAGAGATGGACATGGCCAGCACCAGCCAGCCAGCCGCCAGCCCCGCATGCCGCCGCGGATCCTCCAGCAGCCAGCCACCGCCCAGCTCCGGCTGTGTCAGCGCGATGCTGCGCAGCATCAGGAAGCAGCTCATCACCGCGTAGGGAGCCACCAGACCCACGCGCAGCCAGGCGGCCAGGCCCAAGCTGCCTAGCAGCAGATCTCGCCCCGCCAGCAGGCACAGCCCGCCCATGCTCATCAGGGTCAGGCCCGTGGCCATGTCGGCCGGCAGCCCGGACAGCCGGGCGAGATCGGCGAACAAGCCCAAGGCCAGCAGTCCCAGCAGGTCCAGACGCTGCTGACGCAGGCGCAGCAACTGGCGCAGCCCCAGGCTCAGCAGGCCCAGGGCGATGAGGGTGCAGATGCCTGCCAGCGCCTGAAAGGGCCCGGGGCCGGCCAGCAGCGGCGGCAGCATGACGGCCTGCGCACCGGCCAGCATCACGCAGGCCTGGCGGGCGATCCGGAAGGGAAAGGCCAGCAGCATCCAGACGCCCACCGCCAGCGCGCCGAACAGGGCGTTGACCAGGAGCAGGGTGTTGGAGTCCAGTTCGATCATGCGTTGCAGGGCAGGCCGGGGACGAACGCAGGTCCAGTCCGCCCATCTTCCCAGAGATTGGCCCCGCTGATCCTATCCGTTTGAACCCACAATCAGCGCCATGCGCAGAACCATCCTGATCACCGGCGCCAGCCGTGGCATCGGCGCCGCAACGGCACGCCGATGTGCCCAGGCCGGCCATGACGTGGCCCTCAACTACCACCGGGATGGTCCCGCCGTCGCGCGCGTGGCCGAGCAGGTCCGCGCCCTGGGCGGTCAGGCCCTGGTGCTGCAGGCCGACGTGGCCGACCCGGCCCAGGTCCTGGCCATGTTCCAGCGCCTGGATCAGGCAGCCGGTCCGCTGTGGGGCCTGGTCAACAACGCCGGCGTGGTAGCCCCCAAGGCTAGGCTGGACGAGATGGAGCCCGAGCGCTGGCAGCGCGTCTTTGCCGTCAACGTGATGGGCAGCCTGCTGTGCGCCCGCGAGGCGGTGCGGCGCATGAGCCGCTCGCATGGCGGCGCTGGCGGCGCCATCGTCAACCTGTCTTCCCGCGCAGCGCTGCTGGGTTCACCGGGGCTCTATGTGGACTATGCCGCGAGCAAGGCGGCCATCGAGGCCTTCACCGTGGGCCTGGCCCGCGAGGTGGCGGCCGAAGGCGTGCGCGTCAACGGCGTGCGGCCCGGCATCATCGACACCGAGATCCACGCCGACAGCGGCATGAGCGAGGAACTGGCCATCGCTGCAAACGGCATCCCCATGCAGCGCCTGGGCCGCGCAGAGGAGGTGGCGGAAGCCATCGTCTGGCTGCTGTCAGAGGCCGCCAGCTACACCACGGGCACGATGCTGGACGTCACCGGCGGCCGCTGAAGCCCGCCACGCACGCCTTCAGCCTAGCCGGAAGGAACCCACGATGCCCGCCAGCGCCTGCGCCTGCTGGGCCAGGCTGGCCGCGGCCGCCGTGGATTCCTCGACCATGGCCGCGTTCTGCTGCGTGTTGTGATCCAACTGGGTGATGGCGAGATTGACCTGGGCGATGCCGGCACTCTGCTCACGCGTCGCGGTGGAGATGTTGCCCAGCATGGCGGTCACCTGCTGCACCTGATCGACCAGCTCGCTCATGGTTCGCCCTGCCTCGGCCGCCACGATGGCACCACTTTCGACCTGGGCGACGCTGTCCCCGATCAGGGTCTTGATCTCACGGGCCGCCTGCGCGCTGCGCTGGGCCAGGGTCCGCACCTCGCCGGCCACCACAGCAAAGCCGCGCCCCTGCTCGCCGGCCCGTGCCGCCTCCACCGCTGCGTTCAATGCCAGGATGTTGGTCTGAAAGGCGATGCCGTCAATGACGCCGATGATGTCGGCAATCTTCTTGGAACTGCTGTTGATCTGGTCCATGGTGCTGACCACGCGCCCCACGGCCTCCCCGCTGCGCTCTGCAGTGCCCGATGCTTCATGGGCCAGCGCATTGGCCTGCTCGGCGGAGGCGGCGTTGTTCTTCACCGCGGCGGCCATCTCGTCCATCGAAGCGGCCGTTTGCTCCAGGGCCGAGGCCTGCACCTCGGTGCGGGCGCTGAGGTCGTGGCTGGCCTGCGAGATCTCGCCGGAGGCGTCAGAGACCGTCCCGGCGCTGTGGTGGATCTGCTGCACCGTCTCGACAAGGCCGCGCTGCATCTCGCGCATGGCCTGCAGCAGCTGACCGATTTCGTTACGTTCCTGGAGGTCGGAGCGCTGGCTGAGGTCACGCTCGCGGATGGCGCCGGCCAAGCGCAAGGCCTCACCCAAGGGCCGCATGATGGCCGCCACGGTGCGCCATGCCATCACCAATGCGGCCGCCAGGGCCACGGCGAAGATCAGCAGCACGATCAGCACCGAGTGCCGGTAGGTCGCCTGGCTCTGCTGGTATTCCTGCTCGGCCACCTTGAGCTGCTCGTCCACCAGTTCCGACACAGCCCCGGTGAAGGGATCGATGGCGGGATACATCTCCTTGGTGGCGAAAGCCTCCAGCGCCTCGCGGTCCTGTTTGCCCAGCAAGCCACGCAGCTTCGCCGCCGCAAGCTCGGCTGCCCCCTTGAGGGGCTTGGCCTTGGCCAGCAGCACGGCCTCGTTGCCCTCGATCAGCGTGGCGTTGTAGTCGCCCCAGTACTTGGCGATGTCGCGCTCGGCCTCGTCCAGCAGGCGCAGGGCGACGGCCATCTCGACGGTGCCGGCGCGGACCTTGTGCGTGGTGTCCACGATGTTGACCGCGTAGGCATCGGAGACCACCTTGAGCTGCTTGAGCGGCACGACACGGTCCTGATAGACGGTACGCATGCTGTCGTTGACGCGCCCGAGCGCGTAGAGGCTCCAGACACCACTGATGCCCAGCAGGACGATCAGCAGGGCAGAGAACAGGATCAGTCGACCTTTGATGCTGCTGAACTGCATGACAACGCTCCGCGTGCAGTGGACCTGTACCAGCGAATGTAGCCGCAGGATCAGCGCCAGGCCAAGACTTGTCCTGGCCAGAAGGCGTCAGCGTCGCTCCACGATCACAGGCGTCAGCGCCAGGGCCTGGCGCATGCGCTCGGCGGCAGAGCGGGCGTCCTCTCGATTGGCGTAGGGCCCGGCCTGCAGGCGGTGGATCTGGGCCTCCTTGAAGATGGCCAGCAGGGGAGCCATCCAATCCAGCTCCTGGCTCAGCTTCTGACGGAAGGCCTCGGCGCCGTCCATGCGGCTGAAGGCCCCCAACTGGACCCAAAAGCCCTTGCTGGCAGCCTTGGGCGCCGCCCCGCCTTCGGCAATGGGCGGGCTGGCGGCCTCGGTCTGCGCTCGCCCGCTCACGGGAGGGGTCAGGTCTTGCGGCAAGGTGCTGCCCGCCAGGTCGCGCCCCCCAGCGGGCACGGCCGCAGCAGGCACGACCGCGGCAGGCACGGGCGCAAGCGGCGGATCCCTAGGAACGCTGGAGCGCCCCTCGGCGGCCTGAGCCAGGCGCTTGCCCTCGTCACGGCGTTGCCACGCGCCGGTGCGGATGTCCTCGTAGGTGATGCGTTGCACCTCCACAGGGCTGACGCCGCGCAGGATGTCCAGCTTCAGGGCGGCGGTATAGCTGAGGTCCACGACGCGGCCAGGATGGAAAGGGCCGCGGTCGTTGATGCGCACGATGACCTCCCGCCCGTTGGCCGGATTGCGCACCCGGGCGTAGCTCGGGATGGGCATGGTGGCGTGCGCCGCCGTCATCGCGTACATGTTGTAGAGCTCGCCGCTGGACGTGGGGCGCCCGTGGAACTTGCGGCCGTACCAGGAGGCCAGGCCGCGCTCGGTGAGCGGGGCGTCCTCTGTCATGGGCTCGTAGCGCTGGCCCAGGGCTTCGTATGGCTTGTTGGGCCCGCCCTTGCGTATGGCTTCCAGGCGCGGTTCCGCATCAGGTACCTGCATCAGGTTGGGCGGCACCTGGGCCTCGGCGCCGTCGCGATCGGAGGCGGGTGGCCTCATGGGCGGGCTGCTCGTCGAGGGCAAGGGGGCGCGGCTGGCGCAGCCGCCCAGAATGGCCAGGGTGGCCAGCAGCACGGGCCTGGCGCCGCGGCGAAGGGCGGGAAGTGCAGGGAGCATTCTTGACATGGCGCAACCCTAAACGATGCCGCGGGCGCCGCCAAGGCTTTCGCCGACCCGCGCCGCGCCCTTGTATGCTGCGGGCTTCATCGCAGAGGCCTTGCTTCATGAACAGTGCCTACATCTTCACCCCTCCGGAGCAGCCCAGCGCTGCGGTACGTGGCACCGATCGGCGCTATGCCGTCTCGCGCATCTTCTGCGTGGGCCGCAACTACGCCGCACATGCCCGCGAGATGGGCGGCGACCCCAGCCGCGAACCGCCCTTCTACTTCACCAAGCCCGCCTCGGCCCTGGTGCCCAGCGGCGCCACCGTGCCCTACCCCCCCGGCACCCATGACTATCACTACGAGATGGAACTGGTGATCGCCCTCGGCGCGCCGGTGTTCCGGGTGAGCCCCGAGGTCGCGCGCGCGGCCATCTGGGGCTTTGCGCCCGGCCTGGACATGACCCGCCGTGACCTGCAGGCCGAAGCCAAGAAGGCCGGCCGGCCCTGGGACGTGGCCAAGGGCTTCGAGCAATCCGCCGTGCTTGGCGAGCTGGTGCGCACGGCCGAGTGCGGGGCCATGGACAGCGGCGCCATCACGCTCTCGGTCAATGACGTGCAGAAGCAGCGCGGTGACCTCGCCGACATGATCTGGGACGTGGCCGAGATCGTCGCCAACCTCTCTCAGCTCTATCACCTGAAGCCGGGCGACCTCATCTATACCGGCACGCCCGACGGCGTGGGTCCCGTACTGCCAGGTGACCGCCTGCTGGGAGAGATCGCCGGCCTCGGCCCCATCGCCCTGACAATCGGCCCCGCCGAATGACGACGGGCGCTGCCACGCCCTGCCAGCCTCCCCTGCACTGCCATGTTTGACCACGACGAAACCCTGCAAGAAGCGCGTGAGCGCAATATCCGCGATGCCCTGTTCGAGGACATCGGCCGCTGCGACTGGACGGCCCGGCTGGTGCCGGCCGGGCGCCGTGTCAAGGCCCATGTGCGGGTCCGGGAAGACGCCGTGCTGTGCGGCCGCGACTGGTTCGAGGGTGTGTTCAAGACCCTGGACCCTGACAGCCGCATCGACTGGTGCTACGAGGAAGGCGCGCGCATGCAGGCCGACACCCTGGTGTGCCACATCGTGGCGGACGGCCGCGCCTTGCTCAGCGCCGAGCGCCCAGCCCTGAACTTCCTTCAGCTGCTCTCTGCCACGGCCACGCTGACCCGCCAGCACGTGGACGCCATCGCCGGTGCCAGCCCCCATGCCCGCGGCTGTGCGGTGCTGGACACCCGCAAGACCGTGCCGGGCCTGCGCCTGGCGCAGAAGTACGCGGTGCGGGTCGGCGGCGGGGCCAACCAGCGCCTGGCCCTCTACCACGGCATCCTGATCAAGGAGAACCACATCGCAGCCGCGGGTGGCGTGGACGCGGCGCTGCGAGCCGCCCAGGCCCTGCAGGCCGGCGTGGACATCCAGATTGAGGTCGAGTCCATCGCCGAGCTGCGCGAGGCCCTGGACGCCGGCGCCACCAGCGTGCTGCTGGACAACTTCAGCGAGGCCATGATGCGCGAGGCCGTGGCGCTGAACGCCGGGCGCGCCCTGCTGGAGGTCTCCGGCGGCGTGGCCCTGGATCAGCTGCGCTGGATCGCGGCAACGGGCGTGGACCGCATCTCCATCGGCCGCCTGACCAAAGACGTAAAAGCCGTGGACTATTCCATGCGTGTCGAGGGCCCCGTCGATACCCAGGCCTGACAAACCGGGGCCTGCGTACACTCCCGGGGCTGAACCGCCGGGCCCAGGAGCCTCGGCACCGAGGGAGTGACATGGATCCACGTTTCAAACCCAGGCCAAAACTGTGGCCCGCCGGACTGCTGGTCCGGGTGCAGGCCTTCTGCATCGACGCGCTGCTGCTGGTCCTGCTGGGAGCCCCCATCCTGTGGGTGAGCCAGCACCGCCTGGTCAGCCGGCTGGACGACCTCAGCCCGAGCGGCCTCTTCGTCAACTGGCTGATGCCGGCGCTGTACTTTGTCGGCTTCTGGACCTGGCAGGGCGCCAGCTTCGGCATGTTGTTCAGCGGCATCCGGGTGGTCGATTTCTATTCCGGCGAGACCCCCACGCTGAAGCAGACCCTGTTGCGCTGGGGCGGCGCCATCGTCTCCCTGCTGCCTCTGGGCCTGGGCCTGTGGTGGTCGGCCGTCGACGCCAGGGGCCAGAGCTGGCATGACCGCCTGGCCGGCACCCAGGTGGTCTGGCGGCGTGCACGCGCGCAGGGCGAGCCGGAGGAACTGGGCTATCTGCTGCGGCACTGGCGCGGCGAGCATGGCCTGGCGCAGAGCTTCTGGGTCAACAACGTGCTGCTGGCCACGCCGCTGGCCATGGTGATCACGGGGCTGATGAGCTGGATAGGCGCCAAGGGTGAGCACCTCCAGGCCAGCGCCATCGCCGTGATGATCGGCTGGCCCCTGATGCTGGCCATGGATACCTGGTGCATCGTGGGTGCCTGGCGCTCCGCAGGCAATTACCTGCACCACGGGGGATCGGCCCTGTGGGGCATTGGCGCCCGCCTGCTGATGGGCCTGGGGATGCTGCAGGTCGCCGCCTCACTGCTGGTGGGCTTCCTGCCCCAGGTGGGCGAGTACTGGCAGATGGCGCGCGGCATCGATCCCATCGGCCGTACCGAGTTCCACCTGGCCGAGGACGGCAGCAGCGTGCGCATGGAAGGTCCCATCGGCATGGGCGACGCCACGCGCCTGGACGCACTGATGAAAGCCCAACCCCGGCTGCAGCGCTTCGAACTGCAGTCCCCCGGAGGCCGGCTGCATGAGGCCGAGCGCATGGCCGAGATGATCGCGGGCCGCTCAGGCGCCAGCGCCTGGGTGGTCGAGCACTGCGAGAGCGCCTGCACCATTCTCTTCCTGGCCGCGCCCTCTCGGCAGCTGATGCCGGAGGCTCGCCTGGGCTTCCATCGCGCGTCCACCGGCACCTACAACCCGGTCTTCGACGAGCTGGCCAACCAGGAACTGGAGAAGACCTACCGCAAGCTCAACCTGCCGGACTACTTCATCACGCGCACCCTGAAGACGCCCTCACGCAGCATGTGGTACCCCAGCATGGACGAGCTGATCAGCCACGCGCTGATCCCCGAGCCGCCCAAGACCCTGGACATCTTCCTGCCGCCAGGCGCCGACAGCCCGCTGAAGGCCTATGTGGAGGCCCTGCGAGCCAACCCGGCCTGGTATGCGCTGGAGGGCCGCTTCAGCGGCAGCATCGATCTGGCTGCCCAGCGCATGCAGGCGGCCCGCCAGGCTCGCCTGCCCGACGATGCGGTGCAGGCTGCGGGCTTCATGGTGGCCGCCGAGCAGATGGGCGCCCTGGTCCATGAGTTGCAGCCCGTGCTGCGCCACCAGCTCGTCCGCCAGGTCGAAGCGCAGCTGAGGGCCGCCAAGGCCAAGAGCCCTGAGGCCTGCCAGGGACTGCTGGGCGGGCAGCTCATCCTGCGCCGCCTGCTGCCCCTGGAGCTGCATGTCAGTGACAGCCACTGGATGCAGGAGGCCGCAAATTCGCCCAGAGGCCGGCGCAGTTCGCCCGTCCCCACGCCTGTCGAGCTGGAGGTCGTGCGCCGCCGCCTGGGACCGCTGGCGCCGGGCATGCTGGCCCACTGGTGGGGAGCCCAGCCCGGCGTGCCGGCCGCACCGCGCTGCGATCAGGTGCTGCAGATCCTGGACCAGCTGGGGCGCCTGCCGGTGCAGCAGCGGGAGCTGGCAGAGCGACTGATGTTCCAGCGCCCCGCCTGAGCGGATCTGCAGGGGCCGGCGGCGCCGGCATCCTGGCCATGGCGCGCCTCACGCGGCACGGCTAGACTGGCCACCAGCCTTGCGCGTCACCGCTGCCGTGCGCCGCGCGCCTGGCCCGCTTTGCCAGGGAGAGCCGCATGCATTCGCTTTTGCAAGGGGACCCGCTGAACATCGCCATCGGCAGGTGCCGCCAGGCACGGTGGCCGTGCTGGCCGGGGAGCACCTGAGATGCAGGCCTCCGCCCCACAGGCCGGCGCGGGGGCGCTCTCCTTGAGCGACGCCGCCCTGGACCAGCTCTTCGCCAGTGACTTGCCCGTGGGCCTGGCGGTGCTCGATGGCGAGCTGCGCTATCGCCGCATCAACCACATGCTGTCCGCCTTCAACGGCGTGCCGCCGGAGCAGGCGCTGGGTCGCAGCGTGAGCGAGGTTCTGCCCGAGGCATGGCCGCAGCTGGAGCCCCTGTTGCGCCGCGTGCTGGAGGCCGGTGAGCCTTTGCTGGGCTTCGAGGTGTTGCTGGAAGTCCCGAGCCGCCCCGGCGAGCTTTCGCAATGGGAAGCCAGCTACCTGCCCATCCCCGACGGGGCTGGCAACGTGCAGGGCGTGCTCGTGCAGGCCGTCAACATGAGCCTCCAGCAGGATGCCGAGCGGCAGCTGCGTACCAGCGCAGCGCGGCTGCGGCGAGTGCTGGACAGCCTGTTCGCCTTCGTCGGCGTGCTGGACGTCAACGGCATCGTGCTCGAAGCCAACCGTGCGCCGCTGGAGGCGGCCGGCATCAGCTTCGAGGAGGTCCACGGCCGCCCCTTCTGGGAGGCCTACTGGTGGAGCTACGACCCCGCGATGCAGCACTGGCTGCGCGAGGCAGTGCGCATCGCCGCCCAGGGTCAGGTCGTGCGCCAGGACGTGGTGGTGCGCGTGCGGGACGATGCGCGGATCACCATCGATTTCATGCTGGCGCCCATGCTGGACGATGAGGGACGGGTGCAGCACCTCGTGCCCTCGGGCATCGACGTCTCCGACCGTGTGGCCGGGGAGCGTGCGCTGCGCGCGAGCGAGGCCCGCTTTCGCAGCGTCTTCGAGGCCGCCCCCGACGGCATGACCCTGGTCGACGAGCAGGGGCGCATGCTGCTGGCCAATCGCGCCATGGGCCGGCTGTTTGGCAGCGAGGCCGGCGAGCTGCTGGGCAGCCGCATCGACCGCCTGGTTCCCGCCGCCGACCGTCCGGCCCATGCCGATCACATCCGCTCCTACTTCGCCGACGCCCAGCCCCGCCTCATGGGCAAGCGCAAGCGCCTGCAGGGCCTGCGCGCCGACGGCAGCCTCTTCAACATCGAGGTGGGACTGAACCCCATCCCGGGCAGCGAGCCGCCTGAGGTGCTGGCCACTGTGGTCGACATCGACGACCGTCTGGCCGCCCAGGCACAGCTGGAGCGCGCCCTGAAGGAAAAGACTGCCCTGCTGAACGAGGTGCACCACCGCGTGAAGAACAATCTGCAGATCGTCTCCAGCCTGCTGCGCCTGCAGTCGCGTCATGTGGACGAGCCAGTGCGGGCCGTGCTGCGAGAGAGCCAGAGCCGGGTGAAGGCCATGGCCCTCACCCACCAGCTGCTGTATGAGCGCAGCGACTTCTCCGCGCTGGAACTGGGCCCCTACCTGCATCGCCTGGCCGCGCTGCTGCGCGAAGCCTATATGGAGCCCGGCAAAGACATCGCCATGCAGCTGGACCTGCCGGGCGAAGGGCTCAGCATCAGCCTGCAGGCGGCCGTGCCTTGTGGCCTCATCGTCAACGAGCTGGTCACCAATGCGCTCAAGCATGCCTTCACGCAGCGCAGCCAGGGCCTGATCCGCGTCCGGGCTGCGCGCGATGCGCAGGGCTGGTTCGAGATCGAAGTCGCCGACGACGGCCTCGGCATGAAGGCCCTGCCCGACCATGACCAATGCGCGACCCTGGGCTACCAGCTCATCCCCCTCCTGGCCGACCAGCTGGAAGCGCGCCTGGCCCTGGTGGAGGGCCCCGGGACCTGCATACGCATTCAGTTCAGACAACCAGGGAGCGCGGCATGAGCCCTGCCACAGAACACACCGACGTGCGCATCCAGATCGTCGAGGACGAGCGCATCGTGGCACTGGACCTCAAGCAGGACCTGGAAGCGATGGGCTACCGCGTCTGCGGGGTCGCGGCCTCGGAGAGCCATGCGCTGGAACTGGCCCGGCGCGAACCGCCGGATCTGGTGCTCATGGACATCAACCTGGGTGCCGGCGGCGACGGCACGCGGGCTGCCAAGCGCCTGATGGACGAGTACCGGGTGCCCGTGGTCTACCTGACCGCCTACGCGGAACCCGAAACCCTCAAGCGTGCCGGCCTGACCGCGCCCTACGGCTATCTGCTCAAGCCCTTCGAGCTGCGCGAGCTCAACGCCACCATCCACATGGCCCTGGCGCGGCGCAGGGTCGAGCGCCAGGCCGAACGCGCCGAGCAGCGCTACCGGCTCGCCCTGGATGCCGGCCAGTTGGGCGTGCTGGAGTTCGGCGCCAGTGGCAACGAGCTCGAGCTCCATGGCCACGCCACACCGCTGTTCGAGCGGGGACCGCCGCCCAGCCTGACACGCGAGGGCTTCATGGCGCGGCTGGATGCCGTGTCCCAGGCCCGGCTGGGCAGCCTGCGCTCGCAACCCGGACAGGACCTGCATGCCCTGGCTCGCTGGCAGCTGGGACCGGAGCACCAGCTCTGGCTGGAGATCCATGCCCGACATTTCGTGGAGGAGGCCCGCATCATCGGGGTGTTCCGTGACGTCAGCAGCCAGGTGGACTCCGAGGCGCAGCTGAGGCAGGCCGCGGTGGTGTTCGAGTCGGCAGCCGACGCCATCGTGATCCTGGACGTGGAGGGCCGGCTGCGTGCGGTGAACCCGGCCTTCTGCAAGCTGACCGGCTGGCAGGCCAGCGAGGTGCTGGGGGCGCGCCTGACGGACATCCTCCATGCCCAGCGCCAGACCGACCTGCTCCTGCACGCCCCCCACCAGCAGGCCGAAGCCCGGCATGGCGAGGTGCTGTGCAAGCGCCGCGACGGCAGCCAGTTCCCGGCCTGGGAGCACGTGGCGCCGGTGTTCGGCACCGACGGCCGCCTGAGCCACCAGGTGCTGAGCTTCACCGACATCTCCGCCTTGCGCCGCGCCGAGACGCAGATCCAGCACCTGGCCTTCCATGATGCCCTGACCGGCCTGGGCAATCGCCATCGCATGGACTTCTGCCTCAAGCAGTTCATCGCGGCCAGCGATGCCAAGGCGGAAGGCGGAGGCTTCGCCCTGTGCTTCCTGGATCTGGACGGCTTCAAGACCATCAACGACACCCTGGGCCACCATCGCGGCGACGAGCTGCTGGTCACCGTCGCGCAGCGCCTGTGCGCCTGCCTGCGGCGCTCGGACATCGCCATCCGGCTGGGTGGCGACGAATTCGTCATCCTGCTGAATCAGCTGACGCAGCGGGAGGCCCTGCTCACCCTGGCCGACAAGCTGCTCACGGCGGTCCGCGAGCCCGTCCTGCTGGACGGTACCGAGCCGGTCTCGGTATCAGCCAGCCTTGGCCTGGCGCTGTTCCCGGAGCACGCCAGCACGGCCGACGAGCTGGTCAAGGCCGCGGACACCGCGATGTACGCCGCCAAGTCCGCCGGCCGCAACCGCTGCGAGATCTACGACAGCCAGTTGGCCGCGCGCGCCGTCGAGCGCCTGCAGATCGAGCAGGGCCTGCGCCGCGCCCGCGTCGGCGAACAGCTGCAGCTGCACTGGCAGCCCATCGTCGAGATGGCCAGCGGCCGGGTGATAGGCGCCGAGGCCTTGCTGCGCTGGCAGCATCCGGAGTACGGCCCCATCAGCCCAGAGCGCTTCATCCCCATTGCCGAGGAGAGCGGGCTGATCGAGGACATCGGCCGCGCGGTGCTGCAGGAAGCCTGCCGCCAGGGCCGGGCCTGGCTGGATGCCGGCCTGCGGCTGGAGCGCGTCGCCGTCAACGTCTCGGCGCGCCAGCTGCAGCGCGAGGGCTTTGCGGACGGCGTTCGCCAAGCGCTGCTGCAGCAAGCCTTCCCTGCCGAGCGCCTTGAGCTGGAGCTGACCGAGAGCGCCCTGCAGACAGTGGACAGCGGTCAACGCCTGCTGGGCGAGCTACGCCGCCTGGGCGTGAGGCTGGCCATCGACGACTTCGGCACCGGCTTTTCCTCGCTGTCCATGCTGAAGTACTTTCCGCTGGACCGCCTCAAGATCGATCGCAGCTTCGTGCGCGACCTGGAGACGGACCCCAACGACCAGGCCATCACGCGCGCCATCGTCGCCCTGGCCCGGGCCCTGGGCTTGGCGCTGACAGCCGAGGGCGTGGAGACCGAGGCGCAGCGCCAGGCGCTGCAGGCGCTGGGGGTGGAGGAAGCCCAGGGCTGGCTGTTCTGCAAGGCGGTGCCGGCCCATGAGTTCGCCTTGCGGCAGGTGCAGGCCGAGCTGGCACGACATCTGCACTGAGCAGCGCCCCGTGTTAACCCGCAGAACTGCCGCCCCCTGGGCCGGCGCAAGCCAGCCTTGGATCGGCCCGAGGGCCGCTCTGCTCTGTGCAAAACACCTCGTTGCCGCGAATTAGGCAGCTCGGTCCATCGCTTCTGCGCGCTTTCCCTCAGACGCCCTGCGGCCGGCTTGCATAGCATGCGAGTGCGCTGACGGGAGTGTCGTTCTCCGCCCAAGGGGACGGCGATGCAGAAGCGATTCATAGAACGTCGAAGGGATTCCATGTTGAACACCAAGCCTGCCCGCCCGGCCCGCTCATTCACGGCCGCCCTGCTGGGTCTGGCCCTGGCTGCCCCCGGGCTGCTCCAGGCCCAGAGTCTCAGCATCGGGGCCATCCTGCCGGAGTCATGGCCCAGCGCCAGCCAGGCTGAGGACATGCGCGACGGCATGACCCTGGCCCTCAAGACCACCTCGCTGCAGCCCGCGCCACGACTCGTCGTCAAGGACAGCGGCTGCGACGCCAAGAAGGCGCAGGCAGCGGCGCAGTCCTTCGTCGGGGCCAAGGTGGACCTGGTCATTGGTGGCTTCTGCGTGCTGGGCGAGGTGCCCTCTACGCTCAAGTCGGCCAATGTGCCCATGGTGTCGGCCAACGCCGAACGGTTGAAGAGCCATGACGGCCTGCTGCAGCTGGGCCGCGTGGGCGCTGGCGTGGCCGAAGACATCGCTGCCAAGCTGCGCTCCCAGACCGGACTGCGCGTCACCGCCGCCAGCGCCTGCTGGATCGACTTCGAGACGCCGGTCTCTGACAAGTACGATGCGGGCCTGTGCCCGGCCCTGAGCGTAGACAAGGCCCGCTGGGGCGAAGTGGCCGCTGCTTTTGAGGCGGCATTCCGCAAGCCCTTCAGCGTGTCGGCGGCCCGGGGCCACGCCGCGATGGAGGTGGCGCTGGCCTACCTCAAGCGCCAGCGCAACGCCTCGCGCGCGGCAGCGGCCAGCGAGGCGCTGGGGCAGCGCACGGTGCTCGGCCAACCCCTGGCCAAGGACAGCATCGTCCCGGAGGACGCACTGCAGCTGAGTTTTGCCAGCCGCCAAGTCAAGGCCGGCAGCCGTGACGCCCAGGTCATGGACCAATTGGTCAAGGCCAAGAGCTGTGACTGCAAGGCCGGCCCCGACTGCGGCAAGGGCTCGCCCTGGGCCGGCATGCCGTTCACGGTCGTACCTCCCGGCAGCAAGCCCACGGCCTGTCCGCAGATGCTGGCCAGCCGCTGAACGTCGCCAGCGCCCTCGCTGCCGCCTCCTTCCCCGCGGCGGCGGCTTCAATCCGGACGCCTTGCCTGGGCCTGCAGCAGCGGTTCCGGAGCGCTGCGAGGAACGACGCTGGCGTGATCACCGGTGCCACGCAGACAGGCCAGCGGCCAGCCGCGCGTACTGGGCCGGCTAGGTGGGGGCTGCGGCCGACTGAAGCGGTGCCGGCTGCCGATGCGGCGTCTCGCCGACGCCCCGGGATGCCGGATGCGGACGCTGATGAGGATTCGGCTGCAGGCGTGCCGGCCGGGCCATGGGAGGCCGCGATGAGCTCGCCTCCGGTGGCTGCAAGCCGACCGCAGCCGCCCGGCGATCACTGACCAGCCACCAGGACCCGGCCAGCAGGGCTGCCAGCGACACCAGCGCCAGCATGGGCCACCCCCAGAGGCGGCCGGATGATTGCGTATCAAACATGGCGGGACTCCAGACTTGAGGAAGTCGAGCATGGCAAGCCGTTTGCCCGGCCGCACCCCCAACTTTTGTGATGCCAGCGCCTCATGCTCACAGATCCCGGTGACGAAAACTGGAGTACCTGGCCTGCCGGGGCCCCAAGCTGCCAAGGCTGGCAGGCTTCTCTGTGGTGCCGGCACAGCAGCGAGGCTGCGTGGGCTCAGTCGCGGGCGCCCCGCACCTGGCGCCGCACCAGGGCCGTTGCGAGGCCGGTCAGCGCTGCGATCAGGGCCAGCATGATCCAGAAACCCTGGGCGTGGTCTGCCAGCGGAATGCCGCCCACATTCATGCCCAGCAGGCCGGAGACCAGATTGATGGGCAAGGCCAGCACCGTGACCACGGTCAGGGTGAAGAGGCTGCGGTTGTTCTCCTCGGCCTGTCGAGCCGTCGTCTCGTCCTGCATCAGCTTGATGCGCTCCTGGAGTGCCGCAGCGTCACGCAGCACCAGGGCGAACTCTTCGCTGGCGCGCTGCAGCTGGGCCTGGTCCTCGCCCGTGGCCCAGGCTGGCGGATGCGCAAGGGTGCGGGCCAGGGCACTGGGCTCGGGCGCCAGCAGGCGCTGCAGCCGCACCAGCACCCGGCGCAGGTGCGCCACCTCACCGGCATGGCGACCGTGGTGGCCCTTGAGCAGCTCGTCCTCGATGTCGTCGATGCGATCGGCCGTGCGGCGGACGATCACCTGCAACTCGTCCGCCTGGTCCTGCAGCAGGTGGTCCAGCAGGGCCAGCGGCGAGCGCAGGCCTTCGCCGCGCTTGACAGCCATGCGCAGCCTGTCCACCGAGCGCAGGGGCTGGCGGCGTGCCGTCAGTACACAGCCGGGCCGCACATGCACCCACAGCGTGGCGATGTCGTCAGGGTCGAAGCTGAAGTCGAAGGTGACGTCGTTGACCACGGCGAACAGCGTCTCGCCCATGCGCTCGATGCGGGTGGCGCGCGAGCCCTGCTGCATGGCCGCCAGCAGGTCCTCGTCCAGCACGCCTGCCCGACGCAGCGTCTCCAGGGCGCCGGCATGGCTGAGGTTCACATGCAGCCAGACAAAGCCCGGCGGCGCCCGCTTCAGTGCTTCCGGGGTAGGCACCTGGAGCAGTGCGCTGGCCTGGCCCTGGGCATCGAAGCGATAGGCGCAGATCAGGCCCTGCTCGCTGGCGCCGTAGGAGGGCGGCAATGCAGGGGCAGGTGCGTGCGACGGGTTCTCGTTCGGCATGGTGGGCGCTCGGCGGACCGGCCAGCCTAGCGCCATGCCGTGTCCGGACCATGACAGGCCGGGCGCATGGCCATCCCCGACATCCTTGCCGACAGCAGCACAGCACATCCCCTCGCCAGCGCAGGCCCGCCGCCCACGGGAGCCGCCGCCTCGGGCTTGAAGTCGTGCCAGGGCGAAGGCCCGCTTGCCGGCTCGCGGGCCAGCCTCATCCCAGCCAAGCCCGCGCCGCCCATTGGTACAGCGGAATGCCCAGCAGCAGGTTGAACGGAAAGGTCACGCCCAGCGACAAGCCGATGTAGACCGCCGGCCGCGCCTCCGGCACCGCGTGGCGCAGCACGGCCGGCACGGCGATGTAGGAAGCGCTGGCGGCCAGCACCGCCAGCAGCGTGGCATCCGAGATGGGCAGGTCCGCCAGACGGGCCAGCAGCAGCGCCAGGGCCGCATGCAGCAGCGGAGCGCCCAGGGCATAGGCGAACAGCGAGGCCGGCAGCGTGCGCAAGCCGGGCAGCTGACGTGCAGTGAGCAGGCCCATGTCGAGCAGGAAGAAGGCCAGCAGGCCCTTGAAGATCTCGCCGGTAAAGGGCTTCATGGCCGTGGCGCCGACAGGGCCGGTGATCCAGCCAATGGCCAGGGCGCCGAGCAGCAGCAGCGTGCCACCTTCTGTCAGCGCCTCACGCCAGTGGCCGCCGCCGACGCTGGCGGCCACCGGGGCGCTACCGCCCAGGGCCAGCGCGTCCCCGCCGACAGGCACGGCCGCGCCGACGCCGGCCGCCGCACGGGCCCGCTGGCTCAGCATCAGCGCCAGGATGATGGCAGGCGATTCCATCAATGCCATGGCCGCGGCCATGTGGCCACCGGCCGGAGCCCCCTGCACTTCAAGCAGGTGGTTCGCGGTAACGAAGGTGACGGCGCTGACGCTGCCATAGGTGGCCGCCACGGCCAGGGCGTCGTAGGGTGGCAGCCAGCGGCGCAGCAGCGGCAGGTCCAGCAGCGGCACCAGCACGGCCAGCAGCACCGCACAGCCGAGGCCGGTGACGACGACGGTGTTCAGGCCCGTCTGGTGCAGGGCAAAGCCACCCTTCAGCCCGAGGGCCATCAGCAGGTACAGCGAGAGGAAGCGCGACAGCGGCGCGGGTACCTCGAGGTTGGAGCGCAGCACCCCGGCCAGCAGGCCGAGGACGAAGAACAGAAGGGCGGGATCAAGCAGGGCATTCATGAGGCCCGGATGCTAGAGAACTGACGCAATCATGGAAAATCAATTGTTCTGATGCCTTCCATCGGGTTTTATCGATGCATGCCACCTTCCGCCAGCTCAAGCTGCTGCTCGCCCTGGCCGAGACCGGTTCAATCACCGGGGCGGCGCGGGCCTGCCACGTGACCCAGCCCACGGTTTCCATGCAGCTCAAGGAGCTGTCAGAGGCGGCGGGACTGCCGCTGTACGAGCAGTTCGGCAAGCGCCTCCAGCTCACAGAGGCCGGCGAGGCAGTCCTGGCCACCGCCCGCGCCCTGCAGTCCGAATGGGAGGCCCTGGAGCAGCGTCTGGCCGGCCTGCGCGGCCTGCAGCACGGGCGCCTGCGCATCGCCCTGGCCAGCACGGCCAAGTACTTCGTGCCCCGCATGCTGGGCACCTTCTGCGCCCAGCACCCCCAGGTAGACATCGCCCTGCAGGTGCTCAACCGCGACGGCGTGCTGCAGCGCATGCGGGCCCACCAGGATGATCTCTACATCCTCTCCATCCCGCCGCGGGGCCTGCCCCACGAGCGCGCCCATCTGCTGGACAACCCACTGGTTCCCATCGCGCCGCTGGCGCACCCGCTCGCCGGGCGCGCGCGCGTGCGGCCGCAGCGACTGCAGGACGAGCCCTTCATCCTGCGCGAGGCCGGTTCCGGCACGCGGCTTGCGGGTGACGCCCATTTCGAGCGACTGAGCCTGAGCCCGCGCGTAAGGCTGGAACTGGGCAGCAACGAGGCTGTGAAGCAGTCGGTGGCGGCGGGCATGGGACTGGGACTGGTGTCCCGCCATGCCCTGGCGGCCGATCCAGCCAGCGAGGGATTGGCCGTGCTGCGCGTGGACCATTTCCCGGTGCGCTCAGCCTGGTCGGTGATGTGGCTGCCGGGCCAGCGACTGAGTCCGCTGGCGCAGGCCTTTCTGCATCATCTGCAGGGCCTCGCGGGCAGGTGGGAAGTCCACTCCTGAGGCCGTGCCGCCCGGGCAATGCCCAAGCCCGTGCAGGGGCAAAGCCTGGCGTCTAGCATCCGCGCCAGTGACTGAAGGAGGTCCTCATGCATTCGCTGTTCCGCGCCCTGCTGATCCTGCCGGCCCTGTGCGTTGCCGGCCTGGCCGTGGCGGCAGAGGCCCCGCTGCCCACCGTGCCGCAGGTGGACCTGGCCCGCTACGCCGGTCGCTGGTACGAGATCGCGCTGCTGCCCAACCGCTTCCAGCGCCAGTGCGTGTCAGACACGCAGGCCAGCTACCGCCAGGACGGCGATCGCATCGAGGTACTCAACCGCTGCCGGATGGCCGACGGCCGCATCGATGACATCCGCGGCCATGCCAAGGTGGTGCCGGACGCCGGCAACGCCAAGCTGCGCGTCACCTTCTTCTGGCCCTTCTACGGCGACTACTGGATCCTCGCGCTGGACGAGGACTACACGGAGGTGCTCGTGGGCGCTCCGAACCGCCGCTATGCATGGATCCTCGCGCGCGATCCGCAGCTGCCCGATGCGCGCATCGAAGCCCTGCTGGCGCGTGCAGCCGCACTGGGCTTCGACCGCAGCGCCTTCCAGCGCACGCCGCAGCCCGCCGCTGCCGAGCGCCCCTGAGCAGCGTGGAAAGCCCCGGACATTCCGCCGCACACGCGGGATGCCGCCCTTGACCCTTGACGCGCGTCCCGGTTGCTTGCCTGGGCCAAAACAGGGAGCGGCCGGCGGAGCAGTCCTGCCACTCGAGGACGGCGAGAACATCGAGCGGAGCCTGCGCAACCGTGCTGACCTGTCCGCCTGGCAGCGCCAGCGCCTGGCCCGAGGCCCCGGTCCCTCCAGGCCGGCTCAGGGCTTCAGATGCCCCAGCGGCACGCCGCCGCCTGCCTTGACCTCGCCCAGAGAGAAGCTGGTGTGCACGTCCTTGACGTTGGGCAGATTGAGCAGGGTGTCAATGGTGAAGCGGCTGAAGGCATCGAGGTCGGTGGCCAGCACCTGCAGCTCGAAGGTGCCCGCGCCGGAGATGTAGTGGCAGGAGATCACCTCGGGCAGTTGCCGGATCGCCTCCTCCAGCACCTTGGTGGCCGAGGCATTGTTGCGGTCGGCATCCAGCCGCACAAAGGCCAGAACCCCCAGTCCCAGGCGGCGGCGATCCAGCTCGGCCCGATAGCCAATGATGTAGCCCTGCTCCTCCAGCCACTTGACCCGGCGCCAGGTGGGCGCCGTGGAGAGCCCGATGCGGCTGGCCAGCTCGGCGTTGGACAGCCGGGCGTCCCGCTGAAGCTCGGCCAGGATGGCCACATGCCAGCGATCCAGGCGCTCCCCCTGTGGGTCCTCGAACTCCTGGGCAGGCAGGCGACCCCGGGTGGCGAGAGAGGCATTGGTCTTGGTCATGGCGCAGTGGGCTGGCGAGGGAGAGCCCATCCTACTGGAGGCCGCAGCCTCAGAGGGCCGCCGTGCTGTCCGGCACGCCGCCACCGACCTGACGCGCCAGCTCCAGCACCTGCCCCTCGCGCACCTGCACCACGCGCTGCGCACCGGCGATGGTCTCGGGCCGGTGCGCGATCACCAGGCGCGTCAGCTTCATCTGCGCCAGCGCGGCGGTGACGGCCCGCTCGTTGGCGATGTCCAGGTGGCTGGTTGCCTCATCCAGCGCCAATACACGGGGCTGCTTGTACAGGGCGCGCGCCAGCAGCAGGCGCTGCTTCTGCCCGCCGGACAGGCCGGAGCCGAGGTCACCCACCAGGGTCTGGTAGCCCATGGGCATGCGGCGGATGTCCTCGTGCAGCTGAGCCTGGGCCGCGCAGTGCTGGATGCGCTCCATGTCCGGGTGGGTGTCGAAGAAGCTGATGTTGTCGGCCAGGCTGCCGGTGAGCAGGGCGTCCTCCTGCATCACCGTGCCGATCTGGCGGCGGAAGTTGCGCACGCCCAGGTGCCGTACCGGTACGCCGCCGTAGAGGACCTCACCCTCGGTGGGCGGCAGCAGGCCCAGCAGGATCTTCAGCAGCGTGGTCTTTCCTGCGCCGCTGGGCCCGGTGACGGCCACGTTCTCGCCGGACTCGATCTTGAAGCTGGCGCCCTTGAGGATCCAGGGCTCGCCCTCGGCATAGCGGAAGGACACATTCCGCAGCTCCAGCGAAGGCGTGAGGTGGTCCAGCTCGCTGTGCGGCACCTCGTCCTGCTCGGGCGCTTCCAGGACGATGTCGGCCAGGCGCTCGCCGTGCAGCGAGAGCATCTTGAGCTCCACGCCGTAGTCGATCAGCTTGCCCACGCGGCTGGTGAACTGCGACTTGTAGCTGACGAAGGCGAAGAGCATGCCCACCGTCAGCGAGACAGCGTGGCTCTGCTGCCCCTGCAGGATGGTGCGCGCGCCCAGCCACAGCACGGCCAGGTTCTCCAGGCCGAAGATGAGCGTGTTGGCCGTCTGGAAGGCCATGCTCATCTTGGCTGTGCGCACGTCGCGGTTCTGCACGTCGACGATCAGGTTCTGCCAGCGCGCTCGGCGCTCGTCTTCGCGGCCGTAGAGTTTCAGGGGCGTGATGGCGCGCAAGGTCTCCAGGAAGTGGGTGTTCTCCTTGGCGGCGATGACCAGGCGCTCGGCAGAGGCGTCGCGGAAGGGACGGTAGGCCAGCCAGCGCAGCGCGCCATAGGCCGCCACCGCGCTCAGCACGATGGCCGTCAGCGGCACGGAATAGAGCAGCATCATGGCCAGCGCGATGAGGGCCATCAGCCCGTCCAGCACGGCTTCGATGGCGGCGGTGGTCAGGCTGCGCTGGATGGCGTTGACGGCGCCGAAGCGGGAGGTGATGTCGCCCAGGTGGCGCTTCTCGAAGAAGGCCGTGGGCAGGCGGATCAGATGGGCAAAGACATTGGACTGCCACTGCAGTGCCAGGGTCTGGCTCAGCAGGATCACCATCCATGTACGGCCCATGGACAGGGCGGTCTGGATCAGCAGCAGCAGGCCGAAACCCAGGATCAGCACCCCCAGCAGCTCAAAGTCCCCGCTGCTGAGCACCTCGTCCACCACCAGTTGGTTGAAGAGCGGCGCGACGATGGCGAAGGCCTCCAGCACCAAGGCCACCGCCAGGATCTGCAGCAGGGAGCGCTTGAGGCCGCTGACCTTGCCCGTCAGCGAGCCCAGCGACAGGCGCGGCGCCTGCTGCTGGGGCTTGAAGTCGGCATTGGGCGTCAGCTCCAGGGCCACGCCGGTGAAGTGGGTGGACATCTCTGACAGGCTCAGGCGCCGCTCGCCAATCGCCGGATCCAGCACCACGCAAGACCTGGCCCCGACCTTCTTCAGCACCACGAAGTGGTTGAGGTCCCAATGCAGGATGCAGGGCAGGGTCAGTTGCCCCAGATGTTCCATCTCCAGCTTCAGGGGGCGGGCGGCGAAACCCAGGGCGCCGGCATGGCTGATGAGGCTGGCCAGCTTGGCGCCCTTGAGCGAGATGGGGAAGCGTCGGCGCAGGTCGCCCAGGTCTTGGCCCAGGCCATGGTGGCTGGCGACCATGGCCAGGCAGGCCAGACCGCATTCGGCGGCTTCGGATTGCAGGAAGAGTTTCATCGCGAGGCCCCGGCTTTCTGCGGCGCGGGACTGCTGTCATCAGGTGTGTTGACGATGGGCGCCAGGCCCGAGACGGCCAGGATGGGCTCCAGCACCCATTCCCAGACCTTCTGGCGCTGCTGCAGCACGTCGGCGTCCAGGCTCATGCCCGGCTTGAGCGGCAGGCTGGCGCCATAGGCCTGCACGTCCTGGCGCTCCAGGGCCACGCGGATGCGGTACAGCGGCTCGCTCGCCTGCGCGGCGGCCTGCAGGGACTGGCCCTGGCCCGCGGGCAGTTCCTGGGCCGACAGCGGCGCCTGGCTCACGGCCACAACGCGTCCGAGGGCCATGCCGAACTTCTGGTAGGGGTAGGCGGCGTAGCGCAACCAGACCTGCTGGCCCGGCTGCACGAAGCCGCTGGTGCGGCTGGGCGCGAAGAGCTGGGCCTCGAGGTCCTGATCGGCGCTGCCGGCGGCGGATTGCGGCACCAGGTTCAGCAAGGCCTGCCCCTCCAGCACCGACTGCCCCGGATGCAGGGACAGCGTGGCCACCCGGCCCGCCTGCGGCGCCTGCACCAGCACCGCGCCGCGGGCCTCGTTCTCATTGGCCTCCTGCGAGAGGCTGGCGAGATTGCGGTCGACCAGGGCCAAGGCGGAGCGCAGGCTGGTTTCGTTCGCGGCGAGGTCGGCGCGCACGGCCTGGGCATCGCGCTGCAGGGCCTGCAGCGTGCGCTCTGCGCTGCGCTCGCGCATCTGCAGGTCCAGCAGCTCTTCCTGCTTCTGCTGAACCTGGGCCGCTGAGACATAGCCGCTGCGCGCCAGCTCGTTGAAGCGGTCCAGGCTCTTCTGCGCCAGTTGGGCGCGCTGATGGCTGGACTCCAGCTCGCCCTGGGCCTGGCGCTCCTCGGACTGCAGGCTGCGCAGGCGGTCGTTCAGCGCGTCGGTGCGCTGGCGGGCCTGCTGCTGCTGGAGCAGGCGTTCGGTGTCCAGGCTTTGGCGGCGCTGGGCCAGGGCCTGGGCATTGAGCAGGGCCACGTCACCCTGGGCCAGGCGGCGCTCGGTGCGGATCTTGAGCAGGGGCTGCCCGGCCTGTACCTCCTCGCCCTCCTTCACCAGCAGCTCGGCCACAGCGCCGGACTGCGGCGCGGTGATGCCGATCAGGCCGCCCGTGGGCAGCAGCACACCGGAGACACGCGCCTTGCGGCTGATCTCGCCCAGCAAGGCGAAGGCCAGCAGCCCGGCCAGAAGAAGCAGGGCAATGCCCGTCAGCCAGGCAAAGCTGGGCGGGCGGCCGATGCGGATGGTGCCCAGCCATTGGGTGGACTGGGCTTGCATCACTTCAGGTCTGAACAGGGTCTCCCTCATCCGACTCACACTACTCTTCTACGATGTCCATCATGGAATGCGACTGAGGTCATCCATCGTGCGCAGCTCCATTGGCTGACGACGGACTGCTCGCGACGGGAAGGTGCAGGTGCACCGAGCACGGCAATTTCAGCGCTCGGCCGGGTAGCTTACTCCCAGCTCACCCAGCGCCCACTCCAATGCCGAAAGAAATGCCGCGCCCGGCCTGGAAGCAAACCCATCTGCGCCAAAGCTATGCCCAACATCCTTCAGCACGGTGATTGAGCCATCCTTCGAATCCGCCCAGGCGCTGAGCTGATGACGCGGACTCAATGCAATATCGTGCACACCATAGACCAGAGCGGCGCGCCCCTTGAGGCGAAGGAGTTGCCGGACGGGCGCGTCTGTCCCGGCAAACACATCAGCCAGGTATCGGGCGTCCAGCATCAGCGCCCCCTCCGGTGCCTGAACCTGGATGGGCCCGGAGGCCGCCTGCGTCTGGGCCAGCTCACGATCAAAACGCTCACTCGGCACGCTCTCAAGTGCCGGCAATCCCCCGCCTTGGCAGAGTGAAGTCGTCCAGCCTGCAGCGTCATCCGGAAAGAATCGCCGCAGACGCTCGCTCAGTTGGACCGCGGCGCCCGACGAGCAATCCACCCCCGATCCCGCACCAACGATCGCGCGGGCCTCCTCAAGCAAGGCGCCCTGCTTCTGCCTGCGCCAGGCCTCACGAGGCGATGTCAGCAGGGGGGACAAACCTATCCATGACACCTTGCCCAACTGATCGGCCGACTGCGTCCCCAGCCAGCGGGACAAGGGACGCGTCGCCCCTGAAAACGTCACAAAGACCAGCGGAGCGTTCGGCGCCAGCGTTTGCGCCGTTCGAACTTGTTCTTGCAGCAGGGACAGCCAGTCCGCCGGACGAAGGCCTTGGGTTACTTCGGCGTCAAAGCAGTTGCTTGCCTGCTCAGCAGCGCAATGGCTGGCACATCGAAAGCCGAAGGGCCGCGCAAACACAATGGCAAACCCGTTGGATAGAAGCGTGTCCCGGACTGAGCCGTAGATCCCCGGGTCCTCCAGCGATGACGTCCGCATCCACTCATCGCCTGGGAGGTCGTACACAAGGATGGCCACTGCGCGAACGGTGCCCGGCGACCTGATGATATGGACATCCACCTGCCCAACAGCCGGCAGGCCCGCCAGCGCCGTCAGGCACGCGAGCATCAAACGACTGAACACCTCAGACCCATTCCCCGCAGACGGTCACTGTGGCTGGCCTTGAATGAAGCCCTTCAAAAACGTCGACCATCCTCTGATCAACACAAAAACAAATATCACCTCTTGAGAGGAGCCAAAGCACGATTGCCCCGTCCTAATGATCTGCCGCCTTGAGCATGGAAACCGTCGCCCCCTGTGAGCGAAGCAGTTCAATAACCCCCGGGGCCTCGCCATCTTGATACTGGAGCGTAGGCAGGTGAGCTGCACCCATCAACACCACGATCCGCCGGCGCTCTTGCATAGCCTTGAGAATATTGGCCGCCATTGGCGGGTTGCGCCCCTTGATGCGGACATAGTTGCTCGCCGCACACTTCCCGCAAGGAAGGCCCAATTTCTCGGCTTCCTCCAGCAGTTCCTCCGCCATATCGAATGTAGCTGCCGAGCACAGGGGCACTTTATCAATACAGGCAAGCGACGCCTCAAAAGATAACTTCGGCACCTCGCTTTTGATCTCTGCCAAGTCCAGCTCGATGAGCCGAATCTTTCGATCCGCCTGCCGTATCGCCTCGATCACAGCCTCGTCACGAATTCCTTGTGGCGCACTGCAGAAGGCCCGCCAACGGTCATCGAAGGACTCCAGTCCCAAGATCAACGACGCGCTGTTTACAGCCCGAAGCACCGACTCATAGACAGTGGTCCGGTCCAGCAGCTTGCCTGCGCTGGATCGTTGCCTTTGCACATCCAGCTTTGCGAGAAGCACCTGGACAGGCAGGGACATTGCAACGAAATTGAATTGCCCCGTCCGCCCGTCCGCCGCAGCAAGGGCTGCCCAACGGCGGAGCAGTTCGGCATCCGGCTCCTGCTCCGCACGAGCAGGAAGCAAGGCCTTGTCGTCAGGACAGAAGCCCCCAGTGGGGGCCACCAGCGCTGGGGCGACCACGCTTTCGACTTGAACGGCCGCAACATTTCTGATCGCCGGGATTACAGTCTCGAAAAAGTAGTCATCAAGCTCAAAGGGAAGACTCTCGTGAGTTTCTGGAATTATTATTGCCTTTGCCCCCTGGAATTCCACAACCCAAGCACGATTTCTCACCCCTCCAGCACCGGCATGAGCAAGCATGCTGCTCAATAATGAAAACAGAAGGATTAGAATATTTTTCATTTCAAAGCAAAAAGGGAGGAACCCCTCCCTTTTTCATTCTGCATTACTTAGGACGCGTCTTGTTTCCCTTGCCCAAATCGGCAGCACTGGAAATTTCCACCACCGTGCAATTGAACGACTCAGTCTGGTAGCTCATGCCAGCCGATCCACCACCGCCACGGCTTTTGTTCCAGTTCAGGATGTCCAAGGCAACTTGCACGTTGAACGTCGTCCTCGAGTCACATATCACGGCAACCTTCGAACCATCCGCAAACTGGCAAACCTGAACACCATTATTGGCCGTAAGACAGGCCCCTGCGGGATCAGTTCCACCGGCAATACAGCCAATTTCATCAATATCAAGCACTCTCACTATCTACTCCCATTTGTCCGCATAATTCACCGACGGACCCTACGGCGATTGGCCAGAAACAGCCAATTCCTGGGCAGCCTCCCTCAAGAGCATTGAATCTGAGGCATCGCCCCTTTTTTCAGAACAAAGCCAGCGGCCGCTCAACTTGCAACACAGACAAAGGCCCGGCCAAATGGCCGGGCCTTTGCACCTTCTCCCCGAGCAGTGCCTTGATTGCACCGCGCGATCCTCGTTGCTTTCTCTTCAGCCTGTGCGGCGCCTCTGTGTCGAGGCGTCCGCCGTTGTTCGAGTTGCGGCAGGTTATCCCAGTTTTTCGGGACAAACACCTGACAGATCTATCAGGTGTCGAAAGTCAGTCCCACGCCTATCGAGCCTGAACGCCCCTGCGGGCGAGCCGGCCCACCCCCGCGCAGCCCGGCCCTGGGCTACGGGTTTTTCCCGTCAAAGCACTTCCGCGATCAAATCATTTCTTTATGCAAGACATTCAAGCGAGGTCAATGCCGAGCAAGCTGGCAAGTGCGCAAACATAGAAAAGACACAGGCACCCTCTTTCCCTACACTCCTTCCCCGGCCCATACTGCAGCCACCCCCGGAAGGTCCGGCGGCCACAAGCCGCATGCGCAAGCGCCTCCTGATGCGAGGTGCTGCTGGATCTGGTCCGCCCCCTCATCGGCACCCCCTCTCGGAGTACCCCTCGCATGAATGCACCGCTGCCCGAACACATCCTGCGCGCGCTGGAAAAGGTCACCCTGGACGACAAGTACGCGCTCGACCGCGGTCGCGCCTTCATGAGCGGGGTCCAGGCCCTGGTGCGGCTGCCCATGTTGCAGCGCACGCGGGATGCGATGAATGGCCTGAACACGGCCGGCTTCGTCTCGGGCTACCGCGGCTCGCCGCTGGGCGGCTACGACCAGGCCCTGATGGCCGCCAAGAAGCATCTGGCCAAGCAGAACATCGTGTTCCAGCCGGGCGTGAACGAGGAACTGGGCGCCACCGCCGTGTGGGGCACGCAGCAGTTGGACCTGTTCAAGGAAAAGGCCAAGTTCGACGGCGTCTTCGGCCTCTGGTACGGCAAGGGCCCAGGCGTGGACCGCTGCATCGACGTCTTCAAGCACGCCAACATGGCCGGCACCTCCAAGCACGGCGGCGTGATCGCCATCGCGGGGGATGACCACATCTCCAAGAGTTCGACCGCCGCCCACCAGAGCGACCACGTCTTCAAGGCTGCGGGCTTCCCGGTCTTCTTCCCGTCCAGCGTGCAGGACATCCTGGACATGGGCCTGCATGCCATCGCCATGAGCCGCTTCTCTGGCTTGTGGTCCGGCATGAAGACCATCCAGGAGATCGTGGAGTCGGGCGCCAGCGTCAGCGTGGACCCGGACCGCGTCAACATCATCACGCCGGACGACTTCCCCATGCCCGCCGGTGGCCTGCACATCCGCTGGCCGGATCCGCCCCTGGACCAGGAAGCGCGGATGATGGACCACAAGTGGTACGCCGCCCTGGCCTATGTGCGCGCCAACAAGCTCAACTACAACGTCATCGCCACGCCCAACGACCGCCTGGGTCTGATCGCCTCGGGCAAGGCCTGGAACGACACCCGCCAGGCGCTGCACGACCTGGGCCTGGATGACGACACCTGCCGCCGGCTCGGCATCCGCCTGCACAAAGTCAACGTGGTGTGGCCGCTGGAGGCCAATATCACCCGCGACTTCGCGACCGGCCTGCAGGAAATCCTCGTGATCGAGGAGAAGCGCCAGGTCATCGAGTACCAGATCAAGGAACAGCTCTACAACTGGCGCTCCGACGTGCGTCCGCACGTGCTGGGCAAGTTCGACGACGACGGTCAGTCCGGTGGCGAGTGGGGCCTGCCCAACCCCAGCGGCAACTGGCTGCTGCGCCCGCAGGCCGACCTGACCCCGGCCATCATCGCCCGGGCCATCGCCAAGCGGCTCAAGAAGCTGGGCGTGGACGCCGACATCGCCGCCCGCCTGGACGCCCGCGTGGCCATCATCGACGCCAAGGAAAGCGCGCTCAAGGCCGAGGAGAAGGCCGCTGGCGGCGCCGACCGCACGCCCTGGTTCTGCTCCGGCTGCCCGCACAACACCTCCACCCGTGTGCCCGAAGGCTCACGCGCCGTGGGCGGCATCGGCTGCCACTACATGGTCACCTGGATGCCAGGCCGCAACACGGCCACATTCACGCAGATGGGCGGCGAAGGCGTGCCCTGGACCGGCCAGCAGTGGTTCACCAACGAGAAGCACATCTTCTCCAACCTGGGTGACGGCACCTACTTCCACTCGGGCATCCTGGCCATCCGCCAGTCCATCGCCTCGGGCGTGAACATCACCTACAAGATCCTCTACAACGACGCCGTCGCCATGACCGGTGGCCAGCAGGTGGGTGAGCGCGCTGAAGGCCACACGGTGCTGCAGATCATGCAGAGCCTGATCTCCGAAGGCGTGAAGAAGCTGGTCATCGTCACGGACGAGCCGGAGAAGTACAACGGCGTGGCCCTGCTGGCCGGTGTCACCGTGCACCACCGCGACGAGCTGGACCGCATCCAGCGCGAGTTCCGCGAGATCCCCGGCACCACGGCCATCATCTACGACCAGACCTGCGCCACCGAGAAGCGCCGCCGCCGCAAGCGCGGCAAGCTGGTCGACCCGGCCAAGCGCACGGTGATCAACGAGCTGGTGTGCGAGGGCTGCGGCGACTGCTCCATCCAGTCCAACTGCCTGTCCATCGAGCCCCTGGAGACAGACTTCGGCCGCAAGCGCCAGATCAACCAGAACACCTGCAACAAGGACTTCAGCTGCGTAAAGGGCTTCTGCCCCAGCTTCGTCACCGTCGAGGGCGGCGAGCTGAAGAAGCCCAAGAAGGACAAGCGCGTGTCCCCGTTTGATGCCAAGCTGGGTGCCCTGCCAGAGCCGAGCATTCCTAACGCCCAAGAGGCTTGGGGCATCGTGGTGGCCGGCGTGGGCGGCACGGGCGTGATCACCATCGGACAGCTGCTGGGCATGGCCGCCCACCTGGAGGGCAAGGGCGTCATCACGCAGGACGCGGCCGGCCTCGCCCAAAAGGGCGGCGCGACCTGGAGCCACATCCAGATCGCCAACAAGGCCGAGGACATCCACTGCACCAAGGTCGGCACGGCCGAGGCGCAGCTGGTGATTGCCTGCGACTCCATCGTGGCCGCCAACAAGACCACGCTTGCCGTGATGCGCGAGGGCCGCACCTTCGTCGCACTGAACACGCATGGCTCTCCCACCGCGACTTTGGTGAACAACGCCGACTGGTCCTTCCCCGGCGCTTCCTGCGAGGCGGCCGTGGCCAAGGCCGTGGGTGCCGAGCACTTCCGCGCCTTTGACGCCGAAGACGTGGCCGTGAAGCTGCTGGGTGACTCGCTCTACACCAACCCGCTGATGCTGGGCTATGCCTGGCAGCAGGGTCGCATCCCGCTGTCCTATGCGGCTCTGATGCGAGCCATCGAGCTCAACGGCGTGCAGATCGACAACAACAAGGCCGCCTTCGAATGGGGCCGCCGCTGCGCGCACGACCTGGCTTCCGTGCAATCGCTGTTCGCCGCTCAGCAGGTCATCAATGTCGTCAAGCGCGACAGCCTGGACGAGATGATCACCAAGCGCGTGGCCTTCCTGACGGACTACCAGAACGCCGCCTACGCCGCGCAGTACCAGGCTTTCGTCGACAAGGTCCGCACCGCCGAAAAGCCGCTGAACAGCACGCGCCTGAGCGAAGCGGTGGCCCGCTACCTGTTCAAGCTGATGGCCTACAAGGACGAGTACGAGGTCGCCCGCCTGCACAGCGACAAGAAGTTCGTCGAGAAGATCGCCTCGCAGTTCGAGGGCGACTACAAGATCGTCCACCACCTGGCCCCGCCGCTGCTGGCCAAGAGGAATGAGAAGGGCGAGCTGGTCAAGCAGCAGATGGGCGGCTGGATCCGCCCGGCCTTCAGCGTGCTGGCCAAGTTCAAGGGCCTGCGCGGCACGGCGCTGGACATCTTCGGCTACACAGCCGAGCGCAAGATGGAACGCCAGCTGATCCAGGACTACCGCGCCAGCATCGAGCAGGTTCTGTCCAAGGGGCTGACGGCCGAGCGCCTGGCCCTGGCCTCCGACATCGCGCGCATCCCTGAGGAGATCCGTGGCTATGGCCATGTGAAGGAGCGCCACGTGCATGCAGCCCGCGCCAAGTGGGATGGCCTGATGAAGCAATGGCAGGCGGCCTGAACGCCGCCTGAGCGCCGCCTGAGGATGGCCACCTGATCCCTGCGGCCATAAAAAAGCCCGCAAGCCGTAAGGCCTGCGGGCTTTGTTCATGGCGCCAGGATCAGCGGCGCTGCGGGTTCATCGCGGCAGGTGGAAGGCGTTGCTGCGCACCGGGGAGCGCTTCAGAGACAGGGCCACATCCCCCTGGCGCGGCTTGGCGCTGGCCGGGCGCATGCCCGAGACCTGGGCGGGGCAGCTGCCGCTGATGCGGTGCTGCAGGGCCGCCGCCAGCATGGCCTCGCCGGGGCTGGACAGCTCGTGGGCCAGATCGTCGCTCACCACGCAGCCGGGCACGCCCGTGGCTCCCTGCCCCGCGGGGACGAAACCGTCTGCGTAGTCGCCAAAGCCCTTGTGGTTGACACCACCGAACTCGATGGGGAAATAGGAGTTGCCGCAGTTGTCCTTGGCGGTGAAGCCATAGGGCTTGCCGCAGGTCTTGCCGCCGATCAGCACGACCTCCACGTCTGCGCCACGCAGGCCGTTGATGAAGGCCTCGCTGGCCGAGCAGGTGCCGCGCTGCGCGAGCACGTACACGCGTTTGAGATTGAGCGCGGGCAGGGGGCGCTCGGAGGTGCAGCGGTAGTTGGCGTCCAGCAGGCAGGAGGTTTCGTAGAAGGGCGTGGCGCGGCCATCGGAGGCCTGGCGCAGGCTGTTGTAGCGGCTGCGCTCGAAATCCTTGCCGCGGGTCTGCTGCGAACCGGCCACCATATAGGCCAGTTGCGAGGCCATGTAGAGCAGGCCGCCACCGTTGTAGCGCAGGTCCACCACCAGGTCCGAGATGCCGGCCTGCTGGAAGCGGGTCATGGCCTCGATCAGCTGGATCTCGCCCTTGGCAATATGCGTGTTGAAGATGAGGTGGCCGACCTTGCGGCCGTCGGCACCGGTCAGCACCTCGTCCAGGGTCACGGGCTGGTTTTCCACCTCGGCGCTGAGCAGGCTCACCTGCACGGTCTGGCCGCTGGCGCGGCTGAAGCTGAAGTCAAAGCGCTTGTTCAGCTGGTCCGGGCTCATCATGTCGTTGAGCACCTCGATGTCAGCGCGCTCATTGCTGTCGGCGGACACGCCATTCACGGTGACCAGGGTGTCACCCCGCTTGAGGCCGGCACGCTCGGCCGGGCTGCCGGGCATCACGTAGGCGACGCGGACGCCGCGCGGCGGCGTGGGCGATGCCATGGTCCACTCGATGCCGAAGCCGGCATCCACACCTGCCTGGGTCATCTGCACCCACTTGGCCGTGGGGATCATGAAGCTGAAGCGGTCCTGGCGTGCGCCGCTGGCCGTCAGCGCAGGGCTGCGCAGGGCGTCAAAATAGGCCGCCAGCGAACCCTGCACATCTGCCGTGTTGCTGAACTTCGGGTCGTTCGCATTGACGCCGGGGACGGCCTCACGCCACAGATAGGCCTCGTCGAAATAGGAGCGCATCCAGCGCTTCTCCACGCTCAGGCTGCCATTGCGGCTGCCCGGCGCTGCCAGCGCGTTCTCGGGCGCACACTGCTGCGCGTAGCTGGCACTGGGTTGGAGCGGGCCGCTGTCAGCCGGCGTGGCGGGACCGTTGTCGGACGGCCCGGGGCCGAACACGGAGGTGCCCGAGTGGGCGCTTCCACCGCCACCGCCGCAGCCGTTCAGAAACAGGCAGGTGGCCAAGACAGCGACCGGCGCCGTCCACTTCAATCTTGCGTTCATCCATCCTCCGGGTGCGGACGCTCTGGGGCGACCGGCACTTGGTTTACGTCGTCAGCGGCGCGGATCGCCGGACAAAAGCCGGCATTTGACACTGCGGCCAGCTCGGGTTGCCATTCTTTCGGGCGGCAATCGCACAGCAGAATGACAGGGCCGCGACCGCGACCGCTTGCTAGACTGCCGCGGCCGCAGCGTCGCGCTGCCCTTCTCCGATGGCTGGCCAGACAGGGCGCGGCCCAGCATCAGGGCCCCCTGGCCGCCATCGCTTCGCCTTGCACAACCAATGAGCGGTGCCCGCACCGCTGGGAGGATTCCATGAACAAAAACTTCTGGCGGCGCATGGCCGCCGCATGTCTGCTGGGCATGCCGCTGGCCCTGCTGGGCCCTCAGGCCCTGGCCGATGAGCAGCCCACCGAAGCTCCCGCCCAGGTCTTCGCCGAGGCCAGGCAAGCTGCCGCCACAGGCCCCAGCGACGTGAGCCTGGCCAATCAGGCCGTGCTGCACCTGCCCGCCGGCAAGGTATTCATCCCCCAGCCCCATGCCGCCAAGCTGATGCGGGCCATGGGCAATCCCGGTGATTACAGCGACCTGCTGGGCCTGGTCTTCCCCGAAAGCGGTCAGGAGAACTGGTTCGCCGTGTTGCGCTTCGAAGGCGCCGGCTACATCAAGGACGACGATGCCAAGGACTGGAATGCCGACGAGCTGCTGAAGTCCTACCGCGAGGGGACCGAGGCCAGCAACAAGGAGCGCGCCAAGTTGGGCGTGCCTGAGCTGGAAATCGTGGGCTGGGCCGAGAAGCCGGCCTATGCCGCCGACGGCCACCGCCTGGTCTGGGCCATGAGTTCGCGCAGCAAGGGCGCGGCGGCAGACGAGGAACAAGGCGTCAACTACAACACCTATGCCCTGGGACGAGAAGGCTACCTCAGCCTGAATCTGGTCACCGACCTCAAGGACCTGGGCCTGCACAAGGAAGAGGCCAAGGCGCTGCTCGGTGCGATGGAGTTCAATGACGGCAAGCGCTATGCCGACTTCAACAGCAGCACCGACAGGGTCGCCGAGTACGGCCTGGCCGCGCTGGTGCTGGGCGTGGGCGCCAAGAAGCTGGGCTTCTTTGCCGTCCTCTTCGCCTTCCTGGCCAAGTTCGCCAAGCTGGCCCTCATTGCCGTCCTGGGCCTTGGCGGGGTCCTACTCAAGTTCTTCAAGCGCAAGCCCAAGGAGCAAGCCGCAGTCGTGGAAACCCACCAGGACACCCTGCCCATGGCGCGCCCCGAAGGGAGCAAGGCGGCCGAATGATCAAGCTGCTCCTGCTGCTGTTCTCCGGCCTGAAGCTGGGCAAGCTGCTGCTCTCCGGTGGCAGCATGCTGCTGGCCCTGGGTGTCTACGCCATGCTCTACGGCTGGCGCTATGCCGCAGGCTTCATCGCCCTGCTCTTCGTGCATGAGATGGGCCACTACCTGGCGGCCCGCCACAAGGGGCTGAACGTGGGCCTGCCCACCTTCATCCCCTTCGTGGGCGCCTGGATCGAGCTCAAGGACCTGCCGCACGATGCCCAGACCGAGGCCTTCGTCGGCCTGGGCGGCCCCCTGCTGGGCACGGTAGGCGCCACGCTGTGCTATCTGCTGGCGCGCAGCTGGGGGGCTGACTGGCTGCTGGCCGTGGCCTACAGCGGCTTCTTCCTCAATCTCTTCAACTTGATCCCGCTCTCGCCCTTCGACGGCGGGCGCATCACGGCCGTGCTCTCGCCGCGCATCTGGCTGCTGGGCGTGCCGGTGCTGGTGGGCCTCTTCCTGTGGCGCCCCAGCCCCCTGCTGATCCTGGTGGCGGTGCTGGCCTGGCCCCAGCTCTGGAAGGCCTGGAAGTACCGCAGCGACAGCCCCGAGGGCCAGAGCTACTACGCCGTGCCCGCTGCGGTGAAATGGGAATACGGGACCTACTACATCGCCCTCGCCGCCTTCCTGGCCCTCATGAGCCACGACGTGCACGAGATGCTGCAGCGCCCCGCCGGCCTGCCCTGAGCACCTCTGACTTTCATCATCATGCCCCGGCGGGTGCACACTCGCCGCGATTGAAAACACCCACTGCCACCATGACACGCACACTCCATCCCCTGAGCCTCGCCCTCGGCCTGGCCTTTGCCTTTGGCGCCCAGGCGCATTCGCTCAAGCCCGTCCACAGCGTCGAGGGCATCAGCGAGTACCGCCTGCCCAACGGCATGCAGGTGCTGCTGGCGCCTGACGCCTCCAAGCCCACCACCACGGTCAACGTGACCTACCGCGTCGGATCCAAGCACGAGAACTACGGCGAGACCGGCATGGCCCACCTGCTGGAGCACCTGATCTTCAAGGGCAGCCCCAAGCACCAGGATCCCTGGGCCGAGTTCACCAAGCGCGGCCTGGCCGCCAATGGCTCGACCTGGTTCGACCGCACCAACTACTTCGCCGCCTTCGCCGCCAACGAGGACAACCTGAAGTGGTACCTCAGCTGGCAGGCCGATGCCATGGTGAACAGCTACATCGCCCGCCGCCACCTGGACACCGAGATGACCGTGGTGCGCAACGAGATGGAGATGGGCGAGAACGACCCGGGCGGCGTCACCACCCAGCGCACCCTGGCCTCCATGTATCAGTGGCACAACTACGGCAAGGACACCATCGGCGCCCGCGCCGACGTCGAGAACGTGGACATCGGCCGCCTGCAGGCCTTCTACAGGACCTACTACCAGCCCGACAACGCCACCCTCATCGTGGCGGGCAAGTTCAACACTGACAAGGTGCTGGACTGGGTCGAGCAGAGCTTCGGCAAGCTGCCCAAGCCGAAGCGCCAGCTGACCAAGCTCTACACCATCGACCCCGTGCAGGACGGCGAGCGCGCCGTTACCGTGCGCCGCCAGGGCGGCACGCCCATGAGCCTGGCCGCCTACCACGTGACCCCCGGTGCGCATCCGGACCAGGCCGCCATCGAGGTGCTCAACCTCATCCTCACCGAGGCCCCCGGCGGGCGCCTGCACAAGCGCCTCGTGGAAGAAACCAAGCTGGCCGCCAGCGTGGGCAACTTCGGCCTGGCCCTGGCCGACCCGGGCTTCACGATGATGATCGCCGAGCTGGCGCCCAAGGCCTCGCAGGAGGAACTCAACCGCGAGCTGCTGGCCGTGACCGAAGGCTTTGCCGAGCGCCCGGTGACCGAAGAGGAACTCAAGCGCGCCCAGACCCGCTGGCTCAACCGCTGGGAGAAGCTCTTCACCAGCCCCGAGCAAGTGGGCATTACCTTGTCGGAGACCATCGCGCAGGGTGACTGGCGCCTGTTCTTCCTGCTGCGCGACCGCATCAAGGCCCTGACCGTGGCCGATGTGCAGCGCGTGGCCACCGAGCGCTTCCTGCCGGCCAACCGCACGCTGTCGCAGTACATCCCGACCGAAAAGCCGGCGCGCGCACCAGCCCCGGCCTTCGTGGACGTGGCCACCGAACTCAAGGCCTTCAAGCCGCAAGCCGCAGCCGGCGTGGTCGCTGCCTTCGATGCAAGCCCCGCCAACCTGGACCGCTCGACCCAGCGCAGCCAGCTGCCCAACGGGCTGAAGCTCGCCCTGCTGCCCAAGCCCACCCGCGGCGAGGCGGTGCGCGGCATGCTGGCCCTGCAGATGGGTGACGCCAAGAGCCTGTTCGGCCAGCAAAGCGTGGCCGACCTGACCGCCGCCATGCTCAAGATGGGCACGAGCAGCAAGACTCGCGAGCAACTGCGCGACGCCCTGGACGCCGCCAAGATCGAGCTGCAGATCAACAGCCCCTCCGCCGACCGCGTGGTACTGAGCTGGAGCACCAAGAAGGAATTCGCCGCCCAGGCCCTCAAGCTCATCGGCGAGATCCTCAAGCACCCGCGCCTCGAAGCTGCTGCCCTGGAAGAGCTGCGCGCCCAGGCGCTGACCGGCATCCAGGCGCAGAAGGACAACCCCGAAGGCATCGCGCAGAAGGCCGTGGGCGTGGCCATGAACACCGAGCCCCGCGGTGACGTGCGCCATGTGCGCAGCTTCGAGGAGGAAGAGTCCGACGTGAAGGCGGTGACGCTGGAACAGGTCAAGGCCTTCCATGCGGCGTTCTACGGCGCCAAGCAGGCGCAACTGGCCCTGGTCGGTGACTTCGATGCCGCCGTCGTCAAGGACACGGCCACCAGCGAGCTGGGCAGTTGGAAGGCACAGGCCGCCTACAGCCGCATCCCTCGCCTGCACGTGGACAAGCCCGGCCAGGTGCAGCTGCTGCGCACGCCGGACAAGCAGAACGCCATGATGCTGGGCATCCAGTCCCTGCCCCTGGACGACAGCACGCCGGACCTGGCCGCCCTGCAGCTGGCCAACCACATCCTGGGCGGGGGCGGCAGCTCGCGCCTGTGGACGCGCATCCGCGAGAAGGAAGGTCTGTCCTACGGCACCGCCACGGGCGTCAACCTGGGCGCCGAGGACCCCTCGGGCGTCTGGTTCGTCTACGCCATCTTCGCGCCGCAGAACCGCGAGAAGGTCGAGGCTGCCTTCCGCGAGGAAGTGGCCCGCGCCCTGAAGGAAGGCTTCAGCGCCAAGGAGCTGGACGAAGCCAAGCAGGCCCTGCTGAACCAGCGCCGCCTGAGCCTGGCCCAGGACGGCGCGGTGGCCGGCATGCTCAGCAGCCAGCAGCGTCTGAACCGCAGCTTCGAGCGCGAGCAGAAGCTGAACGAGGCGCTGCAGAAGCAGACCCTGGACCAAGTCAATGCTGCCTTGCGCAAGCACTTCAAGCTTGACGCCTTCCAGCTGGTCTTCGCTGGCGATTTCAAGTGACGCCGCAGCGCCGGCCAGCGCCTGTGCAGGTCGGCGCCCAGCCGCTGCCCTGAAGCCGCGGCGATGAGGCAGGCCCGCCCTCGCGATGACGCGCAAAGTCTCGCGCAGACGGCGGGCCCTTTTCCTGCCCCGTCGATGACCGCAACACCGCTCGCCCGCCGGTGCCTGGCCCTGCCCGCACTGTGCCTGAGCCTCCTGCTCTGGAGTCCCTTCGCCATGGCTCAAGCCCCGCAGACGCCCGAAGCCGCCGCGCCGCAGCGCTGCAGCGGCACCTTCAAGGTCAGCATCCAGCCCCCGCAGACGATGGCCAGCCCCGAGGGCGGCCCGGCCCAGGCCCGCCGCGCCCTGGAGAAGCAGTTCGAAGGAGGCCTGCAGGGCCAGTCCCGCGGCGAGATGCTGGCCGCCGGCCAGCCCCAGCAGGGCGAGGCGGCCTACGTGGCGCTGGAGTCCTTCCAAGGCACGCTGCAGGGCCGGACCGGCGGCTTCGCGCTGGCTCACCTGGGCCTGATGCATGCCGGGCGGCAGGACCTTCGCATCGCCATCGTCCCCGGTTCAGGCACCGGCGCCCTGCAAGGCATCACCGGCGAGTTGACGCTGCGCATCGAGGCCGGCGTGCATCACTACGAGCTGGCCTACACACTGCCGGCCGCGGCTGGCGCGGCATCCCAATAGGGCCGCTCGGGATCGAAGCGGCCGGCCAGGAAGTCCAGGAAGCTGCGCAGGATCAGCGGCTGATAGCGCCGGCTGGTGTAGACCGCGTGGATGCCCAGGCATTGCGGCTCCCAGTCTGCCAGCACCCGGCGCAGCCGCCCCTCGCGCAAGGCCTGGCCCGCCAGGTAGGTGGGCAGTTGGGCGATCCCGGCGCCGGCCAGCGCGGCCTGCAGCAGCACGGCGGTCTCATTGGCGCGCAGCCGCACCCGCGGCAAGGCTTCGGCCGACTGCACGGACTCATCGGACGCCGTGCGGCTCAGACGCCAGGCATCGCGCCCGAAGCGGCTGTGAAGCAGGCCATCATGCAGGGCCAGGTCCTCCACCGCGCCGGGCTCGCCCTGCCGGGCCAGGTAGGCCGGCGCGGCGCACAGCACCGAGCGGCACCAGCTGAGCCGACGCGCCACCAGGGTCGGGTCCAGCTCATTGCTGATGCGCAGGGCCAGGTCGATGCGATCCTCCACCAGGTTCAGCGTGTGCTCCTGGGCCAGCAGTTCGATCTGGGCCTGCGGATGGGCTTGCATGAAGTCCGCCACCGCGCCGGCCAGATGGTGCTGGGCGAAGGAGGTGGATGCCGTGATGCGCAGCCGGCCACGCACCTGCAGCACATGCTGGCCCGCGACCTCGCGCGCCTCCTCGGCCAGGTCCACCAGTTGGCGGCAGCGCGCCAGGGCCTCTTGTCCAGCCTCCGTGAGGCTCAGGCGCCGGGTGCTTCGCTGCAGCAGCCGCGCTCCCAGCCATCGCTCCGCCGCCTCCAGGTGGCGGCTGGCCATGGCGCGGGACATGTCCAGCGCAGCGGCGGCGGCGGTCAGGCTGCCGCGCTCGGCGGTTTCCACAAAGACCTGCAGCGCCGTCAATCTGTCCATCATTCGCTCAATTCATGCAACAAACATTTGATTGAGACACTGTTTATCAAATAGGGAGCAAAAAATAAAGTCCTGTTCATCACAACCCCAGCACTGAAAGGCCTCCGATGAACCGCTCCGCCCTGCGCTTTCCCCGCCCCCTCCAAGGCCTGCTCCGGCCCCTGCTGCTGGCCACCAGCCTGGCCATGCCCGCCTTCGCCGCCGAGGTGCCTGCGACCGGCCCAGCTCCGCTGGAGCTGCAGGTCATCAACCAGGGTGCGGGCAGCTTCCACGTCAACGCCGTGCTGGTGAAAGGCGCGAAGGAGGCCATCCTGCTGGATGCCGGCTTCACCCGTGCCGACGCCCTGCGCGTAGCGGCCGCCGTGCTGGACAGCGGCAAGACGCTGCGCACCATCTACGTCAGCGCCGCCGACCCTGACTACTACTTCGGCCTGGAAGTCCTGCGCCAGGAATTCCCGCAGGCGCGCATCGTGGCCGCCGCGCCCACGTTGAAGAAGATCCAGGCCTTGCTGCCCACCAAGCTGCAGGTCTGGGGCCCGCGTCTGGGCGCCAATGCCCCGCGCCAGCCGGTGCTGCCCGAGCCGCTGGACGACACCACGCTGCAGCTGGAAGGGCGCACGCTGGAAGTCCGCGGCCTGGACGATGCCCTGCCGCACCGCAGCTATGTGTGGATCCCGTCCCTCCGAGCCATCGTGGGCGGTGTGAACGTCTTCGGCCAGCTCCACGCCTGGACGGCAGACACGCAGACCGCGCAGGAGCGCGGGGCCTGGGTCGCCAAGCTGGAGGCCATGGCCGCGCTCAAGCCCGCCATCGTGGTGCCGGGCCACATGCTGCCGGGCACGCCGCAGGACAGCAGCGCCCTGGCCGCCACCCGCGACTACCTGCTGCACTTCGAGCAGGCGCTGCCCCGGGCCACCGACGCCGCTGCGCTGATCGGCACCATGAAGCGGGCCTACCCCCAGGCCGGCCTGGACATCGCCCTGGAGATCGGCGCCAAGGTGAACAAGGGGGAGATGAAGTGGTGAGGGCCTGGGGCCGTTGACGCCAGAGTCCGGGATTGACGGTGATGAGCGCCAGGGGCAGCATGGCCCCGCCGCAGCGCTTCGGCGCACAGGAGGACGGCCATGAGCACGCTCAGTTCCGCATCGCCCCCCCAGGCCCGCTGGCGCGATCCCAAGCGCTGGTGGTGGCTGATGTCCCCCGCCTTCCCGGCCCTGGTCTGGCTCAACGTGCTGCGCTATCTGGCCACGGGCGACGAGTTCTGGCTGTGGATCAGCACCCTGGTCGTCTATGCCGGCATCCCGCTGCTGGACACCCTGCTGGGCCAGGACCGCAGCAACACACCCGAGGACCAGCGGGCCCGCATCGAGGCCGATCCCTGGTACCGCGTGCTGATCGTGCTCTTCGTGCCCCTGCAGTACGGGCTCACCGTACAGGGTGCCTGGGTGGCCGCCACGCAGCCGCTGAGCCTGTGGGGCTGGCTGGGCCTGGTGCTCAGCGTGGGCGGCATCAATGGCGTGGGCATCAACACCGCCCATGAACTGGGCCACAAGCGGCCGCGCTGGGAGCGCTGGCTGTCCCGGGTGACGCTGGCGCCGGTGGCCTACGGGCATTTCTACGTGGAGCACAACCGCGGCCACCACCTGCGCGTGGCCACACCGGAGGACCCGGCCAGCAGCCGCATGGGCGAGAGCTTCTGGGCCTTCCTGCCGCGCACCGTGCTGGGCAGCCTGCGCTCGGCCTGGAACATCGAATCCGAGCGCCTGGCCCGGTTGGGCCTGCCCGCGCTGCACTGGCGCAACCAGTGCCTGCAGGCCTGGTCCATGACTTTGGTGCTCCATGGCGCCCTGGCGCTGTGGCTGGGCGCGCCGGTGCTCCTCTTCCTGGTGGCCCAGGCAGCCTACGGCATCAGCCTGCTGGAGGTCGTCAACTACATCGAGCACTACGGCCTGCTGCGACCGCGCGATGCGCAGGGCCGGCTCGCGCCCTGCGACCCCACACACTCGTGGAACTCGGACCATCGCGTGTCCAATGTCTTCCTCTACCAGCTGCAGCGCCACAGCGACCACCACGCCCACCCCGGCCGCCGCTACCAGGTGCTGCGTCATTTCGACGAAAGCCCGCAACTGCCCTCGGGCTATGCCGGCATGCTGTTGCTGGCCTACGTGCCGCCGCTGTGGTTCCGGGTGATGGACCCGCGGGTGGTCGCGCACTACGGCGGCGACGTGCAGCGGGCCAATCTGCAGCCCTCGCGCCGGCAGCATCTGCTGGCGCGCTGGGGTGCCCCCGCCGCCCGCTGAAGCGCCCCTGCCCGGAAGGGGCCGGCAGCCCACCCTATCATCGACAGCTTCGGAACCCCGGGGCGGACGCGCCCCTTCCCTGGCATGTCCGCTGACCGCCCTGCGCCAAGCCCCGCCCTCTTGCGCCGCCTGCTGCGCGCCCGGGATCGCATGGACGCTGCCTCCGAGGAGGCCTGGCCCGTGCAGCGCCTGGCCGATCTCTGCGGGCTCACCGAGGCCTACTTCGCCCGCGCCTTCAAGTCCGCCTTCGGCCTGCCGCCCCACCGCTACCTGCTGAGCCGCCGCATCGAGCGGGCCTGCGCCCTGCTGCGCGACACCGAGCTGAGCATCACCGAGATCGCCTTGCGGACCGGATGGGACAGCCTGGGCACCTTCGGCCGCACCTTCCGCGACATCACCGGCAGCCACCCCGCCGCCGTGCGCGAGCAGCTGCGCCGCGAGACACCCGTCCAGGCCTTGGCCGGCATGCCCCTGTGCCACCTGATGGCCGCCCACCGCCCCGACCTGCGCAGCGCAGTTTCGGAGAAGCGCCGCCAGGCCGCAGCTGCTACAACAGCGACCTCGGACACACACAGCGACAAGGAGCTGACATGAATGCAGGCATCGACGTGATGGGCGTCTACGTCCACGACCAGGACGAGGCCCTGGCCTTCTACGTGGAGCGGCTGGGCTTCAAGGTGCACACCGACGTGCGCAACGGCCCCTTCCGCTGGCTGACGGTGCAGCATCCCGAGCAGCCGGAGCTGCAACTGGGCCTCTTCAAGCCCGGCCCGCCCATGCAAGACCCGGCCACGGCCGAGGCCCTGCAGGCCCTGGTGGCCAAGGGCGCCATGCCGCCCCTGGTGATGCGGGTGAGGGACTGCCACGCCAGCTGCGCGGCCTTTCGCGCCGCTGGTGTCGAAATCACCCAGGCGCCGGTGGAGCGCTTCGGCAGCGTGGACGCCGGCTTCCGCGACCCATCCGGCAACGGCTGGAAGCTGATCCAGATCCGCGCCTGATGACCCGGCCCCTTCCAGGAGATCCGACCATGCCCAGCCCCAAGTCCAAGCCCGCGGGCCCCTCTGCCTCCGCCTTGATCGACGAGCGCATTGAGACGCTGGGGGACTGGCGTGGCGCACTGCTGGCACGGCTGCGCGCCCTGATCCTCGATGCCCGGGCCGGCATCGAGGAAGACTGGAAATGGAGTGGCCCCTGCTGGACGCATGCCGGCCTGATCTGCACCGGTGAGACCTACCAGCGTCACGTGAAGCTGACTTTCGCCCATGGCGCCGCCCTGCCCGACCCGAGCGGCCTGTTCAACAGCAGCCTGGACGGCCGCGTGCGCCGAGCCATCGACTTCAGCCAGGAAGCCCAGGTCGACGGACCGGCGCTGCAGGCCCTGGTCCGTGCGGCGGGCGCCTACAACGCAGGCAATACCTGACCCCGCATCCAGTGGGATCCCGTCTTGAAATGCGGGCCACGGCACCCAGCTGGGGGGCATGTTCCAGTTTCTGCACCCGCGTCCCGTCGTGGACCGCCGCCCGGTCGCCGAGCACAGCATCCAGGTCCGCGCCGTGCCGCTGCCGGCCCTGGTGCCGCTTGTCCCTGCGCAGGCCTGCCCCTTGGGCGCGCCGCGAGACCTCAGTCCGCCAGCAGCGCCCAGCGTTCGTGGTCCCGCCAGCGGCCGTTGATCTTGAGGTAGCGGGGCGAAAAGCCTTCCTGGCGAAAGCCGCAGCGCCGGGCCAGGGCCAGGGAAGCCGTGTTGCCGGGCTGGATATTGGCCTCGACGCGATGCAGCTTGAGCACCTGGAAGGCGTGCCGGCAGACGGCCTGCAGGCCCTCGCCCATCAGGCCCTGGCCGGCGTTCGGCGCGAATGCGTAGTAGCCCAGGTAGGCGCTGCGCAGGGCGCCCATCACGATGTGGCTGAGGTTGATCACGCCGACCAGGCTGTCGTCGTCTCGCCGCAGAACCAGGAAGGGCTGCTGGCCCGGCTGGCGCATGCGGTCCAGCCAGGCCAGGTAGGCCACCGCATCCGCGGGCGGCGAGACCCAGCGCCCATGCAGGCGCCGGCTGGCGGCCACTGCGGCCAGGAAGGCGGGGCTGTCAGAAGCCTCGGGCGGTCGGATGTAGATGCGGGCGGGCGGCATGGGCAAAGGCAGGTTCGCTGAGCCGGCATTGTGGCCTGCACCAGAGCCCCCTCGCCGATCACACGGACCGAAACAACCCTGAGCAGGCCAGGGCGGACACGCCGCCCGCCGGGGCACACTCCGCTAGGCTTGCCGCTGACGCCAATCCGGCTTCACCCGCCCTTCTTCATCTTCCCTGCAGGAGCACCCGCATGACGCCCAAGAACACCCTCTGCCTCTGGTACGACGGCACGGCCCTGGAAGCGGCCGAGTTCTATGCCCGTACCTTCCCCGACAGCCAGGTTGGCCCCATCTGCCGCGCACCGGCCGATTTCCCCAGCGGCAAGGCCGGCAGCGTGCTGACCGTGCAGTTCAGCGTCATGGGCATCCCCTGCCTTGGCCTCAACGGCGGCCCGGGCTTCCCGCCGACCCAGGCCTTCTCCTTCCAGGTTGCCACCGAGGACCAGGCCGAGACCGACCGTCTCTGGGACGCCATCCTTTCCAGCGGCGGACGGGCCAGCGCCTGCGGCTGGTGCCAGGACCGCTGGGGCGTGCACTGGCAGATCACCCCGCGAGTGCTCAGCGAGGGCATCTCGGACCCCGACCCGGCCGTGGCCCGACGGGTCTTCGAGGCCATGATGGGCATGGTCAAGATCGACATCGCCGCCATCGAGGCGGCCCGGCGCGGCTGAGGGCGGCCGCATGGACAGCGTCCACGGCGGCTGCCTGTGTGGCCGCGTGCGCCTCGTCGCCATCGGCACGCCGCGCAGGGTAGGCCTGTGCCACTGCATGGACTGCCGCAAGCACCACGGCGCTCTCTTCCACGCCTCGGCCATCTTTGCGGAGACGGCCGTTCAGGCCAGCGGTCAGACGCATCACTACGCCGGCCGCCATTTCTGCCCGCATTGCGGCTCCTCGGTCTTCTCGCGATCGGGGGATGAAGTCGAGGTGCACCTCGGCGCGCTGGATGCCCCGGACCAGTTCCGCCCCAGCTACGAGCTGTGGACCGTGCGGCGTGAGGCCTGGCTGCCGCCCTTCGAACTCGCCGAACACTACGCCGACGACCGCCCGCCAGCTGCCACGCCCCCCGACGTCCCTCCCGCGGATTAGGGCATCGCCCCGCCAGCGTGGCACCCCGGTACACCGCCGTTGCCCCTGCCCCAGGGAAGCGGACCGGGTGCCGCCGCGGCGCAGGCGAGCGAGGATGAGCTGCCCGAGGGACTCGATGAAGGCTGTCAGCAGCGCCCTGCCCTGCACGAGCAGTTGGCCATGGTGGACATCTTCAGGGTCGTCTACCGCGAGCAGCTCAAGGCCACGCCCGCCCCAGCGCAGGCGCCCGCTGTCTGCGGCACGGGGCGTGGGGACTGATCGGTGCGCTGGGGCGGGAGGTCCGCGGAACCGTCAGGCGCTGGCGGCGCTGCGGATCAGCGGATCAGCGGCAGGATGCGTTCACGCAGCAGGCGGTACTGCGCATCCACCATGATCTGGTTGGGGTCGTGGCCGACCTGCGGCAGCAGCACCAGCGCCTTCTGCGGCGCCTTCAGGCTGTCGACGTAGTCTTGCGTCACGTTCGGTGTGGTGAGCAGGTCCTCGGCCCCCTGCACGAAGAACAGCGGCACCTGGAACTCGGTGCCGAGCCGGGGCAGGTCGATCTGCGAGGCCATGCCGTCGCCCTTGAGCCCCACGAACTGCAGGAAGGAGTAGTCCTCGCCCGCCTCGTAATCCGCCCGGGCCTGTGGCGTGGCGTAGAGCGCGGGCGGCTGCCACCAGGCCCTGGGCGCGGGCACTGTGCGCTGGGCTTCGTAGCGGCGGATCACGCGGCGCACCTTGCCGAAGCTGCGCGGGTCCGTCCAGGGCGGCGCGCCCACGGACTGCAGCACCGCCAGCGCCGCCTGGTCCTGGGCCGCCTGGACCCGTGCCAGCAGTTGGACATAGCTCTGCGACTCGTTCCGCCGGATCTCGACCTCCTGCGAGGACCCCAGGTAGGCATGGAACAGCCCGGGATGCGCGTGCACCAGGTGGATGCCCAGGACCGAGCCCCAGGAGCTGCCCCACAGGATGACTTTCTTCTGGCCAAAGCGCCGCGCCAGGTAGGCGGCCAGCTCGGCCCCGTCGCTGACCAGCTGCGGGATGGTCAGGGGCTCGTCCTCGCCAGGCCTGCTGCGGCCATAGCTCATGCCGGATCCGCGCTGGTCCCATTGCACCAGGGTGAAGTCCCGGGCCCAGGCGCCGAACATGGCATCGGCATACGGGCTCAGGGGATTGCCGGGGCCGCCGTGGATGAACAGCACGAGGGGATTGCCGCAGCGATCGCCCTTGACGGTGACCCACTGCTCGACGCCGCCCAGCTTCACAAAGCCCTGCTCATCGACGCGCTGCTCCGGCGAGGCACAGGCCGGCGTGACCGGCGGGATGTCCGTGGCCGCGGCGCCCCAGGCGGGCAGCAGGGAAATCGCCAGGAGAGCGATGGAGCGCTTGAACATGCGGGGCCTTGTCGTGGGGGTGGCCAAGCGTAGCGGCAGCTGGTCGCAGGTGCCAGTCGCCATGCCCGCTCGGGTGATGCGCGGACCAGAAAAGGAGCGGCGCAGCCCGCTGCGACAAGCGGAACAGGTCTGGCGTCGCAGGGTCAGCCAGGCAAGGTCTGCCAGCTCACGAAGCAGGGGCCGCCCTGGGCCCGGTCAAAGCCCAGCTCCACCCGCCCTGCCCGCAACCGCAGCACCGCAAATCCGTCCCCCGGATGGTCCGCCCAGTCTGTGACGAGGCAGCGAAGCGGGGGGCCGTCCTGCCCTGCTGGCGCGCCCCCCTGAGGCATCAGCGCAAAGCTGTCCGGCACCTGGAAGGCCTCGGCCTCGGTGACGGAGAAGGGCCAGGGCGCATGCAGGGCGGAGCTGTGGACGCTCAGCAGGCGGACTCGGGGCTGGTCCTCTCGAAGGCCGCCCTGCCCGTCATCCACGCCCACCCAGGCGGTGGCGTAGCCGCTGCGGTGCTCATCGCCGGAGAGGAAGACCACGTCCTGCGCACCATGCGCCCACAGCGCTCGCAGCAGATCGTGCTGACTGGCGGGGAAGCCGTCCCAGGCGTCGCTGGCGGCCGCGGCGCCGGGGTACTCGGCCACGCTGCGCCGACGCGGCAGCAGCAGGGATCCGCTGAGCAGCACACGCGGGCGATCGTCCTGCTGCGCCAGCCAGGCCTGCAGCGCCTGCCACTGTTCATCACCCAGGATGCGTGCCGCGAGCAGGCGGGACAGCGGGCGCGGCTGGCGCTCCGTCCGGGCATCGGCGATGAAAAAGCGCACGCCGCGCCAGTCGAAGCGATGCCAGAAGCGCTGGTGCAGGCCCTCGCGTTCGCCCGGCTCCCAGCGGGCGGCCCAGGCAGCGGCGCAGGCAGGGGCGATCCAGGGGCCGCCGTCCACATCGCCCTTGTCGCTCAGCACGGGGCCCCAGTTGTCCTCGATCTCATGGTCGTCCGGCGCATGAACGATGCGCTGCAGCGTGGGCGGCAGATGGCGGATGAGTCCGGCCTTGAAATGCTGGTAGGCGCGGGTATAGCGCTCCACGGAGTTGTGGGCATCGGCCAGGCCACCGCTGGCGTCGGCATAGATCTCGTCGCCGGCGATCAGCAGCAGCGAACAGGCCCGGCCCTCGGGTGTGTGCCGCGTGAAGTCGACCATGCGCGCCAGGGAGGCATCCACCGGGCCGGCGCGGCGCGGGTCGCTTTCGGCGCCCTGGCGTGCATCCAACAGGCCCGGCGGGTACTGGCAGGCAGCGAGGATGAGGCTCAGGCCCTCCTCGCGCGGGGCGGTTTCGTCGGGTTCGGGCCGGGGCACGAAGGCATGGCGCAGCTCGAGGGGATCCATGGCCAAGGCTGCCTGCAGGGCCGCTTCCAGCTCGTCCTCGGCCGAGGACGAACGCCGCGCGGACGCGATCCACTGGCCGCGCAGGTCCGCGTACAGCAGCAGGCACAGCAGGCCGGTGCCGGGCTGGGCAGGCACCTCGGCCAGGGGCAGGCGGCACCGCAGGGCGTCGCCGGGATGGGATTGGCCCGCCAGCTCGAACTCGCGCAGGCGCACCTGCTCGCGCAGGGGGCGCCCGGGCTGCAGCGGCTCGTAAGCCGTCGGCGTCTCGCGCACGGGCAGCCAGGCCCATTGACGGGGCCAGCCCAGCTCGGGCCGCAGTGCCGTCAGCAGGGCCAGCTCATCGCCCTCCTGGCGCCGCTCCACGCGATGCAGGGGCGGCCAGGCGCAGCGGGGCTCGACGGGTGGCAGGGCGGGTGCCGTGGACCTCTTGCGCTGGCTCATGGGATCTCCCGTCGCAGGAATTCGATGATGTGGCGAAAGACCTTGTGCTCGATGTCGTGTCCGATCAGGCAGTCCTGGTGGCCGTGGCCGGCAATGATGCGGAACTCGTGCCGCCCCGGCGCCCCCTGGGCATAGAGGTCGTGCAGCAGCTCGCCGCTCTCGGCCTCGCACAGGCCGTTGAGCTCACCGTGCACCGACAGCACAGGAAACTTCGCCAGTTGCGCAAAGGCCTTGCGCAGGTCGTCCAGGTAGAGGCTGGCGCCGCGCCAGTCCGTCAGCTCCCTGCTGCGCGAGAAGTGGATGGCCTGGGCCACGGTATCCATGTTCAGCGGGCCGAAGTGATCGTCGATGAAGTCAAAGACCGGCGGCGCCACGTTGGCGATGGCGAAGTCCCGGCCGTAGAGCAGATCCATGCGATGGCGAGTACGGGTCCAGGGCGTGCGGCGCAGGCTGGGAAAGGGCGGATTCTCGAGGTCGAACTCCTCGTCCGGATAGGGCAGGCTGGCCAGCAGGCGGTCGATCAGCTCGTCCATCAAGCCAGGCTGCTCGGGGCGGAAGCTGAAGTCCTGCATGGGCAGGTAGGGCCGCAGGTGCTGCATCAGCAGTGCCCGTGCCGCATTGGTGGGCGAGAACACCATGCGCGGCGTGACCTGGGAAATGACCAGGCGGCGTATCCAGTGCCCGTCCATCAATGCCTGGCGCAACGGGAAGTAGTGCTCTTCTGGCTGACGCTGCGGCTGCAGCAGGGCCATGTGCAGCATCACCGAGCCCATGCAGTGGGCCAGCACGTCGATCTGCTCAAAGCCGGTGGCACGTCGCACGGCATCGATGGCCACCGGAATGTCATTGAGCGCGCACTCCTCGAAGGTCCAGGGCAGGCGGGCCGTGGGCATGCCCGCACTGGTGCGCATGTCCAGGATCCACACGTCCCAGCCGGCCTCGTGCATGAGCTTGGCCGGGCCGGGCTGCACCGAGTGATGGGCGAAGGTGGTGCCGCTGGCGCTGTAGCCGTGGATCATCAGCAGGGGACGGCCGCCATCGCGGCGGTAGCGGGTGAGGCGGATGGTCACCGGGCCGCTGGCCTCGTTGGCCTCGCGGGCCGGGCCGCGCGAGCGGCCGGCATCCTCGCGGCGGCCCACGGCGATCTCCTGGATCTCAGGCAGGGGCAGCCCCGGCACGGCGCCGGGCAGGCGCTGGATCTCACGCGGCGGCGCGGCATCGGGCTTGCGAAAGGTCCAGGCATGCACGCCCATCAGCAGGCGGCTGAGGTAGGCCAGCAGGCTGCCCACGTCGCGCAGCGCGCTGCTCAGGTCCTCGGCCTGCACCAGGCGCAGCAGGGGCTGGCGCTGGCGGGCCAGCTCGTAGAGATCCAGTTCCAGCACCGCGACGCCCTTGCCGTCGGCCGCGCGGAAGGGCCCCTGTTCCAGCCGCGCCTGGGTCAGCTGCTTCCAGGGATTGCCGCGCCGGGTGTAGCTGATGTGCTTTTGCAGCACCAGGGTCTGACCCGGCAAGGAGCGCGCCCAGTCCGGCACATCGGGCAGCCCGGCCGGGATGCGCAGCTCATAGCGCATCAGCCGCTCCTGGCCGCCATGGCTGGCCAGGGCCAGCGCGTTGGCCCAGCGCTCGCGCAGCGCCTCCCAGGCGCCCTGCGGACGAGGCCGGGGCGCCGCGCCCTGTGCCAGGCGCTCCTGCAGAGCCTGTGCGGCGTCACGCCAGCCGCGGTTGCGCCACCAAGCCCAGAGCCCGCGCCACAGTCGCTGTCGGTAGCTGCTGGGCGCACGATGGAAGACCCGCAGGCTCACCGCCTCCAGCGGGGCGATCCAGCACGCCGCGGCGTCGGGGTGCTCGGCATGTTTCCAGAGCTTGTGGCCTGCGTCGGGTCCCTGAGCGCTGACGGCCATGCGCTGCGAAGGCAGGGCCGGATCGCGCCGGGTGTCGAAGAGGCGCAGCCGACAGGCGGAGGTGCCGCGGAGCAAGCGGCCCGGCCCGGGCTCGATCAGGGTCTGAACCGTCGTAGGCTCGAACTCGAAGCTCAGCTCCAGCTGCTTGATCTCCCCCCCCAGGGCACCTGGTACACGCACCAGGCCCACCAACTGCTCGCGCAGCTCCAGCAGGGTCGGCCGGTCCGGTGGCGGCGGGCCGCGTCGCTCACGATAGACCGGGCGGCACAGCCAGAAAGGGTCTTGCGAGGCGCTCGCCCCGCCCGGCCGCAGGTCCCAGCGCCGGCATAGCTCCGACAGCGCGCGCAGCACCAGGGCAGTGATGCTCAGGGCCGGATTGATGCCCAGGGCTTCGGGCACGATGGCGCCATCCAGCACCGCCAGGCCCTGGTGGACCCGATCGGCGGGATCAAGGGCATCACCCTCCCCGTGCAACGGACGCAAGACCTGACCCCATTCGTTCACCACGCCGTCCTCGATGCGATCGGCCATCGCGCAGCCTCCCAGCGGATGCACCGTCAGCATGGGCCCCTTGCGGTCCTCGATCAGGAAGCTCATGGCCTCGGGCAGGATCTCCCACAGGGGATTGGCCAGCAGGCGCTGCCCGCGGGCCTCCAGGTGCTGGCGCAGCCAGCGATGGCGGGACTGCACCTGCGGGTCGCTGGGCAGCCCGGGCCAGTGGATCTGCAGGCTGCCAGGGTCGGCCTCCTCCTTGCCGTGCTGCAGCACCATGCGCCCCTGCGCGGCGTCCAGGCCCATGATGGCCAAGGCCAGTGTTCGGGCACTGGCGGCGCGGGTGATGGCGTAGGGGTCAGGAAAATCGAAGGAGGCCGCATGCCTGCTGCGATCCGGCCGGGACAGGCCGTCCAGGGTCTCACCCAGGGCAAAGATCTGCTCAAAGGCCCAGCGCAAAGGCCCCGGAATGGCCAGGTCCTGCACCACGCAGCTCAGCAGGGGCGTCTGGCCCGCGCCCAGGGGCGGGCGCTCGGGATCGGGATCACGCAGTTGGCGCGCGTCCAGCATGGCCGTAATGGTGGGACCTGCCTGGCGGGCTGCCGGATCCTGGGCCTCGTCGGCCAGGGCATTGAGCACCGGCGCGTCGCGCACGGCGGCCAGCACGTCGCCGTTGGCACTGACCCCCTCGCTCAGCCGGTCTGACAAGCTCAGCCCGCGCCGCCGCGAACGCAGCAGGATCTCTGTGGAGCCCAGGCTGCCGGCAGCCAACACCACCTGCCGGGCTCGCAGCACAAAGGGCTGGGCCTCCTGGCGCGCCTGGTTCTCATCCGTGGGCAGCACAGCCACCTGCCAGCCGCTGTTGGCGCCCGTGCGCGCATCCAGTCCCTGCGGCAGCAGATGCAGCACCGTCGCGCCGGTCAGCATCTCCACGCCGCGACGCCGGGCCATCCACAACAGATTGGTGTCCAGCGACTCCTTGGCCCCGTGGTTGCAGCCGGTGGCGCAGTCGCCGCAGGCCACGCAGCGCTCCAGCGGCAGGCCGGCTGCCGAGTGCGGCTGCGAGCGCAGCGCCACGGTGATGGGCACCTCGCGCGCAGGCAGCTCCGGTGTCGCGAGGCTGCGCAGGTAATCCGCCCGGCGAGGCGTGTGCGTGGCGAGGCCGGCGATGGTGTTGGGCTCGCCCCGGCGGCCCTCTGGCGTAGCCTGTTCGGCGCCCAGCATCTGCGCCGCCCGTGCATACCAGGCTGCCATGCTGCCTGGGTCCCGGCGAAGCCGGGCGGGCCAGCGCGGGCCGCGGAAGACGCTGTCCTCGGCTTCGAGCATCACGCCGGCATTGATCAGCGAACCGCCTCCCAGGCCATTGGCCAGCACCACGCAGAGGTCGGGCCCCACACGAAAGTCGAAGAGCGCCTCGCGATAGCCGCTGACCTGTCCGCGCCCCCCAGCGCCAGACAGTGCGAAGCGCACATGCCCCGGCAGCTCTGCCATGCGGGCGGGGAAGCGGCCGGGCAGGTACTCCAGCCCGCGCTCCAGCAAGAGGATCTTCAGCGGACCGCCGTCCGGGCCAGTGCAACGGGACAGCTGCTCTGCTGCCGCAGCCGCGCCGTAGCCGCTTCCGACAATGAGGATGTCGGCGTCATAGCCGCCTGCCGCAGGACCGTCTCCCCCGCGGGGATGCGCCAGCAGCCAGTCGCTCAGCGGGCGAGAGAGCCAGTGATGGCGACGTTTGGCCTCATGCCGGGGTTCCTCGTACATCTGCAGCCTCCCTGGCCGACCTTGGAGCATGCGCTGCGCCGGCCAGGACCCGCTGCATGGCGGTCAAGAGCTGGTCGGCGCGCACGGGTTTGTGCAGGAGGTCCAGGCCGGCGGCCTGCGCGTCCCGCAGTCGTTGCGGTGCCGTGTCGCCGCTGATCAGCAGCGCGGGCAGGTCCGGGACCAGATTGCGAAGCGAGCGCACGGCGGCGAGGCCGTCGTCGCTGCCACGCAGGCGATAGTCGATCAGCAGCAGGTCCGGCGACTGCTGCATGCACATCAGCACGGCCTCGCGAATGGTGCCGGCGCAGCGGGCCTGGCAACCCAGCTCGACCAGCAGGGTGCACATGGCCTGGCGCACGAGTTCCTCGTCGTCCACCACCAGCACCTTGAGCCCGCGCAGGGAGCGGCCATCGCTGGATTCGTCCTGCTGGCTGTCCAGGCCCTCCTCGGCAGCCTCGATGCCGAGGGTGAAGCAAGACCCGACCCCCGGCGTGGACTCCAGCTTCAGATGCAGGTCCAGCAGGTCCACCAGACGGCTGACGATGGACAGGCCCAGGCCCAAGCCCTTGGCGCGGTCACGTTCCTTGTTGCCGATCTGGTAGAACTCGTCGAAGACCTTCTGCTGCTCCTGTTCGGCAATGCCGCAGCCGGTATCTCGCACCGACACCTGCCACAGCTCGCCACGGCGCTCCGCCACGATGCTGATCTGGCCCGCCTGTGTGTACTTGATCGCGTTGTCGATCAGGTTGCGCACGATGCGCTCCAGCAGCATGGCATCGGTCTCCACATAGGCATTCATGGGACAGATGAGGGTCAGCTCCAGGCGCTTGCGCTGGGCGCTGGGCAGGAACTCCTGCTGAAGCCGCCCCAGCCAATGGCCCAGGTTGAAGACCTTGGCATGCACGGGAACGACCTCGGCATCGAGCTTGGAGATGTCCAGCAACGCGTCCATCTGGCCGGAGAGCGCATCGATGGCCAGATTCATGTTGCGCACCACGCCCAGGCTGTCGTCGTCCAGCTTGCGGCGAAGCAGGGCGGAGCCGAACAGGGTCAGGGTATGCATGGGCTGGCGCAGGTCATGGCTGGCCGAGGCAAGGAAGCGCGTCTTGGCCTGCATGGCCTGCTCGGTCTGCTTGAGCGCGGCGCGCAGCTGCTGGTTGCTCTTGACCTGCTGCTGGCGGATCAGCACGGACTCGCAGAAGACGCGGTAGTTGTCCCGGGCCAGATTGCGCAGCATGAAGCCGAAGAGCAGGATCAGCCCGCCCATCACGGCGTCCTGCCAGACCGTGGCATGTGCACCGGCACCGCCTGTCAGCCAGGCCAGGCCGTTGGCCAGGGTCACCGGGGCTGAGAAGGCCATGAACACGGGCAGGTGCCCGGCCGTGCTGGCGACAGCGCCAGCACACAGGCCCAGCAGCATGATGGTCTGCACCATGCGCTCGTAGTCGCTGAGGTTGGCGGAGAAGACCAGCACCACCGAGAACACCAACCCATTGAGCAGGCTCAGCATCACGGCCCAACGCATGCGCTGCGAGACAGGGTAGTTCTCCAACTGGGGAAGCCGCCCCAGCACATGGCGCCGCAGCAGCAACGTGCCCAGCACGGCCATCATCCACAGCACGGGCCATGGCGAGCGTCCAGGCAAGGCGGCCATCAGGCTCATGAAGAAGGCGCTGAGCCCCACGGGATAGGGCATGCGCCGGCTCTGTTGCGCGAGCAGGCGCAGCAGCTCCACGTTGATGAGTACCTGCGGGTCCTCGCGCGTCTCGTCACGGGGTGCAGCGCGCCAGCCCACCCAGATTGCCAAGCGCTCGCGCAGGCTCATGCGGTGCACTCCCGGTGGATACCGCGGCGGGCAGTGCCGGTGCCCGAGCCTTCGAAGCCACTCCTCAGCGGGGCAGCCGGCAAACACAAGGACATGAGGCAAACAGACATGAGGCGGACCTGGGCGCGACACGCGCTGACCGAAGTGCGCTGACTATACCGCCGGGTACCTTGCCCGGACTTCAGACCGACGCCGGATTTGCTCGCCCCCAAATGACTATGCCGGCCACCGCCACCCCAACGGGCTTTGGTGAGCCGGCATAGCACTCCTCCCCTCGATCAACACGCTGAGGTCCAGGCAGCGCGTGATCCGAGATGCAGTATCTGGGTCCGCAGGGCGCGGACCTATCCCCCTCAAGTAGGAATCCGCGCCTTCAAGCGATTGCAAGACGCGGCGGCGTGCGCATCTCGCGCATGAGGTCGCTCAGTAGGTCCAGGTAGTAGGCCAGCGGCGGCGTGCGCTTGCCGGGCTGGCGCGCGAGGTCGTCCCAGCGACGCAGTTGCAAGGCTTCACGGGCATGCGGCTGGGCGAGAAAGAGCAGGCGCTCTTCGGCATTCATGCGCCCGCCCTGGCGCTCAAGGCTCAGGCGCGAGGACAGGCTCAGCCCCGCTTCGTAGCTCGGCTCGGTAGACACGAGGTAGCGCTTGGCCTGCACATGCAGGCGGATGGGTTCCAGCACGCCGGGGCCGAAGCCCTGGGCCAGCAAAGGCAGGGCGGCAGTTTCGTGGGACTCGATGCGCAGCGGCGCCTGAGCGTCGGCGTCGATCAGCTGGCCCAGGTCATGCAGCAGGGAGGCCGCCACCAGCTCATGGTCGGCATGAGCCCATTCGGCCAACTGCGCGCACTGCAAGGCATGGGCCAGCACCGGCACGCCTTGCGGTGCATCGTTTTCATAGGTGGCCCGGCCACGGCGCAGGAACAGGGCCTCGATGCGGGCTATCAGGTCCATCAGGGCACTCCAGAAGAAGTCAGGAGCCTGCCAGTCTGCGGGCGTCGCGTGACAGGCCCATGACCTCCGGCAGGGCAGGAGCGCCCTTCATTCAAATGCACTGAACCTTGACCTCAAGCAAGCTGAAACAGGCTGAACCTGCTGACCGCGACACTCCCGTCCACACACCGAGGAAACGCCATGAACCTGCCCACCCGGACGCCCCGCTACACCGCCACCGCCATGGTCCTGCACTGGCTGCTGGCCGCTGCCATCGTGGGCGCTTTCGGCATGGGGCTGTACATGTCTGACCTGCCGCTGTCGCCAACGCGGCTCAAGCTCTTCAACTGGCACAAGTGGGCGGGCGTGACCATCCTTGCCCTGTCGGCCCTGCGCCTGCTGTGGCGCCTGGGCCATCGCCCGCCGGCCGACCTGCCCATGCCTGCCTGGCAGGCGCGCGCAGCCCATGCGGTGCATGGGCTGCTGTACCTGGCCTTCTTCGCTGTTCCGCTGAGCGGCTGGGCCTACAGCTCGGCGGCCGGCTTCCCCATCGTGTGGTTCGGCGTACTGCCGCTGCCGGACTTCGTGCCGGTGGACAAGGCCCTCGCTCACCAGCTGAAGGAGCTGCACGAGTTGCTGGCCTGGGGCCTGGCCCTGCTGGTCCTGGCTCATGTGGCCGCGGCCCTGAAGCATCACCTGATCGACAAGGACGGCCTGCTGCTGCGCATGATGCCGGCCCGCCGCTGAAGCCCTCGAACGCATTCCCGTGGAGAACCCTCGCATGAAGAACCCCGTCACCGCCGTCCTGCTGCTGAGCCTGGGCCTGCTTTGCGCCCCGGCGCTGGCCCAGAAGGCCAAGCCCGCACCCACGCCCACCACGCCTCCCGTGGCCCAGGCCGCCGCGCCGGCCTTGATTGCCGCCCAGAGCGAGCTCAGCTTCGTCAGCAAGCAGATGGGCGTGCCGGTGGATGGCAAGTTCAATCGCTTTGAAGCCCAGCTGGGCTTCGACCCCAGAAAGGCCGAGGCCGGCAAGGTGCAGTTCAGCATCGACCTCGCCAGCGTCACCCTGGGCGACCCGATGCTGGACGCCGAGCTGGCCAAACCCGCCTGGTTCGACAGCAAGAAGCTGGGCCAGGCCAGCTTCACCAGCAGCGCCATCAAGCCCCTGGGCGGCAAACGCTTCGAGGTGGCCGGCAAGCTGAGCCTCAAGGGCCTGCAAAAGGACATCACCGTGCCCATCGCCCTGGCGCAGGACAAGGGCCTGACCACGGCCACCGGCAGCTTCGTGCTCAAGCGCCTGGACTTCAAGATCGGCGACGGTGAATGGAGCGATACCTCCATGGTCGCCAACGAAGTGACCGTCAAGCTCAAGCTTGTGTTCTCCGGCGTGGCCCCGCTCTGAGGCCCGCCCCGATTCCCTTCCCTTCCCAACTCACAGGAACCCCATGAAGAAGACCCTGATTGCTTCCGCCCTGCTGGCTGCCAGCGTGATGGCCCAGGCCGAAACCGCCAAGTACCAGATCGAGCCGACCCACACCTTCGTGACCTACGAGATCCAGCATTTCGGCACCTCGACCAACCGCGGCCGCTTCGACAAGAAGGAAGGCAGCGTGGAGATCGACCGTGCCGCCAAGACCGGCAAGGTGCAGATCACCTTCGACATCGCCTCGGTCAACACCGGCGTGGACGGCATGAACAAGCACCTGCAGGGCGAGGACTTCTTCAACAGCGCCAAGTGGCCTCAAGCGAAGTTCGCGGGCGACAAGTTCAGCTTCGACGGCGACAAGGTCACGGCCGTGGCCGGCCAGTTGACGCTGAAGGACAAGACCGCCCCCGTCACCCTGACGGCCAAGCACTTCAACTGCTACCAGAACCCCATGCTCAAGCGTGAGGTCTGCGGCGGCGACTTCGAGGCCACCATCGACCGCACCCAATGGGGCATCGACTACGGCCTGGCCTGGGGCTTCCCCAAGGAGGTCAAGCTGATCATCCAGGTCGAGGCCGTGCGCCAGTAAGCACAGGACCTCGCGGAGCCGTCCCAAGCCCGGCGCCCCCCGGGGACCGACCAGGCACGCCCGCATCCAGCGGAGCGCGCCTGGTCGAGGGGCCGATCACGTCAGCCCAGGCGGAACTGCGCGATCTGGCCGGCGAGCTGGCCCGCCTGCTCACGCAGCGCGGCGGCGGCGGCGCGGGACTGGTCGACCAACACGGCGTTCTGCTGGGTCAGACGGTCCACGCTCTGCACGGCAAGGGTCAGTTCGCCGATGTCCCGGCGCTGGTGCGAGGACTTGCCCTCGATCTGCGCGACCACACCGCACACATCGCGCGCACTGGCCAGCATCTGCTGCATCATGCCGCCGGCACCGCGCGCCAGTTCAGCGCCCTGCCCCATGCGCTCGACGGAATTGCGGGTGAGCTGCTGGATCTCGGCCGCTGCGCTGGAGCAGCGCTGAGCCAGCGCCCGCACTTCGGCGGCGACCACGGAGAAGCCCCGGCCCTGCTCGCCAGCCCGGGCCGCCTCCACCGCCGCGTTGAGGGCCAGCAGATTGGTCTGGAAGGCGATGCCTCCGATCAACTCGCTGATGCTGCCTATCTGCCCAGAGACCTGGTGCAAGGCCTGCATATTGCGGACCACCTCCTGCACGGCGGCATCACCACGGACCGCCACGTCGCTCGCAGCGCGAGCCACCTGTGTCGCCTGCTCCGCCAGGCCGGCCGTGCCACTGACGGCTTCGGACAACGTCTCCATCGAGGCGCTGGTCTGCTGCAGGCTGGACGACGCCTGCTCGGTGCGCGCACCCAGATCCTCATTGCCCTGCGCGATGTCGCTCGCCGCCTCCTGGATGCGTGTCGCCACCTGCCCCATGCCCTGCACCATCAGCTGCAGGCGCTGGCGCATGGCCTCGATGCCAGCCAGCAGACGGGCCAGTTCCAGGGGGCGATCCTGGGGAACGCGCACGGAGAGGTCGCCCTGGGCGATGCGCTGGGCCACGTGCACGGCCTCGCGAAGGCCTTGCAGCACGCTGCGCAGGGTCCAGACCATCAACGCGACGGCAGCGCCCAGCAGCAGCAGCGTCAGCCCCAGCTGTTGCCAGCGGGCCTCGCGCCGCTGCGCCTCCTGACGCTGTAGCGTGGCCTGCACCTGGGCCAGCAGCTGCTGGCTGAGCGCAAGCTGCTGCCCCCGGGCAGCTTCCAGCTGGCTCACCAGTTGATCCAGAGGGAAAGAAGGGTCGGCCGCCGCCTGCTGCAGGGTGGCCAGCAGGGCCTGCCGCTGCTGACGCAGGGCCTGAGCCAGGGCGCTGCCCTGGGGCAGGCGCAGCAGCAGCGCCTCCATGGCCTCGCCATGCACGGCATAGCGCGTCTGGGCGGCCGCCATGGCCGCCACGTCGTCGACCAGGGCCGCCCGGCTGAGATCGCGCAGTTGGCTCAGGGCCTCGACGGCGCGCGGCGCCTCCTGCAGGGCGGCCAGGCTGCCGAAATGCACGGCCGCGTCGGCTTCCTGCCAAAGGCCCGACTGCAGGTGCAGCCGGTCCACCTCGCGCTGCAAGGCCTGCAGCCAGTGGTCAAAAGCCTGCAGCCGCGCCTGGGGCGTGGCTGCGGCTGCCGCGGGCCCCTGCTCCCCCCACTGCCGGGCCAGTACCTCGGCAGCCGGGGCCAGCTCGCCCAGGCCGGGCGCAGCGGCCAGCTCGGCCTGCTGGCGCTGCAGGGCCTCCAACACCCGGGCGCCCATGCCCTGGCCGGTGCCGGCCTCCGGCAGCAAGGCCGCCTGCCTTTGCTGCTGTGCCAGCTCCATGACCGTCCACCAGCCCTTGTTCAGCCGCAGCGCCAGGGACTGCCGCTCGGCGCGCGCCAGCGCATCGGCCGCCTCCCGCCCGCCCTGCACCAGAGGCAGGGCGCCCATCGCCAGACACAGCAGGGCCGCCATCAGCAGCCGGGTCCTCAGGCTTTGCCAGTACTTCATTGCATCCATCCGTCCGAAGGGGACCGCTCTTGCGGCGGCCCGTGCCAGCAAGGTAGGCAGGGGCTGTGATGACTCGATGACGGCCCCGGGGCAGGGGGCGCCGGGCGTGACCTGTGTCACGAAGCGTGTGCTCCCCCCGTCCGGACGTCTGCGCCAGGCCGCCGCGCCCATCCCGGCGGCGTGCAGATGGGGCCCTGGTCCATGCAGCCTGTCGCCTGCGCCTGGGGAGGCGGGTGCGGCTTGCGTACAGTCCGTCTCAACAGCAAAAGCAGGTCCAGCCCATGAACGCCCCCCCCCCCCCACCTGGTACGAGCACTGGCAGCGCTTCGCCAAGGCCAGCGTGCGCGCCTTCCATGTCTACGCCAGTTGGCTGGTGAGCATCAGCTGGCGGCGTTTCATCCTGCTGTCCGTCCTGCTGATCATCGGCGCCAACGTCCTCAGCAACATGCCGCCCTTCACCTGGCGCATCACCGAGCAGTACGAGGGTGCTCCCCCCGTCAAGAGCGTGCCCAGGACCAAGCCTGCGCCCAAGGCGCCCCCTGCTCCCAAGGCCAGTCACAAGGATGCGGACACGCTGGAGGAGTCCGCCCGCAAGATCGCGGAGAAGCTGGGCAAGGGCCAGGACGGCGTGCACCTGGACGTGGCCATCGACAAGCACGGCATCCGCATCGAGCAGCGTCCCAAGCCGGCCGCCAGCGCCGCCGCTCCGGCCAGCAGGGCCGTGGAGGAAGGCGTGCACATCAATCTTCCCAACCTGGTGGTGCGGGTGCCCGTGGACAAGGCCGACAAGCAGGACAAGCCCGCCCGGATCGAGATCAGCGAGGAGGAACTGCGCAGCAAGGTCGAGGAAGCGCTGAAGGAATCCCGCGACGAGGCCCAGCAGCAGCTGGAGGAGGCCCGCGCCGCCCGCGATGAGGCCGAGGCCGCGCGCCGACAGGTCCAGGAGGAACTGGACAAGGCGCAGGCGGACCTGGAGAAGGTCCAGGAGGAAGCCAGCGCCGGCTGGCACTCCCGCGTGCGAGTGATCCATTGGGGCGAGTTCCTGATCGACTTCTCGGTGCTCTTCGTGCTGGCTTCGGCCTTGATCAAGGCCACCTACAAGGGCCGCATGCAGGCGGAGGTCAAGGCCGCCCAGGCCACCGAGACCGCAGAGGCCGAATCGCTCAAGCGCCAGGTCGTCGAGGCCCGCATGGCTGCCATGCAGGCTCAGGTGGAGCCGCACTTCCTTTTCAACACCCTGGCCTCCATCGACCACCTGATCGAGACCGACCCGCCCCGCGCCTCCCAGATGCAGCGCAACCTCATCGCCCTGCTGCGCGCCTCCATGCCCACCATGCGCGAGGCCAATGCCGCCGGCGTGCGGGACCTGGGCCGCGAGCTGGCGGTGATCCGGCCCTACCTTGAGATCCTCAAGGTGCGCATGGAAGACCGCCTGCAAACAGAGATCGACGTGCCCGACGGCCTGCTCTCCGCCGAATTCCCGCCCATGATGATCCAGAGCCTGGTGGAGAACGCCATCAAGCACGGACTGGAACCCAAGGCGGAGGGCGGCAGCCTCAAGGTCCGCGCCGAGGTGCTGCACGGCAAGCTGGCCATCACTGTGGCCGACACCGGCCTGGGCTTCGGCCGCGCCGCCACCGCCGGCACTGGCGTGGGCCTGGCCAACATCCGCGAACGACTCTCCCTGCTGTACGGCGGCCGCGCCAGCGTGACCATTGCCGCCAACCAGCCTTCCGGCACTGTAGTGACCATCACCGTGCCTTACCGCAGCCGCACTGACGAACAAGGAGCTTCCGCATGAGAACCCTCTTCAAGGCCTTCTTCATCCTCGCCCTGGGCGTGGTGCTGCTGAGCGTCATCGGCGGCTTCAGCGTGGCGCACCATGTCTTCTCGGAGCCTGGCGTGCACATCGTCGTCAACGGCGACGAATGGAGCGACCCGGACGTGGGCGACTTCCTCGGCGCCCTGATCGGCCTGGGCGTCATGGGGCTGGTGCTCTTCATCGTGCTGCCTCTGGTCCTGCTCTTCGCGGTGGGCCTGCCCCTGCTGATCGTGGGGGGCGTGATCGGCTTCCTGGTGCTGGTCTTCTGCGGCGTTGGCGCGGTCGTGTTCTCGCCAGCCCTGCTGGTGATCCTGGTGCTGTGGCTGCTGCTGCGCCGCCCCAAGGCCCGGGTGACGGCTCCGGCGCCGCGTCCCTGACGCGTGATCCGTGTCAGCGCCCCGTGTCCACCCCCGGGTCAACCCGTAGCCCCGCCCGCCGCGCCGCGCGCTTAGCATCCCGCCCATGAACGACACCACTCATGACAGCGCCGACGGCCGCATCCGCGCCGTGCTGGCCGACGACGAACGCCTGATGCGGGAGCAGCTGCGCAGCCGGCTGATGGAGGTCTGGCCCGAGCTGGACATCGTGGCCGAGGCCAAGAACGGGCTGGAGGCGGTGGAGCTGTGCCGCGAGCACCGCCCGGACCTGGTCTTCCTGGACATCCGCATGCCTGGCCTGACCGGCGTGGATGCCGCCCGGCAGATCGTCCAGCTCCCTGACGACGACAGCTGGCTGGTGCCGGAGATCGTCTTCATCACCGCCTACGACCAGTACGCCGTCGAGGCCTTCGAGCAGGGCGTGGCCGACTACGTGCTCAAGCCTGCAGAGCGCGATCGCCTGGCCATCACCGTGGCGCGGGTCAAGAAGCGCCTGGCCCAGCGCGACGAGGCCGACGGCGACGACGCCCCGGCATCCACCGAGCCACCCGCCGGCCAGCCCATGCAGCAGCTGCTGCACAAGCTCTCGGCCCAGCTCAACCCGGGCGGCGCGCCCAAGTACCTGCAGTGGATCCAGGCCACCGTGGGCCAGACCATACAGATGATCCCGGTCGAGGACGTGCTCTTCTTCATCTCCGACGAGAAGTACACCCGCGTGCAGACCGCCAGCATCGAGGCCCTGATCCGCAAGCCCATCAAGGAGCTGGTGGACGAACTGGACCCGCAGCTGTTCTGGCAGATCCACCGCTCGACCCTGGTCAATGTGAAGGCCATCGCCGGCATCAGCCGGGACTTCCGCGGCCGTCAGCTGGTGGCCATCAAGGGCCTCACCGAGAAGCTCGAGGTGAGCCGCAGCTACACCCACCTCTTCAAGGGCATGTGATCAGCCCTGGGCCTCGCCCGGCGCGGCCGCCGGGCGCAGGCTGGCCACGAAGCAGCACTGCGCCAGCCAGTAGGTGCTGAGGATCAGCAGCGTGGCGTGGGGCAGCTGGCCAGCGAAGGCGAACTTGTTGATCGCGATCATCGCGTCCGAGAACAGGAACAGCGTGCCGCCCCAGGCCGCGCGCCGAGCCAGGGCCTCGTCAGGCCCGCCCATGCTGCTGCGCCACCAGGCCCAGGCCTGGGAAGCCATGCTGGCCAGGCAGCCCACATAGACCAGCACGGGAATCCGCAGATCGCCCGGAATGCCCGGCCACAGCCGGTGCAGCACCGCGCCAGCCACCAGCGCATAGAGCAGGAAAGGCCACCAGGGCCGGCCGAAGCGCGAGCGCTGGCAGTAGCCCACGATGTAGCAGAGGTGGGCCACCAGAAAGCTCACCAGGCCCGGCAGGAAGCCGGCCTCGGGCCACAGCAGGGCCACGTCGCCTCCCAGGGAGAACAGCAGGCCCCAGCGCAGCCAGCGCGCCGCCTGCGGGCTGTCCGCGCCGCGGGGCCAGGCCCACAGCAGGATGAGGATGGTGGTGAGCGGCTTGGCCGCGAAGCCCAGTTCCGGGCTCAGCCCCAGCCCGCCCAGCGAGGCGATGGCAATGCAGGCGGACACCAGGATGAGCAGGGGCAGCAGAAAGGGAGATCGCATGGCCGGCATTCTGGCCGCGCGCCGAGCCTGCGGGCGCCGGGGTTAGCCCGCAAGCGCCTCGGGGAAGGGGCTGCCCAGCACATTGTCGCTCTGGAGACAAGTCTCTAATCCGCCGTGAATCGTCGGCGGCGAGCGACAGCCCCGGCATTTTCCCTCGCTGAGTTGCAACAAAGCCTTCGCAGAATCGGTCTCCCATGTGATCCCGGACAGCGCCCCGTCGCTCTCCGGCACAAACGACAAGAGGAGACCTCCATGCACCGCATCCCGCAGGCTGGCGCGCGCACGCACGCCGACCGCTCTCAACGCTCCGCCCCCCGCCTGGGCCTGCTCGCATTGGCCGGCCTGGCCCTGTGCGCCGGCCAGGCTCTGGCTTCCGGCTACCGCTTCGGCACCCAGAGCGCCGCCGCCGAGGGCACGGCCAACTCCAACGGCGCCGAGGCCGCCGACGCCAGCACGATCTTCACCAACCCCGCCGGCCTGACCCGCCTCGGCAAGGGCTGGCATGTCAGCGGCGTGCTGGACTATGTGGACCCCAAGGTGAAGTTCACCGACGCCGGTTCCTACATCAGCCTGCCCGGCTCGGGCTTCCAGCCCAAGGCCACCTCGGTGGCCGGTGACGTGGTCGAACCGACCAAGGCCACCTTCGTGCCGCACCTCTACGGCGCCTACAAGGCCTCGGACGAGCTGGCCTACGGCCTGGGCATCTTCGTGCCCTCCGGCGCCAAGCTGGACTACCGCCCGGACTGGGGCGGCCGCTACAACGTCAACTTCGTGGAGCTGAAGTCCCTGGCCTTCAACCCCAACGTGGCCTGGAAGCCGGCCAAGCAGTTCTCGGTGTCCGCCGGTCTGACGCTGGAGTACATGCACGGTGACATCAAGCGTGCCGTGCCCTATGGCAACGCCTACGCCGCCGGCCTGCTGGCCGCCGCCCAGCAGGCCGCCGCCGCTGGTGCTGCAGGCATCGCGGTACAGCTGCAGCAGCAGGCCGCCCAGGTCTATGCCAACCCGGTGTTCGACGGCGGTGTGCACGTCAAGGGACATGACTGGGGTCTGGGCATGAACCTGGCCCTGCTGTGGGACCTGGACGAGCAGACCCGCGTGGGCGTGGCCTGGCGCTCAGGCATCCGGCACAAGCTCAAGGGCAGCGCCGACTGGACCCAGCCGGCCACCCTGCCCGCCAACGTGCTGGCCGCCGCCACCGGCGCACCTTATGACGGCAAGGGCAAGCTGGACCACAACGACTCCGGCGCCAGCCTGGAGGTGAAGACACCGGACTCCCTGTCCTTCCACATCTTCCACCAGCTGAACAAGCGCTGGGCCCTGATGGCCGACGCCACCTGGCACCGCCAGTCCGCGCTGGAAGAGCTGCGCATCAAGTTCGACAGCACCACGCCGCCGTCCATCACGCCCGAGCACTGGAAGAACGTCTGGCGTGCCTCCTTCGGCGCCCAGTACCAGTTCAATGAACAGCTGACCCTGCGCGCTGGCGCCGCCCGTGACAAATCGCCGGTGCAGGGCCAGTACCGTGGTGCCGCCCTGCCTGACTCCGACCGCGATTGGCTGGCCTTCGGCCTGAACTGGAAGTTCAACGCGCAGACCAGCGTCGACCTGGCCCTGGGCTACGTCAAGCTGAAGGACGCCCCCATGTCCATCACCGACGACGGTGAAGGCGAGAAGCCCTGCAACTGCAGCAACGCCACCGTACGCGGCAACTACCAGACCAAGGCCACCACCCTGGGCCTGCAGCTGAACCACAGCTTCTGAGCCCCGGCCCTCATCCGGACAAGACCTGACCCCGCGGGAGCCCTGGCGCTCCCGCCCTCATCCTGAATGGAGTCCCTCATGGACCGTCGCAATTTCCTGCGCCGATCGGTCGTGCAGACCGGCGCCCTGATCACCGCCTCCTCCGCCCTGGGCGGCCTCGCCGGCTGCATGGGCGGTGGCGACAACGGCAGCACCGTGCTGCCCCTGCCCCCCACCTTCCCAGGCAGCAACACCCCGCTGCCCGAGACCGCCTCCGCCAGCGGTGCCTACAAGTTCCCGCAGAGCGTGGCTTCGGGCGACCCCCGCAGCGACGGCGTGCTGCTGTGGGCCCGCGTGGTGCCGGCCGGCGCCGATGACATCACGCCGAGCAGCGTCGATGCCAACTTCAAGGTCCGCCTGCGCATCACCGCGGCCGACAACAGCGCCCTGCTGGGCAGCAACACCGCCCTGGCCGGCAGCCTTGACGCTGACCTGGAAGTGCCCGTCTACGCCTTCTACGACAACACCCTGCGCCACCGCATCAGCGGCCTGAAGCCGGCGACCACCTACTTCTACCAATTCCAGGCCGGCGACAGCCGCTCCAAGGTGGGCCGCTTCAAGACCGCCCCCGCGACCGATGCCGACATCGACAGCCTCAAGTTCGCCTTCACCACCTGCCAGGACTGGAGCGTGAACCACTGGGCCGGCATGGTCGAACTGGCCAAGGAGCCGGTGGACTTCATCGTGCACCTGGGCGACTACATCTACGAAGCCGTGGGTGCAGACTACCAAGCCGGTGCCGTCGAGCCCGCCCACACCGCACTGCTGCTGCCCAATGGCTCCGACCTGCCGGGCAAGGGCAAGTACGCCACCACCCTGGCCGACTACCGCTACCTCTACAAGCGCTACCGCAGCGACCCGCGCCTGCAGGCCGTGCACGAGCGCTTCGCCTTCGTGCCCATCTGGGACGACCACGAGTTCTCCGACGACTGCTGGCAGGACCGCGAGACCTACGACAACGGCACGTTCAACGCCGCCACCTCGGTGGGCGACAACACCGCCCAGACCTCGCGCCGCCGCTCGGCCAGCCAGGCCTGGTTCGAGTTCATGCCGGCCGACGTCAGCTTCACGCTGGACCCCGGCTACGGCATCAGCAACATCCGCATCTACCGCGAGCTCAAGTTCGGCAAGCTGATGCACCTGGTGATGACGGACCAGCGCCTTTACCGCGCCGACCACCTCATCCCCGAGGCCGCCCCCAGCCCGCTGACCGGCCAGGCCATCGGCTCCATCGGCGCCCGCTACATGGTGCCCGAGACCACGCTGAACGCCGTCGAGGCCGCCAAGCTGGCCGCCGGCAAGCAACTGCCCGACCCGCTGGGCCTGGTGAGCGTGCTGGGCGCCGCGCAGCGCCAGTGGTTCCTGCAGACCCTGACGGCTTCGACCTCGCAGTGGAAGATCTGGGGCAACGAGACCTCGCTGCTGAAGATGAGCGTGGATGGCGCAGCCCTGCCCACCGCCCCCGCAGCCTTCAAGCAGCGCTTCATCCTGAACGCCGACCAGTGGGACGGCTACAACGCCGAACGCCAGGCGCTGATGAAGCACATCGTGGACAACAAGATCGGCAATGTGGTGGCCGTCACCGGCGACATCCACGCCTTCTACGCCGGCCAGGTGATGGTCGACTACAAGGCCGCGACGCCGGTGCCCGCCATGGTGGACCTGGTCACCGCCGGCATGTCCTCCAACAGCTTCTTCAGCTACTTCCTGGGCGCCGCCAGCCAGCCGGGCTTCAGCGACCTCAAGCCCCTGGTGGCCACCAGCGAGGCCGAGGCCGAGGGCATCGCCATCAAGATGCTGTCCGTGGCCATCGCGCAGGCGGCCGGCGTCACCGACCTCAGCAACACGGCCGCCATCCAGGCTGCGGTGATGGGGGCCGTCGGTGCCGGCAAGATCCCGGCAGCGGCCGTGCAGCCGACGCCGGGCCTGTCCACGGCCATCATCAACACCTTCGACGAGACGCTGACCGGCGGCATGGGCGGCGTGATCGCCAACACCATCGCCATGCTGGCCGCGACCAGCCGCTCAGCAGCGGCGATGACGCTGTACGGCCTGATCCAGCAGAAGCTGGCCGCGGCGCTGGGCATCCCGCCCGCCGCCGTGCCCTCCAGCGAGATCGTCAAGCGCCTGAACCCGCTGGCCAACGCCACGACCGGCGCTGCCCCCGCCCTCAACAACCCCTGGATCAAGCATGCGGACACGGATGCCCAGGGCTATGCGGTGGTGAGCCTGTCCAAGACCGAGCTGGTCTGCCAGTTCAAGAAGGTCAAGCGCCTCGTCGGCGGCGCCGCCCCCACGGACGCCATCGCCAGCGTCAAGACCGTGCGCGTGCCCAGCGGCAGCGCCACGCTGACCGTGAGCTGAGTCCCCGCGACCCGCTCATGCAAGGGGCTGCCTTCGGGCAGCCCTTTTTCATGGCGGCGCGGGTACGCAAGCCGCAAGGCAAGACCTGACCCCGTCAGGCGCTCAGTAGGTGCTCAGTAGGCGCTGCGCTGCACGAAGGGTCGCGCCTGCAGCATCACCAGCCGCCCTTCGCCGTCGATGGCCCATTCGATGTCCTGCTCCGCGCCGCCCAGCTCGCGGCGGATGGCCAGGGCCAGGCGCGAGAGTGCCAGCACCTGCGCGTCCTGCAGGACGGCGGCCGAGGCCACGGCCACCTCCTTCAGGCCACCGGACTCGTCCAGGCGCAGCTCGGTGCTTTCCGCCGAGCTGGACAGCCGCTCGATCGCACCGCTGCGCTCGTCGTAGAGCGCCTGCTCGGCGATGCGCTTGCCCTCCACCACCTTGATGCCGATGCCGCGCTTGGCGGAGACATAGACCACGCCACTGCGCGTGGCATCGAAGGGATCGCGGGTGATCATCACGCCGGACATGCGCGAGTCCACGGCCTTCTGCACCAGGACCGCCATCTGCACCTGCTCATGGCGCAGGCCCGCCTGCCGCCGCGCCTCGAAGGCCTCGGCATTCCAGACCGAGGCCCAGACGGTCTTGACCGCGCGGGCCAGTTCGGCGCGCACATTGGGCACCGTGCTGTAGAGCCCGGCGCCACTGAAGTTGGCCAGGTCTTCAGAGTTGGAGGAGCTGCGCACGAAGACGCCGGCGCGGTCCAGCTGTTGCGCCCACTGCTGCTCCCATCGGGCCTCCAGGCCTGCGGGCAGGGGCATGGCGAGCAGGTCCTCGCGCAGGCTGGCCAGCACGGCACGGCGCTGGCCGGGGCTGCCCTCGAAGCCGCCTTCCGCGAGGGCGGCGGCCACGCGCGCCTTCACCGCCGGCTGGGCCATGAAGGCCGCATAGGCGCCGTAGGGAATGCAGAAGCCGTCCGGCACCGGCGCCGTGCCCGGCAGGCGGCCCTGCGACTGCAGCCAGTGCAGCTCGCCCAGACGCGCGGCCTTGCCGCCACAGGCGCTCATGTCCTTGAGCCGCATCTGCGCCAGGGGCAGGGGCTGCTGGCGGCGCAGGTCCGGCGCACTGAGCAGCCGGGCCTTGGCCTGGCGCGCCACCGGGCGCCAGCCGGCCGGAGCCTCGGTGCGAGGCTCGATCACATGGCTCCCGCGTCGCACGTCCAGCCACACCATCTGCCCGTCCAGGCCCTGCAGCTGGGTCCATGCATCTTTCAGGTACAGGTTGGGAATGCCCCAGCCCTTGGCCAGCAGATTGACGTGCGAAAGTGCCGTCGAAGGCGAGGCCAGGATCACGCCGGCCACCGGCGGCAGCGCCAGCGGGGCCTCGCGCAGCACGACGATGTCCTGCGGCGCCAGGTCGTCGACCTGCTCGATGTCCTCCACCAGGCGCAGGCGGCCGAAGGCACGCCCCGGGTTGTAGGCCAGCGCGCTGCGGCCGGCGATGAGCTGGGCCTGCGTCACCGCCTCGATGCCGGCCTCCTGCGCCACCTGCTCGTGCTGGGCGGCATTGGCCTTGAAGCGCAGGGGCGCGAAGCTCATGTCGCGAGCCAGCACCGCCTGCGCCGTGCGCAGCAGCTCGGGCGTCTGGCGGTCGCCCTCCCAGAATTCGTAGACAAAGCCCTTGAGCTGCGGCTGCCAGCTCACCATGCCCAGGATGAAGCGCCGCTGCGGCTGCTGGTAAAGCCGCGTGCGCACGCCGGGCTCCCAGCTGGTCACCAGATGGCGGGCCTTGAGGAAGTCCTCGTGCAGGGCATAGCGGCGCGTGTTGACGAAGTAGGCCTTGCCCTGCGCCGCCTGCCGGTCGATCACGAACAGCACATGCGGCTGCGCCTCTGGCGTGCCGGGGTCATAGACACGGGCCATGCGGTCGAAGCTGGCGCGGTCGGGCAGTTGCTCCAGGAAGGGCGCGGGGTCGGGCGCCAACGCCAGCTGAGGCCGACCGATGCGCTGGGCGACGAGGGCGGAGGGCTTGGATTCGGTCTGGGCGTGGGCGGCGCCCATGGCGGCCATGGCAGCGGCCAGAGGCAGGATGGCAAGACAAAGTCGAAACGACATGAGGCAGGAAGTTGCTGTGCTTGGAAGCAGTGCGGGCCGGCGAACGATCCACACCATGTTTACTTTGTGCACCCTCTAAATTAAAGAAAACGCATTTCCTTTAACTTACGAACAGGCTGAGGTAGCGATCAAAGACATAGACGCGCCCCTTCTGGCGCCCCGTGTTCTCGCGCAGGAGGCCCAGACGCTCGAATTCGCGGATCAAGACGTTGGCCGTTGGGGTGCTGATGCCCAGCTCCGCCACCAGCTGCCCGGCCGTGACCACAGGCTTGCGGTAGAGCAGGTGCAGCGCCTCGCGGGCGGTCGCACTTCGCTTGCCCAGGCTCATCACCTGCTGCTCGACTTCAGTGCGCAACTGCAGGACCGCCCGGAACACATCCCGTCCCTTGCGTGCGGTCTCGGCCACGCCGCTCAGGAAGAATCGCATCCAGTGGATGAGGTCATGGCTGGTCCGCACCCGCATCAGGGCGTCGTAGTAGCTGGCCCGGTTGCGCTCGAAGAAGTCTGAGAGGTACAGCGAGGGCTTGGCCAGGATGCCGCAGCTCACGAGGTACAGCGGAATCATCAGCCGCCCGATCCGCCCGTTGCCGTCCAGGAACGGGTGGATAGTCTCGAACTGGTAGTGCGCCAGCGCGATCCGCACCAGGTGCGGCACGGCCACCGCCTCGTTGTGAAGGAACTTCTCCAAATCGCCCATCAGCTCGGCCACGCCTTCATGATGTGGAGGGATGAAGGCGGCGTCCTGGAGGCTGGAGCCGCCGATCCAGTTCTGGCTGCTGCGGAACTCGCCCGGCTGCTTGTGCTCGCCGCGCACACCCTGCATCAGCGTGGCGTGCGTCTGCTTGAGCAGGCGATTGGACAGCGGCAGCTCGGCCAGTGCGGCGACGGCCGTGTTCACTGCGTCGATGTAGTTGTGCACCTCACGCCAGTCATCGCGCTTCTCGGGCAGCACCTGCTCCTCGGGCAGCAGGGCCTCGTCCATCTCGGTCTGCGTGCCCTCGATGCGGCTGGAGGTCTGCGCCTCCTTGACCACATGCATCTGGATGAAAAGATCGACGTCGGGAACGATCAGCGAAAAGGCGTTGAGCTCCCCCAGCGCCCGGTTCGCCTGCTCCAGCAGCACAGCGATGTGCGGGTCCTCCCACTGCCATTCACCGTTGATGGGCGTGGGTTCGAAGCTCTTGTACTGGTAGCGCGGCATCCATTGGCCGGCAACAAAGGTCTCGAATCTCATGCGGGGCGCGCTCCTGCCGCAGGGCGGGGGGATCATGCGATGCCAGCAGGCCGAACTGCAGCCGCGCTTGGGGGTGGCAGCATTGTCTGCGCAAAGCGAAGGCGCCGGCAGCACCGGCAGGGCGCGGCACCCCTCGCATGACGGGCAGCAGCCCCCTCACCGCTCGTTCTGCTTCGCCGCCGCCGCCGCTGCGGCCGCCTTCGCCGCCAGTTCCTCCCGCATGCGCTTGAGCTTCTCGCGCGGGTCTTCCTTGATGCCGGACTCGTGCAGGCGCATCTCGGCGATGAAGCGGCTGGGGATGCCCATCACCATCTCGCGGGCCTTCTTGCGCCGGCGCAGGGTGCTCACCGCCAGCGTGGTGCGGGCGCGGGTGATGCCCACGTACATGAGGCGGCGCTCTTCCTCCAGGCGCTGGGCGGTCATCTCCTCGTCGTCGGCCTTGAAGGGCAGCAGGCCCTCGTTGACGCCGGCCAGGAAGACATGCGGCCATTCCAGGCCCTTGGAGGCATGCAGGGTGGTCAGCACGACCTGGTCCTGCTCCTCGCCGCGCTCGGACAGCGAGAGGATCACGCTGATGGTCTGCGCCACCTGCAGCACGGTCTGCTTGGGTTCCTCGAAGGTGGTGCCGCCGTCCTGTGCCAGTTGGCCGCCGCAGCGCTTGGCCACCCAGTCCACGAAATCCAGGACGTTGTTCCAGCGGGCCGCCGCGGCTTTCTCGTTCTCGTCGTTGTCGTAGAGGTGCTGCTCGTAGCCGATGTCCTTGAGCCACTCCAGCATCAGCGTCTTGGCGTCCTCGGCGCCCTCGGTGTGGCGGGCGCGGTATTCCAGGTCGTTGAGGTAGCGGCCGAACTCGTGCAGGGAACCGATGGCCTTCTTGTTGAGCACGGTGGACAGCGAGTCCGAGAACAGGGCCTCGTACATGCTGATCTTCCACTTGCCGGCGAACTGGCTCAGCGCGCCGAGCGTGGTGTGGCCGATGCCGCGCTTGGGCGTGGTGACGGCGCGCAGGAAGGCAGGGTCGTCGTCCTGGTTGACCAAGAGGCGCAGCCAGGCGCAGAGGTCCTTGATCTCGCTCTTGTCGAAGAAGCTCTGGCCGCCGCTGACCTTGTAGGGGATCTCGGCCCGGCGCAGAGCCTGCTCGAAGATGCGCGCCTGGTGGTTGGCGCGGTAGAGGATGGCGAAGTCGGCGAACTTGACCTTGGCCCCGAGGCTGGCGCGGATGGCCTGGATGCGGGCCACGGCGCGCTCGGCCTCGTGCTCCTCGCCATCGGCCTCGACCAGGGCGATGGGCTCGCCGTCGCCGTACTCGCTCCACAGCTTCTTCTGGAAGAGCTTGGGATTGGTCTCGATGACGTTGTTGGCCGCGCGCAGGATGGCGCCTGTGGAGCGGTAGTTCTGCTCCAGGGGGATGATCTTGAGATTGGGGTAGTCGACGGGCAGGCGCTTGAGGTTCTCGATGGTGGCGCCGCGCCAGCCGTAGATGCTCTGGTCGTCGTCGCCCACGGCGGTGAACATGCCGCGCTCACCCACGATGGCCTTGAGCAGCTCGTACTGCACGGAGTTGGTGTCCTGGTATTCGTCCACCAGCACGTAGCGCAGGGTGTCCTGCCACTTGCCACGGGCCTCGGCGTCCTCGGTGAGCAGCTTCAGGGGCAGGCTGATGAGGTCATCGAAATCCACCGCCTGGTAGGCCGCCAGTCGCTCCTGGTAGCGGCCCATCACGACGGCGGCCACGCGCTCCTGCTCGTCCTTGGCGGCCTTGAGCGCCATCTCGGCGTTCAGGCCCATGTTCTTCCACAGCGAGATGGTCCACTGCCATTGCTTGGCCATATTGGCGTCGGTGGTGCCGCCGGCATCGCGCAGCACGCCCAGGACGTCGTCGCTGTCCAGGATGGAGAACTGTTCCTTCAGGCCCACCCGCGTGCCCTCCTCGCGCAGCAGGCGCACGCCCAGGGAGTGGAAGGTGGAGATGGCCAGATCCTTCGCTGCCCGCGCGCCCACCAGGCCCTTGGCCCGCTCACGCATTTCCTGGGCGGCCTTGTTTGTGAAGGTGATGGCGGCGATGTTCTTGGCCTGGTAGCCGGCCTGCAGCAGGCGGGCGATCTTGGTGGTGATCACGCGGGTCTTGCCCGAGCCCGCGCCAGCCACGACCAGGCAGGGCCCGTGCAGGTGGTGCACGGCTTCGAGCTGGGCGGGATTCAGGGTGGAGGTGGGATCGACGGACATGGCAGCAGGAGGCAGGTCCGGCGCCCTCGGCACCGGGCCGCGCATCATACAAGCCGGCCCTGACAGGCTCATCCCCCGTCATGACCATGGCTGACAGCCGCCACGGCCCTCCCTATGATCAGCCCACCAGAACAGGGAAGGATCCTCATGAAGGGATGCTGGCGGGTGTGGGTGACGGGCCTGTGCCTCGCGGGGGCGGCGTCGAGCTGCTCGGCGCAGGATATCCTGGCCGTGGGCACCAGCTTTCCCCGCCTGTTCATGCCCTTGGCCGGGAACCCGCCGGAAGGCCTGGCAGTGGACCTGCTTCAGGCCGTCGCCCAGCAGCGCGGCTGGCAGATCCGCTTCGAGCACTATCCCTGGTCGCGAGCCCAGGCCATGGTCGAGCACGGGCAGGCGCAGGTCCTCATCGGCCCCTACCGCACGCCCGAGCGTGAGCAGCGTTTCACCTTCGCGCCCTCGGCCTTCTACGAGGATCGCCTGGTGTTCTACGGCGGCCCCGCGGCGCGCACGATCTGGCAGGGTGACTACCGCGCCCTGGCCGGTCTGGAAATCGCCCAGGTGGCTGGCTGGGCCTATGGCGAAGCCTTTGAGCAAGCCCGCCCCCTGCTGCGCCTGACCACCGTGCGCGATGTGGAGACCGGCCTGCGCATGCTGCGCACCGGCCGCGTCACCCTGCTGGCCACGAACGAGCGCAACACGCAGCCGGTGCTCGCCAGCCTGGGCCTGCCGCTGCTTGGGCCGGTAGACGGGCCCGCCATCGGGCAGTTGCGCGGGCATTTCGCCTGCTCCCGACAGCCGCCAGGGCCGGCCCTGTGCGAAGCGCTGGAACAATCCCTGCAGCTGCTGCGGCGCAGCGGCGAGTGGCCCCGGCTCAACCAGAAATGGGGGGTTGGGCTGCCTGAGCCCGAAGGTGCCCGCAGCGCACTCGGCCGAGCGCCGGGCAAGGCCTTCATCCCTTGAACAGTGGCGACGTGCGCACCCCAGAACCGGGCCCAGCCCGGCCATGGTCTCAGTTGCGGAGGTGGCTCACCGCCCACAGCGCCAGGCCCAACACGCCCAGCGCCCCCGCCAAGATGCTCGGCAGCAGCCACTGACGCCAGGGCGGCCGCGGCGGCGTCTTCTTGCGGCTGGGCTTGATGCGCGGCATGGACAGCGTGGGCGTGGGCGGCAACGGCGCGGGCACCTCGCCGGCCAACCAGGCACGGACGTCGTCCGCCAGGGCCTTGGCCGAGGTGTAGCGCTCCATCATGTTCGAGGCGGTGGACTTGCTCAGCATGGCGTCCAGGGCCTGGCGTTCGCCCAGGCTCAGGCTGACCCAGGCGGCCAGCGAATGCACCGGGGCCCCCAGGTGGCCGACGATGAGGCTGTCACTGCCCGGCAGCCGGCCATTGACCAGCAGGCACATGAGCATGCCTACCGCATAGGCCTCGCTGGCCAGGTGGGGAGGCTGACCATCCAGCTGCTCTGGGGCCAGCAGGGGGATGGCGGCCGAGCTGTAGCCGAAATCGCCCGGGCCCTCGACGGCCATCATCGGTGCCAGGCCCTGGCCCATCAGGCGCAGGCGCTGCTGGGGCGAGAGCCACAAGGTGCCGGGGTCCAGCTCGCGCAGGACCTGACCGTGTTCGTGCAACACCTCCAGGAGGTCACAGAGATCGCAGATGAGTTCCAGACGCTTGCGCAGCGGCAGCTCGGCGGCCGCGGGAAGCAGGGGCGTGCCCTCCATCCAGCGCAGCACCACATAGGGCAGGCCGTCGGCGGTAAGGCCGCTGTCCTGGGGCAGGGAGATGTCCAGGTGCTGCAGGCTCTGCAAGCCCGGCTGCTCCTCGGCGAAGCGCAGCAGCACCAGCGCGGCATCGGCAGACTGCTCATAGACCAGCACGGCCACCTGCTGCTCCGGTGCCATGGAGTGCTCGCCCCGGTACCAGTGGCCAGAGGCGCAAACCTGGATGTCCTCGACGATGCGCCAGACGCCCAGGCGCTCGCCCACCGGCAGCACATGCAGGGGTGAGTCGAGATCGGGGGGCGCGGTGGCCGGCCCTTCGGGCAGCGGAGCGTTCATACGGATTGCAGGCGTAAATGTAAGCGCCGACGCCGGTTCGCGCCCCCCCCCTTTTCAGCTGGATACAAGCCCGTATTGCGATACTCGCGCCTCATGCAAGCCGTCATCGCCGTCACCGTGCCCTTTTTCGCCCTGGTGCTTTGCGGCTATCTGGCCGCACGCCAGGGGCTGCTGGCGGAAAGCGCCATCCCGGGTCTCAACACCTTCGTGCTCTTCTTCGCCCTGCCCTGCATGCTGTTCCGCTTCGGCGCGAGCACCCCGCTGCTGGAGCTGCTGAGCCCTGCCGTGCTGGTGGTGTATCTGGCCTCGGCTCTGCTCATCGTGGGCGTGACCCTGTTCCTGACGCTGGACGACGTCACCCACCTCAAGGATGCCTCCTTCGGCGCCCTGGTCGCTGCCTTCCCCAACACCGGCTTCATGGGCGTGCCGCTGCTGGTGGCGCTGATGGGGCAGGCTGCTGCTGCGCCGGTGATCTGCACCATCCTGGCCGACCTCATCGTCACCAGCTCCCTGTGCATCGCCCTGGCCCGGGCGCACGATGCCGGCGGCAGCCACTGGCGCGTGGCCCTGGGGCAGGCGCTCAAGGGGGCGCTGTCCAATCCCCTGCCCTGGGCCATCGCGCTGGGCGCGCTGAGCTCGGTCAGCGGCTACGCCTTGCCGCCCATGCTCATGACCGTGGTCAGGATGCTGGGCGACGCCGCCTCGCCGGTGGCCCTGTTCACCATCGGCGCGGTGTTGTGGCGCGCCGGCCAGCATGCCCACACCCGGACGCCGCCGGAACGCTACCTGCCCGTCGCCCTCATCAAGCTTTTCGGCCATCCGACCCTGGTGCTGCTGCTGGGCGCCACCGCGGTCAGGATGGGCCTGGACCTCAGCCCCTTCCAGCTGCACGTGCTGGTGCTGGCCGCGGCCCTGCCCAGCGCCAGCAACGTCTCCCTGCTGGCCGAGCGCTACGGGGCGGACAACGGCCGCATCGCCCGCATCATCATGGCCTCCACCGTGATCGCCTTCTTCAGCTTCAGCGGCCTGGCCACCTGGCTGGTGCCGCAGCCATGAGCGTGACCATGGGAACGTCCGTGGGCACGGTCGTCAGCCGCCTGCGCTATCGTGCGCGGCATCCGATCCCGCGCCGGCCTCCGGGCCCCGCCGCCATGCGCCTACTTGCCACCGTCCTGCCCAGCCTGCTGATTGCCTGCACCCTGCTTCCCGCGAACGCTTCGGCGGCCGGCTACCAGCAGCCCTCGGCCGCCGTGCGCGAGCTGCTGGACACCGCCCCCCTGCCGCGCCTGCTGCCCTCGCCAGACCGCCAGCAGCTGGCCCTGATCGAGACGCGCCGCTTCTCCACCATCGAGGATCTGCAGCGCCCCACCCTGCACCTGGCCGGCACCCGATTCGATGCCGGCAGCGGTGTTGCGCCAGGCCTGCCCGCCATCCAGCGCCTGCGCCTGCGCGCCCTGCTGCAGCCGGATGCACCGGAGCGCGTGGTCGAGCTGCCTGCGGGCGGCCTGTGGCATGACTTCACCTGGGCGCCGGATGGCCAGCGCTTCCTGATCGAACGCCGCATGGAGCGCGCCAACGAGCTGTGGGTGGGCGACACCGCCAGCGCCACCGTGCGCCCCATCCAGGGCCTGCGGCTCAACGAGGTACTGGCCCAGGGCGAGAAGGCCTGGCTCAACCCGCGCGAGCTGGTCGTGCTGAGCGTCCCCGACCACCGCGGCCCGCCGCCGCGCCTGCCGCCACAGCCCGTCAGCGAGGAAAGCCGCGGCCTGGCTTCGCCCGAGCGCACCCATCCGGACCTGCTGCGCAGCCCACAGGACGAGGCCCTCTTCGAGCACCACGCCCGCTCGGTGCTGACCTGGGTGGACCTCGCCAGCGGTGCCAGCCGCGACCTGGGCCCCGCCCAGCTCTACAGCAGCGTCAGCAGCGTGGGCGAGGGCCAGTACCTGCTGACCGAGCGCATCAGCCGCCCCTTCAGCTACCGCCTGCCCTGGGATGATTTCCCGACCATCGTCGAGGTGCGCCAGCGCGACGGCAAGCTGGTCCGTGAGCTGGCGCGCATGCCCCTCAAGAGCGGCGTAACCATCGACGGCGTGCTGCCCGGGCCGCGCGTGTTCTACGCCTCGCCGACCCGGGACGCGGCCGTCTACTGGATCGAGGCCCTGGACGGCGGCAACCCGGCGCAGCGCGTGGCCTTCCGCGACCGCCTCATGCGCCTGGACCCACCCTTCACCGGCGAGGCCCTGGAGGTGCAGCGCATGCCGCACCGCTTCTCGCGCCTGCAGTTCCTGGACGACGGCCAGAACGCCCTGCTGACCGAGGTCGACCGCCAGCGTGCCTGGCAGCGCAGCTACCTGCTGCCGCTCAAGGGCACGCAGAGCAAGCCCCTGTTCGAGTTCAGCCAGCGCGAGCGCTTCCGCCACCCCGGCAGCCCCCTGATGCGCATGCTGCCCAACGGCCATCTGGTCGTGCAGACCCTCAATGGCGACCTCCTGCTGAGCGGCCCCGGCGCCAGTCCCAGGGGCGACCGCCCCTTCCTGGACCGTTTCTCGCTGCGGGACCTCAGCGCGCAGCGCCTGTTCCAGTCCCCCGAGGGCAGTTACGAGACGCCCCTGGCCGTGCTGGATGGCGGCCGGCAATTGCTGCTGAACCGCGAGAGCGCCGGCGAGCCGCCCAACCTCGCTTTGCGCGAACTGGCCTCCGGCAACAGCCTGCAGCCCCTGACGCGCCTGAAGGACAACACGCCGCAGCTGCGCAGGATCCGCCGCGAGTTCGTCAGCTTCAAGCGCGCCGACGGCGTGGACATGTCCTTCTGGATGTACCTGCCGCCCGACTACAAGGAAGGCGAACGCCGCCCCACCCTGGTCTGGGCCTATCCGCTGGAGTACAGCGACGCCTCCATTGCCAGCCAGGTCAGCGGTGCCAGCAACCGCTTCCTGAGCTTCAACGGCATCAGCCCCCTGGCCTTGCTGCTGGACGGCTTCGTGGTGCTCTACGACGCCCACATGCCCATCGTGGGCGACCTCAAGACGGTCAACGACGGCTTCATCGAGCAGATCACCATGAACGCCCGCGCCATCATCGACAAGGCCGATGACTTGGGCGTGTCCGACCCGAAGCGCATGGCCGTGGGCGGCCACAGCTACGGCGCCTTCATGGCCGTCAACCTGCTGGCCCACACCGACCTCTTCAAGGCCGGCATCGCCCGCAGCGGGGCCTACAACCGCACGCTGACACCCTTCGGCTTCCAGAGCGAGCGCCGCTCCATCTGGGACGCCAGGGAGGTCTACCTCAACCTCTCGCCCCTGCTCTACGCACCGCAGATCAAGGAGCCCCTGCTGCTGCTTCACGGCGAGCAGGACGGCAATGCGGGCACGCCGCCGCTGCAGAGCGAGCGGCTTTACCACGCCCTGTCCGGCCTGGGCGGCACGGTGCGCCTCACGATGCTGCCGCTGGAGTCCCACGGCTATGGCGCACGCGAGTCCGCCGGCCATGTGCAGTGGGAGATGAGCCGCTGGCTCAAGACCTGGCTGGGCGACCCGCGCGACAGCCGGGAGCCGCGCGAGGGTCGGGCCTCGGCGCCGCGCTGAGAGCACGGCAGGCGGGCCTCAGATCGCCAGCGGGTCGACGTCGATGGCCCAGCGCAGCACGCCGCGGTGCTCGCGCTTGAGGGCCTGCAGCTGGGGCAGCCAGTGCCACAGCAGACGCTGCAGGACCGAGCGCTGGCCGCATTCGATGAGCATCTGGAAGCGCTCCACATCGGCCACGCGGGCCACGCTCATGGGCACCGGCGGGTAGATCAGGGCTTGCTGCGCATCGGGCAGCGCCTGGGCCAGCGCGGCCGCCGCATCGAGGAAGGCTTGCGCGCCCTCGGCCGTGCGCGCCTCGGCCCGCATCAGCGCCAGGTGCGAGAAGGGCGGCAGCGCGGCGGACTCGCGCTCGGCGAGCTGGCTGGCCGCAAAAAACTCGTAGTCATGCCGCTGCAGGGCCAGGTAGAGGGCGTGCTGCGGGTGCCAGGTCTGCACCCACATCTCGCTGCGCGCAGCCACCTCGGCGTCACGCCCCGCGCGGCCGGCGGCCTGCATCAGCAGCGCGAAGAGCCGCTCGGGTGCGCGGAAATCGCTGGAAAAGAGCGCGCCGTCCGGGTTCACCGCGGCCACCAGCGTGATGCGGCGGAAGTCGTGACCCTTGGTGATCATCTGCGTGCCGACGAGGATGTCCACCTCGCCCGCATGCACGGCGCCGAGCTGCTCTTCCAGCTGACCCTTGTGCCTGGTGGAATCCGCATCGATGCGTGCCACGCGCGCGCCGGGCAGGCTTTCAGCCAGCTGCTCCTCCAGGCGCTCGGTGCCTCGGCCCAGGGGCGCGATGTCCAGGTTGCCGCAGGTCGGGCAGGCCAAGGGGACGCGCTCGGCAAAGCCACAGTGATGGCAGCGCAGGCTGCGGTCGCCTTTGTGAAAGACGCGCCAGGCGCTGCAATGCGGGCAGTCGCTCTTCCAGTTGCACTCGCCGCAATGCAGCACGGGGGCGTAGCCGCGGCGGTTGAGAAAGACCAGGCTCTGCTCGCCGCGCGCGAGGCGCTGGCGCAGAGCCTCCAGCAGCGGCGCGGTCAGGGCGGTGGTCACGCCCTTGGTGCGGGCCAGGGTGTTCATGTCGAAGATGCGCACCCGCGGCATGGCGCCACCGCCGATGCGCTGGGGCATCACCAGGCGCTGGTAGCGGCCGGTGTTGGCGTGCTGCCAGCTCTCCAGCGAGGGTGTCGCCGAGCCCAGGATCACCGGCACCTTTTCCAGCCGTGCGCGGTAGACCGCCAGGTCGCGGGCCGAGTAGCGGGCGCCGTCCTGCTGCTTGTAGCTGGGGTCGTGCTCCTCGTCGACGGCGATCAGGCCCAGGCGCGGCAGCGAGGCGAAGACCGCCAGCCGCGTCCCCAGGATCAGCTCCGCCTGCCCCAGATGGGCGGCCAGCCAGTTCTGCAGGCGCTGAGCAGGCGTGAGGCCGCTGTGCAGGGACACGATGCGCCGCCCGGCGAAACGCTCGGCGAAACGGGCTTCCAGTTGCGGCGTCAGGTTGATCTCCGGCACCAGCACCAGCACCTGCCGCCCCTGGGCCAGGGCCTGCTCAGCGGCGCGCAGGTAGACCTCGGTCTTGCCACTGCCGGTCACGCCGTAGAGCAGGACGGGCGTGGGCGCGGCCGCCTCGGGAGGCGCCTGCAGCATGCTGTCCAACTGCGCCAGCGCGGCCTGCTGCGCCTCGCTGAGCACGGGCATCAGCGGCGGCGCCGTGGGCGCCGGCGGCGCAGGCAGCTTGGCCAGCTTCTTGAGCTTGGCCTGCAACTGCTTGGCCGTGACCTCGCGCAGCTGCGGTGGCAGCACCGACAGCGCCAGTTCGCCAATGGCGCGCTGGTAGTACTGCGCGGCAAACTCGACCAGGCGGCGCCAGGAGGCCGAGAGCGGCGGCAAGGCGTCCAGCACCTCGCCCACCTCGCGCAGCGCCTCGTCAGGCAAGATCTGGCCCCCGGGAGTCAGGTCTTGCCTCTGGGGCTCGTCCCAGACCAGGCCCAGCAGTTCCCGCTTGCCCAGGGGCACCTGCAGCAGGGTGCCCGGTGGCCAGGCCTGCGGGGCGCGGTAGCTCAGCGGCTCGCTGAGGCCGCTGTGCTGCGGCGCATCCACGGCCACCAGGAGGCGGTGTAGCGCCAAGGGCCCGTCAGCCGTGCTCAAGGTACGCCTCCAGCGGCCGTGCGGCCGCCCAGGCGAGGGCCGGGCCCAGGCCCCGTACATCCCGTCGCACTTGCCACCGTTTCTGCATGTCTGCCCTCGAAATCTTCGCTAACTGCTTGATTCGTCCTGGCTCTTCGCACCTGCCGCCACCAGCCTGTGGATAACTTTGTGCAAAAGAAGCGGCGCGTGCGGCTCCCACTGGCTGTTGACGCGGCCTGCTGCGTCGCGTCATTCCCGCCAGATTCGCGCTGCGAACTGTTTCCCGCCAATAAAATCAAGCACTTACACGACAATCGTGGAAACCCCGAGATGCGCCGCAGCAATTGCCACAAGCTGAAACGCATCTCCTCTTTTTGGGGATAAGTGTCTACTTACTGTGCAGAGTTCACGGCGCTCAGTGTTGCCATTCACCTGCAGGGGACAGCCGACGTTCCGGCATTGCGCCGGCCTTGGACCGGGCGGCTCAGCCCGCCGCAACCCACCCTTCTTGCGCAGCGCTGCGCGTTCAGGCCTGGCGCAGGCGGCGCGAGTGCTGATGGACTTCATCGACCAGATGCAACACATGCTCCGGCGGGGTGAACTGGCTGATGCCGTGGCCGAGGTTGAAGACGTGCCCGCCCCAGCCGCCATCAGGCCGCTGCGGACGGCCAAAGCTGTCCAGCACACGGCGCACCTGGGCACGGATGGCCTCAGGCGGCGCGAACAGCACGTTGGGATCCAGATTGCCTTGCAGGGCGACGCGGTCCTGCACCTGGGCGCGAGCCTTGGCCAGATTGGCCGTCCAGTCCAGGCCGACCACGTCGGCACCGGCTTCGGCGATCTCGTCCAGCCACAGGGCGCCGCCTTTGGTGAAGAGGATTCGCGGGATGCGTTGGCCCTCGTGTTCGGTCTTGACCTGGGCCAGCACCCGGCGCGAATAGGCCAGGCTGAATTCCTGGAACATGCCGTCCGCCAGAACGCCGCCCCAGGAGTCAAAGACCATCACGGCCTGCGCGCCCGCTTCGATCTGGGTGTTGAGGTACTGGGCTACGGCATCGGCATTGACCTGCAGGATGCGGTGCATCAGGTCCGGGCGGCTGTACATCAGCGCCTTGACCTGGCAGTAGTCGTCCGAGCCACCGCCTTCGACCATGTAACAGGCCAGGGTCCAGGGGCTGCCCGAGAAGCCGATCAGGGGCACGCGGCCGTTGAGCGCCTTGCGGATGGAGCTGACGGCGTCGAAGACGTAGCGCAGCTTGTCCATGTCTGGCACGGCCAGCGCGGCCACGGCGGCCTCATCACGCACGACCTTGGCGAACTTGGGGCCCTCGCCCTGCTGGAAGGACAGGCCCAGGCCCATGGCATCGGGCACGGTGAGGATGTCGCTGAAGAGGATGGCGGCATCCAGGGGATAGCGCTCCAGGGGCTGCAGCGTGACCTCGGTAGCGTAGTCCGTGTTGGTGGCCAGGCCCATGAAGCTGCCGGCCTGGGCGCGGGTGTCGCGGTACTCGGGCAGGTAGCGGCCAGCCTGGCGCATCAGCCAGACGGGCGTGTAGTCGGTGGGCTGGCGCAAGCAGGCGCGCAGGAAGGTGTCGTTTTGCAGGGGAGCGCTCATGGGCGGGCATTATCGGCGGCTTGAGCCAGGTCATGCCGGGGCTGGATCAAGAAGACGCGAGCCGGTGTGCTCTCAGCCCAGGCGCAGGCTCTGCATACCGCTCCAGACCTCGCCCGGCTGCAGCGCCACCGGCCGCTCGATGGCGGCGGCTTCGATGCACAGGAACTGCTGGTAGCCCTCGGCCGGCATGTCGGCCAGCTGCGCGCACTTGGCGGCGCCCGGGTTCCAGACCACGGTGTCCTCAAAGCCCTGCTGCTGGAGGTCCAGGGCGCGCCGTTGCGGACCAGATTCGTCGATCAGCTGCAGCGGCGTCTTCACCTGGTAGTAGATCCGGTCCAGGTCCTCGCAGCCGGGGCTGCCGGGCAGGACCAGGTCGCTGCGCTGCAACTGCTCGGCGTTCTTCACCTGGTCCCAGTAGTGCAGGCCGGCCAGGCCGCGCAGGCTGGTGGCGTCCAGGGCGCCGGTGCGCAGATAGGTGTGCAGGGCGGCGGTGAAGTCGAAGGCGGTGTCGCCGGTGTTCTCGACGGCCAGCTCGATGTCCAGGCTCTGGTCACTGACTCGCACCGACAGCTCGGCCGAGAAGGCATGCGGCCAGACCATGCGCGTGGCGGCGTCGTCGGTGAGCTGCAGCACGGCGAGGGCGTCATCGGCGCCCTGCTCGGCCTGCAGCAACTGCCAGGGCTTGGTGCGGGCGAAGCCATGGCGCATCAGCGGGCCGCGCGCGCTGAACTGCGGAAAGATCAGCGGCACGCCACCGCGGATGGCCTGGCCTGTGGCGAAGGCGCTGCGGGGCGAGAGGTACAGCTGCTCCTCCCCACCCGCGGGGATCCAGGAAGTCAGGTGCGCGCCATGCAGCAGCAGGACCGCGCGGGCGCCATCGGGCGCGACGAGTTCCAGGGCTTCGAGGCCGTGGTGGCGGGTCAGGGCGATGGGCGTTGGCATGGCGGAAACCTGTGGATGGCGTGGGACGCTGCGGAGCGCCGGAGCGCTTCAGCTGAAATCGGCTGAAATCGGGCGAGGGAAAAGACAACGCCCGCCGGACTTGCGTCGGCGGGCGCCGGTAGAGAACCGCCGTTCAGCAACCCGCAGGCTCGCTGAAGGCGGCGGGCCTCACTTCTTGCGGAACTTGCGCAGGGCGGCGATCTGGGCGGCCATGGCTGCGAATTCGCCTTGTGCCTTGGCGAAGTCGATGTCGCTCTTGGCGTTCTTCATCGCTTCCTCGGCCAGCTTCTTGGCCTCGGTGGCCTTGGCTTCGTCCAGGTCCTTGCCGCGGATGGCGGTGTCAGCCAGCACGGTCACGCGGTTCGGCTGCACTTCCAGAATGCCACCGGCCACGAACACGAACTCTTCCTGGCCGTTGTCAGCACGCTGGATGCGCACCGCGCCGGGCTTGATGCGGGTGATCAGCGGCGTGTGCTGCGGCAGGATGCCCAGCTCACCACCTTCACCCGGCAACGCGACGAACTTGGCCTCGCCCGAGAAGATGCTCTCCTCGGCGGACACCACGTCAACATGAATGGTTGCCATGTTCAATCTTTCTAGCGTTGAAGTTGAAGTAAGTCTGCTTCCCGGTCTTCATCACGAGTAAGAAGCTGCAGGAAGCGAGCAGACGGCGCGCTGGCTAGGCGCCACGCACAGCCAGACTGCGAGTCCGGCGAGCACGGCAACGACGCCAGCGCGTCGTATGCGAAGTCTTACTGCAGCTTCTTCGCTTTTTCGAAGGCTTCGTCGATGGTCCCGACCATGTAGAACGCCTGCTCCGGCAGGTGATCGCACTCGCCAGCCACAATCATCTTGAAGCCGCGGATGGTTTCCTTCAGGGGCACGTACTTGCCGGGCGAGCCGGTGAACACTTCGGCCACGTGGAAGGGCTGCGACAGGAAACGCTGGATCTTGCGAGCGCGGGCCACGGCCAGCTTGTCTTCGGGAGACAGCTCGTCCATGCCCAGGATCGCGATGATGTCGCGCAGTTCCTTGTAGCGCTGCAGCACTTGCTGGACGGCGCGGGTGGTCGTGTAGTGCTCTTCGCCGACCACGTTCGGGTCCACTTGACGCGAGGTCGAGTCCAGCGGATCCACGGCGGGGTAGATACCCAGGGCGGCGATGTCACGCGACAGCACGACGGTGGCGTCCAAGTGGGCGAAGGTCGTGGCGGGGGACGGGTCGGTCAAGTCATCGGCAGGCACGTACACGGCCTGGATGGAGGTGATCGAACCGACCTTGGTCGAGGTGATGCGCTCCTGCAGACGGCCCATTTCCTCGGCCAGCGTCGGCTGGTAGCCCACGGCGGAAGGCATGCGGCCCAGCAGTGCGGACACTTCGGTACCGGCCAGGGTGTAGCGGTAGATGTTGTCCACGAAGAACAGCACGTCACGGCCTTCGTCACGGAAGGACTCGGCGATGGTCAGGCCGGTCAGGGCCACGCGCAGACGGTTGCCCGGGGGCTCGTTCATCTGGCCGTAGACCATGGACACCTTGGACTCGCCCAGGTTCTCCAGGTTCACGACGCCCGAATCGGCCATCTCGTGATAGAAGTCGTTGCCCTCACGGGTACGCTCGCCCACACCAGCGAACACCGACAGGCCCGAGTGAGCCTTGGCGATGTTGTTGATGAGCTCCATCATGTTCACGGTCTTGCCCACGCCGGCGCCACCGAACAGACCCACCTTGCCGCCCTTGGCGAACGGGCAGATCAGGTCGATCACCTTGATGCCGGTTTCCAGCAGGTCCTGCGAGGGGCTCAGCTCGTCGTACGAGGGAGCGGCACGGTGGATCGAAGCGGTCAGCTCCGAGGACACCTCACCACGCTCGTCGATGGGGTTGCCCAGCACGTCCATGATGCGACCCAGGGTGGCCTTGCCCACCGGCACCTTGATGGTGTCGCCGGTGTTGTAGACCTCGGTGCCGCGGCGCAGGCCGTCGGACGAACCCAGGGCGATGGTACGCACCACGCCGTCGCCCAGCTGCTGCTGAACTTCCAGCGTCAGGGCGGAACCTTCCATCTTCAAGGCGTCGTACACCTTGGGCATCTGGTCACGCGGGAATTCCACGTCCACCACGGCGCCGATGCACTGAACGATCTTGCCCACTGATTGAGTGTTAGCCATTTTTTCGTTCCTTCAATTCCAAAACTTTTGCTGCTGCGTCTGCTGCGATCAGCCCACGGCGGCGGCGCCGCTGACGATCTCGCTCAGCTCCTTCGTGATCGCGGCCTGGCGGGTCTTGTTGTAGACCAGCTTCAGCTCACCGATCAGGGTGCCTGCGTTGTCAGTGGCGGCCTTCATGGCCACCATGCGCGCCGATTGCTCGGACGCCATGTTCTCGGCGACGGCCTGGTAGACCAGGGCCTCGGTGTAGCGCACCAGCAGCTCGTCGATGACGGTGGCGGCGTCGGGCTCGTAGAGGTAGTCCCAGCTGTGCGAGGCCTGGTCCGTCTGCATGTCCTCAGCCGACAGGGGCAGCAGTTGCTGCACCACCGGCTCCTGCTTCATCGTGTTGATGAAGCGGGTGTAGCAGAGGTAGACGGCGGACAGCTCGCCGACGGCGTACTTGTCCAGCAGCACCTTGACGGGGCCGATCAGCTTCTCGACGTGCGGCTGGTCGCCCAGCTGCGTGGCATGGGCCACGACCTTGGCGCCGATGCGGTTCATGAAGCCCAGGCCCTTGTTGCCGATGGCAACGACCTCGGCCTTCTGACCCGCGGACTCGATGTCCTTCAGCTTGGTGGTGACCGCACGCAACAGATTGGTGTTCAAGCCGCCGCACAGACCCTTGTCCGTCGTGACCACCACGAAACCGGCCGACTTCGCCTGGTCATTCCTGACCATGAAGGCGTGCTGGTACTCGGGGTTGGCCTTGGACAGATTGGCAGCGATGTTGCCGATCTTGTCGCTGTAGGGACGGGCCGCACGCATCCGGTCCTGCGCCTTGCGCATCTTGGATGCCGCGACCATCTCCATGGCCTTGGTGATCTTCTTGGTGTTCTCGACCGACTTGATCTTGCCGCGAATTTCCTTGCCTGCTGCCATGATTTCTCCTGTTAGGGCCGGGTGCTCACCGAGGTTCGCACCCGGTCATGGTTGCTTAGGCGAAGGACTTCTTGAACGTCGTGATGGCGGCGTTCAGCTCGGCTTCTGCGTCCTTGTCCATGGCCTTGTCGGCTTCCAGCTTGGCCAGCAGAGCGGCGTGGCTGGTCTTCAGGAACTGGTGCAGACCGTGTTCGAAGGCCAGGACCTTCTTCACTTCCAGGCTGTCCATGAAGCCCTTGTTCACCGCGTACAGCGTGGCAGCCATCAGGCTGATGCTCAGCGGCGAGTACTGGGCCTGCTTCAGCAGCTCGGTCACGCGGGCGCCGCGGTCCAGCTGCTTGCGGGTCGCTTCGTCCAGGTCGGAGGCGAACTGCGCGAAGGCAGCCAGCTCACGGTACTGGGCCAGGTCGGTACGGATACCGCCGGACAGCGACTTGATCAGCTTGGTCTGGGCAGCACCACCCACGCGCGACACCGAGATACCGGCGTTGATGGCGGGGCGGATACCTGCGTTGAACAGGTTGGTTTCCAGGAAGATCTGACCGTCGGTGATCGAGATCACGTTGGTCGGAACGAAGGCGGACACGTCACCGGCCTGGGTTTCGATGATGGGGAGAGCGGTCAGCGAACCGGTCTTGCCCTTCACTTCACCCTTGGTGAACGCTTCCACGTAGTCGGCGTTCACGCGAGCGGCGCGTTCCAGCAGACGGCTGTGGAGATAGAACACGTCGCCGGGGAACGCTTCGCGGCCCGGGGGGCGGCGCAGCAGCAGCGACACTTGGCGGTAGGCCACGGCCTGCTTGGACAGATCGTCGTAAACGATCAGGGCGTCCTGGCCACGGTCACGGAAGTACTCGCCCATCGTGCAGCCGGAGTAGGCCGACACGTACTGCATGGCAGCGGATTCAGACGCCGAGGCAGCCACGACGATGGTGTATTCCATCGCGCCAGCCTGTTCCAGAGCACGCACCACGTTCTTGATCGACGAAGCCTTCTGGCCGATCGCGACGTAGACGCAGGTCATGTTCTGACCCTTCTGGTTGATGATGGCGTCGATGGCCACGGCGGTCTTGCCGGTCTGGCGGTCGCCGATGATCAGCTCGCGCTGGCCACGGCCGACGGGCACCATCGAGTCAATGGACTTCAGGCCGGTCTGCACCGGCTGGTCCACGGACTTGCGGGCGATCACGCCGGGAGCGACCTTCTCGATCACGTCCGTCATCTTGGCGTTGATCGGGCCCTTGCCGTCGATGGGCTGGCCCAGGGCGTTCACCACGCGGCCGATCAGCTCGGGGCCGACGGGCACTTCCAGGATGCGGCCCGTGCACTTCACGGTGTCGCCTTCGGAGATGTGCTCGTAGCCACCCAGGATCACGGCGCCGACGGAGTCGCGCTCGAGGTTCAGGGCCAGGCCGACGGAGGGTTGGCCGCTGGCGTCAGCCGGGAACTCCAGCATTTCGCCTTGCATCACGTCGGACAGGCCGTGGATGCGCACGATGCCGTCGGACACGGACACCACGGTGCCCTGGTTACGGACGTCCGTCGTGCTGCCCAGGCCCTCGATGCGGCTCTTGATCAGTTCGGAAATTTCAGCAGGATTCAGTTGCATTGCTTGCTCCCATCTGGTCGGGCGTCTGTTGCCAGAGCGCGGGTGACACAGGGATGAATCGGATAAGGTGTCTTCGCGCTGGTGCTTAAGCGGTGAGCGCCACTTTCATGCGGTCCAGGCGGGCCTTGACGGAGGTGTCGAGCACCTCATCGCCAACCACCACCCGGATACCGCCGATGAGAGCGGGCTCCAGCTGAACATGGGCTTCGAGCTTGCGACCGAAGCGCTTTTCCAGCGTCGCGACCACGTCCGCCAACTGGGCCGGCTCGATCGGATAGGCACTGAAGATCTGCGCATCGGCGACGCCGGCAGCTGCATTGGCAAGCGCGTGGAACTGCTCCACGACTGCCGGCAGGGCCGAGAGGCGGCCGTTGTCGATCACCGCGCGCAGGAAGTTCTGCAGCTCCGGTGCCAGGGTCTGCTTGGCGGCGGCCGTCATGATGACGAACACCTGCTCGGCGGTGACCTTGGGGTTGTCGGCGAACGAGCGCAGGTCAGCATCCTGTGCGACCAGGGCCAGCGCATCAAGCGCCTGACCCCAGGCCTTCACATCGTGCTTCTTCGCGACCTGATAGAGCGCCTCAGCGTAGGGGCGTGCAATGGTGGCGAGCTCAGCCATGATTACAGCTCCGTCTTCAGACGGCCCAGCAATTCGGCGTGCACGCTGGCATTGACCTCGCGCTGCAGAATTTGCTCGGCGCCCTTCACGGCCAGCACGGCGACCTGCTCGCGCAGGGCCTCGCGGGCACGGGTGGCCTGCTGCTCGGCTTCCGCCTTGGCAGCGGCCACGATCTTGGCGCCTTCTTCTTCAGCACGCTTCTTGGCCTCGTCCACGATGGCAGCGGCGCGCTTTTCAGCGTCAGCCAGCAGCTTGGTGGTCTCGTTGCGCGCAATGGCCCGTTGCTCATCGGCCGCCTTGTTGGCGGTGGCCAGCTCAGCCTTGGCCTTGTCGGCGGCAGCCAGACCCTCGCGGATCTTGCCTGCACGCTCGTCCAGGGCCTTGGTGATCGGCGGCCAGATGAAGCGCATCGTGACGAACACGAGCACTGCGAACGGGATCCACTGAATGAAAAGGCTTGCGTTGATATTCACGGCACGATCCTTTCAGTCGTGAAAGGTTTCGAGCGGATTAGCGCAGGACGAAGGGGTTTGCGAAGGCGAACAGCAGAGCGATAGCGACGCCGATCAGGAAGGCAGCGTCGATCAGGCCGGCCAGAATGAACATCTTGGTTTGCAGTTCGTTCATCAGCTCGGGCTGGCGAGCGGAGGACTCCAGGAACTTGCCACCCATCAGCGCGATGCCGATGGAAGCGCCGATAGCGCCCAGACCAACGATGATGCCGCAAGCCAGTGCCACGAGGCCGAGGATGTTTTCCATTTTGTGCTCCTGAAGAGGTTAGAAAAGAAAGAAAGGAAACGAGAAAGAAAGAGGTGCCCGACTGAAGGTCTTCAATCAGTGCGCGTCATGGGCCTGGCCGATGTAGATCAGCGTCAGCATCATGAAGATGAAGGCCTGCAGCACGATCACGAGGATGTGGAACAGGGTCCAGACGGTGCCGGCAATGACATGGCCGATGGCCAGGCCGATGCCCGTGCCCGTCAGCGCCCAGCCGCCACCCATCAGGGCGATCAGCATGAACACGAGTTCGCCGGCGAACATGTTCCCGAACAGACGCATGCCGTGGGACACGGTCTTGGCCAGGAACTCGATCATCTGCATGGCGAAGTTGAAGGGCCACAGCGCGGGGTGAGCGCCAAAGGGTGCGGAGATCAGCTCGTGCCCCCAGCCGCCCAGGCCCTTGATCTTGATGTTGTAGAACAGGCAGAGCATGAGCACGAAGGTGGACATGCTCAGCGTGGTCGACAGGTCGGCCGTGGGCACGACGCGCATGTAGGCGTGGTGCGGGTCATGGCCGGTGGAGGCGACGTACTCACCCCACATCCAGGGCAGCATGTCGACCGGCAGCATGTCCATGGCATTCATGAAGAAGATCCACACGAACACGGTCAGGGCGACGGGGCCCACGAGCTTGCGGCTCTTCTCGTTGTGGATCACGCCCTTGGCCTGGTTGTCCACCATCTCGACCAGGATCTCGACGGCAGCCTGGAAGCGGCCCGGCACGCCGGAGGTCGCCTTGCGGGCAGCACGCCACAGGAAAAAGACGGCCAGGAAGCCCAGCACGACGGAATAGATCAGCGAGTCCAGGTTGAAGACGCTGAAATCGACGATGCCTTGCTGCTTCTGGTCCACCAGAGCAAAGTTCTTCTGCCAGTGCTGCAAGTGGTGAGTGATGTACTCACCTGCGGTCGGCGCGTGTCCTTCTGCTGCCATGTTCAGGGTTCCGTCTAATTTTTGTTTCGGCCCCACCGAAGCAGGACCAGCCAATAAACCTTGAGGCACACGACCATGGTCAGCAGCAGAGCCGGCCAACGCAGGTCAGGCACCCCTTTGATCACCGCCAACAGGATGACGGCGACCAAGAGAATCTTGATCAGCTCCCAGACCATCAGGGAGAGCAATGCAGCTCCCGCCATCGTGGCCGGGCGCCGGGTCGTCCCCCATGCCATCAAGGCATTGGGACCGACCACGGCCAAGGCGCCGAACAGCGCCGACAGTCCATGGCGGGCCGACCCGAATAGGGTCCACAGCACCACCATCAGCACCGCCGCCACCCCCTGGAACAAGACCACACGCCAGGGCGACGTCGCTCGGTGCCGGGCCCGCCAGGCTGCCGCCTCTTCAGGCGTCAGGGGCTCACGGGCCTTGAAATCTTCCTCGCCGTCTTCATTCCATGGATCAGGGCGCACGCCGGTAGGCACGGCAGGAGCCTGCGGCGTGGACTGCTGCGCAGCAGGGGTCGCTGCATGGGTCGCTGAGGCTTTGTCGGCCTTGGCGGCGTCATGCGGTTCGGAGCTCACGGATCCTTGGGGGTCGATCGGCAAAACCCAAAGATTATATGTGGTTTCCCCTTACAGGCACTTAACAGACGCCCAACAATGCATCAGGGCTTGCCCTTGACAAGGTCCGGCAAGTGCCTTTTGTCATTGGCACGCACCAGAACGACGCTCAGGCGCCCAGCACTGAGGCAGGCGGCAGACCTTGCCACACCTGCGGAGCGACGACCAGGCTCGCCTACAGAGCCACCGCAGGCACCGGCAGGCCGGGCACATCCACCCGCAGTTGCAGCACACAGCCCGCCCACGGCTGCCCGGCCAGCTCTTCCGCCGGCCGCCCCTGGCGTGCGGTCGTGATGAACAGGGTGCGCAAGTCCGGCCCTCCGAAGGCGGGCATGGTGGGGCAGCGCACAGGCAGAGACACCTCGGCCAGCACGCCACCATCCGGCGACAGGCGCAGCAGCCGCTGCCCCTCGAACAGGGCGACCCAGTAGGCGCCCTCGACATCCATGGCCGCACCGTCCGGCCGGCCGCCATAGGAGGACAGGGGCTGCGAGGCCTCGCGCGGCGCGAAGCGCGCCAGCACGCGCGCCTCGCCAGGCACCCCGGTGGCGGGCTCGTAGTCCCGTACATAGATCGTGTGGGCCTTGGTGTCAGAGCAGTAGAGCTTGCGACCGTCCGGACTGAAGGCCAGGCCATTGCCGGTGCTCACGCCAGGGATCAGGGCCTGGCAGCCGTGCACATCGAGGCGATAGAAGAAGGCCTCGGGGGCCCGCGCGTCGTCGATGCCACCTATCCACCAGCGCCCCTGCGGATCGGCCTTGCCGTCGTTGAAGCGTTGGCGAGCCGGGTCGTAGGGCGGCGACAGCAGCAGCTCGGAGCCCCCCGTCGAAGGATCAAAGGCATGCACGCCGTCGCGGCGCGCCAACAGCAGGCCACCGCTGGCCCGGCGCGCAATGCAGCCGGGCTCGGCCGGGAGAGGCCAGCGGTCCAGGGTCTGACCATCGGATCGCAGGCGCAACAGCTCCTTGCCGGGGATGTCCAGCCAGTAAAGCGCCTGCTCCTGCGCATGCCACAGCGGGGACTCCCCCAGGCCGGCAGCATGCAGATGGGCGGGGCGAAGGTCTGGGGAGGGGCTCATGGCGGCGCTACGTGAAGGCTAGGCAGCCATGCTAGCGGGGTAATCGGACGTAACCCCGCCCCCCCTCAGCCCGCCAGCCGGCGTGCGCAGGCATCGGCCTCGCTCAGGCCAGGTCGACCTTGAGGTAATGGGCGCCTGGAATGGGGTTGTAGTAGTACGGCGGCACGGTCTGGAAGCCGAGATTGCCGTAGAGACCGCGCGCGGCTTCCATATCGTCCAGGGTGTCCAGCAGCATGGCCGAGTAGCCGGCCTGGGTGGCACGCTCGATCAGCGTCTGAGCCATGATGCGCCCCAGCCCGAAGCGGCGGAAGGCCGGCCTCACATACAGGCGCTTCATTTCGCAGGCGTTGGCGTAGTCCACGTCAGGCAGATTGCGAAAGGCGCCGGAGCCGGCCACCTGACCATCCACCAGGGCCAGCAGCAGCAAGCCCGAGGGCTGCGCATATTCGCCGGGCAGTTGCAGCAGCTCCTGCTCAAAGCCCTGGAAACACAGGTCCACCGCAAGGCTCTGCGCGTATTCACGCAGGATCTCTCGCGCTTCCTCCCACATCTGGGGGCTATCGGGACTGATCAGTTCGATCTGGTTCGATGCATCCATAGGCAGGCCAGTGTACCCAGGCCGCAGGCACCGCCGTTGTCGGGAGGCGACTGCCAGGGCAAGCGCCGGGCGAGCCCCTGGGCGCGGGCCTCGCTCTCAGGCCGGCGCCCCAAGGCTGACGAGCAGATACACCGCCGCCGCACAGGCTGTCAGCAGGGTCAGCGCAAAAAGCCGGGTGGCCGCGGAGTCCCGGCTGCCTTGGAGATGGGCCGGCGCCAGCTTGTCGCCCACGAGCATGGGGCCGATCAACTGGCGGCGCTTGAACCATTGATGAAACAGCACCGCGCCGATGTGCAGGCTCAGCATGCCGTAGAGCCCCCACTGCCCCAGGTGCTGGTGGTAGTCCGTCCAGGACAGACTGGTCTCACTGCTCACCCAGGCCGCCATGGGGCCGGTGGTCGCCACCTCATCGTCGGAGATCAGGCCCGAACCCACCTGCACCGCCAGCCAGGCCAGCATGGCCAGCACCGAGAGCGCGCCCAGAGGGTTGTGACCGACGTCGAAGTGGTCGTCAGGCAAGGCCTGTCCCCGAAGGTAGCGCCAGGTCGCCGCAGGTCCGTAAAGCATCTGCCGCCAGCGAGACCAGTGCCCACCGAACAGGCCCCACAAAAGCCGGAACACCAGCAGCGCCAGCACCACATAGCCGAAACGCAGGTGCCAGGCCATGGCGTTGCCACCCATCTTGGCGCAGACCACTGCCCCTGCGACGGCCACCACCAGCCCCCAATGGAAGAGGCGGGTAGGCAGATCCCAGACCCTAAGGGTTTGGTGAGTGGCGAGATCCTTCATGCGTCAACGATACCCGAGCCCCGGAACGAACCCAAGTCGGCGCTGCGAAAGCCGCCCTTGCCCGATGGCGCCGCACCACAGGCGCCACCGCCACGCCAGCCGCCCCGCCGGGCCCTGGCCTACACTGCGCCGACCCGTTCCGGCCCCGCCGGACTGCCCCCAAGCCCTACACGGAGACCTCATGCATTCGATCCCCACCAAGTCCCGCACCCCCCTGCTGGCCCTGCTGTGCTTCGCCTGCGCGCTGGGCAGCGCCCAGGCACAGAGCGCCTTCAAGCGCCCCGCCGATGCCGTCGAGTACCGTCGAGCCGGCTTCGAGCTGATGGCCACGCACTTCAAGCGCCTCAACGACATGGCCCAGGGCAAGGCGCCCTATGACGCCAAGGCGGTCGAGGACAACATGGCCGTGATCGCCGTCGTGTCCAAGCTGCCCTTCACCGCCTTCGTGCCGGGCAGCGAGAAGGTCAAGGGCAGTGAAGCCCTGCCCGAGGTCTGGAGCCAATCGGCCAAATTCCAGGAGGCTGCCGACAAGCTGCAGGCCGAGGTCGGCAAGCTGCAGGCGGCGGTCAAGTCCGGCAAGCAGGAAGACGTGAAGATCGCCGCGGGCGCCGTGGGCCAGAGCTGCAAGGCCTGCCACGACAGCTTCAAGCAGAAGGGCCACTGAGCGGCTGGCGCCCCCTCACGCCTCGGCTGAGGAGGCAAAGCCCAGCACGACCCGCCGGGTCTTGGATACAAGGGGCTTCTGGTGCGCCCTCACATCGGCTGCGCCGATATGAGGACTCCCCGAAGAAGTCCGCCTCAGGCTTCGCCTGACTGGGCAAAGCCCAGCACGACCCGCCGGGTCTTGGATACAAGGGGCTTCTGGTGCGCCCTCACATCGGCTACGCCGATATGAGGACTCCCCGAAGAAGTCCGCCTCAGGCTTCGCCTGACTGGGCAAAGCCCAGCACGACCCGCCGGGTCTTGGATACAAGGGGCTTCTGGTGCGCCCTCGCATCGGCTGCGCCGATATGAGGACTCCCCGAAGAAGTCCGCCTCAGGCTTCGCCTGACTGGGCAAAGCCCAGCACGACCCGCCGGGTCTTGGATACAAGGGGCTTCTGGTGCGCCCTCACATCGGCTGCGCCGATATGAGGACTCCCCGAAGAAGTCCGCCTCAGGCTTCGCCTGACTGGGCAAAGCCCAGCACGACCCGCCGGGTCTTGGCGGACTTCTTCTCGATCTTCGTGACGACGACGGCGCCGATGTCGGCGGTGTTCGCCACATGGGTCCCGCCGCAGGGCTGCAGGTCCACGCCCTGGATCTCGACCAGGCGCACGCGGCCGCTGCCGCGCGGCGGCTGCACGCTCATGCTGCGCACGAGGCCGGGGTTGGCGTCCAACTCGGCGTCGGTGATCCAGCTCAGCCGGACGGGACGTGCCTCGGCCACCAGGCGGGCCAGGCCCGCCGTCAGGGCCTCCTTGTCCAGGGGCTCGCTCATGTGGAAGTCCAGTCGCGCATAGCCCGCGGTGATGGAGCAGCCGTCCACCGGATGCGGCACCAGTGCGCACAGCAGGTGTGTGGCCGTGTGAAAGCGCATGTGCGCCCGGCGCCGCTGGGCATCGATGCGCAGTTGCACGTCCTGGCCAGGCATCAGCCCCTCCAGCGCCTGCCCCGCCGCGGGCAGGTGCAGGATCTCCAGGCCCTCGCCCTTGCGGGTGTCAGCGATGGCGATCACGCGGCCGTCGGCCAGCACCATCTCGCCCGCATCACCGGCCTGCCCGCCGCCTTGCGGGTAAAACACGGTGCGGTCCACCAGCAGGCCTCGCTCGTCCACGCGCAGCAACCGGGCCCTGCACTCCAGAAGCCCTGCATCGTCCCGGAACAGGTCCTGCGTCACCCGATCACCTCCAGCATCGTCTCTCCCCTAGGCGTGTCCAGCCAGGCCCGCAGGCCGTCCCGGGCCTCGAAGGCCTTCAGGCGGACAGGGCTCTCAGGCAGGGCATCGCAGGGATGCCGCTCGCCCCATTCGATCAGCACCGGCAGGCCTTCGCGACGAAGCCGCCGGCCATCCTCGCGCAGGGCGATCTGCCAGCTCAGCAGGCCGCGCGAGGCCGCCACAGGCTGGCCGGCATCCACGCCTTCACTGCGCCATTGGGACAGCGTGGCCTCAAGACCGGGCACCCGGGCAACCCAGTGGATGAGGCCTGGCCTCTGGGCCAGGCACTGACGCAGCTCGGGCTGATCCAGGTCGAACCAGCGCGCACGGCCGGGCCGCGGCGCCTCAGGATCGATGGCGATGATTTCCAGGTAGCAGCGCGGATGCGTGGCCGAGCTGATGTTGAGCAGGGCATTGTGCGTGCCCATCAGCGCATGCTTGCCGCCTGGCACCGGATGCACACCCAGCGTCCGCTCGCACCAGGCCACCCCGTCTTCCAGCGTGGCCGCAGCGACCACCAGATGATCCATGTCCATGACATCTCCCGCCGTGTTCAGGGCCTCACAAGTAGACGTGCCCGTCAATCAGGGACACGACATCCCCGCCGATCCAGCAGGTGCCGCCTTCGCTGCGGACATGGATGCGGCCATCCCGGCCCAGCACCCGGCCCTGCCCCGCCGCGTAGGACGACGCAGCCAGACCGCTGCCGATCAGCCACAGGGCCAGGCCGGCATTGAGGCTGCCCGTCACCGGGTCCTCGGGCACCGAGAGGCCGGGCACGAAGCCGCGCACCTCGAACTGCAGCTCATGCCCCGGCGGGTAGGCGCCGACCACGCCCAGGTCCAGGCCCTGCATGGCCCCGAAGTCCGGCTGCAGGGCCAGCACAGCCTCGGCCGTCTCCATTCGCGCGGCCACCCAGGGCGGCCCGCCGTTGTCCACCCAGACCACGTCCAGCAACTGCGTGTCCGCCACACGCAGGCAGCGCACGACCTGGGCGCGCAGATCCGCCGGCACCGGGCCGCTGCGCACCAGGGCCGGCGCGGCGAAGGCCAGGCGCTCGCCGTCCTGGCGCAGGGTCACCGCACCGATGGCGCTCTCCTGCACGATGCGGCCCGGCGTCCTGGGCACGCCGCCGTGCTTCAGCCAGACATGGGCCGAGCCCAGGGTCGGATGGCCCGCGAAGGGCAGCTCGCCGCCGGGCGTGAAGATGCGCACGCGGTAGTCCGCCTCCGGCAGGGTGGGCGGCAGCAGGAAGGTGGTTTCGCTGAGATTGGTCCAGCGGGCGAAGGCCTGCATCTGGGTCTCGTCGAGACCCGTGCCGTCCACCACCACCGCCAGGGCATTGCCCTTGAGCGGCACCGCCGTGAAGACATCGACCTGGGCAAAGGGACGCGAACGCGGGCTCATCAAGCCTCCTTCAGACGGTGAGGATGGAATTTCTCAGGGCGGCGGCCGGGTGCCGTCGCGCAGGTACAAGCCGGGCCGGGCAATCTCCATGCCACGCTCAGGATGGGCCAGGGGCTGGAAGCCGTGGCGGGCGTAGAGGGCCTGCATGTCCCGCGTGACCAGCTGCAAGCGACGCAGACCCTGCAGGTCCGGATGCTGCAGCAGGGTCTGCATCATCCAGTCGGCCAGGCCCTGGCGGCGGTGAGCTTCCAACACGTAGACATCGCAGAGGTAGGCGTAGCTGGCCCGGTCCGTGACCATGCGAGCGAAGCCCACCTGGTGCTCAGGCCCCTCGCCTTCAGCGCAACGCAGCGCAATGCACAGCGAATGCTCGATGGCCCGCTGCACCAGGGCCAGGGGGATGCCTTCGGACCAGTAGGCCCGGCTCAGGTAGGCATGGGCCGCGATGGCGTCGATGTCGGCCGGCGCGAAGCCCAGCCGGTAGCGACGCTCCCCGAGCTGACGTTGCAGGCCCTCGTCCGCCACGGTGCGCCTCAAGGGGTGGGCTGGACGCCGGACTCCAGCGCCTCGCCCAGCACGCGCCCCAGGATGGCCACGCCTTCGGTGATCAACTCCGGCGTCAGGGTCACGAAGGACAGGCGCAGGGCACGCGGATCGGGATTGGCGGCGTAGAAGGCCGCGCCGGGCACGTAGGCGATGTTGGCATCCACAGCCTTGGGCAGCAGGGCCATGGCATCCAGGCCTTCGGGCAGGCGGATCCAGAAGAACATGCCGCCCTTGGGCTTCTGCCACTCGCAGCCGGCCGGCAGGTACTTCTCCAGGGCCGCGGCCATGGCATCGCGGTTGGCCTTGTAGCGGGCGCGGATGCTGGGAATGTGCTGGTCCAGGAAGCCGTCCTTGATGACCTCGTAGACCACGCGCTGGTTGAAGCCCGGGGTGTGGAGGTCGGCGGCCTGCTTGGCCTGCAGCAGCTTGGGGTACAGGGCCTTGGGCGCGATGATGTAGCCCAGACGGAAGCCGGGGGTCAGCACCTTGGAGAAGGAACCCAGGTAGATGGAGCCCTCGGGCCACAGCGAGCTCAGGGCGGCCGGCGGCTCCTCGTCGAACCACAGGTCACCGTAGGGGTTGTCTTCCACGACCGGCACGTTGGCGGCCTTGGCCGCGGCCATCACGGCCTGGCGGCGCTCGGCGCTCATCACGCGGCCGGTGGGGTTCTGGTAGTTGGGCAGCAGGTAGGCGAAGCGGGTGCCGGGCGCGTCATGGGCCAGGCGGCCGAAGGCCTCGGGCAGCGGGCCTTCCTGGTCGCTGGCCAGGCTGGTGAAGAGGGGCTCGTAGGGCGTGAAGGCCTGCAGGGCGCCGAGGTAGGTGGGCGTCTCCACGGCCACGGGAGCGCCGGCATCGCAGAGGATCTTGCCGACCAGGTCCAGGCCCTGCTGCGAACCGCTGGTGATCAGCACCTGGTCCGGCGAGCACTCCAGCCCCAAGCGCGCCACGCGGGCGGCCACCCACTCGCGCAGCGGCGCGAAGCCCTCGCTGGCGGCGTACTGCAGGGATTCCTTGGCATTGAGCGAGAGCACGCGGTCGCAGGCGGTCTTGAGGGCCTCGACCGGGAAGGTGTCCGCCGACGGCAGGCCGCCGGCCATGGACAGGATGCCCGGCTTCTCGGTGACCTTGAGGATCTCGCGAATGATGGACGGATTCATGCGCGCGGCGCGTTGGGCCAGGTTCCAGGGGGTGGTGCTCATCTTCTTGTCTCCAGCAAGTCGTCGGAAAAGTGTCGGGGGGCCGGCGAAGGCCCCGGTGGAATCACGGGGCCAGCAGCCAGTCCGCAGCCGCCTGCGCCTGCAGGCGGGTGCTGTCGAAGAACGGCAGCGGGCAGTCCTGCTGGACCGCATCATCCAGCAAGAGTCCCAGTTCGGTACAGCCCAGGATCAAGGCCTGTGCGCCCTGCGCGGCCAGGCGGCCGGCCTGGTCCAGCAGGGCCTGGCGCGAGCTGGCGCGCACATCGCCTCGGCACAGTTCCTCGAAGATGATGCGGTGCACCACCTCGGCGTCCTCGCCCTGGGGGCTCAGGACGGTGATGCCCTGGGCATTCATGCGTTCGGTGTAGAAGCCCGGCACCATGGTGTAGCGCGTGCCCATCAGCGCGGCGCGGCTGATGCCCTGGCGCTTCAGGGCCTGCGCCGTCAGGTCCACCAGGTGCAGCAGGGGCAGGCCGCCGCCGGCCTCGATGGCCGGGGCCACCCGGTGCATGGTGTTGGTCGCCAGCATCAGAGCGCCGGCGCCGGCGCGACGCAAGCCGGCCGCGGCCTCGCCCAGCAGGCGCCCTGCCTCGTCCCAGCGATCCTCGCGCTGCAGGGTGGCGATCTCGTCGAAGTCCACGCTCCACAGCAGCAGGCGCGCGCTGTGCAGCCCACCCTGGCGGGCGGCCACCTCGCGGTTGATCAGGGCATACAGCTGCGCGCTGGACTCCCAGCTCATGCCGCCGAGCAGTCCCAGAACACGGGTAGAAGACGTCTGCATCGGCCCAGTCTACGACCCGCAGCCAGTACAGAACCAATACACTTGTCCAGACAGCACTAGAAACTGTACTGGCATGCACACCGACACAGCCTCCCTGCAGCGCGACGCCGGCCAGACCCTGGCCCAGCAGCTCGCCCAGCGGTTCTCCCAGCGCATCCAGCAGCGCCTGCTGCTGCCGGGCAGCCGTCTGCCTTCGGTGCGCGAATGCGCCCGCCATCACCGCGTGAGCCCCTACACCGTGGTCGCCGCCTATGACCAGTTGCTGGCCGCCGGCTTGGTGGAGGCGCGCAAGCAGCGCGGCTTCTTCGTGCGGGACCTGCGGCCGCAGCCCGTGGCACCCGGGCGCAGCGAGCCCGCACGCCCGCCGGTAGGCATCCCCCAGGGCGTGCCCCTGGACGCCACCGCGCTGATCCGCGGCATGTTCCAGGCCGACGCCCGCCACGCCCCGGGCCTGGGCACCCTGCCCGGCGAATGGCTGGACCTGCCCCTGCTGCAGAGCGCCATGCGCCGCGTGCTGGCCCAGACCGACGGGGACGACCCCCTGGCCCTGCAGTACGGCGAGCCCGGCGGCGACCTGCGCCTGCGCCAGGCCCTGGCCCGCCGCCTGGACGATCTGGGCATCAGCGCCCCGGCGGACCAGATCATCAGCACCGTGGGCGCCACCCATGCCCTGGACCTGATCACCCGGCGCCTGCTGCAACCCGGCGACGCCGTGCTGGTGGACGATCCCGGCTGGTCCATCGAGTACGCCCGGCTCTCCCAGGCCGGCATGCGCCTGCTGCCCGTGCCCCGCGGCGCAGACGGGCCGGACATGGCCATCATGACCCAACTGGCCCAGGAGCACCGGCCACGCATGTACGTGACGGTCTCGGTGCTGCACAACCCCACGGGCGGCACGCTCTCGCTGGCGCGCGCGCACCAGATCCTCAAGCTGGCCGAGGCGCAGGACTTCCAGATCGTCGAGGACGACACCTACGCCTCCATGGCCCCCAACCACGCGCCGCGGCTCTCGGCCCTGGACGGGCTGCGGCGCACGCTCTACGTCTCGGGCTTCTCCAAGATCCTCACGCCCGCCTGGCGCGTGGGCTTCGTGGCGGCGGCGCCCGAGGTCGTGGCCCAGCTGACCGAGCAGAAGCTGCTGACCACGCTGACCACCAGCCCCCTGATGGACCGCGCCGTGGCCGTGTGCCTGGAGCAGGGCACGCTGCGCCGCCATGCCGAGCGCGTGATCGCCCGCCTGGACGCCGCCCGCCAGCGCGTCGTGCCCCTGGCCGAGGCCGCCGGCTGCCGCTTCGTTACGCCGCCGGCCGGCCTCTTCGGCTGGCTGGAGGTGGGCATGGACACCGAACGCCTGGCCCAGCGCATGCTGGACGAGGGCTGGCTGATCGCGCCGGGCGTGCTGTTCAGCGCCACCCGCCAGGCCGGCAGCCTCATGCGCATCAACTTCGCCACCTCGCAGGACGCCCGCTTCTGGCGCCGACTGCAGGCCATGCGCGAGGAGCGCCTGCGCTGAAGCCGCAGGGCAGATCTCAGGCGCACTCGATGCGGTCCCGGCCGGCGGCCTTAGCGCGGTACAGCGCGGCGTCGGCACGCTGGTAGAGGGTGTCCGGGCTGTCCGGCGTGGCGAACATCGCCAGGCCGATGCTGGCGGTGATGCGTCGGGGCCGGCTGTCTCCCTGACCCGGCTGGGCCTCGTGGGCGATGTGGGCCTGAGCCAGCAGGGCGCGGAACTCTTCGGCCTGGTGCAGTGCACCGTCCGCATCCGTGTCCTGCAGCAGCAGTGCGAACTCCTCGCCACCCAGGCGGGCCGGCAGGTCCGTGGGGCGGCGCGCCACCTGCTGCAGGCAGCGCGCGACCTGCTGCAAGGCCTGGTCGCCAGCGGCGTGACCGTAGTGGTCGTTGTAGAGCTTGAAGTGATCCACGTCGATCAGGATCAGGCACAGCGAGGCCCCGCTGCGGTGCTGCTGACGCAGGGACAGGCCCAGGCGCTGGCTGAAGCAGCGCCGATTGGGCAGGCCGGTCAGGGCGTCGGTCAGCGAGAGCTTTTCCAGCTCGTAGACCTGGCGATCGATGACGGATAGCAGGTGGTTGATGCCGGCGCCCAGCTCGTTGATCTCGTCCGCGCCCTGCAGGGTGACCGCGGCATGCCACCGCCGCTGCTCGCGGATGGCGGCCAGCTCGCGCCGCATGCGCACTACGCGCGAGATCACCGTGCGGTCCAGCAGCCAGGCCAGGGTCAGACTGAAGACCAGGGCCAGCACCCCTGCGGTCAGGCGGCGCTCGCGGGCCTCACGTTCGCCGCGCTGGGCGATGCGGCGCCCGTGCTGAACCTCCAGAGCCACACGCTGCAGGGGCTCGCCGGCCACGGGCAGGGGCCAGTGCATCAGCAGCCGTTCGTCCAGCCGGCGAAGGCTCCAGGGGCCTGCTCCTGGCAACTCGGCGCTGCCCAGGGGCTGCACCTGGTCGCCGGCCAGGGGCAGGGCCTGAGCCGCAGGCACGAATCGCACGGGCAGGCCGACGCGGCGCTCGAGCTGCCGCAGGAAGTGGCTGTCCAGGCGCTCGGCCATGACCAGCACGCCACGGGCCCCATCGCGCAGCCCCGGCTCCTCCAGCGGGCGGCGGCACAGCAACACCAGGTAGTCGGGCGAACCTGCCAGTCCGCAGGCCGGCCCCTCTGAAGGAGGCGCGCTCAGCCAGCGGCGGGTGCCGGCCGGCAGGGAAGCCAGCCAGCTTGCCCCATCCACGGCCGCCCAGGCCTGCAGCACCAACTCGCCCCGCTCGTCCAGCAGCAGCAGGCCGTCCAGGCCGAGCTGCCCCAGGTAGGAGGGGCTGAAATTGCGCTGGATGAAGGCGGGGTCCGGCCGCATCAGGTGGCGTCGCAGCTCGGGCCACAGGCGCCATTCGCGCAGCATGCGCTCGCGATGCTGGATCTCGCCGTCCAGGACGGCCACCAGGTGCTGGAAGTCGTCGTGGGCCTCCTCCAGTTCCACGTCCTCGTAAGCCTGCGCCAGGCCGCGCTGGATGGCCCAGATGCCCAGCAGGACGCAGCCCGCACAGAGCGCGAACACATAGCCGACTATCTGGCGCCTGAGACCCATGCAACGGACTTTCCTGCAACTGGCCTGAACGGCCCATGCTAGGGCCAAACCCGCAGGCCCGGCAGCGTGGACGGGGCGGGCGTCGCGGCAGCGTCACGCACTTATTTCACGCTGGCCGGGTTTGCGCGGCAGGACTTGACCAGGCCGTCAGCGCAGCGCAGGGCGGGGTCGCTAAGATGGTTTGCAATCCCCAGCCTCCCCCGGCAGCGCCGCCATGACCGCCCCCGCCCCGCTCAACTTCCTCATCGTCGATCCGCTGGCCGGCGTGCAGACCTTCGCTCGCCAGCTGCTGGAGAGCTACGGCTTCCCGGCAGACAGCATCCGCTGCTGCAACCGGCCCGACGAGGCCCTGGCCCTGCTGCCCGGTTTCCGCCCCCAGTTCCTCATCTGTGACTGGTTCCCCAAGGAGACACTCAGCGGCATCGCCCTGTACCAGCGGGTCTGCCAGCAGGTGCCGGACTGCCGGCTCGCGCTGCTGAGTTTCGAGACCGGGCCCGAGCAGCAAGCCCAGGCGCAGGCAGCCGGTGCTCGCTTCCTGCTCAAGAAGCCCTTCACGGCTCAGGAGCTCAAGAGCACCCTGCGCCAGGCACTGGAGAAGCTGGCCAAGGAACGGCCTGATCTGCATCAGCGCCTGCAGCAGGTGATGACCTCCCCACAGGTGATGCAGCGGGTGTCACCCCCCATTGCCATGCCGGCCATGCCCGCCGTTCCCCCGCTCAAACCGGGCGACAAGGTCAAGCTGGGCAGCAGCACCGAGGTCGTGGACACCGTGGTCATCCGCCAGGGGGAGCTGGTCGTGCAGCTGAAGAACAAGAGCGGCCTGATCCCGGCCGACAAGCTGCAGCGCGCCTGAGGCCGGCTCAGCCGGCGGCGTTCAGTGGGCGTTCAGCGGGCGTTCAGTGGGCGTTCAGTGGGCGTTCAGTGGGCGTTCAGTGGGCGTTCAGCGGGCGTTCAGCGGGCGTTCAGCGGGCGCCCAGCGTCTCCCAGCGCTCCAGCAGGACCATCAGCTCGTCCTCGATGGCCGAAGCGCGGTTGGTGACCTCCTGAATGCGGCCCGCCCCCTGCGTGTACAGCTCGGTACCGCCGATCAGGGCGTTCAGCGCGGCCTGCTCGGCCTCCAGGGCCTCGATGCGGCCGGGCAGTTCGTCCAGCTCGCGCTGCTCCTTGTAGCTCAGCTTGCGCTTGGGCGCCGCCGCCGCGGCCGGAGCCGGCGTCGGTGCAACGGCCTTGGGCGCCGCCGCCGCGACCATGGCCTTGGCGCGCTGAGACTGCGTCAGCCAGTCCTGCACGCCGCCCTCGTACTCGCGCCAGACGCCATCGCCCTCGGCGACCAGGGTCGAGCTGACCACGTTGTCCAGGAAACGGCGGTCATGGCTGACCAGGAAGACGGTGCCGTCGTAGTCCTGCAGAAGCTCTTCCAGCAGCTCCAGGGTCTCGATGTCGAGATCGTTGGTGGGCTCGTCCAGCACCAGCACATTGGCCGGGCGGGCGAAGAGCCGGGCCAGCAGCAGGCGGTTGCGCTCACCGCCGGAGAGGCTCTTGACCGGCGAGTTGGCGCGCTGCGGGGCGAAGAGGAAGTCGCCCAGGTAGCTCATCACGTGCTTGCGCTGGTTGCCGATCTCGATCCACTCGCTGCCGGGGCTGATGGTGTCGGCCAGCGTGGCCTCCAGGTTGAGGCCGTCGCGCATCTGGTCGAAGTAGGCCACGGTGAGGCGCGTTCCCTGGCGCACGGTGCCGCTGTCCGGCGCCAGCTCGCCCAGGATCAGTTTCAGCAGCGTGGTCTTGCCCGCGCCGTTGGGGCCGATCAGGCCGATCTTGTCGCCGCGCAGGATGGTGGTGCTGAACTCGCGCACCACGGTGCGCTCGCCGAAGCGCTTGCTGACCTTGTCCAACTCCGCGACGATCTTGCCGCTGGCATCCCCCGTGGCGATGTCCAGGCGCACCTTGCCCTGCACGTCGCGGCGGGCGGCATGGGCCTCGCGCATCTGCACCAGACGCGCGACGCGTGCCACGCTGCGGGTGCGCCGCGCCTCGACGCCCTTGCGGATCCAGACCTCCTCCTGCGCCAGCACCTTGTCGAAGCGGGCATTGGCCAGGGCCTCGTTCTCCAGCTCGTACTGCTTGGCGGCCTGGAAGGCGGCGAAGTTGCCGGGGTAGCCGCGCAGCTGGCCGCGGTCCAGCTCGACGATGCGGTTGCAGACGTTGTCCAGGAAGGCACGGTCGTGGGTGATCAGCAGCAGGCTGCCCTTGAAGCCATTGAGCAGGCCTTCCAGCCAGGCGATGGCGTCCAGGTCCAGGTGGTTGGTGGGCTCGTCCAGCAGCAGCACATCGGGCTGGGCCACCAGGGCGCGGGCCAGGGCCACGCGCTTCTTCAGGCCGCCGGACAAGGCGCCAACCTGACGGCTGCCGTCCAGGCCCAGGCGCTGCAGAGTCTCCTCGACCCGCTGCTCCCAGGTCCAGCCGCCCAATTGCTCCAGGCGCGTCTGCAAGGCGTCCAGGTCCTCGCCAGGTGCGTGCGCCTCGAAGCGCTCGCGCAGCGCGCGGGCCTCGGCCACGCCCTCACTGACCACGTCGAAGATGCTCGCCTCTGCCCGCAGCTCAGGCTCCTGGGGCACATAGACGCTGCGCAGGCCCAGCTGCAGCTGCAGCAGGCCGTCGTCGAGCTTGTCGATGCCGGCCAGGATCTTGAGCAGGGAGGACTTGCCGGTGCCGTTGCGGCCGATCAGGCCCACGCGTTCACCGGTTTCAAGCGCGAAATTGGCGCCATCCAGCAGCGGCACATGGCCGTAGGCGAGATGGGCATTGGTCAGGGAGAGGACAGCCATGGGGCCGGATTGTCCCAGAGGCGGCGCCCTGCCTTCCCCAAAGGCCTCAGACCCAGACGCGATAGGCCCAGAAGGCCTCGTCGGTGTCGATGCGACGGCGCAGTTCCTCGGGGCTGAAGCCGGTAACGCGGCGGGTCTCGCGGCACAGATGGGCCTGGTCCGCGTAGCCGGCATCCTGGGCCAGGGCGCTCCACAGCACCTCGCCGGCCTCCATCTCGCGACGCACGCGATGGAAGGTGGACTCCGCCCTGCTGACACGGCGAAGTGCCTGCATGCTCTGGCCACTCCAGCGCTTGATGCGGCGCTCGACCTGGCGCAGGCTGTCCCCATGCCCGCCCGCCACCGCCTTCAGCGCCAGGTTCTGCATCCAGTCGCGGTAGCGGCGCGGTGGCGCCGCCGGCGTCTGGGCGCAGGCACGCCAGCGCGGCAGCAGAAAGGCCTCGAGGATCTCCTGGCAGGATTGCTCGTCACCAGCCGCCAGCATGGCCTCGTTCAGGGTCAGCCACTCCGACCCCAGCACCTCGGCCATGGGAACGTAGCGGTCCATGTGCGCCGCCAGGTCCAGGCCCGTCAGCGCATGCAGCGCATCGGGCAGGAAGGCCACCATGAAGCAGCGGATGCCGGCATCGGAGCGGAATTGCACCGGCCGGCTGCGCGGGCCGCCGACCAGGCAGGCAGCGGGCAGGCGGCGCTCGCTGCCGTCGTCCAGGATCTCGCAGCCGTCGCCATACAGGGTCCAGGTCATGCCGCAATAGGGCGTGGCAGGGAAATGGCTGCTGCGCTGAGCCGGCGTCAGCGAGGCGGCAGCGCTGGTGTCGCGCCAGAGGGAAGCATAGAGGCAGCCGCTCAGGGCCAGGCTGGGCGCAATCAGCCGGGCGACGGCATCGGGGTGGCGGTCGCTGTCCATGGCGCCAGTGTAGTCAGGCCAGGGACTCACGCCGCTTCGCTGCGGACAATACCCCGATGTCGATTTCGTTCAAGACCCGCCGCCGCGGCCTTGCCACCATGCGGGCCCATGAACACCCAGACCCTCGCCCCCTCAAAGACCGCCCTGCCCCCCGGCCCCGCCGGCCTGGGCTTCGATCGACTGCGTGCCCTCAGCCGCGACTACCTCGGCTCGCTGCGCCAGTGGCACGCGCAGCACGGCGATGTCGTTCGCCAGCGCTTCGTGAACCTCGTGGACTACAGCTTCGTGCACCCGGACCACATCCGCGAGCTGCTGGTCGCCTCGCACGATCAGATGATCCGTTGGGAGCGCGGCATCGAGATTTTCGCCAGCGCCCATGGCCGCAGCGTGCTGGTGGCGGAGGGTGCGCCCTGGAAGCGGCAGCGCCAGATGCTGCAGCCCGGCTTCGCTCCCAAGCGGGTCGAGAGCTTTGTGCCCCTGATGGCAGAGGCCGCCGCCCAGGGTCTGGACCGCTGGCAGGGTCAGACCGTGGTCAACTTCGAAGCCGAGATGACGCAGATCACCATGGAGGTGATCCTGCGCAGTCTCTTCTCCCGCAGCGACGAGGCCCAGGGCCGCGCCACCGCCGCCGCGGTGCACGACCTCAGTGTGGAGGCCATGAAGGAGTTCTACTGGCCCGTCAGCGCACCGCTGTGGGCCCCGTGGAAGGCTCGCAAGCGCCGCGCCCTGCGGCAGCTCAAGGGCCTGATCGACGGCGAGATCCGCCAGCGCCTGGACGATCCGTCCCCGCGCGAGGACCTGCTGGGCATGATGCTGGCGGCGCGTGACCCGCAAGGCCAGGGCTTTGATGCCACGGGCCTGCGCGACGAGTGCATGACCACCTTCCTGGCCGGCCACGAGACCACCGCGGCGGGATTGACATGGTGGGGCTGGTGCATGGCCTCACATCCGGCCGAGCAACGCCGCGTGGCCGACGAAGTACGCGAGGTGCTGGGCGATCGCCTGCCCACCGCCTCGGACCTGCCCCGTCTGCCGCGCCTGGCCCTGAGCTTCAAGGAAAGCCTGCGCCTGTACCCGCCGGCGGCCGGCCTGCTCTCGCGCCGCACCACGGCGCCGCTGGAAGTGGCAGGCTATACCTTGCCGGTGGGCAGCATGGTGCGCATCACGCCCGCCCTCACCCACCGCGACCCACGCTGGTTCCTGGATCCGGAGGCCTTCCGTCCCGAGCGCTTCGACCCTGCGGCCGGCCATCCCGAGATCCCGCGCGGCGCCTGGCTGCCCTTCGGCGCCGGCCCGCGCGTGTGCCTGGGCAGCCATTTCGCCCTGACCGAGATGAGCCTGGTTGCCGCCCTGCTGCTGCAGCGCTATGTGCTTGAGGCCCTGCCCGGCCAGCCCGCGCCGCGACCGCGCCTGGACATCACCCTGCGCCCCGACGTGCCGCTGCAACTGAGCCTGAAGCGGCGCTGAGCCCGGACCCCGGCCGGCCTGCCGGGGTCAGGTCTTGCCGGGGACCTGCCACTCAGGGCAGGGTCTTCAGCTGCGCCTTCACGGGCACCGAGAAGGTGTAGCCGTCCGCACGGTCCCAGTTGATGGACCAGGTCATGGCACCACGGAAGCTTGGATAGGCGACCTTGGGCTTCACCGCGCCGCAGTTCTGCAGCAGGGTGAGGCAGGTCAGCGCCTGGTTGATGACGCTGGGCGGCGCATAGCCCCGGCCGGCCGAGCGCGTGCCCGACGGGACGCCGAAGGCCACCTGATCGGGGCGCAGGCCCTTGAACTCCCAGCCCGTGCCCTGGCTGACCTTGAAGCCCTCGATCAGCATCAGGCTGCCACCCACCAGGCCGTCCACCGTGCCCTCGCTGAGCTGGCGTCCGTCGGCGTAGGTGAAGCCGCCGTTGTTGTAGTACTGCACGTGGATCATCGTCAGCTCATCCCGCAGGCCGTCGATGATGGGCAGGTAGGCGCCCCAGATGCTGCCGTAGGCCACGTAGCCCCCCTGCACATAGGGATGCTCGGGTGCCATCGAGAGGTAGAAGCCTGGCCCCACCTTGGCCTTGAGCTGCTTCACCGCCGTGATGAGGTTGTTGATGATGGGAGACCCCAGCGAGACGCCGGCACCGCTCTCCAGGTCCAGGTCAATGCCGTCGAAGCCGTACTTCGCAATCAGCGCCGCCAGGGTGTTGACGAAGTTCGTGACCTGCGCGCTGGTGTTGAGCGTCATGCGCCCTTCCTGGCCGCCCAGGGACAGCACCACCTTCTTGCCCTTGGCGCGCTTGGCAGCGATGTCGGCGATGAAGTCGGCTTCCGAGCCCGCGCCGGGATCAAGCTGGAAGGCCACGCCGCCGTCGCCCGCGTCGCTGGCGAAGGAAATCATGATCACGTCCCAGTCATCGGACACGTCCTTCACACGGATGGGCGCGCCTGCGCCGTTGGCGAAGTTGTGCCAGTAGCCGATCAGGGCGTGCTTGGGCAGGCCGGGGGTCGGTGTCGGTGTCGGTGTCGGTGTCGGTGTCGGTGTCGGTGTGGGTGTGGGTGTGGGTGTGGGGGTGGGTGTGGGGGTGGGGGTTGGCGTTGGGCTGGCCGTGCAGTCGGCCACGAAGCGCCACAGCGAGGGCGTGGCGGCCGGGTTCCAGTTGGCCCCGGCGTAGGCCGTGTGGGTCACCAGGGCGCTGTAGTCCTTGCCCTGGTAGCTGGCAAGGGTGTTGGCGGTATAGGTCTTGCCTTCGGCCCAGGCGGCCGAGCAGGTGGCGGCCAGGGTGGTCGACGTGAGGGAGATGCCGGCGGCCAGCAGGGCCAGGCTCAGCAGACAGGGGCGGGCGGACGGGGACATGCAAACCTCCAGGGAATCGGTGCAGGGCGGGGCAACAGCCCGTGTCCGGCAGCCGTCACAGGCGCCGTCCTGGGCCGTTCGTGGACGACCCCTCCTCGGCAGCAGCACCCGTCTTTCCCCGGCCCGCCAGGGCAAGCCGCGCAAGCCCCGACGAGTGCCCCACCCGATCGGCAAGGATCAGGGGGCATTGGTATTTTTTTGGTCTTGCTCTGGTATTTGACTATCCGATCCGTCCGTGCGGCATGCGGATCAACCCTGGGCCGCGCCCACTGCCTTTTCCAGGGCATCGACGAAAAGCGCCGCCACGTCGAAGCCCGTCTGCGCCCCGATCTCCTGGAAGCAGGTGGGGCTGGTGACATTGATCTCGGTGAGGCAGGGCCCGATCACGTCCAGACCCACCAGCAGCAGACCGCGCCCGGCCAGGATGGGGGCCAGATGCTGGGCGATCTCGCGCTCGCGCTCGGTGAGCGGCATGGCCACGCCCTTGCCGCCGGCCGCCAGATTGCCGCGCACCTCGCCACCTTGCGGGATGCGGGCCAGCGCGAAAGGCACGACCTCTCCGCCGACCAGCAGGATGCGCTTGTCGCCCTGGGCAATCTCCGGGAGGTAGCGTTGCACCATCACCGTCTGGGCGCCGTCCTTGTTGAGTGTCTCGATGATGGCGCCGAGGTTCATGCCGTCCGGGCCGACGCGGAAGATGCCCATGCCGCCCATGCCGTCCAGGGGCTTGAGGATGATGTCCCGGTGCTCGGCATGGAAGGCACGGATGGCTGCCGCCGAGCGCGTCACCAGCGTGGGCGTGATGTGCTGGGGGAACTCCAGGATGGCCAGCTTCTCGGGATGCTCGCGCAGGGCGGAGGGCTTGTTGAAGACCCGGGCGCCCTCGCGCTCGGCCTGGCTCAGCAGTTGGGTGGTGTAGAAGAACTCGCTGTCGAAGGGAGGGTCCTTGCGCATCAGCACGGCATCGACCCCGGCGAGGGCCAGGTCTTGCCTGGTCGCCACCGTGTGCCAGTCCTGTGTGTCCGTGCCGTAGGCGCTGGCCAAGGCCGCGGGCGAGATCTGCAGCTGCTGAGCGCCGCGTGCCGTGACCAGGCCGCCGCGCTGCCAGACCAGGTCGGCCGGCTCGCAGGCCCAGAGTTCATGGCCCCTGCGGGCGGCTTCGCGCATCATCGCGAAAGTCGAGTCCTTGTAGGTCTTGAAGCTGTCCAACGGGTCGGCGACGAAAAGCAGTTTCATGGCGAAAGTCCGGATGAGTAGGCGATGGATCTTGAGAACGGCAGCCAGGTCAGGATCGGCGCAGGCGCTGCACCATCAGGGCCAGAGCCCCGGCCACCACGCCCCAGAAGGCCGAGCCAATGCCCGCCAGCTTGAGGCCCGAAAGCGTCACGAGAAAGGTCAGGATGGCGGCATCGCGGTGCGCCTCGTCCTTCAGGGCAGCGCTCAGCCCACCGGCGATGGTGCCCAGCAGGGCCAGGCCGGCGATGGCCGCTACCAGCTCCCGCGGAAAGGCCGCCAGCAGGCCCACGACGGCACCCCCGGCCAGGCCCAAGGCGATGTAGAACACGCCGGCCATCACCGCCGCGGTGTAGCGCCGCGCCGGATCTTCATGCGCCTCTCGGCCCATGCAGATGGCGGCGGTAATGGCGGCCAGGTTCAGCGCATAGCCTCCGAAGGGCGCCAGCACGAGCGAGGCCAGGCCGGTCACGCCTATGCTGGCCGAGATGGGCGTCTGGTAGCCGGAGGCCCGCTGCGCTGCCACGCCGGGCAGGTTCTGCGAGGCCATGGTCACGAGGAACAGCGGCAGCGCCACGCCAACGAGCGCCGCCACGCTGAAACGCGGGCTCACCCACTCCGGCCGGGCCCAGGCCCATTGCACGGCATCCATGTGCAGACGGCCCTGGAGGCCGGCCACGGCCACGCCTGTCAGCAGCACCACGGGCACGGCGTAGCGCGGCCAGAAGCGTCGGCCCAGCAGAAAGGCCCCGGCCATGCTCAGCACCAGGCCCGGAGCGCTCTGCGTGGCCAGCATCGCGTCCAGGCCGAATCGGGCCAGCACGCCAGCCAGCAGGGCCGAAGCGATGGCGATGGGAATGCGGTCCATCAGGCGCTCAAAGAGGCCGCTGAAGCCGGCGACAGTGATCAGCAGGGCGCAGACGATGAAAGCGCCGACGGCCTCAGGCATGGACACCCCCACCGCGCTGGCCAGCAGGGCGGCCCCCGGCGTGGACCAGGCCGTCAGCACAGGCTGGCGGGTCCAAAGGGACAGGCCCAGGCTGGTCAGGCCCATGCCCAGGCCCAGGGCCCACATCCAGGACGTCAGCTGCGTCGAGCTGGCGCCCAAGGCCTGTGCGCCCTGAAAGACGATGGCCACCGAGCTGGTGAAGCCCACCAGCACGGCCACGAAACCGGCGACGGTGGAGGGCAGGGACAGGTCTTGCATGAAGCGGCGCATGGGCGGGAGCATACCGGGGCCGAGGCAGCAAAGCAGGCGCAAGGGATTGCTCGTCATGCCGGCATTGGGTTCCGGCCGGAAAGCTGAAATACTGCGGCGTTCTCACTCGCCGCGATGCCGTCGCCCGCCATGAGCGAATCTATCCACGACTCGTCTGCGCCGCACCGCCCGGTGGGCCGGTCCGGCGACCTGCTGCTCCTGGCCCTTGCCCTGGGTCTCGGCCTGGCCGCCAGCACCTGGGCGTACCAGGCGCTGACCGAAGCAGAGCAGCTGCATGCGATGAAGCGCGCGCAGGCCATGGCCGAGCCGGTGCGCCTGGAGGTGGAGTTGACGCTCGCCCGCCTGGTCGAAGCCAGCCGCAGCGCCGCCCTGCTGGTGAGCACCCACAGGCCACTGCGCCTGCCCGCCTTCCAGCAGTTCGCCCGGGAGCTGTCGTCCTCGCTGCCACCTCGGACCCTGATCGAATGGCAGCCCCTGGTGAACGGGGCCGCCGAGCGCCGGCAGCTGGAGCAGGATGCCCGGGCCGATGGCCTGGCCGGCTTCGAGATCCGCGAGCCCAGCGCTGGCGGCCGGGGCTGGCAAGCAGCGCCTGAGCGGGACAGCTATGTGCCGGTGCTGTATGGCTGGCCGACGGGCCAGTCGCCCCTGGGCTTCGACCTGGCGCCGGACCCGCTGCGCATGAGCTCCAAGCTGGTTTCCGCGGCACAGCGTCGGCCCGTGGCCTCCAGCAGCTTTGCGGTGATCAGGGACGACATCGGCGCGCGTCGCTCCTGGGGCTTCGCGATCTCCTCGCCCGTCTTCGACACCATGCCGGACAGCAGCAGCCCGCGTCTGCGCGGCTATCTGGCCGCGGTCGTGGAACTGCCGCTGCTGCTGGCCCCGGCGGTGGACCGCGCGCGCCAGGGCGGCATGGGACTGTGGGCCATGGAGGGCAGTGGGGAGCAAGCACCGGTGCGCTTCACCAGCCAGGCGTCGGAGAGCGGGACGGCATTGCCGCCGGCGGACACCGGGCCGGCGCACGCCCTGCAGCAGCGCTTCGGCGTGGACATCGCCGGCCAACCCTGGACCCTGCTGCTGCAGCCCCTGCCGGAGTTCATCGACGCAGGCCAGCACAAGCGTCCACTGGCAGGCCTGCTGGCGGGCATCGCCGGCACTCTGCTCTTCAGCGCCGCCCTCTGGCGCGCCCTGGCCGAGCGCCGTCGCACCGCACGGGCCCATCAGCAACTGGCCCAGGAGCGCGAACGCCTGCAGCATGTGATTGACGGCACCCAGGCAGCGACCTGGGAGCACGACCTGATCACCGGCGAAACCCATGTGAACGAGCGCTGGCAGACCCTTCTGGGTTACGCGGTCGGCGAGTTCCAGCCCAGCCCGGGCTATGACTGGAAGGACGACTGCCATCCTGAGGACCTGCCCCGCGTGCGAGACGCCTTGCGCCGCCATCTGCGCGGCGAAGCGCCAGCCTACGACGTGGAGTACCGGCACCGTTGCAAGCCCGGCACCTGGCGATGGATCCACTCGCGGGGCCAGGTCATGCGCCGGGACGCCCAGGGCCGCGCCCAGCTCATCGCCGGCACCATGGTAGACATCGCCGACCGCAAGGCCGCGGAGGCCCGCGTGCTGGAGCTCAACGCCACGCTGGAGGCCCGGGTGGTCGAGCGAGGCGAGGCCCTGGCCGAGGCCATGGAATCCCTGCGCGAATCGCGCGAGGCCCTGGCGCAGGCGCAGCAGCGCGCCACGCTGGACGCCCTGATCACGGGCGTGGCACATGAACTCAGCTCGCCCATGAGCAACGCCCTGGTCTGCAGCGAGTCCTTGCGCACGGAAGCCCAGCAGTTCCAGGCCCGGATCACCCAGGGCGGGCTGCGCCGCGCAGAGCTGGACGCCTTTCTGCGCCACAGTGCCGAGCATGCCGAGCTCATCAGCCGAAACGTGCAGCGCGCGGTGGGCCTGATCGGGGAGGTGCGCCAGGTGGCGGCCGACCAGGCCAGCGCCCAGCGCCGCAGCTTCGATCTCAGCCAGATGGTGGGCGAGCTGATCAGCTCGCTGTCCCCCACCCTGCGGCTGCAGCAGCACCAGGTGGTGCTCGACATCCCGGAGGGCATCCAGATGGACAGCTACCCCGGCCCGCTGGGCCAGGTGCTGATCAATCTGGTGAACAATGCCCTGCTGCATGCCTTCGAGAAGGAGCAGGTCGGCGAGGTGCGCATCCAGGCCGAAGCCAACGGCGAGCAGGTGCAATGCCGGATCAGCGACAACGGTCGCGGCATGGACCAGGCCACGCTGGAGCAGCTCTTCAAGCCCTTCTTCAGCACCCGGCTGAGCGCCGGTGGCATGGGCCTGGGAATGGTGATCGTGGACCGCCTCGTGCACAAGGTGCTGGGCGGCCGGCTGCAGGTGCACAGCCAGCCGGGGGCCGGCACCGTCTTCACGCTCAGCCTGCCCCGCATGGCGCCACCGATCAAGCCCGAGGAGCCGGCGCCCGGCCTGTGAGCCGGCCCGGATCCCGGATCAGATCTCGACCTTGGACCCCAGCTCCACGATGCGGTTGGTGGGCAGGTGCAGGAAATCGGCCGCCGCCGCCGCATTGCGGTGCATGCTCGCAAAGAGCTTCTCGCGCCACAGGGCCATGCCGGAACCGATGGTGGGAATGACGATGTCGCGGGAGAGGAAATAGCTCGTCTCCATGTCGTCCAGGTGCACGCCACGGGCCTCCAGCAGCTTCAGCGCCTCGGGCACGTCCGGCTCGTTCTTGAAGCCGAAGTGCACCGTCACCTGCCAGCAGTCGTTGCCCAGGCTCTCCACCTCCACGCGCCTGTCAAAGCCGATCCAGGGCTTCTCATGGTGCCGCACCGTCACGAAGAGGTTCTGCTCGTGCAGCACCTTGTTGTGCTTGAGGTTGTGCAGCAGGGCATTGGGCGTGATGCCCTGCTCGGCCGACAGGAACACCGCGGTCCCCGGTACCCGCAGGGGCGGGCTCAGGAACACGGCCTCCAGGAAGCCCTTGATGTCGATGGCGTCCTCGCGGAGCTTGTCGGACAGCAGCTGGCGGCCCTGCTTCCAGGTCAGCATCAGCGTAAACATCCAGATGCCGATCATGAGCGGGAACCAGCCGCCCGCCGCGACCTTCAGCAGGTTGGAGGCCAGGAAGGTGGCATCGATCAGGAAGAAGAAGCCGGTGGCCGCCACACACAAGGCCAGGGGGAACTTCCAGCCGTAGCGGATCACGAAGAAGGTCATGACCGTGGTGATGGTCATGTCGATGGTCACCGCCACGCCATAGGCGCCGGCCAGCTTGCTGGACGAGCCGAACATCACGACGGCCACGACCACGAAGCCGAACAGCATCCAGTTGATGAAGGGGACGTAGATCTGGCCGATGTCGCGCACCGAGGTGTGGACGATGCGCATACGCGGCAGGATGCCCAGCTGCACTGCCTGCTTGGTGACGGAGAAGGCGGCGGTGATCAGGGCCTGCGAGGCCACGATGGCAGCCAGCGTGGCCAGGCCGAAGAGCGGCATCTCGGCCCAGGACGGCGCGATCAGGTAGAAGGGGTTCTTGATGGCTGCCGGGTCTTCCAGCAGCAGGGCGCCCTGGCCGAAGTAGTTGATCACGAGGGCCGGCATCACGATGGCATACCAGGCGATGCGGATGGGCTGCTTGCCGAAGTGGCCGAGGTCGGCGTAGAGCGCCTCGCCCCCCGTGACCACCAGCACCACCGCGCCCAGGGCCACGAAGGCCACCCAGCCGTAGTGCATGCAGAACTCGATGGCATAGAGCGGATTCACCGCCGCGAGCACCTTGGGGTTCTCCAGAATCTGGGGCAGCCCCAGCAGGGTGAGGCTGGCAAACCAGACCAGCATGACCGGCCCGAAGGCCTTGCCCACGCCGCCGGTGCCGAAGCGCTGCACAGCGAAGAGACCGGCCAGCACGATCAGGGTGATAGGGACGATGAACTGGTGGTACTGCGGGGCATAGACGTCGATGCCCTCGACGGCACCGAGCACCGTCATGGCCGGCGTTATGACCGCATCCCCGAAGAAGATGGCCGTCCCGAACAGGCCCACGCCCATCAGCACGCGCCGCAGGGTCGGCTTCTCGCGCACGGCCTGGGTGGCCAGGGCCAGCATGGCAATGAGGCCACCTTCGCCGTTGTTGTCAGCCCGCAGGATCAGCAGCACGTACTTGAAGGAGACCACGATGGTCATGGTCCAGAACAGCAGGGACAGCACGCCCAGGATGTTCTGAGAATTCAAGGGCACATGGCCGCCGTGGAAGACTTCCTTGAGGGCGTAGAGCGGGCTGGTGCCGATGTCGCCATAGACCACCCCGAGGGCGCCCAGGGTCATGGCGGCGAGGATGCCGGGGCTGCGGTGTTGTTGTTCGTGGCTCGAGCTCACAGGCGCGACGGCCTGACGCAGGTCAGGCCGAAGAGTCAAAAGTGCCTATTGTGCGCTCGCCAGCCCGCCGGGGCCGGGCTGTCCCATGCAAGCTGGGCATGCCCCCCTACCTCGGGGGCAGGGAGGCTCAGGCGTAGACCTCGGCCTCGGGGTCGGTAGCCTCCAGCTCGTAGCTGGCCGCCAGCATGCCCAGGCGGGCGATCACGCCGTACATGTAGAAGCGGTTGGGCGCGCTGGCACCGGGGGTCTCGCCGGGCCTGGGCAACTGGGTGGACTGGGCAAAGGCCAGGGGCACGTAGCTGGCGCCGGGGGCGTTGAGGTTTTCGTCCGCAGCGCGGTCGGCGTGCACGCGGTAGAAGCCGCCCACCACATAGCGGTCCATCATGCAGACCACCGGCTCGGCCACGGCCTCATTGACGCGCTCATGCGTCACCACGCCTTCCTGCACGATGACCTCGTGCACAGGCTGGCCGTCCTTGATCACGCTCATCTTGTTCTTGCAGCGGCGGTTGAGCTCCTCAAGCTCCTTGGCATCGCGCACGGTCATGATGCCCATGCCATAGGTGCCGGCATCAGGCTTGACGATGGCGAACGGCTTCTCCTGGATGCCGTATTCCTTGTACTTGCGCCGCGTCTTGGTGAGGACCTGGTCGACCTGGTCCTTCAGCGCTTCCAGGCCCTGGCCTTCGGCGAAGTCCAGGCCCTGCACGCCCACGGTCAACGGGTTGATCAGCCAGGGGTCCATGCCCAGCAGCTTGGCAAACTTCTTGGCCACCTCCTCGTAGGCCTGGAAGTGGCGGGACTTGCGGCGCATCGTCCAGCCTGCATGCAGGGGTGGCAGCAAGTACTGCTCGTGCAGGCCCTCCAGCACCGCAGGAATGCCGGCGGAGAGGTCGTTGTTGAGCAGGATGGTGCAGGGGTCGAAGTCCTTCAGCCCGAGGCGGCCGCGCTTGCGCACCAGGGGCTCCAGCGCCAGGCTGCCGCCATCCGGCAGGGCCAGGGTGGCGGTCGCCGTGAGGCTTTCATCCAGGCTGCCCAGGCGCACATTGAGCCCGGCCTGGGTGAAGATGCGCACCAGGGTCTGCAGGTGCTGCAGGTAGAAACTGTTGCGGGTGTGGTTCTCGGGGATCAGCAACAGGTTCTTGGCTTCGGGGCAGATCTTCTCGATGGCCGCCATGGCCGCCTGCACCGACAGCGGCAGCAGGTCCGGGTTGATGTTGTTGAAGCCGCCGGGGAAGAGGTTGGTATCCACCGGGACCAGCTTGAAGCCGGCATTGCGCACATCCACCGAGCTGTAGAAGGGCGGCGTGTGCTCCATCCATTCCAGGCGGAACCAGCGCTCGATGGCCGGCAGAGACTCCAGGATGCGCTGCTCCAGTTCCTTGATGGGACCGTTCAGGGCGGTGACGAGATGTGGAACCATGGTGCAGAGTCCTGGGCTGACGAGGCAGGAAGGTGAGGCAGGGAGATTCTAGGAGGCCGCAACTGAGGGCGTATTGCCCGAATGCAAGTCCTGCGACGCACCATTTGTGCAAGATGCGGCGCTATGCTTGGACGGTCGATGCTGCGCTGCCCTGCCCACAATGCCTGCCAAACTGCTGATCGTTGAAGACCAGGCCGACATCCGCCGCCTGATCCGTTGGGCCCTGGAGGACGACGACTACGAGATCCGCGAAGCCGCCAACGGCCAGGCCGGACTGGACCAGATCCTGAGCTGGCACCCCGACATGGTCCTGCTGGACATGATGATGCCCGGCGGCATGGACGGCCTGGAGCTGTGCCGCCAGGTCCGCGCAGCACCCGGCACCGCCAAGACCATCATCGTGATGCTGACCGCCAAGGCGGCCTCGGCCGACCACGAGGCCGCCCGCACGGCTGGTGCTGACTACTTCCTGCCCAAGCCCTTCAGCCCGGCCAAGCTGTCGGAGCTGCTGGGCGCCCTGCTCAAGCACAAGTCCAGCCCCTAGGGCATACCCGACGCCCACATCAGTGCGTGACTCGCGGCAGGACCAGCCCCCGTTCCTAGAATCCCGCCACCCTCGATTCAGCGGCCCTGCCCGAGCCCCACACCATGCGTCTGCCCTCACTCCGCCCACTCGTCCGTGAACTGGGGCGACTCGCCTTGCTGCTGTCGCCGCTGGCTGGCCATGCCGCCGACGTCCCCGCCGATGCCGGTCTGTTCACCGCCCGTGTCCTGACCAACGCCTCCAGCACCAGCCGCGGGACCTTTCTCTACTTCAACCAGTGGGAGACGCTGACCCTGCAGGACGCCAGCAAGCGTGAAGTCGAGATCAAGGCCGACAAGGCGGGCGGCAACAACAGCAGCCAGGTCTTCGAGGCCGTGCTGCCGGCCGGGAAGTACCGCCTGCTGCACATGGTCTCGCCGCGCACGCCGACCCGGGTGGGCGCCGACCTGCAGGGCGTGATCGCGGAGTTCGAGGTCCGGCCACAGACCGTGACTAGCCTGGGCACGCTCATCTACCAGCCCACCGGCAACCAGGGCTACACCATCCTGTGCGACGGCTTCGATGCGCCGCAGATCGAGCGCGTGAGACTGAACTACCCGACCCTCTACCAGGCGCAGGCCGAGCATGCACCGGTCCGGCCCTGCGTGGGCAACGAGGTGGCCGCCCGGGCCAGCCAGGCCCTGCAGGGGCGCACCTACGTGCTCAGCAACTCCCGCATGACCTCGGTCGTCGGCACGGCCACGCTGGGCGTCATCCAGGCCTTGATCGAGAAGGCCTCGGCCACCGAGGCCATCCAGGCCTGGAAGGCCGAGACCGACCCGCAGAAGCGCCTGTCCATGGCGCGCAGCAGCACCTACGCTTTCAACGCCACCCGGATGCTGGACAGCGGCGAGGTGCTGGCCGGCAGCAATCTGGGCCAGCTGCTGGTGCGCGAGCCCCAGGGCAGCTGGCAGCGGCTGGACACCGGGGACACCCGCGAGATCACGGCGCTGCTGGCGGACAGCCGCCAGCACATCCTGGCCGCCGGCGAGGAAGGCCTGCTGATGCAGACCACCGACGGCGGCAAGTCCTGGCAGGCCATCAGCGCGCCCACGCACGGCCTGATCGTCAACCTCGCCCGCCAGGACAAGCGCTTCTTCCTGCTGGCCATCGAGGGTTTCGATGCCGTGCTCTACGGCACATCAGACCTGCAGCAGGGGCCCTGGACGGAGCTGCGCCGCGAGGTCAACGCCCGCGAGGAGGTCAAGCTGCCCCTCGCCACCTTCTTCCGCACCCCCTCGCTGACCGCCAGCGGCTGGGTGATCGGTGGCCGCTACGTGATGGTCACCTCCAACGGCTTCGTGAACAGCCTGAACCTGAAGGACGAGAGCTGGACGCGGACCAAGACCCCCTTCGACGAACCCCGCGGCGCCACGGCCCTGCGCAATGGCAGCCTGTTCGCCTACAGCAAGAACAAGGTCTACGTCAGCCGCGACCAGGGCGCCACCTGGACGCGGGACGAGATGGGCTGCATGAAGCTGATCACCGCGGCCTACGGCCTCAAGGGCCAGGCCTACAACGCCTGCGGCCAGGGCGCCTTCGTGTTCTCCACCGCCCTCATGCAGCGCAGCGGCGATGCGGCGCCCTGGACGACGCTCAGCGACGAGACGCCCACGCCCGCCTCCGCGCTGTTCGCCAGCGAGGTGGACGACACCCTGCTCTTCATGAACCCCGAAGGCCTGATCTACGGCCGCGCGCCCGGCGCCAAGGACTGGACGCTGGAGCGCAAGCCGCTTTGAGGCCGCGTCGCCCCATGAGAAAAGCCGCCCTCGGGCGGCTTTCCCTTTGCGCGCCTGCCGGTCGGGAGGACCGGCAGTGCGGCGATCACTTGTGGTACGCCGTCTCGCCGTGCGAGCTGATGTCCAGGCCCTCGCGCTCTTCCTCTTCGGAGACGCGCAGGCCGATGGTCAAGTCCACGACCTTGTAGGCGATCACGGACACCACGGCCGACCAGACGATGGTCACGCCCACGGCCTTGGCCTGCGTCCAGACCTGGCCGGCGATGCTGTAGGCATCCGGCGCGATCATCGAGGCCGTGACCCAGTCGCCCACGGCGCTGGGGCCGCCCAAGGCGGGCGAGTTGAACACGCCGGTCAGCAGGGCACCCACGATGCCGCCCACGCCGTGCACGCCGAACACGTCCAGCGAGTCGTCGGCACCCAGCAGCTTCTTCAGGCCGGAGACGCCCCACAGGCAGGCGAAGCCGGCGACCACGCCAATCACCAGGGCGCCTCCGACGCCCACGTTGCCCGCAGCCGGGGTGATGGCCACCAGGCCGGCGACGGCACCGGAGGCGGCACCCAGCATCGAGGCCTTGCCCTTGTGCAGCGCTTCGCCCACGCTCCAGGCCAGCACGGCAGCGGCCGTTGCAACGAAGGTGTTGATGAAGGCCAGGGCGGCGAAGCCGTTGGCTTCCAGGGCAGAGCCGGCGTTGAAGCCGAACCAGCCCACCCACAGCAGCGAGGCACCGACCATGGTCAGCGTCAGGCTGTGCGGCGTGAAGGCCTCGCGGCCGTAGCCGACGCGCTTGCCGACCATGTAGGCGCCCACCAGGCCGGCCACGGCAGCGTTGATGTGCACCACGGTGCCGCCGGCGAAGTCCAGCGCGCCCCACTGCCAGATCAGGCCGGCCTTGCCGTTCATCTCATCGACGACGCTTGCGGCGGTGTAGGCATCAGGCCCCATCCAGAACCAGACCATGTGCGCGATGGGCAGGTAGCTGAAGGTGAACCAGATCGTCATGAACGCGAGCACGGCCGAGAACTTGATGCGCTCTGCAAAGGCGCCCACGATCAGGCAGGCCGTGATGCCGGCAAAGGTGGCCTGGAAGGCGGCGAACACGATCTCCGGGATCACCACGCCCTTGCTGAAGGTGGCGGCATTGGAGAAGGTGCCGGCGACGTTGTCCCAGATGCCCTTCATGAAGAGCCGGTCCGTGCCGCCGATGAAGGCATTGCCCTCGGTGAAGGCGAAGCTGTAGCCGTACAGCACCCACAGCACCACGATCAGCGAGAAGGTGACCATCACCTGCATCAGCACCGACAGCATGTTCTTGCTGCGGACCAGGCCGCCGTAGAACAGGGCAAGACCTGGCACCGTCATCATGATGACCAGCAGGGTGGACAGCATCATCCACGTCGTGTCGCCCTTGTTGGGCGTGGGGGCCGGCGCCGAGGCCGCTTCGGCCGGAGCGGAAGCGGCGGCAGCGACAGGGGCCGAGGCCGGCGCCGCGTCAGGCGCAGCGGCCACGGCGGCGACGGAGGCCGCTGCGGCCGGGGCCGAGGCAGCGTCCTGGGCCCAGGCGCCCGGGGCGAAGACCGCCGCGGCGAGGGCCAGGGAGGCAAGCAGTTTCTTCATGGGATCACTCCAACGATGTCTTGTTGCGGTGCTCAAAGCGCGTCTTTGCCGGTCTCGCCGGTCCGGATGCGCACGACCTGGTCCAGGGGCGAGACGAAGATCTTCCCGTCACCGATCTTGCCGGTGCGGGCCGAGTTCTCGATGGCTTCGATGACCTGGTCCACGACCGCGTCATCCACGGCCGCCTCGACCTTGACCTTGGGCAGGAAGTCGACGACGTACTCGGCGCCGCGGTAGAGCTCGGTGTGGCCCTTCTGGCGGCCAAAGCCCTTGACCTCGGTAACGGTGAGGCCCTGCACGCCGATGGCGCTGAGCGCCTCGCGGACCTCGTCCAGCTTGAAGGGCTTGATGACGGCGGTGATGAGTTTCATGGTGTGCTTCCTTGCGCTCGGATTCAGAAGACCTTCTTGACCGCCAGCACCAGGGCGCTCTTGGCCAGGTTCTTGTCGCCGGGGCCCATGTAGGCGTCGGTGCTGGCGCGGACCAGGGCGCCGCTCCAGGTGAAGCCAGCGTAGTCCTTGGTGAGGGTCAGGGCGTAGTCGGTGTAGGAGGCGCTGCCCAGGTTCTTGACGCGCTGGTGGCCCACGTGCGGCGTCAGGGTGAAGCCCTCGCCCAGGTCCAGGGCGGCGCTCAGGTCCAGGTAGCCCGAGCCCTTGGAGTCGGCGAAGCCGAAGAGGTTGCTGGTGCTGTGCGAGTACTTGGCGGTGAACACGCCGTAGGTCAGCGCGCCGTAGACCTCCAGCGTGTTGGCGCTGGGGTTGAGCTTGTTGCTGGGGTAGACGTACTGCAACAGGCCCACGTCCAGGGTCAGGCCCTTGCTGATCTCGGTCTTGTAGCCGCCGTAGACGTCGATCTCGACGCTGGCGTCGCCGCCCCCGTCCTTGACCCATTTGATGGTGGAAGCCCAGGTGCCGAGGTAGAAGCCGTTGCCGAAGTCGTAGTCGGCGCCGCCCTGCAGGGCAGGCTTCAGGCGGGTCTGCGAGATGCCGCGATAGCGGTAGTCGGTGGTCAGGCTGGCATTGAAGCTCAGCGGGCTGGCCGGCTCGTCGGCCCAGGCGGGCATGGCGGTGGCCGTGAGGGAGAGGGCCAGCAGCGCAAACAGGGACTTCATCGCGGGGACTCCTGCAAAGTGGATGTGGAATGACGCTCGACATTCCCTGTTGCAGCTTCCGTGCCAGGAAACGCCCCTCCCCACATCCCCTCAGACGCCCATGGGCAGAGCACGCATGCACGCTCTCGTGCGGCCGCTGCGCACCCGCAAGGGGGGCGCGCACCGAATCAGGGGATGGGCCGCAGATGCGCACCAAGTTGGTGAGCCCCATTCCTGAACTTGGGCGGCGCGCCTGTGCATCGCCCGCGCCGGACCTTCACCGCCTCCGGCACGCATTTCGCGCCGCGGGATGCACCATTGGGCGCCAGGCGCATCACCGGCGTCGCAGCAGGGCCGACACTGACGCCCGCGCCGCTCGCGCGAACCATCGTCCCCCCCACCGCCTCATGCCGCTCCCTTCCTTGCGATTGCGCCCGCCCCCTCATGCCCGCTCACTGGGACGTGATCTGCTGCTGGTCGCCGGACTCAACACCGCCGTGGCCACCTTGCTGCTGCTGATGGCGCTGGGCACAGGTGCACTCCAGTCGGACAGACTGGACCTGGAAAGCATCGCAAGGCCCTGGTGGCAGCTGTTCGTCTATTCCCAATGCATCGGCTACAGCATCCATGGCCTGGGCGGACTGCCCTTGCTGCTGCGCCCGGCCTCGCGATGGAAGCGCCCCCTGGTCCTGAACCTGTTGCGGCTGGCTGTGGTTCCGCTGGGCTTCGGCCTGGGCGCCCTGGTCGCCAGCCTGTTGCTGGATGCCCCACTGCGTCTGCCGCTGACCTGGCACCCCTGGGATGTGCTGGTCGTCGCACTCACTGTGCTGGTGTCCAGCGTGGCCATCCTGCTCACCCATCAGCGGGACCGACTGGAAGCCGAGCGCTTGCGGGCCGAGAACGCCGAAATGCGGGCCGCCAGCGCTCGGCTGCAGTTGCTGCAGCAGCAGATCGAACCCCACATGCTGTTCAACACCCTGGCCAACACCCACGCCCTCATCGACGAAGCGCCCCGGCAGGCACAACGACTGCTGGAAGCGTTGAGCGAGCTGCTCCATGCCAGCATGCAGACGGGCGATCGGGACCTGGTGCCCTTGCGTGAGGAGATGGCCCTGGTGGAACACTACCTGCGCCTGATGGCCATACGCATGGGCGCGCGGCTTCGCTATGCGCTGGACCTGCCCGACGCGCTGGCCCCGGTGCTGCTGCCCCCCCTGACGCTGCAACCGCTTGTCGAGAATGCCATCAAGCATGGCCTGGCCGGCCAGGTGCAGGGTGGCGCCGTGCAGGTACGTGCCTTTGTGCAGGATGAGCACCTGCAAGTCGAGGTGCTGGACGACGGAGCGGGCCTGCAGGCCGAAGCGCTGCCCGCATCCCACAAAGGCATTGGCATCAGCAATGTCCAGCAACGGCTGCGCTACGCCTACGGCCCGGGCGCGTCCGTGCAGGTCAGCCCGCGCCAGTCCGGCGGCGTCCGGGCGCTGCTCCACATCCCCCTGACTCAAGCAAGCCCCGCACCCCATGACTGAACCCCTGCTCGCCCTCATCGTGGAAGACGAACCCGTCCTGGCCAGGCGGCTGCAGGAACAGTTGCTGGCCCTGTGGCCAGGACTCGACATGCTGCCGACAGCCGACAACGGCGCCGCCGCCATCGCGCTCGCGCTGGAGCACCTGCCGCGCATGATCTTCATGGACATCCACATGCCCGCCTGTTCCGGCCTGGAGGCGGCACAGGCCATCCTGGAGGAGTGGCCAGAGGGCATCGCCCTGCCCCTGCTTGTCTTCGTGACCGCCTACGGCCACTACGCCTTGCAAGCCTTTGACCACGGGGCCATCGACTACCTGCTCAAGCCCCTGAGCCAGGACCGGCTGCAGCGCACCATCCAGCGCCTGCAGGATCGTCTTGCCCTGAGCAGGGCCACGGGAGACGCGCACACGGCTGATGATGTCGGCGCCGAGCTGCGGCGCCTGGATGGCGTGCTGCGTCCGCAGGCGCCTGGTGGCGAGCCGCTGAGCGTCATCAATGCCGCCGTGGGGTCGGTGACCTACCTGATACCGCTCGCCGACGTGCTGTACTTCGAGGCGGCCGACAAGTATGTGCGCGTCGTGACCCGCCAGCGCGAGGCCTTGATCCGCATGGCACTGCGGGATCTGGTCCTGCGCCTGGATCCCCAGCGTTTCTGGCAACTGCATCGCAGCGTGGTGGTGCAGGCCAGCGCCATTGCCCATGTCGCGCGCCATGACAATGGCCGGCTGAGCGCCGGGCTCCACGGACACGACGCCCAGCTGCCGGTCAGCCGGCTCTTCGCCCATCGCTTCCGCGCCATGTGAGACCTGGCCTGCCGCTCACGGCGCGCAGCGGTCGTTGGCAGCCTTGAATCGACGGCTCGCGGCCCATCGGCCCTCAAGCTCGGCGCGGATTCCTAGGATGCGGGCACCCAAACAACTGGATGCCTTCCATGCCCTGCTCTCTCAAGTTCACGCCCTCGCTGTCCACCCTTGCACGCCAGCGCCCGCCCAGCGCCATTGGCCGGGCCATCGCCGCCATCGGCATCGCCCTCGGCGCCCTGCCGCTGCTCGCCCAGGCAGAGTCGACGCCCGTCGAGGTTGCTCCCGCCCATCCCGGCTGGTCCGGCACCGTGTTCCTCGGCGCCGTCGTGGCCCCTCGCTATCAGGGCAGCCAGGACCGCCGAGTCCTGCCTGGTGTCGGGATGGAGTTCAGCTACCACGATGCCGACATGGGCACCGTGTCCCTCGGCAATCGGGGCCTGCTCTGGGCGCCCGTGCTACCCCCTTCAATCCGCGTTCAGCTGGGGTTGGAAATCGATCCGGGCCGGGTGGACAGCGACAAGCGCAAGCTGGGCTTGCTGGGCTACCGACCCGGCAGCGCCACCTTGAAGGGCATGGGCGAAGTCCGCGCCACGGGCGTCGCGGTGGCGACGGCCAACTATGCGCTGCCAGGCATGGGCGGCCTTGAGCTGAGCGTCAGCGCCCGCCAGGCCCTGGCCGCGCACAAGGGGCGCCAGCTGAGCCTGGGCCTGTCCTATCCCCTGTATCGGACCGCCGACATGCAGCTGACCCTGGCGCCCAGCCTCACGTGGGCCGACCGCCGCTACCAGCGGGCCTACTTCGGCGTCACCGAGGGACAGGCCGCTGCCTCCGGACGGCCTCAGTTCGCCCCACGTGCTGGCATCAAGAGCGTGCAGCTGGGCATGGAGTTCGATATGGCACTGAGCCAGCAATGGCGACTCGCGGCCTCACTGGAGCTGGCACAGCTGCGCGGAGACGCGGCCCAGAGCCCCGTCACCCAGAAGACCCGTCAGCTCAGTGGGATGGTGGGCGTGGTCCGGCCCTTCCAGTTCTGAGGCCCGGCCCCGGCGCGTCCTGTCTCTTGCGGACGCCGTCACCATCGGACCGGCCAGGGTCCCTACAGAATGCCCGGCAGAGAGACCTGCCCATGACCCTGGCCCTGATCCACAGCCGCGCCCTGGACGGCCTGCGCGCCGAAGCGGTGACCGTCGAAGTCCACCTGGCCAACGGCCTGCCTTGCTTCACCCTGGTCGGCCTGGCCGATACCGAGGTGAAGGAGGCCCGCGAGCGCGTGCGGGCCGCCCTGCTCAGCAGCGGGCTGGAATTTCCCGCGAACAAGCGCATCCAATGTAGTCAAGCGCTTTTTTTCAAAAGCGTGTCAGGTAGATCCTAGACCTGGGCTGTTCGAGCTTCTAAATCTCATGTCGGTGGGCAACGCAACGCGTTGTCCACGGACTTGCCGGGCGCGCAGCGCCCGGCCTACCCCACCCTCTTGCCTTCATGTAGAGGCAGCCCTTTGCTCTTTTGCAGGCCTCGCTCGCGTTCCCCAGCCATGTTGCCGAGAAGATCAAACACCCGGCACGCCACGGATCAGCCTGGAGCGATCATGATTCCTTGATCCCTGGTGATATCAGGTTGTCGCGCAGAGCGGCGTTGGCGGCGTCTTCTGAGACTGAGTGGTCGGCAACCAGGATGTCGACCCATTTACCTGTGCCACTCGCCAGTCGCCCTCTGACGATCTCGACCCGTTTGGGCCCGCCAGCCCATTCTGAGGGGGAGAACCGCAGCCAGCTACCGAGCACATGCATTAAACAGCCATGGCACAGATCGAGGTCGACATGCGTGCCATCGCCAAAGGGCGAGTCGTAGCCAGCATCGAAGTCCAGCGTAAGGAAGTGGTCGAAGTTGTCGTCCCTGTCTGAAGCGATGTCACCACAACGGTCGCACCGAATCTCGCGACAGTAGGCTGCGTACTTGACGCCGAGTTGTTTCGTCATTTGCTTGATCCTCTAGGCTCGCGCAACCACAAACGTGGGCATCCACTTCAAGCGCTTCTCCACACGGCTGAGCTCGCCGAGCTGGGTCGCCACGTGTATTCGCAGTTCCTCCAAGCCATAGATCGGCTCGATCAGCCACTGCGGAAGTCATGGCTCAGGATCTTCATCGACCCGGATTGCCACGGCCGCCGCCAGAATGCCCAGGTACCCTGGCGTCTCGACGAACTTCTCCAATTCGTCTAGCACCCTACGTTGCGCCGCGATAAACGCAACGACGTTGGCAGAAATCGTCATGGGTGCCGCCCAGTTGAAGTCGCAAACTGAATCAGTCGAGCCCCACGAGATCCCAGGCCAACACGCTGACGTCAACCGCGCCACCCATGCCCAGCCTGACCGCTCCCGTCCGAAGCATCTCGCGTTCGATCTCGCGTTCTTCGGCTGGACCCGCCAGTTCGTACTTCCGCCCCGATGATGTGGTCACAACCACCCTACCTCGCTCAACGGCTGAGATCGCCGACGTGACGCAAACGGTCCCTTGTTCATCGCCCACGCCCCCGAATGTGACCAGGTGGAGGGTGCCGGTTCGTGTCCTGATCAACCGCCACGATTGAACCAGCTCCCGCGGCTGCGTTTCGATATCCGGAGCGTCCCGCTCGTTGGCAGAGCTAATAGGCATTGGTTCGGGCAAGCTCATGCGAAAGGTCCGGCACCTCTAGAACCCTTGTGCGGTCCATGGCTGTACAGGTTGAGCGGTCGGCGTGCGGCGGCACAACGTCGGCTTGATGAGACCATGGGTGGGTTCCTGAGTTTTAAATAACGCAGGAAAATTCTGTACGTGCCGTGCCCTGGAGCCAAGCATCTCCTCGAAAGAGCGACCCGTCCGCCCGGGATAAAAAGCGCTTACCGAATACGGCGCGAGGTGGCGTAGGGTGCGCAACGGACAGCACCATGCCCAAGATCCTCCACTCCCGTCACAACGAGATATTCCTCGAACTGCTCAAGCGCACACGCACGCGCAGGCGCCTTCGGCAACGCGATCTGGCGTTGCTGCTGGGCCGTCACCAGGGGCTGGTCAGCAAGGTGGAGCGCGGCGAGCGCAGGCTTGATGTGATCGAGCTGAGAGACTGGCTGAGCGCCCTCGATACCGACTTCATCGAGTTCCTTAGCGAGCTGCATGCGGAACTGGCCCCGCACGGCACTGCAGGCTTGCGCGTTCTGCGCCGGAACAGCCCACGACCCCAATCACCGTGAGCACCAAGCCAATCGTTTTGAGTTATCTATAACGTGGCGTAGATAGCTCAGTTCTTAGACCCTTCGGCGGATGCCTGTCCGCCCGAAGACTTCCCTCAAACCCGGCCGCCCGAAGGGCTATAGCAGCCTTGATGCAGGCATTGCAAAGGCGTTTGGAAAGGCAGCTAAGGGCCGACGCCTCGAGGCAGGTCTCTCTCAGGAGGCGCTGGCGCTGGAGACCGGAATCGAGCGGTCGTACATCAGTCGACTTGAGCGTGGATTGAGCCAGCCAACCCTCCTTGCATTGCTCAAACTGGCCAAAGGCCTGGGCTGCGAGGCGGGCGACCTGCTCAACCCAGTTGAGAAGACCTTCAGGCGTCGACGCTAGCCACAGGCAAGCGGCTATGGGGAAGCACGAGTTTCGGCTCGCTTGCCCATGCCGGAAGATGGCCAGATGAAACGAATCGGACGTTGGTTTACCGCCGCGATCGGACTGGCGTTCACGACCGCCAGTTGGTCGTGGGGCGCCGAAGGGCACCGCATGGTCGGCTACGTGGCGGACGCCGAGCTCAGCGTGAAGGCCCGCATTTCCGTGCGACGCATCATGAACGCCGACTCGTTGGCGTCGGTCTCGAATTGGATGGACGAGGTCAGAGGTACACCGGAAGGCAACACCATGCAGCGCTGGCACTTCGTCAGCATGAAGGCCTGTGGCGAGGCGGAGCCAAAGTGCAAGAACGGCAATTGCGCCACCGGGCGCATCGAGTGGGCACGCGACACGCTCAGAACCGGCTCGCCGGAAGAGGCGCTGAAGGCACTCCGAGTCCTCGTCCACCTGATCGGTGACGTTCATCAGCCCTTGCACGCGGCGGACAACAGTGACTACGGAGGCAACGGCTCCACGGTCACGAATCGGCTGTGCGTCGAGTTTGGCGCTTCGCAGCCATCTGCGTGCAAGCTCCACACCTACTGGGACACCAGTCTTGTGAAGGCCGCCCTGCGCGGTCAGTCCGAAATGGCTGCAGCCAAGGTCTGGGCAGCTGAGATGCCAAAGGCGCCGCTGAAGGCGCCACAGCTCGCCGCTGAGTGGGCAGCTGAATCGAACCAACTGGCCAGGCGGACTGCATATAGGTTCGAAGGGTTCGCCTGCAAGGCGAAGCACCAGTCGTTCGCCGCGGATGACGCCTACGACGCAGTGGGCGTTGCTACGGTCAAGGAACAGATCGTCACGGCCGGGCGGCGCCTGGCGATGACACTGAACGCGGCCTTCGATTGAGCTGGGTCCGCGACCTCAACACCCTCTTCTACATAGGCAGGGGGGGGAGCCACACGTTGAGCGTCATCGTAGTACGCTGATGACTACGCAAAACCAGCCTTCAGCCGGTCGGTTTTTGGGCCCCGCTGATCACTGTGACATTGACATTGCCGTTTCGAAGTTTTCAAGCCTTTGATTTATAAGGAAAAATAGAAATTTCGGCGACCGTCACAGAGCGGCAATTGTGATATAAATAGCGCTCTGTGACATTGGGGCGCCCCATGGCCAGCAAACTGGTTGCCGTACTCCGAGAAATCGGTCCCTGTCTGACCGGAACTGCCGCTGACGACCTGGCCCAGCGGTTCTCGATCACACCGGATGCCGCCCGGCAGCAGGTTGCCCGGCGCGCAGAGCCCGTGCGCGAGCTCAAACTCGACTTCCCGCGACGAGCACGCTTCCTCTACCTGCCGGATCAATGGCAGTCGTCAGCCTTCTGGTCTGCCCTGGGCGACGCGCTCGTGATGGCCGGTGGCGCTTACGCCAGAACGATCTGGGCGCTGTCCGCCCGCGGTGGCATCCTGCCGTCCCATCAGTTCGCCGCTGCCACGGCAACCGGCGCCGGCGAGGGCCAGGTCGACGCCGAAGAGGTCAAGACGCGGCTGGTAGAGGCCGGCCTCCTTGAAGAAGTCGAGCTGGAGGGCGCCGGTACGGTCGTCGGCTTCGTCGAAGCGCTGCAGAACGACCACATGGTTGCACAGTTCCGCGGCCGGATGATCGCAGAGGCGATCTTGCTGGATTCGCTGAAGGAGTGGGCGCGGCGCCTGAACTTGGGCAGCTGGGGACGGTTCAGGCTTCGGGGAGATGACCCAGCACCCACCGTCAATCGATTCGAATGGGACTTGTCGGCGCCTTCCTACCTCGGCCCGCTGCGCACCTTCGCCGATGGCAAGCTGAAGCCTGGGTTCCTAGCGATGGACGTCGTGCTCGCGGACCTGGAAGAAGTCCACGTCAGGCCCTTCATCTACAAGACCGAGACGATCCGGAAGGTCAGCCGCTTGATGCGCTGCATGCAGTTCGTCGTCGCGGACGGCTTCAGCGACAGCGCGCTGGAGAGCCTCAAGAACGCCGGCATCGTCGTCGGCACTCCAGAGTCGCTCTTCGGCCGCGAAGTCGCGGTCGCGCTGCGCGGCCTCATCGAGTTGCTGAGCCACGCGGCAGAGCAAGCCGTGGACCCCGCCAAGTTCGAGAAGCTCTTCAAGACGCTGAGCGGTCTGCCAGGCGCCGACGGGAGACTGCGCGGCAAGCTCTTCGAGTTTGTCTGCGCGGAATTGGCGCGCAATGGCTTGCACGCCTCCAATGTCGTGATGGGCCGTCTGGTGCGCAAAGATGGCAAAGACGTGGCCGATATCGACGTGCGCGGCGAGCTTGGAGCCGACCTGTTCTTCATCGAGGCCAAGGGACGGTTGCCTGGCAACCTGGTGCCCGACGAGGAGGTGAAGCACTGGCTCGAGGTACAGGTCCCGGCGATCGAGAAGGAGCACCGAGGCATGTCAGAGTTTGCGCGCCGGAAGTACCACTTCGAGATGTGGGTCTCTGGAGATCTGTCCGAAGAAGGCAAGCGCATGGTGCGCGAACGCGCCGCGACAGTTCGTCCGACGAAGTACACCCTGAAGGTCCGCTACATAGAAGAGTTGGTCGCGATGGCCAGAGCGGCCGGAGACGCGTCGACGCTCGATGTCATTAGGTCCCACTTTCAAAAGCACCCGCTCGCGGAAGCTTGGTCAGTTCCAGCGCCCAAGTCGACCAGGTCTGCATCGATCGCCCCAACCGGCTCCGCCCCTTCAATGCCGGGGCTTGGAGGAGCGTTGTTGTCCTACGGCTCTGAGCCCTCGCCCTCAAGCGATCCACCGACAACGTCTGTGGCCGGCCTGCTCCCGCCTTGAGGCTTCAGGCCGCGGCAGCCGCCGCGGCGAAGCGATCGAGCCAAGCGAACTCGCTGACCGCAGCATCTTCGAACCTGAACCTGCGCTCGTCGGCTGTAGAGCCGTTGCCGCGGCTTGATGCGTAGATAGATGAAGTCATCACGGACTGGGTGAACGCGGCCATCTTCTGCAACTTCTTGGGCGCCTGGGTCAGGAACCCGAGCGGCACGTTGTATCGACCAGCGCTGGGCAAGGTCCATTGATAACTTGCAACGCCAAAGATGCCAGGAACCAGTAGTGTTTCGAAGCATTCCTGCTTGGGCTGGTAGGGGCTCAAGAAGACGCGGTTGAAGCCAGCATCAAGCAGGAGACGAGCCCGTTTCACGGATTGGTCCTTGTGCTCGTCCTGCCGGCAGGGTGCGACGGCCACGATCTCGGGCGACGATCCAAACGCCTTTGAAAGTTCGGCGCGGACCGCCGTGATGAGGTCGCGTACCAGGCTCGTGCGGCCCCACAGCTCAGAGTCGGGGATGACCCAGAAGGCGGCGGCCGGCAGCTCGACGTCGGGCGTGCGCTTCAGCGCGGCAAGCGCCTTGCGCAGTCCTTCCAGCAGACGAGTCTGCGTCTTGGGCATATATAAAGCGCCGAGCGTCGCTTGGCTTCTGCCACCGTCATAGATCTCGCCGTTGTTCTGTGCATGAACCTCGTGGACGTATCGTCCAAAGTCGATCGTCGGGTCCTTGCGCAGACCAATGCGCCCATCCGGCTTCACCAAGGCGGCGCGTTCTCCTCCGCTCGACGCAGAGAGCAGGTACCGAGCAAGCAGTTCGTCGTCGAAGCGCTCGATGAAGGCGCGAAGGTGATCCGGTCGAGTGGCGAGCGCAGCGATCCGGTCAGCCGTCAACTCCCGCAACTTTGATCGCAACGACTCGGGCAGAAGCTCGAGCTGCGCATCGACCTCAAACTCGACATTGCCCTCCGCATCCACCTCGAAATGCACGGGCAGCGGAACGCTGTATGGCCGGCCAGCGCGAATCTCGTCGACCTTGTAGCAAGCGTAGGCTCGGCGGTTCACGTCTTCGAGTTCGAAGCGCTCGATTTCCAGGAAATGCTTGTGGAACGCCGCCTCGGCCCGATCGCGCGTTTTGCCCGCCTCCGGGTCATCTGCATTCCACTTCAGCTCCAGGCTGTTGTCCCAGTAGTTGCCCGTGAGAGTCTTCGGCAGCGGGGTGTAGGTCAGCAGCTCAAAGACGGGGCGACTCTGACGCTCCGCGATCTTCGTGAAGCGTGGCAGGCCGTCAGAGGACGCCGCGAACCGGGATTCCGCGTAGGACGTGAGCGAGATGCGACCGTTGGCCTCGCCGATCAAACCTTCCTCCCGAAGCAACTCCAGCAGATCGCGAGCCTCACTGGCCGACAGCCCGAAGTACTCCCGCAGGACGCTGACGTCCAATGGCCCGCTCAGATGGAGCAAGCGCACTGCGAAGTCCGTCATGACAGGCACTTGGCGGTCGATCGACACGTGGCAGCGCACGTTGAAGAGCTGCGCCGGAATGGCTACGGCAACGGTGTTGAATCGTTCACGCATGGACCAGGCTCCGCTTCAGTTCCTTCGAAGGGACGAATTGCGCCAGTTGCTCATCCGCGAGGCGCTCGACTTCATCGAGCACGCGCTTCATCGGCGTGGCGGCTCGGGATCTCCACATTGCCGATGAGCTGACGACAACCAGTCTGTCCTTCGCCCGTGACATGGCCACGTTGATGCGCTCGGGGTCGATCAGGAATCCGACATGCTCGCTGGTGTCGTTGCGCACGACCGAGAGCACGATGACGCGGTTCTCCTTGCCCTGATAGCTGTCGACGGTCCCGACTGAGAAGCGGTCGCGCAGGCCGGATGCCCACTCGGCCTGCTCGAGCTTGCGGCGGATTAGGTCGCGCTGAGCCGCATACATGGCAATGATGCCGATGACCGGCTCGTGATCGCCGTCCTGCGACTGGACGTGCTCAAGGAACGATGCGGAGGTCAGGATGCCGCGGACGACCTCCACCACGGCCGCCGCCTCGGCTTCGTTCACGAGCGCACCTTCCGTCGTGCCTGCCGCGCGGTGAAAGGCATTGCGCCCTTGGTCCTGGGTGTCGACCCACACGACCTGGGTGGACAAGAAGTCCGGCAGCATCGCGTACTCGTCGCCCGGCGGCTTGCGACCGACCACGAGGGCATCCGAGTAGAAGCAGTGAGACACCAGGCGGTTGATGTGCTCTGCCATGCGGTACTGGACGCTCAGCGTTCGCCCAACGGACTGGCCGTACTGCGACGAGAAGGCCCGCTGGAAGTTGTTCATCCGCCGGAAATCCTTGCGAGACATGCCCAGAAGCGCGGAAGCCTGGTCTTCGACGGCGCGTGGATAGGAGGGTGGCAGCTGCAGGTGGTCGCCCACGAGCAGCACCCGTTTGCCGGCCTGCATGGCCACTACCAGCTCCATCGGCGAGGCTCGCGCCGCCTCGTCGACGATCACCCAGTCGTAAGGCACGTCCGTGATGCCCAGCGCCTGCTTGCCGACGCCCACGCACGTGCCCGCGACGATGCTGGCACTTCGCGCGAGGAATGCGGTGTAGTTGGATCTCGGACTGCGCAGCACCTGCGAGAACTCGGTGGACAGTCGCGCGATCTGCTCAAGGTGGGCGCACTTGGCTGGACTTGGCGAGCCGTGCCGGTGGGCCAGGGCCTCGAGCTTGTCGTCCACTAACTCCCGGAGCTCGGCGGGGTTCGTTCCGGGCGCAGCATGGATCCCGAACTGACGTCCGGCAAGCTCGACGAACACCTGGCTGAGGCGTCGCAGATGCTCTGCCGCAGCGAGGTCGTTGCCCTCAGACTCGTCAACGGCCCGGGCCAAGCTATCAATGCGCTGCAGCAGCGGTCCGAGCGTGGCATGAAGGTCAGCCGCGTCGCGCACGTAGCCTTCGGGAAGGCCCATGGCGACACCCACGGCACGCACACGATCCTTCACCTCTGCATCGAAGCCCTCGCGATAGTTCTGACGCAGAGCGTCCTCCTGAATGCCGCGCAGCGCAGGCGAAACCATCGACTGCTGGCCGATCCGGACCATGGAAACGTCCAGGCTCGACGCACGCAGCGAGCCCGCGACCTTTTCCATCGCGTTGTTCACGGCCTCGTGCGATTGACTGACCAGCAGGATGTTGTCCGCCAGTCCGCGCGACAGGAGCAGGTGCACGAACGAGGCGATGAACTTGGTCTTGCCCGTCCCGGGCGGCCCCTGCAGCAGCGAGATGGGGCCGTTGATGATGGCGGTTCTGAGCGCCTCCTCCTGGGCGGCGTTCAGCTCGTACTCGCCCAGCTCGCGGAGATCGATCGTCGCGTCGCGCCGGGGCATTCGCTCCGCGTCTGGGTCGAAGTAGTCGACCAGCGAAGGGATCAGGCCGCCGCCGGCGAGTACCCGCTTCATGGCCGCCACGCGGCGCTCCGAAGCCACCTTCTCAAAGGTGCCGCGCACATGCAGCAGGTCTCCCGCCTTGGGCGCGAAACTCATTCTCTTCGCCTGCACCCGCATGATGTCGCGACCCAGGTCTGGCGACACCCAGCCTACGGTGAACCAACGATCGCTGCCGTCGGTGGCGTCGATACCGCGTTCAAGCAGCTCGATGCCCTCATCCTCTGAGAAGTCGAGGACCCCGCCCTCACAGTCGAACGGGATGACCCATTCACCGCTGTCCGGTGGCACCTGCCTCGCGCCTTGGCGGACAGTGATCGTGGTGACGTTCATTTCGTCGGTGTCCGACAGCGCCGTCCACAGCGCCGTGGCGGTGACACGCTGATGCGATGTCGGCTCGGCCTGCTTTGCGTAGGGGTCGACACCGGGAGGGGCAGCGGGGTCTTCGCCTTCCGGTTCATCGACGAGCTCTGCGCTGTAGCGCTGGAAGAGGAGCCCCGCCAGCGCGTGAGCATCGAGGTCCTCCGCAAACGTGACCTGAATCTCAGCGCTCAACGAGAACAAACTGCGTCGGTGTGCGTTCACGAAATCGATGTGATCGATCTCCTTGATGGATGCATCGAGCACAGCCTCCTCTTCCGGGTCGTACTTGATGTACAGCTCCTGCCGCATCCCGACGACGTGGAAGCGCACGTGGCCCGTATCCGCGTGCCGCGTCGCGCGCACCGCGTACTCGCCGTTGTTGGAGATCAGGTCCAGCGATGGCGGCCCACCACGCAGGCGCTTCTTCAGCACAGCCTTGAACTTGGTGATCGTGCGCGGCCGGGGATGTAGCTCTTCCTGAAGCGTCTCGGCAAGCAAGTCCAGAGGCGGCAGGACATCCACCAGGTCGATGGCGCGCGCCACGTCGCTGCGCGTTGCGGCGAACTCTTCGGGGAGCAGGCCGAGTACCAGCGCGCACACCGCAAACGCGTCCCTGTGCAAGGGCGACTCGCCTTCGACGGCGTGCGGCACGGCGCCAATGGTTATGCCCTCGTCGCCATCCGCGCTTAGGTCTGGGATGTCCACTAGGACGACGCGCGGAGGCTCGTCTCCCGCCGCCGCAGGCACGACGATGTTGTCGGCCTTCACGTCGCCATGCGCAAGGCCCAGGACGTGGAGGCGTCGCACAGCGTTGAGCAGCGCGTGCGCCACAAGCGCGCGCTGTCGCCCGTCGGGGCCGGACGCCAGCCAGGCGGTGAGCGTTTTGCCTTCCATCCACCGCGTGACCAGCACGAGGCCGACCGCGCTCAGGCCGAAGTCCAGCACTTCTGGCGCAGCGTCGAATCCGGATTGGCGCAGCGAGCGCGCCTGCTGCAAGAAGGCGAGCAGGCGTAGGTTGCGGGCCATGTACTTCGGGTCGTACCTGAGCTGGGGCCACCACTTCACCAGCACGCGAACGCCATTGAGCTCCGACTCGTAGACCATCTTGGTCGAGGCTGACGGGAGCTGATGCTTGACCCGGAGCGTCATCGGCCCCGCCGTCGTTTCGTAGCCGGCAAAGTCCTCGGCGCGTACATCCGGACCGCCGTCTTCGGCGAAGCAGGCGTTGAGCGCATCGAGTGCTTCCGAGGCATGGCGATAGCGGGCCGCCGGATCCAGGTCCATCGCCTTGGCGTACCAGGGTGCGAGGACTGGTACGCAGAGCTCGGCTGCGCTGTCGAAAACGGGAACGTCGTTCAGGCGCTCGAGTTCCCGGCCTTCGAGCATCTCGTAGACCAGGACGCCCAACAGGAACACGTCGCGGACAAACGGGTCCGCGTTGCGGCCTTGCGCGGTGACGCCTTCGTCCTCGGGCAGCTGGATCGAGCCGGTCTCCAGTTCGATACGGTGGACGCCTACGGTCTGGGCCTGAGGTACGCGAGCGGCCGCAAAGGTCGAGAGGATGACGCGGGACGGCTCCAGCACCCAGAGCGTGCGCTTGGTGATGTCTCGATGTGCGATGCCAAGGGCATGTAGCTTGGCGAAACGCGCCAGGATGCTCTTGGCGAGCAACCGCCGCTCTTGCTCATCCATCTCGCGGTTGCGAGCAAGATGCTCCGCCAGGCGTTCGATGCCGGTGGGCAGGCGATACGCCTCGGCAAAGTTGGTGGTGATGTCGTCCGCGGTCGCGGAGCCGATGGGTTCAAGGAGATCTTCATGGAGCTCGGGCGCCTGCACCCGCAGCGTCTCGTTCAAGCGCAGCTCGCGCAGCCCGATGGTCTGGCGCTCCACCGTCGAGGTGCCACCGGCCGCGAGTGCCTCGAAGTCCCACTTGCGCAGCAAGGCCTTGGAGCTACGGCTTTCCTGGTGCTCCGCGCGGAACTCTGACCATATCTTGCGCGGATGCACGTAGTCCGCCTGGTCCTCGATCTGCTCGAAACCGTACAAGACGGTCCGACGCTTGAGGACGGCTGGGTTGGATGTGGTGAAGATGGCGTCGTAGAGCTGCCGCTGGCGTAGCGGGTCAGCGGAGGCGTAATTCCACTGCGGCGGCGTATCGGGAAAGCGCTTCTTGTAGCGAGCGCCGTCCGAGGCTGCATGCAGGAAGTCCGCTAACGTCAGGACGAAGCGGCGCTGTTCGTCGGGGAAGTTCTTGAGGCGGCAATGGGGGTGGCAGAGAACCACTACCGACTCGATGAAGGGAAGCTTGATCGCCCCGTTCTTTTCCTTGAGGAAGGTTCTCAGCGCGCGCGCCTTGATGTCCGTCACCTCGACCGGCGATGGCATCGCGTGACCGCGGTGGAACCACTGGCCCGACGAGTACTCGATGTCGCCAGCCCAGTTCTTCAACTCGACCACAAGGATGCGATTCGACGTCAGCAGTAGCAGGTCGACGTCGAAGGGCTGCTTGGATCCACGAGGCAGCAAACGGAAGGCGGCGTAGGCAGTCCACGCACTCGGCAACTTGGCAGCGATTTCGCGCAGCGCGGCCTGCTCAACCTCTAGAACACCATGAGGGCTGAGGTACTGAATTCGCACAGTGGAGACCTCCCGAATCGGATCTGTTGGCGCGCCGTCTACGTCGGACAGCCTGCATGAACCGCGAACTGTGGCGTCGGGCTCGTGGGACCAGCATAATGGATCGCTGGAGGAGCGACGGACGGCCCGCCAAGATTGGGGAATACGAACGCTCGGTCTGTGCGGCCAACCAACACCCTGGACGGCCAGGCACCCACCCGCTGAGGCGCTGTCCGCTCGCGGCTTGCCCATCTTCAGCTCCTAGCCCTTGCCGACGTGACGGTGCGTGGCGAAAACTGAAACGCCACGACGAACGGTAGCGTCACGCAATGTCGCTTGACCGATGAGAGGCGGGGTTTGCGAGCTCATCCATGGAATCCTGAATCGCTGCTCAACAGGACGTGGTGTATGGCTAGACGAGCACTTCCCGGCGCGGATGATGCGCCTGATGGCCAGCCGGCGCTGGTGTTCCTCGCTTGCGCCGTTGTGTCATAACGGGGCCGTTAGACAATGCGCGCGTCGTCGTGCCCGTCGTAGACTGATCTAAAAATCCAAGCTTCGCGCCGAGCAACACATCGCCGGCCTGGGGCACGACGCACTGTGGCCCAGAGCCTGGGCGCATTGGAGGAGATGGATGGCGCTTTTCGTGCCCGAGGCGCACGCCGGCCTGTTCGAAAAAGTCGAGCGGCGCTTTCGGCTGCTGCTGTGCAAGAACATCGTCACCGGCATCACGGAGACGCAGTTCGACATGTGGCTCACTACGTGTGTATTCCCTTGAGATCGTTGCTGTGTACTTTGTCTACGCCACCTCGAGCGGGATCGAGAACGTATCGGTGGCGCGCTGCGTAAGCTGGCCGGCCAATCAACCTGACGAAGAAAACGGATACTTGGAGGCAAATAACGTGCGACCTGGGGAGGAGCATGGTGCGCATCCGACGGCTGGAAATCCGCAACTTCCGCTCGATCAAGACGCTCGATTGGGCGCCTTCGGCAGGCATCAACTGCCTCATAGGTCCGGGCGACAGTGGTAAGTCCACCATCCTGGACGCCATCGACTTGTGCTTGGGCGCGCGGCGCAGCGTCAGCATTGCCGACACAGACTTCCACGGGCTTGTCGTCACCGAGCCCATTGTCATCACGGTGACCTTGGGTGGCCTGTCGGACGAGCTGCTGAGTCTGGAGGCCTACGGAGAATATCTGCGGGGGCATGACCAAGCGACTGGGCAGATCGAGCCGGAACCCAGGGCCGACATCGAAACCGTGTTGACGCTACGCCTTGAGGTCGGCGCCGACCTGGAACCGTCGTGGTTGCTGTACTCCGAGAGGGCACAAGACCAAGGGATAGAGCGTGGCCTCGCCTGGAAGCATCGCGCCGCGCTGGCCCCGGCGCGCATCGGCAACTACGCCAGCACTCATCTGTCCTGGAGCCGCAGCTCTGTGCTCAACCGGCTGACTGACGGACGCCCCGATCTGGGCGCCGAGTTGGCTCGCGCGGCGCGCGACGCGAGAACAGGGTTCGGCAACCAGGCAGGAGCCCAACTGGCCGAGACCCTTCAGGTCGTGACGCGTACCGCCACCGCGCTGGGTGTGCCGGTAGGCCAGGCCCAGGCGATGCTGGACGCACACGCGGTCTCCATTGGAGATGGTGCGATCGCACTGCACAGCGAGACCGGCATTCCGCTGCGCTCGCTGGGGACGGGGTCGGCACGCCTGCTGATGGCGGGGCTGCAGCGCGAAGCCGCTCAGGCAGCGACCATTGCACTCGTGGACGAAGTCGAGTTCGGCCTGGAGCCTCACCGGCTCAAGCGCCTGCTCGATTCCCTGGGAGCAAAGGACACGACCCCGCCCCTTCAGGCGTTCATGACGACGCACTCGCCCGTTGCGCTGCGCGAGCTCTCCGGCAACCAGTTGTTCATCGTCAGGCGCGAGGGCGATGGCCATGTCGTGCGCCCAGCGGGCGTGACCGATCAGGTGCAAGGCATCCTGCGCACGGACCCAGAGGCTTTCCTTGCGAAGTCTGTGCTGGTCTGCGAAGGGGCCAGTGAGATCGGGCTGGCGCGAGGCATCGACCAATATGGCGTGGAGGTTCACAACAGAACGTCGTTCTTCGCGCTCGGCGGCGCATACGTCAACGCAGGCGGCAGCACGCCAGACCAGTGTCTGGAGAAAGCGCTCGTCTTGCGCCGGCTGGGCTACAACGTCACTGCATTCATCGATGCGGACAAGCCGCCGACACCGGCGCTTCTCGTGACCCTCGCTGCCGAGGGTGTTGGTCTCCTCACTTGGCGGGCAGGCCGCGCGTTGGAGGATGAACTATTCATCAGCATGGCGGACGCGGCGATCGATTCCCTGCTCGGCTACGCCATCGAACGGATTGGCCGAGATGACGTAGCCGAGCACATTCGGTCCAAGTCGGAAGGTCAGAGAACTCTCGAAGCCATCGAGGCTGAGAGAGCAGCGCCGGGCGCCTATTCGCCAGCGACACGTGAGCTTCTGGGCCGCGCAGCGCGGGTCAACAAGAACGGCTGGTTCAAGTCCGTTTCTGCCTATCAATATGTCGGCCGCACGATCGTGGGACCGCATTGCAACAATTCGGACGCTGGATTTCTTGAGGTGCTGAACCGGCTGTGGGACTGCACCCATGCCGCCTGAACTCGACCTGTTCGCAGTCGCACGCGGGTCGGTTACTGCGCCGGCAGGCTGCGGCAAGACTCAGCTCATCGCCGATACACTGGCGGCGCACACCGGTAGCAAGCCCATCCTGGTCTTGACGCACACCAACGCTGGTGTCGCGGCATTGCGGGCTCGCATGGCCAGAGCGGCCATCCCCAGCTCGGCCTACCGGATCTCGACGATCGATGGCTTCGCGATGCGACTCGCCGGGGAGTTTCCGCTGCGCAGTGGCCTTCCTGCCCACACGCTTGAACTCGCCAATCCAGGCCAGGACTATCCGGCGATTCGTGCAGCAGCGGCCAATCTGCTGCAGGCCGGACACATCAACGCGCCGCTGCGAGCTACTTACGCGAGGCTGCTGGTCGATGAGTACCAGGACTGCAATGCGGCGCAACATAGCCTGGTGGCGTGGGCCGCGCAGACCCTGCCCACGTGCGTGCTCGGTGATCCCATGCAGGCGATCTTCGGGTTCGGTGGCAATCGCCTGGTCAACTGGCAAGTCGATGTTGAGGCACAGTTTCCTGCCGTTGGCATGCTGCAGACACCTTGGCGCTGGCGGCTGGCTGGAACTGAGGAGCTGGGGCAATGGCTGCTGAACGCACGGGCGCTTCTTCAAGCCGGGCAGCCCGTAGACCTGCAGGGCGCGCCAGCTGAAGTGCACTGGGTGCAACTGGCCGCGGCGACGGCCGAAGAGCAGCGCCGGGCTGCCGCAAGGACACGCGGGCGCAACGCTCAGGACAGCGTCCTCATCATCGGCGACGCGATGAATGTCCGCGGGCGCTACCAGCTGACCAGTCAGACACCTGGCGCGACGGTGGTGGAGCGCGTCGACCTTGTGGAGCTCATCCAGTTCGCACGAGACTTTGACCCCGCTGGCCCCAATCCGCTGGGACAAGTGGTCGAGTTTGCTGCGAGCCTGATGACAGGCGTCGGGGCGGCAGCGCTACTGGAGCGTGTGCGCGTTCTGCAGCATGGCAGGCCTCGCAATCCGCCGACACCGATCGAGGCTACAGCCCTGGCGTTTGCTCAAGCTCCCAGCGTCGCTGAAGCATCTCGTCTGCTGCAGGCCTTCGCTCGGCAGCCGGGGACACATGTGTACCGTCCCGAAGTGCTGCGCTGCTGCCAGGCAGCCATGCAGATCGCCGCTCGTGGCACCTCCACTTTGCACGCTGCAGCACTCCAGGCGCGCGAGCGTCAACGTCACATGAGCCGCCCGGTTTCTCGACGGTCCGTTGGCAGCACCTTGTTGCTCAAAGGACTCGAGGCCGATGTTGCCGTGGTGCTCCAGCCGGAGGCCATGACCGCCGCACACCTGTATGTTGCGCTGACACGAGGCGCGCGCCAGGTGGTGGTGTGCTCGCCCACCAGCGTCTTGACGCCACGGGAAGGTGCCTAAAGAAGTGGCCGCAGGGTAAGCATCCGGCCAAGGGCACATTGACTCGGTGAAGACGACCTGCACGAGCAACTGGCGAGACCTGTCTTTACCGTAACACGTTACGGTAATTACCGTAACGGTGCCGGTCCGGTCGCATCAGCCACCAGTGACGTGGCTCAGCGGGGACGTTCGCAGCGAGTCGTGAGCCTGCATGCGGTTCAATGCAGAGGGTGCTTCGGTCAACCTCAGCACTTTTGATGATGCGGCGGATCAAGGCTGAAATGATGATGAGTTTTTGGCTGCGGCAATGACTGCCGTAGGTTGCTTCGCAAGCAATGACTCAGGCTCCATCATGATGTTTGGCTCTTGCCTCGCAATCCTGATCGCTGGCACGTTGGTAAGTGCAGCTTTTGGGCAAACAGCCCCCGACCCAGTTCCTGGCCTGTTGAGCGCTCGGAAGCCGCGCCCGGAACCTTTGGGCGAAGTGACAGAGCGCGCCAAGCAGTCGGTCTTGGCCGAACTCCGACGCGCCGGTGGCAGCACTGCCAAAGGAGCACTGGTGTTGCAGTCGTTGCCCGCAGCCAAGGTCATCGAGCGCCTCGCAGTCTCTCCGCTGGTGGGGCCTTCCACCATCGCGCCGCCGAAGCCAGGGGCGGCGACGCCCAGTCCGTCCGTCAACGTCTCAGGTGGAGGTGGCGCAACGACGGCCCATGCAGGCGTGGCACTTCTTCTGGCCAAGGAATCGGGACAGGCGCAGTTCAGTGCGCAGTGCAGCGGAACTCTGATCCGGCAAAACGTTGTGCTCACGGCCGCGCACTGTGTGTGCTACTCATACGACGAGTCGAAAAACTATCCGTCCGGCCGCGAATGCGTACACGGCACCGAGACGCGCGCACCCGCATCGCTGATGGATGGGAGCAACTGGCGCGTCTTCTTCCAGCATGTCGGCATGCGAGAAGTCAGTCGTGTTGTCGTCAACGAGGGCTACCGCTTCGATGGCAAGGGGGTTCGCGACGATCTGGCACTCTTGATACTGAAGGAGGCTGCCACGGAGATCATCCCGCCCGAGCTGCCTCCAGCTTCAAACCCAGCCATCCCTTGGACGTCTGGGCGAATCGTCGGATACGGGTTCAGCTCTGCGGACGATCCCTCTGCGGCGGTTCTCAAGAAGCTGGTACAGCCCGGGATCAAAGCTCACGGCAAGGTGGAGGCTGGCAGCTGTCAAGGCTTGTCCTATCTGGACCCTGCAGGCAGCCTATGTTCGTTGTTCTCCGACGCAGCGATCGGCTCGGCTTCGACGGTCTGCGGAGGTGACTCTGGTGGACCGCTCTGGCAGTCTGATGCAAACGGCTCCACGATCGGTGTCACGTCCGGACGGAGTGACCCAGACTGTCGCGAGAAGGGCACCGTTGGGTTTCAGATGGCCACGTCCTATCGAGAGCATCGGATGTGGATCGATGAGCGGCTGGAAACCTACGGGGTAGCCAGCGTGAAGGGGAAGTGGCCTGCGTTCGGTGACAACCTTCTTGCAGTGCTGGACCGCCGTAACTCGGTGCCGTTCAGCGCAAATGGCACGTACGAGTCGGAAAGCTGGATCCTGTCGCAGGTCGCAACGCCGATCCTTGCCACCATCAATTCGTCGGGTGCGATCGACCAATTCAGCGTGCAGGACCGCAAGGGGAAGGTGCTGTGCCGCGGAGCGGCTGACGCCCAGCGTGAGACTCCCAATGTCGGTTTTTGCTGGGCGAGGGTGCCTGCCGGTACCCAGTTCCGAATCGTAGCCAAGGGGACGAAGGACGAGTACCTCCAGTACGTCGTCACGACTCACGCGTCGTTGCCGAAATGAATCGACGGCGCGCAGCTCCACCACAACCGAGAGCCAACATCATGAAGATCAAGTCACGTCTCGCCGCGATCGCCGCGATGAGCCTTCTCAGCGCGTGCGCAAACTTCAGCACGGCGTCCAACTTCGTCCGCGCGGAGGCCAGCGGCATAGAAGGAAGCAAGACCGTGGTGGTGCTCATCGGCCCCAATGAGCCCCCGATCAAGGTCATGGACACGTTCAAAACGTACGCACCTGGAACGGATTTGTCCTGGCTTCCTGGCGACAAGGCGTGCGGTCTCCAGCAGGTTCCGCCAACACCTGCTATCGCGGCCCCCCTTGTTCCCATCATCGCAGCCGTTGCAGAGGTTGCTTTCAACTTGTGGGCTGACGAGCAGCAGCGAAAGATCGAGGCAAACGTCGAGTCGGCCAAAGCAAGCTACGCGGCCACCTGGATCATGTCTGCCGACCAACTAGCGCAGACCCAATGCGTCGCCATGGTGCGTTACACGCAGGACGATGGCGGTCCGATCAAGTCGGGTCTGACGACGGTGCTCAAGTTCAATCACCTGGGCCCGGCACCGGACGGCCTTTCAAGATCATTCACGTTCACCCCGATCTACGTCCACATGACCAACTCGGTTGCCGTCACGATGAAGGCGCCGGAGCCGAAGACATCGCTCTCTTTCGCTGTAAGCGTCAAGGCGGTCGGCACACCAGAAGGCGGGGTTCAACGTCTCCTTCCGTCGGGAGAGGGTGTGACGACCGTGCCTGCTGTGAAGCTCGGCAAGGCGCCGCGGTGCAGCACCTCGGACTGCAAGACGTCCGACCTGATGCCCTACCCAGTCAAGGCTGGGGCGCTCAGCGTCACCATGGCCATTGCCGAGCAGGGCAATACAGGCTTCGACGACAAGGCGGCACTCGCGGAACTGGCTGCGGTTAAGGCTGCCTTGGGGCCCGCCATCGGCGAGGCCGTGAAGAAGAAGTTCGGCGACTGAGCCTGCCAATTCTCATCCCCACCGAGCCCTAACCAGGACATCACCATGAGCGTGACGAGACGCCATCTGATCGGGTCTTCTGCATGTGGCATTGCTGCGGCGCTGGCTGCCCCGAGTGCGTGGCCGCAGACGGCGGCGCCCCAGCGGATCTCCCTTACGGCCTTCTCCACGAAGCCTGGCAAGGTTGAGCAGCTGCGGACGTTGTTTCGCAAGATGCGGGCGAAACCGGCGTCAGACCCGGCGAGCTACTTCTTCCAAGGCGCCGTGCATTGGCTGCCAGACTTGAGCAGCGCTGCCGTCGCAGCCAGATCCGACCTCAAGGTACTCGCGGAGATGTTCAACGCGGATCCGGCTGCTAAGAAGATGCTCGGCTACTGGGATCAGTGCACGCACCTTGGAGAGAAGTCGCCAGCGGACTTCCTGCTTTGGCACAGGGCGTACCTCTACTACTTCGAGCGACACGCAAGGGTGACGCTGGCTGATCCAACGTTTGCGCTCCCGTACTGGGACTACAACGAGCAAGATGCTAGCAGGCAGCTACCCAAGATCTTCCTGGATGCCAAAGTCGATGGGCAGGACAACCCCCTCTACCCGATCCGTGGCCTGAAGCGGACTCTGAATACCGCATCGAGGATGCTCGCGAAGGAGGACGTAGCGACCAATCTGGTCATGGGCAATGACTATTACTTCAGCGAGCCCGGAATCGAAGGGATGGGTGAAGACATCGGACTGGGTACGGCCATCGACGATACGCCCCACGGCCGCGTGCATGGTGGCGTGGGCGGTTGGATGGGCGATATCACAACGGCGGCGTTTGATCCGGTGTTCTGGATGCATCACTGCAACATCGATCGTCTGTTCAGCCTCTGGATGGGCAAGAAGCGCTTTTGGTCTAGGACGATGAAGGGGAGCGAGATCGAGACCTGGCTGAGCGGCGGGGCCTACCGATTCTTCGATGCTGACGGTAAGCTTGATACAAGGCCCAGGAGCTTCTTCCTGGACCAGAGCAATCTTGGATACACCTACGACACGGATCCTGCGGTGATTTATCCGCCTGAACCGCCACCTCCTCAGCCGACGGTGGTGACACCTGGGACTGTCGACTCGACTGGACTCGACAAGAGCGTGAAGGGATTCGTGATGAAGCCCGTCGGTGGTTTGCCAGAGGCCGTCAGTATTTCGGCATCCAGCGGTGGCGTGGCGACGGTTCCACTGGCGTTGCCTTCGGCAGGGGCGTCCGGCCCGGTGCCGCTCGCTGTGCACAACCAGTCCATCAGCAAGCTCAACCGGACATATGTCGTGCTCAGCGAGATCAGAAAGGCCGGCGAGCTCGGAGGCAATTACGGTGTGTTCGTCGGTCCCCAGGCCGAGGCGGCCAAGGATGCTTCAAGTCCTGCCTATGTCGGGCGGTTCAGCTCTTTCGAAGCGCCGGCGGTCGGGCAGCAGCGGCCCGGCTATCGACGCAGCTTCGACGTCACTCGCCTGATTGCCAAGCTCGGCGGTGACACTAAGAGCCTGGTGGTGCGCGTGGTGCCGATGCAAAGCGCGGACAAGGTCAGCAACGACGCGCCGGGTAGGCTCGTCATGAAGATCGAGGTGCAGTCCGCGATCGCGTCTCAGGAACCTGTGAAATAGCGGCCAGCGTGCGCAGCGCTGATGCGCGTCGACCGACACGCGCTGCAGCGCGCATCGAATCAGGGTGCCTTGTTGACGAACGCCAGGGCGTGGCTGGCCATGTACTGCAGAAAATCGTCGAACAGGTTGTCATCCAGCATCAGCGGCTTACCGATCTCGCTTGCGATGCCATAGATTTTCAGCCGCAGCCGCTGCTTCTCTTGCTGAACGATGCCGCCTGCGTGGGTGAGGCAGTTGCGCGCCTCAATGATTGCCGCCAGCTTCAACAGCGGGCCGTCGTTGTTGATAGCGCTGGTGACCGAAAGCGTCTGGTGCAGTTTCCTGATCTGGTTGAGTGTCCTGTTGCCCAACGTGATCACGGTGGGCGCAGCGCCGAAGGGTGGTGTGTACGGCACGTCGAAGTGAGCGTTGTTGCTGATCGTGCAGCCGTAGATGCTGCAGAGACGATCGAACAAGATCTCGAATGCCGTGCACAGCTGGATGACAGACATCTTCAGTGCCATCTGACCGTACTCGCCGGAGGCAATGCCACGCTTTAGATCGCCGATACTGCGAATCGTAGTGGCCTCTTCCGGGAAGTTGTTGGAGAGTGATAGCTTGAAGTTGTCGTCGCCCAAGGCTGACAGGTCAGCGCTTTCGATCAGGCGCGCGCCGGCGTACAGCGTCGCGACACGCATCAGCAGCTCCCTGTAGTCATTGAACGCTTCAACGGCCTGAGGATTTGTTCCGGTCGAGTTCCAGTTCATCGGGTGGCAGGTTAAGTTACTAAACCCGCTATCCTCACTGACAACGCAAGAGACCAACGGCATGACGTGATGGGCGCTGTGCTCACCACAGGACGCTGAGGCTCATCGGAAGTCCCTGCTCTTCGTCTCCAGCCCGCCCACCAGCGGCGACCAGTCCTCGTCCTGGCTTGCGATGATGTTGCAGACGCCATGCTCTCGCTGAAGGCTGCCCTTGACGGCGACTAGCTGCCCATTCGGCACGACGGGCCAGATGTGCGTAAGCGTCCCGGCAAGTCATGTTGACGCAGACAACGGCGCTCGGCTCGGCGCGATTGCAAGATGCCGTTAGTGCTTGGATGACCTTTTGGGCGCACCTTCAGCGCGCCGCCAGCGAAACCAC
>NZ_JBPZGY010000019.1:0-78739 GCF_051857535.1 Roseateles sp. DB2 | reverse complement strand
AACTCGGCGACGGCGGCCTGGCGCTGCTTGCTCCATAGTGCGTACGTACCCATCAAGTCGTTGATGGATACGAGCATCCTAGGCGCGGCTCAGCGGATCAACATGACATGCCAGGACGCTTACGACGTATCGCGGTTCACGCTGTGCCAGCCTGGTGGGCGCGAAGGATGCCGAAGATCTGCTCGAATCAACTCGTCAGACAGTCGTCGCACGCATTCCCACGATGTTTGCTGGGCAGCGCTATAAGGCGCGTGACTTTTTCGAAGAGAAGCACTGGAATGCGTTCAATCTCCGTCGAAGGATTGCTAGTGGCATCTGCTTGGCCCACCTGACCGACCAAGGATTGGTTCGACTGCGACAGCACCGAACTAAGTCTGGCAAGGGGAGCAAGGTCTACTTCAAGGCCGTTGACTAATCAGCGCCTCGGATGAGTGGGGCCAGACCAATCAAGAAATCACCACAGTCGGTGATTTGACGTGGCTGGCGCCCAATGGACGTCCAGATGCTGCATCTCTATGTCACGCATGGAGAAACAGAAAAAGCATGCAAAGCAGCGACACACTCCGTTGGGACTTCCCACAGAGTGTGCCGCAGGGGCGTTGATCAGACGTCTGCGATGCCAACAAATGAAAGGGAACTGAATGCCAGTCGTTGTGCTGAGCGCTGCCTTCATGAGTACCGGGTTGGTCTGTCCTCCCGGCCTTAAGAGGGTGGAGTATTGCGATAAAGAGGTCCCAGGACTTCTCGTAGAAGTTCGGTCTTCTAAGGACGCTGTACCAACATGGTATGTGCGCTACAAAAATGAGGGTAGGACCAGATATGAGAGAATCGGAGACGTCCGAGGTGTAAGTCTTCAATCCGCTCGGAAGGCCACCATTGCCTTCAAAGCCCAAAGGAAAGCGGTGCCTTCAGAAGGGTGCGTTGCTCCCGTCAAGGCTCTACCAATGACCCTGGACCGCTTCGTGGCCGAAGAGGTCAATCCTCACAACAAGGTGAGAAAGCGAAGCCATGCAAGAGACCTTCAGCTTTACAAGCGCATTGGACCGAGGTTCGGACACTGTTCCTTGATGGACATTCGTCGGAAGGACGTGCAGGACTTTCACAACGCATTGGTTACAGAGGAAAGGCTAAGCCCTGCATCTGCGGACCATCATGTGACCTACATGCGGCGGATCCTCAACCTTGCGGTGCAGTGGGAGTTCATCGAGAAGAACGTTCTGACGAAGATTCCTTTGATGAAGGTGGACAACAAGGTGGAACGGTATCTGACGGAGGAGGAGACCTCTCGCCTGATTGAGGTACTACAGCGCGACAAGGCCGGTGGCGCATCCAACATCTTCCTGTTCTTGCTCAGTACCGGTGCTCGGCTGAACGAGGCAATGTCTGCGAAGTGGGAGCAGATGGACCTCGCATCTGAAATCTGGAGGGTCCCAGCAAGCAACAGCAAGAGCAAACGGTCTCGTGTCGTTCCACTCAATGAATCCGCTGTGTGGGTGCTCAATCAGCTGGACACCAAGGGCCACCATGACTTCCTGTTCGTTAATCCAGCAACCAATAGACCGTTCGTGACGATAACGAGGGCGTGGTATCGCCTGCGGCGTAAGGCTGGCATCGAGAACATGCGGATCCACGATCTCAGGCACAGCTACGCCAGCTTTCTTGCGAACGCAAATTGCTCGCTGTACGAGATCCAAAACATCCTGGGCCATAGCGATCCTCGTGTCACGCAGCGGTACGCGCATTTGCAGCATCAGACGCTGAAGAATGCAGCTCGCGCAGGGTCGATGATCGTGCGGTCTAAGGGCTCATCCGCAGTGGCATAGTGCGACAAGGAGCCCCTTTGCACACGATGTGGAGGGGCTCCGAGTCTGCCATTAGGCATAGGGAGAGAAAGATTGCCAATCGAAATCTCAAAAGAGGAAGCTGAAGCGGCGAACAGTCGTCGCGCTGCATTCGTCGCGAGCATTCCGGCCGCGCTGCAAGAGACTGAGGACACACTTGCGGTGAAACTGCGAAATGAAAACAGCTCCAGGCGGACCAAGCTACGACGTGTCTATGCGGTGATGGATGCGCTGGCGGAGGTCCGGGCAAGCTACGTTGCATGTAGAAAGGGTTGTTCCGCTTGCTGCCGGATGAACGTTCAGATTTCCTATCTGGAAGCCCAGCGGTTGGCCGAAGCGTCGGGGCGAACTCCTGTGCCTTTGCATTCCTCTAGGGCGCACAGCATGGAGAAGTTTGCCGGCAGCCCATGTCCGTTCCTGAGCCAGGCCGGCGAATGCTCTGTCTACGATGCGCGCCCCTTTTCATGTCGGAACCATGCATCGTTTCTCTCGACCGACGAGCACTGTCGACTGCCTATCAAGGAACAGGGCGGCATGCCTTTGGTCCGCTTTGATGGATTGCTCGACGCAATGCGGGCCTTGCAGGAGGGGAAAGAAATCATCGGGGACATTCGGGACTTCTTTCCGCCGCGTCAAGAGGCTAAGTCCGTTGCGACAGCCGTTCAAGGTGCTATGCCCACGGACTTCAGGAGGGGCTAGGGCTTATGTCTTTGATCAGGAGCGGTTTGTCGTTCATTGCAACTCACATCGTCATCGAGGGTGAGTCACCAGTGTCCTTGGGGGACTGGGGCCAGATCCGGGCAGCCACAGAACATGAGGTGGCGCTCATTCGTGGAAGGCTAAAGTTGATCGCTGGAGACCGATTCCACGACGCACCCTTCTACGACGGACGATGGATTGAAGCCGTCGGTGAAGAGGGACATCGGAGCTTTAGCCCGGTACAACTTCCACCCGAAGAATGGAAATACTGGGTGCATGCATATGAAGGAAATAACCACCGCGTTAACCTCCTTCAGTCATTGATGCAGCTTCTGCCTGTCAGCCTGGAGTTCGCTTTTACTCTCTTCTTTGAGGGCGAGCGGCAGTCCGGTGCCGTCAGTGGCATCAGCATGGGCGGAGTGAACCCCTACCAGGTGAGGCGTATCCAAGAGCAGTGGCATCCCCGGTCAATTAAGGCCTGCGAGCTTGCGATGCTGCCGCAATACGCCTCTTGGTTGGCCGCCATACCTGACCGATACAACTTTGTCCGACGAGCGCTTAGCGGTCTGGATGGATTGCGAGGCGTGCCGGAGACCTCCGAGCTCACCATCGTTGGCCTGTTTGCCCTCATCGAATCGCTCATCACGCACGAGCCGCGGAAGCAGGAAACCTTGGACTCCATAATTCATCAGGTGAAGAACAAGATGGCGCTTTTGCGGAAGCGCTATGAGACTGCGGTTCCACTGGCTGACTACTTTGGCGAGGCCAGTGAGGACACGATCTGGAGCAAGCTCTATGACTACAGAAGCACGGTTGCCCATGGCTCGGCCTTCGACTTCCAGCAGAAGGGGGCGGTGCTTCGAGGGCGCGAGCAGGTGGTTCCCTTCCTCAGGGAGAACGTCAAGCAGTTGCTGATCATGGCGCTCAGGGACCCGGAATTCTTTGATGATCTTCGGCGTTGCTAAAAAGGGATGCACCATCGCATCCCCTCCCTCCCCGAAAGAAAAAAGACAGGGGGAGGGTGGGTAGACCGAACTCGAAGGTTCGGATGCCAAGTTCGGTGCTCGGTAGACGCATTGCCTTGTCAGGCCTAAGGAAAACGCCAATCACCATAGTGGCAGCCAAGGCAAACGGTTCGGGTCAAGGTTCGGTCGTTCGGTCGACACAAGGTTCGGTCGTGTCGCAAGGCGTTGTCGATGCTAGAGATTGCAGCGGAGCTCGCCTGACCGTTCCTTGTGTTGAAAATCCGCGTGTCGGTGGTTCGATTCCGCCCTTGGCCACCAAACAAAACTCCAAGCGCCGCTTAGCGTTTGGGGTCAAGAAGCCCGGCATGACCGGGCTTTTTTGCGTCTGCGAAGAGCTTCAGTCCGCGTGTCGCCGGGAGATTTCCGGTGTGCGCGCTGCGCACTGAGTGATCGCGACCTCCGTCGGTGTGCTGGCAACTGCGTACCATTCTGGACGCAGCTGTGCACTGCACAAGGGGGTAAAAGAATGGAGCGCTACGCAAATCGCGGCGGCGACTCGAACGTGATCGCGTTCGAAGCGACCGACTCGTCCATCAAGGTGCAATTCCGTGACGGTACGGTGTACCTGTACACGGCCCAAAGCGCGGGAGCGCAAAACGTGGAAGAGATGAAGCGGCTGGCCCAACAGGGGCACGGGCTGAACAGCTTCATCAACCGACGAGTGAAGAAGGCCTACGCCTCGAAGTCGCGCTAACCAGCGAGTGTGAACATGGACAACATGGTTCGGTCGCTGAAACTGGTTGCGGATGGGCTTAGCTCCCTCGCCGTCTCGGACTTTCCGCCGGATAAGTACGACGAGTTCCAGGTTATTGCAGAAGGCCTGGTACAGGCGCGTGCGACGGGGCTCTTGTACGAGGTCGCTGTCGAGCGCTCGAAGAACCGAGCCACCTACGGTCATGCCACCCGCTTCGTGGTTGCGGGCGGGCTTACGCCAGCCGGAAAGCAGTGGCTGCAGGAGGACGCCGAGTATGAGGAAAAGAAAAAGAGCCGAGCGCTAGCAAAGGCCGCCAAGCCGGCGATCCCCAAGCAGCCGGAGATCCTTCAACTCAAGCCTGCCTTCATGGGATTCAGCATCGACTTGAAGGCGCTATGGCAGCGGTACTTCGGCAAGCGCCGCAGTGATGTCTAGGCGATCAGGGACTGCAACCAGTCGTCAAAACCGACCAGCCGGCCGGCGTCGACATTGCTGAGCACCTTCAACATCGTAGGCTCAGCGCTGGGCCCGTACACGGCTCGGAGCGCGCCTGGGCTTATGTGCACGACCTTGGTGAACATGGGCGCGTTGGACGTCATCTGTTCGCACGCCCGAACGAGTCGAGCGGGATCGAACTCGTTGGTCAGCAAAACGTAGTCGAACGGCTGGTTATCTGACTTCGCAGTGATGTAGCTGGCGAACTCAGCCGGGAACTGCTTCTCACGGTCCGCACGAATGCTCCACTTGGCGGTGACGATCGTGCGACGCCCGGTCGTCTTGTTGACGACCGCGACATCGACCTTGTTGGGCTTGTCGCCGACACGGGTGTTGGCGAACCCTGGGATCGTCTGGAGTAGGCACCGAGCGCGAACGTCGAGCATCGAACTGTGGTCGAAGGCCGAGGTCACGGCGGCCAGGACGTCCTCAAAGCCTTCGCCAACAAGGTTCTTGCGCTTGTTCTCCACCGCGATCAACTCGCGGATGCGCTGGGTCATCTGGCGCCACTCGTCTTCAGACGGTTCTGCGGAGAGCCGGGCACCCAGGACGCTGCGAATGATCTCAACAATCGCCGGATCCTCGCCAGGCTCCGGGAACGCCATGCCGGCGAACGGTGCGCGCTGACTGGCGGCTCTCTTCAGAAGCGTCTGGTACTGCTGCACCATGTACTTGGCGTAGTCATCGGCGGTCCGACGAAAAAGCCAGTCGATGTCGTCACCAACGTGCCGAGGCGTGCTGCCAAGGGTCTGAGCCAGCCACCCGTGAAACCGTAGTGAGCGCTGGTGCCACGGTTTGCCCGGCTGGCATTTGTCGCTTTCGTAGCAATGGGCAAGTCCGGTCGTCTTGTCTGTCCAGAGCAAGAGGCGGTAAACGTGCAGCCACGGTGCTCCGGCCGCAGTGGCCAGAAACTCCGAGATCAATCGTTGCCGGTTGACCGCTCCGAACGGTGCCGTGATCCTCCCGGTACTGCTTGTCTTCTTTGTTGTCATCTGAGGCGTTCAGGCAGCTCTTCGCTGGGAGATCTGGGAGAAGAGGGTTTCGCGAACGGCCTTGGCTACTGCCTTGGCCAAGAGCGGCGGAACGGCGTTGCCGACCTGGCGGTAGCGCGAGTGGGCCGCCCCGCCGTCAACTCGACCTGGAAGGGCTCCAGGGCGCGGATCAGTCGTGAACACGAAACGATCCGGGAATGAGTGGAGCCTGGCGAACTCGCGCACTGACAGCGATCGGACCGCCTTGTAGTGGTAAACCGAGTCAGCCTTGGTGTTGAGCGTCCAGGACCAGATTCCGGGGTGCAGGCGGCGGTAGGCATAGAAGTGCCGGCGAGAAAGCAGCCCAGTCCCGTTCTCCGGGCCCCATTTCTCGCCGGTCAGTAGGCGCTGCATCAAGTCTTCGGGCAAGTCGCGATGGTTCCCGCCGGGCGGGATGGCCCGAAGTCGCATCGCAGTGTCCTCGCGCAGCCTCGGCACCTGCACGTTGTGAAGCACTTCGCCATTTCCCTCGCGCATCATGCGTTGGTAGGCTGACGTCGGGCGCCCCAGCGCCTCGTACGCCAACACGTCGTTGCGGTTACCCATTGGGAGTACGGCGAGATCTGAGAGGGCCTGCTCGGCTGTGACTGCCATCAGGCTCTGGGGGTCTGCAAGCTTGGCTGGTAGGTCAGTGCCGAGCAAGTCCTCCAAGTAGTCCAACTCGTACTTTGAGCGCCCGCGCACTACGCGACGGGCGAGCGCCATGGCACTTGTAACCCCGGTCTGCTGCACGAGCGGCGGTTCCAAGCCGAGACTCTTGTGGATGCCGATGAAGATGAGACGCTTCCTGGTCTGCGGCGCGCCCACGTCCGCAGCATCAATGACCTGCGGGCGTACCGAGTACTCGCCGCCAAGCGCAAGGTCCGAAACGATCTGCTCGCGGAAGCCCATCTGGTCGATGCCAGTCACGTTCTCCATCACGAAGGCTGATGGCCGCACGCGGCCCACGATCTCGACGAACTCCTTGTACAAAGAGTTGCGTGGATCGTCGATGATGCGGACGTGGTTGCGCACCTGTGAGAAGGCCTGGCACGGCGGCCCGCCGACCACTACGTCAACCTTGCTTCCTGCCTCTAGGACAGCAGCTTTGACGTTCTTCTTGCGGATGTCGCCGTGCACTACCCGCGCGTCGGGGAAGTTGAGCTGAAACGTTGCGCAGGCATCGGGATCAATGTCCGTGGCTGCTAGCGTCTGAAACCCTTCTTGCCTGAATCCTTCCGCAATGCCGCCGGCTCCTGCGAAGAGGTCGATGATGGTCGGAGATGAAGGCTTGGGCATAGTCGAAAGCAAAAGGCGCGCCGGCCCAAAAGTGGGCCTAGCGCGCAGGTTGTCATTGTGCCTTCGGCCGCTCGTACCCGTACTCGTGGCGACACGTAGATCAAGCAGGCTTGTGCGGCGCGATTGCTGTACGAAAACACAGCTTACTGCGCCAGCGGTCATTGCTCAAGGTCATTCGCACCCCGGCAACTGCTCGCGTAGGTGCAGTTTCTGGTCAGGCGGTGCGCGCTGCCAGATGATAATTTGCTTGCACGTGCGTGCACTCCAGTAAAAGACCCAGCTCTGGGCGAGGGGTGGGAAATCTGTGTGGTGACGCGCTACAAAATTCCTATGTGAATTTAGGTACCCTTTCACTCTGTGGAAGGGTATTTCTTATGACCAAAGTGATTGCTGTTTGCTTGTTGTGGCTGGCGTCTCTCCATGCGGAGGCTCTGGAATCTGGCTCCGTGACGAGGGTGTCTGACTCCGTGCTGCGGATCGAGGGGGTTCTCACGCCGGCTGTCTCGAAGCGCTTCTATGAGTTGATTGACGATCAAATTAGATTGATTCAAATATCGAGTGAAGGTGGCGTAACTGAGTCGGGGTTGGATATTGCGGAAGAGATCCAGCGTCGGGCGCTTGATATTGAAATTGAGGACTTTTGCGCCTCCAGCTGTGCAAACTATCTTTTCATTGCTGGGAATAGGAAATTCGTTAAGTCGGGGGCGGTGGTTGGATGGCATGGTGGGCATTCATTTACGCCATTTAGACCAGGATTGGACTCCCAGGCGCGGCTTGAGGAAAAGAAGGTAATACTGCAGCGCGAGCAGCTTCTATATGCCAAGGCTGGGGTTTCTATTGATTTAATTGTGTACTCTGGCATGCTCACCGTCGGGGCCCTTAAGGAAGGGGTGATTCGCCGAGACTACACACTGTGGTGCCCTTCAGTTGCAGAGCTTGAGCGGCTTGGTGTCAAAAACTTAGTGTCGAGTGCAAGTTGGGGCAGTGCAGGGGAAATTGAGGCAAGATTGAATGCTATGGGATATCTCGGACAGTCTGTTTATGTCGGTAAATCCTACTCCTACATTCCTGAGGCCTTTTTGATTGAAAAGAGATAGGCTCGCGCACGCAAGTTGTGCGGTTTGGCTGGATTGGGAGGAAAGGGCTGAGGGGCCTTCATCCGAACTTGAAGGTTCGGTCTGTTCGGTTGGCGCGCCGGCACTATGCCGTTGTCGCAAATAAAACATTGCGCTCTAGGAAAAAAGCTCGAGCGAATTGGTTCGGGCCAAAGCTCGGTAGTTCTGCTGGTGATGGGCAGGCGCGTCGTAACTTGTTGACGATGTCCGAGTTTTCTGCAGCGTCCGCCTCAGCGTTGCTTGTGTTGAAAATCCGCGTGTCGGTGGTTCAACGTACTCATGGTGTCTTCCTTTCGACGGTAACACCTGAGCAGGTTTTTACTGGGTCAATACACCGGCTTGGACTTAGAGTTCGTCAAAGTTCACCTCGACGGCCCGGCTCTTGTCGGCCAGTCGACTGCGGACCTTCTGCATGAGCTCGCGGTCTGCCAGTTCTTCCATCGTCGCCTCATAGAGCTCGGGCTTGACCATGTAGAAGGCTGCCTTGTTGTGGCTGAGCACGGTGACAGGACGCTGCTTCGCCTCGCGCAGCACAGCAGCCGGGTTCTTCTTGAATTCGGACATGCGGACGATCAGTCGATTGCTGTATTTGCCGCAGATGCGCTGGGCATTCAGGCTTCTTATCGCGCCTTTCTTGCCGGGCGGGCCGGGCATCAGGTGCTAATGGACGTGTTTGACCATGACACCCATGACACACACCCCTTATCAAGCTGTCATCCCGCCCTGCGATGCTCCCGCTCTTCACAGAGGGAGTCCCGCATGTCATCACACCAGCCGTTCACCGGCGCCCGCCATCCTCGTCGCCTGAACCCGCTCATGGGCCTGCCCCTGGCCCTGCTCGCCGCCGCCCTGGCTGCCTGCGGCGGCAGCTCTTCCGAGCCCCAGCCCTGGCCGCCGGCCTCGGCCGTCATCGCCCACCGCGGCGCCTCGGCGCTGCGGCCCGAGCACACGCTGGCGGCCTACCAGAAGGCCATCGACGATGGGGCAGACATCATCGAGCCCGACCTCGTCTCCACCAAGGACGGCGTGCTGGTGGCCCGGCACGAGAACGCCATCGCCATCCTCAATGCCGACGGCAGCATCAAGGAAGCCACCAGCAATGTGGCCGACAAGCCCGAGTTCAAGGACCGCCTGCGGACCAAGACCATCGACGGCGTCAGCATCCGCGGCTGGTTCACCGAGGACTTCACGCTGGCCGAGCTGAAGACGCTGCGGGCCCGCGAGCGCATCCCGGCGGTGCGCCCGGCCAACGCCGCCTACAACGACCAGTTCGAGATCCCGACGCTGCAGGAAGTGATCGACCTGGCCAAGGCACAGACGGCCGCCAAGGGCCGCACCATCGGCATCATTCCCGAGACCAAGCACCCGTCCTACTTCCAGTCCATCGGCCTGCCGCTGGAGCCTGCGCTGCTCGCGGTGCTGGAGAAGAACGGCTGGAACCACCGCGAGGCGCCGGTGATCGTGCAGTCCTTCGAGGTGGCCAATCTCAAGGCCATCGCGCAGAAGAGCACGGTGCGCCTGGTGCAGCTGATCAACAGCAGCGGCCGGCCCTGGGACTTCGTGCTGGAAGGCGCGGCCAACACGCGCGGCTATGCCGACCTGGCCACGGCCAACGGCCTCAAAGAGATCGCCCGCTACGCCTACGCCGTAGGCCCGTACAAGGAATGGGTGATCCCGCAGACCCGCGATGCCAAGGGCGTGGCCACCGGCCTGGGCCAGCCCACCAGCTTCGCGAAGGACGCCCATGCGGCCGGCCTGAAGATCACCATCTGGACGCTGCGCCCCGAGAACGCCTTCCTGCCGACCAGCCTGCAAGGCACGCCGGGCACCGAGGCCACGGCGCGCGGCAACAGCGTGGCCGAGATCCGTGCCTATCTCGACGCCGGCATCGACGGCTTCTTCACCGACGACTCGGCCGTGGGCCGGCAGGCGGTGCAGGGCTGGAAGCCTGCGAACTGAGGCGCAGGGGCCTGGACCAGGCCTGGCGCGGTGATTTGACGCGGGACGCGGCGTAATGGCCGCAGGCCCGCTGACGCAGCGGCCGGCCGGCACGTTACGATGCCGGCCCCGCCCGTCCTGACTGCGCCGCCCCGAGCCGCCAGCCCCTTGCCATGAGATCGTCCATCCACATCGTCGACGTCGACCGCACGGAGACCTGGACGCGCTACCGCAAGGGCCTGTGCGACAGCTGTGCCGCCAACTGCTGCACCATGCCCGTGGAGGCGCGCCTGGCTGACCTGGTCCGCCTGGGCCTGGTCGATGTCTTCGAGGCCGAGCATGAGGCCCCCAAGCAGATCGCCAAGCGACTGACCAAGGCCGGGTTGATCGAGCACTTCAGCTTCAAACACGGGATCTTCCAGCTGGCCCGGCGCGCCGGTGGAGACTGCCAGTTCCTGGACGCCAACACACGGCGCTGCACCGTCTACGAACGCCGCCCCGACATCTGCCGCAAGCACCCGCAGGTGGGGCCGCGCCCTGGTCACTGCCCCTATGGCGCACGCCGGGAGCCGGCGCCGCGCGACTGAAGCAGCTGCGTGCCCGAAGAGGCTGGCTGGCCTCAAAAAATGACAGCCAGGGAAAGACAGCCAGGGCACGAGGGCGCAAGCCGGCAGCGGGCTTTGCCCCGACCCGCCGGGCTGGGTGGCCGATCCGGGATAATCGCCCCGTCCCCCATTCCAGGGGCCCGACCCTCTCGCTGCAGCACCCATGTCGAATCTGATTGTTCACGGCGGTACCCCGCTGGCTGGCCGCATCATCCCCTCGGCCAACAAGAACGCCATCCTGCCCATCCTCTGCGCCACCTTGCTCACCGCCGAGCCGGTGCGCTTGCGCGGCATCACCGAGATCACCGACGTGAAGAAGATCCTGGAGGTCTTCCGCAAGCTGGGCAGCACGGTCGAGGTGGACTACCAGACCGGCATCCTGGACGTGCATCACCGCGACACCCATTTCGATGCCGCCACCGACCGCCTGCCGGAGGAAATGCGCTCCTCCATCATGCTGGTGCCCGGCCTGATGGCCCGCTTCGGCGCCGCGCGCATCGAGGACGACGTCAAGGGCTGCACCCTGGGCGCCCGCGAGATCGACCCGCATGTGGAGGTCTTCGAGCGCTTTGGCGCCAGCGTGCAGCGCCTGCCCGACGGCCTGCTGCTGAGTGTGGACCGGCCCCTGAAGGCCAATGACCACTGGACGGACTACGCCTCCGTCACCACCACCGAGAACTTCGTGCTCTGCGCCGCACTGGCCCAGGGCACTTCCACACTGATGAACGCAGCCTCGGAGCCGCATGTGCAGGAGTTCTGCGCCTTCATGCAGATGCTGGGCGCGAAGATCGAAGGCCTGGGCACCTCGCGCCTCAGGATCACCGGCGTGGAGCGCCTGGGCGGCGGTGACTTCAGCTTCGCAGAGGACTTCCACGAGATCGTCACCTTCCTGGCCCTGGGCGCCATCACCGGCGGCGACGTGCAGGTGAAGAACTCCCATCCCGAGCAGTTCCCCCTGATCGACCGCACCTTCGCCAAGTTCGGCGTGCACATCGAGCACAAGGACGGCTGGTCGCGCGCCCTCACTCAGGGGCCGCTGAAGGTCAAGGAGCCCTTCACGCGCAACATCCTGCAGAAGGTCGAGGCGGCCCCCTGGCCCTACCTGCCGGTGGACCTGCTGCCCATCTTCGTGGCCCTGGGCGTCAAGGCCGAAGGCAGCGTGATGTTCTGGAACAAGATCTACGACGGCGCCATGGGCTGGACCTCGGAGCTCTCCAAGTTCGGGGCGCATGCCTTCCTGTCCGACCCGCACCGCATGGTCACCTTCGGCGGCAAGCCCCTGCATGCGGCCGAGGTGGAGAGCCCCTACATCATCCGTGTGGCCATCGCCCTGCTGATGGTGGCGGCTTCCATCCCGGGGCGCTCGGTGATCCGCAATGCCACGCCCATCCGGCGCGCGCACCCGCATTTCGTCGAGAACATCTGCACGCTAGGCGCTCGTATTGAGTGGGTGGACGGGGACTGAGCCGCTCCAGCGCTGATCGAACCCCGATACTTCGCGGCGCCTTCCCTGCTGTCCGAATGCTGCCCCGGCCCATGGCCAAGTTCCTGTCGTCACTGCTCCTGGTCCTGGCCCTGCTGCCCTGTGCGGCACGGGCGGCCGAGCCGTTGCCGGCCCTGCACTGGCTGGTCCAGGATGTGCCGCCGCATTTCAGCTATGTGCGGCCCGGCCAGGTGCCGCAGACGGTGGAGGACATCGGGCAGGGCGAGCTCGACGGCTTCCTGCGCATCCTGGTGAGGCGCATGCCGCAGTACCGGCACGTGCTGGTGGAGATGCCCTTCACCCGCTTCGAGGTGCAGGCGCGCCAGGGGCAGACGCTGTGCTCCGTCCTGCACGTCAAGACGCCGGAGCGCCTGGCCTGGCTCTACTTCAGCCATCTCTACCCGCCGCTGTTCTCGCGCCAGCTCCATGTGGTTGTGCACAAGGACCGTCAGGCGCTGTTCGAGACTGCGGTCACCGGCCAGCCCTTGCAACTGGCGGACCTGCTGCAGCGTCAGGACCTGGTCGGCCTGCTGCCGCGCGACCGCGCCTTCGGGCCGCGCATTGACGCCCTGCTGAAGCAGGCGGGCGATGTGGCGCCGCGCACGGTGGTGCCCAACCGCAATATGCACCTGCTGCACATGCTGCGCGCCAGGCGCATGGACTACACGCTGGAGTACCCCTCGGTCGTCGACGAGTTCCTGCGCCTCAATGGCGGGGACGACCTGGCCAAGCTGCCCCTGGCCGAGGGACGCAGCACGCAGCTGGCCACAGTGGCCTGCACCCGCAACGCGGAAGGCCGCCAGCAGATGGCGGCCATTGATGCCGCCGTGCGCCGCCTGGCGCAGGAGAAGGACCGCGAGGCCTGGCTGCGCAGCTGGCGCCGCGAGCCGCTGGACGAGCAGGATCGCCAGCGCGTCAACCGCTACATGGACGAGCGGGCCCGCGGCGGCCCCGTCATCGAGTGAGCCGCCCGCCAAAGCTGGCCCTGCCCATGCGCTCGGGCGTCAGCGCCTCGGCATTGGCCTGCCCGAGCGGCGACTGGCCGCTGCTGCTGGACTTCCTGGCGCACCGCCTGTCCCTGGTCAGCCGCGAGGACTGGGCCGCGCGCATGGCGGCTGGCGAGGTGCTGGGGCCGCAGGGTCAGGTCTTGCCAGCGGACACGCCGTACCGCGGCGGCCAGCGCATCTACTACTACCGCCGCCTGGACCACGAAGTGCCCGTGCCCTTCGAGGAACTGCTGGTGCACGTGGACGACCAACTGGTGGTGGCTGACAAGCCGCATTTCCTCTCGGTGACACCCAAGGGCCGCCATGTGCAGGAGACCCTGCTGACCCGGCTCAAGCGGCGCCTGGGCCTGCAAGACCTGACCCCCGTTCACCGTCTGGACCGTGAGACGGCCGGGCTCACCGTGTTCTGCGTGCAGCCCGCGCACCGCGACGCCTACCAGCGCCTTTTCCGCGAGCGCAGCGTGGAGAAGGTCTACGAGGCCGTGGCCGCGGTGCCGCCGCCGGGCCTGTCGCTGCCACTGCGCTACTGCAGCCGGCTCTTGGAGCGCGCGGGTGATGCCTTCATGCAGATGGCCGAGATCCCGGGCGAGCCCAACGCCGAAACCGGGATCCGCTGCCTGCGCCTGCTCCAAGAGGGCCGGGCGCTGTACGAGCTGCGGCCGCTCACAGGCCAGAAGCACCAGCTGCGGGCGCAGATGTGCGCCCTGGGCCTGCCGCTGGCAGGCGATCGCATCTACCCGGTGCTGCAGCCGCCGCGCGAGGATTTCGATGAGCCGCTGCAGCTGCTGGCGAGGTCCATTGCCTTCACGGATCCCGTCTCCGGCGCGCCGCGTGCCTTCCGCTCGGAGCGTCAGCTGGCACTGGCCGAGGCGGCGGCCAGCAGCAGTTCGGCCTGATCCCCCAGCAGCGGCCGGACGAGGATGCGGTAGCCGTCGAGGTCGAAGGGCGGCGGGCGGTGACCGGGCGGCAGCTGAAGCTGGCAGCCCTCCACCGTGCCGAGATGTGCCCAGTGCTGCAGCACATGGGTCTGGATCCAGTCGCCATCGCGCTCCACCAGCCCCACGGGGCCTTCGAAAGGCCAGGCCTGCACTTGCCACTGATGCAGGGCTGACTGCAGGCGTTCGTCATGCTGCGGGGCGGCTTCCTGCCCGGTGCACAGGGCGCAGCGGCCCAGTTGGCGGGCGAAGCAGCCGCGAGGCGAGGCGCTTTCCAGGCCCAGCCGTGCCAGGCACAGGCACTCGTCCTCAGCCAGCTTGCGCAGGGCCTGCTGGGCGGCATGGGTGGAGGTGTACAGGCCGAAGAGGTCAGGGCGGCGTGCGAATTCCTGGTCCCGGGAGTGCACGAGGCGCAGCACAGGCGCCGATGACGCCAGGGTCCAGGCGCACAGCGAGCGGCTGCGGCGCAGGCGCTTGTTGAACAGCGGCTGGCGCTCCTTCACCCAGCGCGATTCCAGCAGCAGGGCGCCCACCTCGCCCGCTGTGCGCTGCCAGCTGACACGGCAGGCCTGGGCGAGCATGCGGGCCTCGGCGGGCTCGCGCAGATGGGCGAGCACGCGCGAGCGGATGTTGACGCTCTTGCCGATGTAGAGGGGCAGGGCGCCCTCGCCATGGAAGACGTAGACCCCGCAGGCGGCGGGCAGCTCGGCCAGGTTGGCCTCGGGAATGCGATGGGCGGGCATGGCGATGGGAGGGCAGCCGCGAGTATGCCCGCGCAGGCCCCGGACGCCTGCTGTGCGATTCGCGGCGTGGCGGCGCTGTCATCCCCCCAGCAGGAGGGAGCAACAAGGCGCAACAGCCACGCTTGCGGCCGCGCGCGCCGCCCTACACTGCCTGCGCCCTGAAGAGAACAGCAGGGGTGGGAGCAAGACGATGGCAGCAATGGGCAAGGGACTGAAGATCCTGGCAGGCGTGGGCCTGGCGGCAGCGGTGGCGGCGGCGGGCTGGTGGGGATGGCAGCGCCAGCGCGGCGCGCCCGAGGCGAGCGAGGCCGACACCGGCCCCCTGGCCGCCTTCGCGCTGGCGGACTGCAAGGCCCGGCTCTTCGACGGCTCGCCCGCCATCGCGGTGATGTTCACCCAGGCCCTGGCCGGCGGCCAGGACTTCGGCAAGCTGCTGACGGCCACGGAGTCCGCGCCCAACGAGGCCGAGGACAAGGCCACGCCCGTCGAGGCCCGCTGGGTGCTGGGCGACAACCCCCGCGTGCTCTACCTGCCCTACGTCAAGCCCGAGCGCAAGTTTCGCGTGAAGATGGCTGGCGAGCTGTCGGCCAGGGCCGGGGCCACGCTGGCCACGCCGCAGACCTGCGAGGTGGCCAGCGTGGCCATGCCCGACGCCTACTACTTCGCCAGCCGCGGCACCGTGCTGCCGGCCGAGATCAACGGCGGCCTGCCCGTGGTGACCGTCAACACGCCCCAGGTCGATGTGCAGTTCCTGCGCATCCGCCCCGAGAACCTCAGTGCCTTCCTGGACCAGGTCGGCGGCCGCCGCGAGCGCCCCCGCGCCGCCGGCTACGAGGAAGGCAGCGAGGAGTACGAGGGCGGCTACTACTACGAGGACCCGGGCCGCCGTCTCAAGGGCACGACCTCGGGCTATGTGCTGGACCAGCTGCGCGGCATGTCCGACAGCGTCTACATCGGCCGCTTCACGACCGACGAACGCCCCAACCGCCGCAACGTCTCCTTCCTGCCCGTGGAGCGCATCAAGGAGCTGCAGGAACCGGGCATCTACGTGGCGGTGATGAACACGCCGGGCCGCTTCGGCTGGGACTACCAGGTCACGCATTTCTACGTTACCGACATCGGCCTGCACCTGCGCCGCCATGCCGCGCAGCTGGATGTGTTCGCCACCTCGCTGAAGAGCGGCACGGCGCTGTCCGGCGTCGAGCTGACCCTGGTGGACGAGGCCGGCAAGGCCTTGCAGCAGCTCAGCAGCGACGGCAAGGGCCATGGCGTCTTCACCCAGAAGCTGGACAAGGCCCGCGTGGTGCTGGCCAAGCGGGGCAAGGAGATGTCCGTGCTCTCGCTCAACGACGCGGCGCTGGACCTCTCCGAGTTCGATGCCATCGGGCACCCGTCGCGCAACAGCAAGCTCTTCGTCTATGCCGGGCGTGATCTCTACCGACCCGGCGAGAGCTTCCAGGCCTCCGTGCTGGCCCGCGACGCCGACGGCCGCGCCTGGGACAAGCCCCTGCCCCTGACCCTGAGCCTCAAGAAGCCCGACGGCAGCAATGCCGCCACCCTGCTGGTGCGCCCCGGCGCCACCGGCGCGGGCTACTACCAGCAGGCCATCACCCTGCCGGCGGACGCCCCCACGGGCCGCTGGCAGCTGCAGGCTCGCGTGGACCCGGCCGCCAAGCAGCCGGATGCGCAGTGGGCCTTCCAGGTCGAGGAATTCCTGCCCGAGCGCATGAAGCTGCAGCTCACGGCCCCCGAGGCCGTGCTGACGGGCGACGCCGAGCTGAACGTCGACGTGCAGGGCGACTACCTCTACGGCGCGCCAGCCTCCGGCAACCGCGTGCAGGCCAGCCTCTACAGCGAACGCCAGGTCAACCCGCTGGCGCGCGCGCTGCCCGGCTTCATCTTTGGCGACTTTGCCGATGACAAGGCGCACAAGCGCAGCGATGCCGAGGACGATGAGCTGGACGGCCAGGGGCACACGACCCTCAGCTTCAAGCCCGCACTGGGCGAGCGCCGCTCTCCCATGCTGCTGCGCACCAGCGTCAGCCTGCTGGAGAGCGGCGGCCGCCCGGTGGTGCGTTCGCTCGAGCGCAGCTGGTGGCCAGCCGGGCAGCTGGTGGCCATCCGTCCGCTCTTCGACCGCAACGTGGTGCAGGAAGGCAGCATGGCCGAGTTCGAGCTGACCCGCGTGGACGCCGCCGGCAAGTTCCAGGCCGCGGCCGACCTGCAGCTGCGCCTCATCTACGAGGAGCGCCAGTGGTACTGGCGCTATGACGACAGCCGCGGCTGGCACTCCGGCTTCAACACCCAGGAAGAGCTGGTGGAGGCCCGCCAGATCAAGCTGGACAAGCGCAGCAAGATCGCCCTGCCGGTGCGCTGGGGCCGCTACCGTCTGGAGATTTCGGATCCCACCACCCGGCAGACCCTGCGCTATGGCTTCTACGCCGGCTGGGGCGCCCAGGATGCCGACGATGTCGGCAACCGCCCCGATCGCGTGCAGCTCAAGCTCGAAGGCGCACCCTTCAAGCCCGGCCAGAAGGCGAAGCTGGAGATCAAGCCGCCGCATGACGGCGAGGCCCTGGTGACCGTCGAGGGCGACCGCGTGCTCTGGAGCGAGCGCCTCTCGGTCAAGGCCCGCGGCACCACGGTCGAGATCCCCGTGGCCGAGGACTGGAAGCGCCACGACCTCTACATCACTGTGGCCGCCTTCCGCCCCGGCAGCCAGGGCGACAAGGTCACGCCGGCCCGCGCCCTGGGCCTGGTGCATCTGCCGCTGTGGCGCGAGGACCGCAAGCCCAAGGTGGAACTGGTGGCCCCGCCGAAGGCCACGCCGGAGCAGTCCCTGCCCGTCAAGGTCAAGGTGCCGCAGCTGGCCGGCAAGCAGGCCCTCGTGACCGTGTCCGCGGTGGACGTGGGCATCCTCAACATCACCCGCTTCAAGACGCCGGACCCGCAGGACTTCTTCTTCGGCAAGCACCGCTACGGCGCCGACCTGCTGGACGTCTACGGCAAGGTGATCGAGCGCATGGAAGGCAATGCGGCCCGCCAGCGCTTCGGCGGCGACGCCGGCAAGCGGGACACGCAAAGCATGCCTCGCAAAGTGCTGCTGGTGGACCTCTTCAGCGGCCCGGTCCTGCTCGATGCCAAGGGCGAGGCCACGGTGAGCTTCAAGCTGCCTGACTTCAACGGCACCCTGCGCGTGATGGCCGTGGTGTCGAGCGCCGACAGCTACGGCAGCGCCCAGGCCGAGACCGTGGTGGCTGCGCCCCTGGTGGCCGAGCTGTCCCTGCCGCGCTTCCTCTCGCCCGGAGACAAGGCGACCATCGCACTCGATGTGAGCAATCTCTCGGGCAGCGCCCGCGAGGTCAAGGTGCGTCTGGAAGCTGACGGCCCGCTGCGGGTGGCCGCCCAGCCCGAGCCCGTGCAGCTGGCGGACAAGCAGCGCAAGGTGCTGACTTTCCAGGTCGAGGCGACCGAGGCTGCGGGGCTGGTGCCGCTCAAGCTGCACGTGCAGGCCGGGGATCTGAAGCTGGTGCGCGAGGCCGCGCTGCAGCTCCAGCCCCTGACCCCGCCCGTGCATGAACTCCGGCGCGTGCGCCTGGAGCCCGGTGCCACGATGAAGCTGGACGCCAACCTGCTCGACGGCTACTGGGGCGGCTCGGCCAGCGCCACGCTGAGCCTGTCCGACAAGCCGCCCATCGACATCCGCGAGCAGGTCAAGGGCCTGCTGGGCTATCCCTACGGCTGCCTGGAGCAGACCACCAGCAGCGCCTACCCGCTGGCCATGATCGACGAGGAAGCGGCCAAGGCCTTCGGTATGACGCCGGTCCCGCGCGAGGAGCGCGCCAAGCGCCTGGACAGCGCCTTCGGGCGGCTTGCGGGCATGCAGCAGGCCAAGGGCGGCTTCGGCCTGTGGAGCAACACCAGCCCCTACGAGGCCTGGCTCTCGGCCTATGTCACCGGCTTCCTGCAGGACGCCAAGGACGCGGGCTTCGCCCCGCCCGAGAGCATGCTGAGCCGCTCCATGGACAACCTCCTGGAGCAGTTCCAGCGCAGCCCCGGGCAGCAGACCCAGCCGCCCAAGGATCCCAAGCGGGACGACAAGGGCCGCGTCGCCGACTACCGCGACGTCGAGCTGATCCGCATCGCCCACCAGCGCTTTGCCGAGGCGGCCCACGCGGGCTACATCCTGGCGCGTGCCCAGAAGGCACCGCTGGCTACGCTCAAGACCCTGCATGAGCAGTACCGCGGCAATGCCCGCTCGCCCCTGCCCCTGATCCACCTGGGCTTGGCGCTCAAGCTCATGGGCGACGAGACCCGGGCGAAGCAGGCCCTGGAGGAGGGCGTGCAGCGCGCCTATGGCATCAACCCCTCCCTGGCCCCGGCGCAGGAGTGGTGGTGGTGGGAGGAATGGCTGGGCGACTACGGCAGCCGCGTGCGCGACCAGGCCATGGCCTATGCCTTGATGGCCCGTCACGGCATCCAGCACGAGCGCCGCGAGGGCCTGCTCTTCGATCTGGCCGCCGACTTCGACCGCCGCCGCTACTTCTCCACCCAGGAGCGTCTGGCCCTCTTCCTGGCCGTGCGCAGCGCCCATGGGCAGGGGGGCGGCGAGGGCTGGAGCGCCAGCCTGCAGACCGGCAGCGGCGCGCCTGATGCGCTCAGCGGCAAGGAAACGGCGCAGCGGGACATCGCCGCCACCCGGCTCAAGGCGGGCACCGTGCTGAAGAACGAAGGCAAGGGCTCGCTGTTCGTGGAGCTGCATGCCCAGGGCTATCCGACCAAGCCCCTGCCGCAGCAGACCGACAGCATCGTGGTCGAGCGCAGCCTCTTCACCACCGACGGCAAGCCGGTCACGGCGCGCCAGTTCTCCACGGGCGAGATGTACATCGTGCGCCTGCGTGCAACGGCCAAGCGGCCCATCAAGGACGGCCTGATCGTGGACCGCATCCCGGCCGGTTTCGAGGTGGAGAACCTCAACCTCAGCCAGGGGCCGCAGGCCGGCGAGTTCGCGGTGGATGGGCAGAACATCGCCCAGGCCAATGCGAACCCCCGCATCGTGCACACCGAGTACCGCGACGACCGCTTCGTGGCTGCCGCCCAGCTGGACGGCCGCACGCTGGAGGTCTTCTACCTCGTGCGCGTGGTGACGCCCGGCCGCTACCAGGTGCCGGCACCGTTTGCCGAGGACATGTACCGACCCGAGCTGCGCGGCATCGGCAAGAGCGAGGCGGACATCGTCGTGAACAACAAGAAGTGAAGCCGTGCCTTTGCAGCGCACGGGGACCCGTGCTGAGTTCACGTCGGTGAAGGCACCATGCCAGCGCGACTGAGCTTGATGCGCTGGGCCCGGCGCCGCAGGGCCTGGTGGGGGTTGGCTGTGCTGGTGCTGGCCCTGCTGGGCCTGGACCGGCTGTTCCCCTTGCCTGCCGCGGCCTGGCCGGACAGCCCGGCGCGGCGGCCGCTGGAGGCCGTGGTGGTGCTGGCCGAGGACGGCACCCCGCTGCGCTACTGGCCCGGCGCAGACGGAGCCATGCGGCACCGGGTCACGCTTGAGCAGGTCTCGCCGCTGTATGTCGAGGCCCTGCTGCGCTATGAGGACCGAGCCTTCTGGTGGCATCCGGGCATCAACCCGGCGGCGCTGGCCCGTGCGGCCTGGCAATGGATGCGCGCGGGGCAGGTGGTATCCGGTGGCTCCACGCTGACCATGCAGGTGGCACGCCTGCTGGACCCCGAATGCGCCGATCGTCAGCGCAATCTGCAGACCTGCGCCACCCGCAGCTTCGGCGCCAAGATGCGGCAGATGCTGCGCGCCCTGCAGCTGGAATGGCACCTCAGCAAGCGGGAGATCCTGACCCTCTACCTCAACGAAGCCCCGATGGGCGGCATGGTGGAGGGTGTGGAGATGGCGGCACAGTCCTACCTTGGAAAGTCAGCGCGTGACCTGTCCCATGCGGAGGCCGCCTTGCTGGCGGCCCTGCCCCAGAGCCCCTCGCGGCTGAGGCCCGACCGCCATCCTGCCCAGGCCCAGGCCGCGCGCGACAAGGTGCTGGATCGCCTCGCGAGCCAGGGCGCCTGGAGCTCCGCCCAGGTGCAGGATGCCAAGCTGGAGAAAGTCTTCGCTCCCCCCCTGCGCTCGCGCGTTCTGGCGCCGCTGCTGGCCGAACGCCTGCGCCAGCGTGGCCTGAAGGCCGGGCAGACCGTGGTGCCCTCGCTGCTGGACGCGGGCCTGCAACAGCGCCTGGAGCAGGTGCTGATGGACCGGCTCAATACGCTGCCCGAGCAGGTGTCCATCGCGGCGCTGATCGTGGACAACCGTGACGGTGCGGTGCGCGCCTATGCCGGCTCGGCCGACTTCAGCGACATGAAGCGCGCCGCCCATGTGGACATGGTGCGAGGCCTGCGCTCGCCGGGATCCACGCTCAAGCCCTTCCTCTACGCCATGGCCCTGGACCAGGGCCTGGTGCATTCCGAGAGCCTGCTGGTCGATGCGCCGCAGAACTTCGGCGGCTATGCGCCCGGCAATTTCCAGGCGGACTTCTCGGGGCCGGTGAGCCTGTCCGAAGCCTTGCAACGATCGCTCAACGTGCCAGCGGTGGACCTGCTGGAGCGCATCGGCCCCGAACGCTTTGCTGCCCGGCTGCGCGGCGCGGGCCTGAGGCTGCGCATGCCGGCCAACGCCGCGCCCAACCTGAGCCTGATCCTGGGCGGCGGCAGCACGCGCCTGGAGGAGCTGGTGGGCGCCTACACGGCCCTGGCGCGCGGCGGCCAGTCCCTGCAGCCGCGGCTGCAGGCCCAGGATCCCCTGCGCGAGACGCGGCTGATGAGCGAAGGCGCGGCCTTCATCGTCCGCGAGATCCTGGAGAACGGCGGCCAGCCCGGCGCGCCCTTCCGCGAGTCCGAGGCCCGCATCGCCTGGAAGACGGGCACCAGCTTCGGCTTCCGCGATGCCTGGGCCCTGGGCGTGACCGACCGCTACACCCTGGGCGTCTGGATGGGGCGCCCGGACGGCACGCCCAATCCGGGGCACTTCGGCGCCAACAGCGCGGCACCGTTGCTGCGTGATCTGGCCGCTGCCATCGGGCCCCAGCAGCTCGCACCTCGCCGCCAGCCCGCCAGCGTGCAGGCGGCACGCATCTGCTGGCCCCTGGGCCGCCTGACCAGCAGCACGCCGTCGGACCAGTGCCTGCAGCAGCGTACGGCCTGGCTGCTGGATGGCGCCGCGCCGCCCACGCTGCCGGAGCGCGGCGCGGGCCAGGGTCTGGAGTTCAGCGTGCTGGTGGATGCGGGCGGTCGCGTGCGCGTCTCCAGCGACTGTGCGGGGGAAGGGGCCCGCAGCGCGCCCGCTGTGCGCTGGCCGCAGCTGCTGCAGCCCTGGATCGAGGATGCCCAGCGCCATCCCCTGGAGCAACTGCCCTGGAAGGCCGGCTGCAAGGGCGAGGCCCAGGGCGGGCCCAGTGCACGTCTGCGCATCGTGGGCCTGGAGCCCGGGACGGTGCTGCGCCCCACGCCAGGTCAGCAGCACATCCGCCTGCCGCTGCAGGTGCTGGGGGCGCAGGGGGCGGTGGCTTGGCTGCTGGACGGGCAGTTGCTGGCCTGGCAGGAGGCGCCCGATGGCCGAGCACGCCGGGCGCCGGTGCTGCTGCAGCCCCAGCGCAATGGCGAGCAGCAGCTCACCGCGCTGGACGCCCAGGGGCACTACGCCAGGCTGCGCTTCTCCGTGCAGGGACTCTGATCAGAAGAGCAGCTTGAGGGTCGCCGAGAACATGCCTGCCTGCTGGCCATAGACCTTGCCGAACAGATAGGCCGCCTGCAGCTGCAGGTCCTGGTGCCCGCCCATGGGCCAACTGCCCAGCAGCGAAGGGCCGGCCCGGTGCGACTGGCGCTCGGCCGGCTTCCAGTCCCGCCAGTTGCCCACTTCGCCAAAGCCCTGCAGGCCCGCGCGCCAGCCGGGACGCAGAGGCCAGTTCACTTGCCACTGGTACTTCAGCTCGGTGCCGCTGCGGGCCAGGTCGCCCCAGCCATGTTCCAGGATCACATTGGCCTGCAGGCGGGCCAGGCGCCATTCCGTCTGGCTGACCAGGCCTAGCTCCAGCGCATGCCCGTGCTCCTCGCCCTGGGTGCGGATCGCTTGGGTGTGCAGGGCGAAGTCCCAGTCGCCACCGCCATCACCCAAGCGGAACTGGTTGATCCAGTTCCAGGTGGCCAGTCGGACGGCTTCCTTGCGCGTGCCTTCGAAGCTCGCCAGCAGCGTGCTGGTCCAGCGCTCGCCGACTCCATAGGACAGGGCCAGTTCGGGCCACAGCACGGCGGGCCCGCCCCTGCGGGGCTTGACGGTCCAGTAGCGCAGTTCGGCACCCCATTGCCCGGCCTGGGCATAGGGCGTCAGCACGTAGTAGCCGGGATCGGCCAGCGCGGGCTGGGCGCACACCCACAGCGCGCACAGCCACAGCGCGCACACCCAGCGTGCCGGACGCATGAAGCCAGCGGGCATGACACTCTCCCTCGCAGCCGGTGCCGACCGGCCTGTGCACGCACTGTAGCCAGTGGCCTGCCAATTTGTGCCGCCCTTGAGGGACACAAGCACTGTCCAGGCGACAAAGTTCCGGGCAATCCCGGGTGGGCGAGGCGCTGAAATCGGCAGATGCTGGCAGGCCGGCAACGTTTGCAATGTCGGCAGTCCGCCATGAATGCTTCGCCCGCTCTCCTCCTGTCGCTGAAGTCCCGCACCTTGCTGGGGCTGCTGATGCTGGGGCTGGCGCTGGTCCTGGTGCTGGGCACCTGGCACCTGCGGCGCGAGATGCGCGGGCAGGCGGAACTGGCCGAGGGCAGTCAGCAGCTGCTGCCGCTGCTGTATGCCGAACCCCTGTCGCGAGCCCTGGCCAGCAAGCAGGTGAATGTCGCCCAGCGCCTGCTGGAGACCATGGTGAGCCGCCACGAGCTGCAGTCGGCCGAACTCAGGGGCCGTGACGGCCTGCGACTGCTCAGCGGGATGGATGCGCTGCCCGGGCCCGACAGCCCGCACAGCGAGTTCGCGCTGCGGCTGCCGGGCGAGGGCGACGAGCTGGGCCGGGTCCGGGTGGTCGCGCCTGAGCTGAGCGTCTGGGGGCAGTTGGCCAAGCCTTCCATCCAACACTGGCTGCTGCAGCTGCTGGCCTTGGCTCTGGCGCTGGGCCTGGGCGCGGCCCTGCTGATCGACCATCTGCTGCTGCGCCCGCTGCGCCGAATGGCCTCCGATATGGAACGTTTCGACCCCAGCCGTCCGCCCAGCGAGTTCAGCTGGTTCGATGACGGGCAGCCGGCCCGCGCGCCGGCCGAACTGCGCCAGATCAACCGTGCGATGGCGCGTGTCCACCAGAGCGTGGACCAGCAGCTGCAGCGCAAGCAGCGCGAGATGCGGGACCTCAGCGCCCAGGTCGCGCAGCAGGCGCGAGCTCTGCACGAGGCGCAGACAGCCCTGGACCTCAAGCAGCGAGAGCTGGCCCAACTGGCGCGACACGACACCCTGACCGGGCTGGCCAATCGCCGCGAGTTCGACGACGCCCTGCGCCGCGAGTTCAAGCGCGCTCAGCGTCAGCAGTCCCGCCTGGCTCTGGCCGTGCTGGATCTGGATCACCTCAAGGCCTACAACGAGCTGCATGGCCATGCCGCTGGTGACGAGGTGCTGCGCCGCTTTGCCCGCCTGCTGGGCGAGCGGTTCAAGCGCGACACCGATCTGGTCGCGCGGCTGGGCGGCGAGGAGTTCGGCGCCCTGTTGCCAGGCTTTGACATCGGCTCGGCCCAGAACCTGCTGGAGAGCCTGCGCGAGGAGTGGCGGCGCCTGTCCCTGCCGCACGGTGCCAGCCCGGTGGACGAGGTGGTGACGGTGAGCATAGGGCTGGCAGCCTACAGCCCCACCCAGCCCTATCTGAGCCCCCTGGCCCTGATGCAGGCGGCCGACGAGGCCCTGTACATCGCCAAGCACGCCGGGCGCGATCGCCTGAGCCTGGCCGCCTGACGGCCTCTTGAAACAAGGCTCCCCCGCCCGCCAGGGACGCGGCTGCACCCTTCATGCACCGCCCGGCCAAGAGGGGCGGGTGCTGCCATTGACGGGCGTGAAAAAGCCGGCCTGACGCCGGCTTGCCTGGCTCTGCGCAGACACTCAGTCCCGGCCGTGCGCCTGGGCTTCCAGGAGCTGCTCGCTGACACGCCGGGCCGCGCGCAGCACCAGGGTCTCGTCCAGCTGGGCCTGGGGGGCGATGGCCTTGGCGATCTCGTCCAGGCGCTCTGGTGCGTTCATCAGGGCCCAGGCGATCACGGAGATCGCGCAGACGCTGCGGCGCTGCAGCGTATCGGGCATCAGCAGGGTGGTCTGGACGTCTACATGGCTGCGCACACTGGCCACCGAGGCAGGCGCCAGGCCCCAGCTTTCACACAGAGCGGCACCCAGGGCGTCATGGCTCACGCCGAAGGCCGTGTGCTCCAGCTTGACCAGCTCAGCGTCTTCCTGCGTGGCGCGCAGCATGGCGGGATAGTGGGCGGGGGCGTGGCGGTAGAGCACGGCCTTGCCGCATTCCTCGAACAGGCCGGCCGAGTGCGCGGCCCAGGGGTCCACGCCCAGCATCTGGCCCATGCGGCCCATCAGCAGGCCGCGCTGCGAGGCCCGTGACCAGACCGGATCCAGTTCCGGGGCGGGCGGGAAGGCCGCGCGCAGGCCCATTTCGAAGGTGATGGCGGCCACCTCGCGCATGCCCAGGTAGGTCAGGGCCTGGTGCACTGTCTGCACCCGGCCGCGCAGGCCGTACAGCGAGGAATTGACGGCCTTCAGCACCGCGGCGGCCAGGGCCATGTCGGTCTCGACCAGGGCGGAGACGGCCAGGAGGTCGATGTCGTCGGCGGCCATCAGCAGGGACAGCTTGACCAGCACCTCGGGTTGGGTGGGGATTTCGATGTCGAGCGTGCGCAGTTCAGGATCAACGGACATGGGGCAGCCTTGCATGATGCATGAGAGCGTCTCCAGGAGCGGGGCTGGCCCGCGCCGCCCCCCGCGGGGGTCTGGGCGGCCGGCAGTCGCCATGGCCGTCCTGAGAGGCGTGATCCGGCTATGGTAGCGCCGCAGGGCGGCTGTCGCGGAATCTTGTGACGCCTGGAGACGATTGCGCCTCCTGCAGGCGGGGGCTCAGCGCAGGAAGGCGTCGTAGCTGGTCTTGAGGATCAGCGCCCCCACCACCCCCACGAACATGCGCCGCACAAAGCCCGTGCCACGGGCCAGGGCCATGCGGGTGCCCAGCAGGCTGCCGATCACGTTGGTGACTGCCATCACTGCCGCCACATGCCACCAGAGGTGGCCCTTCATCGTGAACAGCAGCAGGGCGGCGGCATTGGTGGCGGTGTTGAGCAGCTTGGCACTGGCCGAGGCATGCAGGAAATCGAAACCCAGCAGGCGGACGAAGAGGAAGACGAAAAAGCTGCCCGTGCCCGGCCCGAAGAAGCCGTCATAGAAACCGATCACCCCACCGATCAGGCAGGCCAGCAGCACCTCGGCGCGGCCGCTGAAGCGCGGGGCGTGCTCGCGACCCAGGTCCTTCTTCGCCAGGGTGTAGAGCAGCACGGCGCCCAGGACCAGAGGCAGCAGCTTGCGCAGGCCTTCGGGGCTGACCAGGGTCACCGTCCAGGCTCCGCCGAAGCTGCCAAGCAGTGCCGCCAAGGCCGCGGGCAGCAGGGCGTGCCAGGGGAGGGTGACGCGGGCGGCGTATTGCCTGGTGGCCCAGGCGGTGCCCCAGATGGCGGCGCCCTTGTTCGTGCCGAAGAGCGTGGCTGGCGCGGCCTGCGGGTAGACGCTGAAGAGGGCCGGGACCAGGATGAGGCCTCCGCCACCCACGACGGCATCGATGAATCCGGCAAGCAGGGAGGCCAGGGCGACAGTGACGAGGTCCAGCATGGAGGCAGTCATCAGGCGGGCCGCAGCCCAGCAGCGCGGCCGGGCGGGCACCAATAAAAACGGGCACCGATGTGGTGCCCGTGGATTGTGACAGTGACGCGCCACGGTAGTGGCGGTCCCGTCTTCTTTGTCTCCTCAGCCCCCGTAGGCGAGCACTGCAACAGCAGCGTCCGCGTCGAGTGACGCCAATGTAGAGGCCGGAACCCATGCACGCACTTGGGGTTTTTACCGTACATCAAGCACCTGGCTGGTGCGTCATGCGCCCTTGGAGGGCCTGCTTGCTCCATGAAAATGGCAGGGGCAGGCTCTTTGGGCGACAGCTGGCCGCTGTCCCCTGATCCAGGGGCTCCACCAGGGGCGGTCCTCCCGGCCCCTCAAGGCTCAATGCGGTGACAGGGGATTGAACAGGGGCTTGAAGGCGAAGGGATCGGGGCTGGCGGGGTCGACACTGACCTGCACCGCGTGGACTTCCTGCTCGCCAAAGACCTGCAGACGCAGCAGATTGCGCAGCACCTGGCCCTTGCCCGGCTCCTTGACGGCTTTGAACGGGCGGTCGATCACGAAGCGGTGGCTGTCGCCATGGATCAGCAGCACCGGGCGGCCCCAGTCCTGAACCAGGGGCAGCAAGCCCTGTTCGAAGAGCCGGGTGAAGCCGCTGTGGCTGGGGAAGTCCATCCACTGGTTGGCCCCCAGGAAGGGATCAGCCTGCATGGCGATCACGAGGGCGCGCACATCCTGGCTGCGCGCGCGCTCGAAGCCTGCCTGCAGCCAGGCCAGATTGGCCTCGCTGCGGGCAAGGAATTCCTGGACGGCGGCGAGGTCCCGGGGTTCGAAGCCGTTGTTGGAGCCGGGCACGTTGAGGGTCAGGAAGAGCACGCCGTCCCGCTCGAAGCGCAGGTTCTCGCGGAAGCGGGCATGGGCCGGCTGCAGGTCGGACTGGCGCTGCACGGCCAGGGGCTGACGGCCCAGGCTGCGCGGGGCGCCGAAGAACATGTCGCGCAGCATGTCCAAGCGCTCCTGGGGTGAATAGCCACCTGCAGCAGGGCGGTGGCAATCCGTCCATTCGTTGTCGCCGGGGGTGTAGACCAGGGCGCTGTCGAACTGGTTGAAGAAATCGCGCTGGTGGGCGAATTCCTGATCGCTGCAGGGGCTGCTCCCGCTCTTGAAGTCGCCCACGTGCAGGCTGAAGGCGGGAGCCTGGGCATTGATCTGCCGGATCAGCTGCTGGTAGACGGGGTAGGCGGTCTCGGCGGGGCCGTAGGGCATGTCGCCCAGGGCGATGAACTCGAAGCGCCGAGGCGCAGCCGCTTCGTCGGCGACGGCGCCCGTGGCCCCCAGCAGCCCGCCCAGGCAGGCAGTCAGCAGGCTCAGCAGGCCAAGGCGGTGCAGGCGGGCATTCAATCGATGGCTCATGGGGCGGGCTCTATGCGTGGGTCGGTCGGCATGTGGGTGTCTGCGGGGGCGGCAGGGTTGCCGTCGTCAGTGATGGGCAGCCGGTCCTTCCTGCGCAGGTCCAGCACTACGGTGTGGGCAGCCTTGTCCTGCAGGGCCTGGCGGTTGGCGTCCCAGACCAGCTGGACAAAGCCCATGCCACCAGTGCCCATGCTGGCCAGGTAGCCGCCGTAGCGGCTGAAACTGCGCATCAGACTCATGGGCTTGCCGCTGAGCTCGGCTATTTTCAGACCCATGAGGCGCTTGCCGACGGTCTGGCCAGGCCACAGCACGGGCAGTAGGGTGAAGTAGACGATGGCCAGGCTGAAGCGCAGCCCCACCTCGCCCAGGGCCTCGTCCAGCCATTGCCGAGGCTGGAACCCGCTGTGGGCGCGGGCGGCCTCTTCGGAACGGCGCAGGCGTCTGACCTGGGCTTCGAGTTCGGCAATGCGGCGGCTTTCAGCACTGGAGGCGCTGGAAGCACTGGTCGGGGGCGCGGCTGCGACGGCGTCCTTGCGCGTTTCGTCCTCATCGCCCGCCTCTTCGGCCGGTTCGGTAAGGGCCGGGCGGCTGGTGCGTGGGGAGTCCCGCATGGACTCGCGAAGATCCAGCCAGAGCCCACTCAGGCCCAGCGCCAGCAACAGGGCGACCAGCAGCCACCAGAACCCGGAGGGGGGGCGCTGTGCATCGCGCCGCCGGATCTGCAGCCAGGCCGCCAACGCCAGGCTGCCCAGCAGCAGCCAGTTGCCCAGTGAGGACGCCATGCCGATCAGGGCCAGGTCCAGCGCCATGGCCCAGGCTCTCTGTGCCGGACGCGCCAGGGCATGGCCCAGCAGGGCCGGGCTGACATTGACGTCTTCCGGGGTGACCCAGTCGCGACGGGCCGAAGGCTGGATCAGGACGGGCAGGCGCAGACGCATCGGCAGGCAATGACAGAGCAGGGATGAAGGCTGCTGATTCTGCCGTGTGAATGCGGTCTGATGGGCGGGTCGTGTTTCGGGGGGGGCTCAGTCGTCTTCCAGGCTGTCGCAGCCTGCAGCCGGGCAGAGCAGGCCGATCTGGCTCAGCAGGTCCAGGGCGCCGTCCCGCCAGTCGGAGGTGCCTGTTGCTGCGCTCCCCAGCCCGGGCGGCGCATCGCCGGCCGCGGTGGCCGGCAGCGAGCCAGGGGGGAGCGGCCATGGGTGGCTGGCATGTGGCGGGGGCGCAAGGTTCGCGATCCTCACGGTCCTGACGCCAGCGGTCGTCTCGGAGGTGTCGGCGGGCGCGCGGGCGGGGGCGGTCGGCGGCACGGGGTGGTCCGAGTCCTCCAGCAGACGAGGTCCCGGGCCAGGGCCCGCAAGCACCGGCCTACCTTGCCGCTCCGGCGGGTCCTGCCACAGGCCCAGCAGCATGGCGGCGAGCGCAAGGGCAAGGAACACCGGGGGCTTCATGGCTTGGCGCAGAGCGTTGATGGAGGCCGGAGCATGGGGCGGACGCCTGAGCGGCTCGCGTCTGCTCTGCGAAGAAATGCAAAGCTGGCCGAGCTGGCGCTGTCCGGGCCTTCATCGTCCGCGCCGTGCCGCAGCCTCAAGCGACTGCTGCAGGGCCACGAAGGCATCCAGGGCCTCCCATAGCGCGCTGCCGTCCAGTCCCGGCTGCAACTGACCCAGGGCCAGGGCGGCCGCTTCCAGGCTGCTCAGTTGATGGGGGGCGTGGGCCTTGCGGATCACATAGCGGCTGGGCGGCGTTGCCGTCAGGGCCAGCCGCGGCAGCGTTTGCAGCCAGGGGGAGTTGCGCAGCAGCTGGCGGCTCTGGCGCCAGGTGCCGTCCAGCAGGACCAGGCGAGGCAGGGGCTGGCCCGAGGGGCAGGCGGACGCAGTTCGCAACGGGGTCGTCGGGTCCGGCGGGTAGAGCAGCAGCAGGGGATGGGTGTCCTCGGCAGGCGCCGGGAAATGCTCGCCGACCTGACGCTCGCAGCGCCTCAGGCACAGCTGTAGCAGGCCGGCCGTGCCCTTGGCCTGGCGGGCCTCCCCGGGATGCTGGAGGATCAGCAGGGGGACAGCGTTGTCCAGCGGCCGGATGCAGCCGCACAGGCAGCCGGCCAGGGGCCGCTCGCAGCGGGGGCAGCAGGGGCGGCTCACCAGGGCCTCACAGCGCTTTCAGCGGCAGCGGTGCGCCGCTCTTGACGCAGCGGATGGCGAAATTGCTGGTGATGTCCTGGACCATGGGCAGGGCCTGCAGCCGACGCACGATCTGTTCGTAGTCGGGCAGGTCGCCGACGACCACTTCCAGCAGGTAGTCATGGGCGCCCGAGACCACATGGCAGGCCACCACCTCGCTCATGGCCTGCATGCCGGACTCGAACTCCCGAACTGCGTCTTCCCGGTGATGCATCAGCTTCACGTTGACGAACACGGTGGTGGCCAGTTGCAGGCGTTTGCGGTCCAGGATGGCGCGGTAGCCGCTGATGTAGCCCGCCTCCTCAAGCCGGCGCAGGCGCCGGGCGCAGGGGCTTTGCGACAGGGCAACGCGGTCGGCCAGTTCGGCCACGGAGAGCCGGCCCTCGCGTTGCAGCAGCTCCAGCAATTGCAGGTCGATACGGTCCATGGAAGGGTTTGCACAAAAAGCGCGTCAAGATGATCTGGATTGGTGATAAATGGCTTTATCAGACCAATTCAGTGGCGAATGCGGTCAATTATGGCGCGCCTATCACCAGAAAATATGCGTCATTCAGTAGTAACCCGCAGTATTGCCGTGTCCACCATTGCCCCGTCTTCGCTCCAGGCCGCCGGCCTGGCCCTGCCTGCCGCCCACGACCGCCACGCCGCCCCCTGGGCCGCTTGGGCGGCTCTGGCATTCACCCTGCTGATCTGGGCCAGCTTCTTCGTCTCCCTGCGGGCGGGTGCCCGCGCTGCGCTGGCGCCGTCCGAGCTGGCCCTGGTGCGCTTCCTGCCTGCCGGCCTGGTTTTCCTGCCGGTGGTGATTCTGCGCTGGCGCCGCTTCGCCAGCCTCCCGGCAATGCAGTGGATGAGCATCGTGGCCGGCGCCGGCCTGCCCTATTTCCTGGTCGCCGGAGCCGGCATGCGCCACGCCCCGGTGGCCGATGGCGCCACGCTGATCCCGGGCACCATCCCGCTTTTCGTCGCCCTGATCGTCGCCTTCAGTCAGGGCCGTGCCGCACTGAACCGCTGGCCTGCCCTGCTGACCGTCGTCAGCGGCGTGCTGACGCTGCTGGCCTTCCATCATGGCGAAGGGCAACTGGCCCAGGGCTACGGCCTCTTCCTGCTGGGCAGCCTCATGTGGGCCAACTACACCGTGGCCTTGCGCCATTCGGGCCTGAGCCCCTTCGAGGCGGCGGCGCTGATCTCCGTGGTGTCCCTGGCCCTGCTGCTGCCCTGGCTGCTGATGCATCCGCCCCTGGGCCTGATGGCCTTGCCGGCGCGTGCCTGGGTCTTGCACGGCAGCATCCAGGGTCTGGGCGTGGGCCTGCTCTCGACGCTCAGCTATGCCTACGCCATCCAGCGCCTGGGCGCGCAGCGGGCGGCCACCGTCGGGGCCTTGACGCCTGTGCTGGCGACCAGCCTGGCCTGGCCCATGTTCGGCGAGGTGCCGGACGGCGCCACCCTGGCGGGCATGGGACTCATCGTGGCCGGTGTGCTGTGGAGCCAGCGGCCCCAGTGCTGATCCCTGCGGCTGATCTTCGACCTCAGCGGTACAAGGGCAGCGCGTCGACGCGCTGGCGGATCATGGCCATCATGCGGCGATAGCCCTGGCCCTGCAGCCCGCCGTACTGCTGCTGCAGCGCCTCGGCGCTGAGGAATTCGGGCAGGTCGTCCGTGCGGGGCATGAAGTCATGCTCGGGTGCTTGCGCCGCCAGGCGCTTCTGCAGTCCGGCCGGATCGCGTTCGGCGTAGAGCCCCATCCGGGTGCCGGCGAGGTCGGCGGCCAGGTCGTTGAAGCTGAAGCCACTGCCGCCTCGCGAATCAGCCACCTCCTTGTAGATGCCGATGGCGTCGGCGAGCGGGCCGCCGCCTTCGATGGCCAGCACTACCGAGACCAGCAGATGCTGCGCGAAATCCTCCCGCCCATTGGCGGTGATGGGCATGGGCCGCGCGCGCGGCCAGCCGAGCGCTGCGGGGAGCAGGCGGTTGGCGTGTTCGCCTGCAGCATGCAGGGCCAGGATGATGAAGGCGGCACGGTTCTCCAGGCGTGGGTCCTCCCCGGCGGCACTGCGCTGCAGGGCTTCGGCGAAGAAGGGCGGCATCACGTTCGCTACCGAGACCGGCGTGCCGGACAGATGGGGCTCGCACAGCTTCACCAGCAGGGCGTTGTAGTGCTGCAGCCGGGCCTGCTCCGAGGCGGGCCAGCGGGCGTTGAGGGCCTTCTTGAGCGAGTCCGGCTTCCACACATAGCTCATCTCCAGCTGCCCAGGCGCGAAGCCGATGTGCTGGATCAGTTCGCCCGCCACCCGTAGCTCGGCCTGCGCCGTCAGTCGCTCGGTGAGCCGCCGTACCAGCCAGTCGGAGGCCCAGGTGGGCAGGGGCAGGTGGCCGATGCGCAGCTGACGCAGCCGTGGCAGGCTGCCCGTCTCTTGAAACCGTGCGCGGATGTTGAGCCAGGGGCCGGTGCCACCTTCGCGCAGCGGGATGCTGGCCTCCAGCAGGGCCTCGTGCTGCGCCAACTGGGCCGTGGCGCGGGCCTCGTGGTAGCGGTTGACCAGGCGCCCCAGCAGCAGCTGCAACTGGGCCTCGCTGAGACGGGCGACACGCAGCCCGCCCGGAGGCAATTGGCGTGGATCGTTCTGGCGGAGGATGTCGCTGGCCTGCTGAAGCTGCACGCCTTCCAGCGCGGGCGGCGCAGGCACGCTGGGCTGGGATTGCAAGGCCAGGGCTGCCAGCAGCAGGGGCAGGCCCAGGCTCAGCCCTAGAAGCAGCCAGAGGCTGCGACGAAGCAGTCGGCCGAACTGGGCACGTCGCGGGATCGAGGTCATGGGGGCCAGTCTGCCATTGCGCTCGTGGCGCTTCCGAAAGCCAGCCTTTGCGCGCATCTCAGCGCACCGTCCCCCGGCTGGCGACAATGCCGCCCATGCCCGCTGCCGACGCCCGTCCGGACCCCTCCCCCACTGCCGCCCCCGCACTGCGCCCGCTGCTGCGCCTGCAGACCCTGGACCGCGGCGACGGCTTGCTGGGCCTGCGTCCGCATGGGCGCCTGGGCCCGCGGGGCGCGCCGCTGAGCCTGATGCAGTTGTTCCTGGTGGACGCCGTCGGCGGCCCGCCCTGGCCCTGCCCAGCTGAAGGGCAGGCGGGCCCGCATCGCCCCTGGGTCCAGCAGCTCCTGGCCCTGGGCGCCCAGGCCTTGCGGGCCGACCATCTGCAATGGCGCCAGGCACCCGCCGAAGCCCTCGGTCGTGCCTGGACACTGCTGCTGGAGGAGGACTTCGGCGACTTCATCACCGATATCGTCCCGCGGCTGGTGGCCGAGGGCTGGGTGGTGGAGCGCCTGCCGGGCTTTGCCCACGAGCCGCTGCCGGTCAATGCCTGGCATCTGGGGCTGCATGGCGAAGGGACCGAGGAGCCAGGCAATGTGTCGCGCCTGGGCGCGCCCCGCCAGCGCGGTTCCTGGCTGCTGAGCCTGGGCCTGGAGGTGCAGGGCGAGCGCCTGGACCTGGCGCCGCTGATGGCCAATCTGCTGCGGCGGGACAAACGCTGGTTGGATGCCGTGGCGCTGGAGGCCATCGAGGACGAGGCCGACATCTTCCTGCGCGCGCCCGGCGGCCGGCGTTTCCACACGCCGGCGGCGCCGCTGAAGCAGCTGATGCGGCACCTGCTGAGCCTGGTCACGCCGCGCCAGCTGGACGGCAAGGGGCCGCTGCGACTGTCCGAGTGGCAGGCGCAGCAACTGGCCCTGTTCGACGAGGACAGGGGCCGCTGGCAGCTCCAGGGCCAGCAGGCACTGGACGCTCTGGTGGCGCGGTTGCGGCAGGCCGGGCAGCCAGCGCCCGTGCTGCCGCCCGAGGGCCTGGGCCTGCGCCTGCGCGACTACCAGCTGCAAGGACTGGCCTGGCTGCAGTACCTGGGCCAGCAGGGCCTGGGCGGCATCCTGGCCGACGACATGGGTCTGGGCAAGACCGCACAGACCCTGGCGCATCTATGGATGGAGAAGCTGTCAGGGCGCCTGGCGCAGGGGGCGCTGCTGGTCATGCCCTCCAGCCTGCTGTTCAACTGGGCGCAGGAGGCGGCCCGTGTCTGCCCCGGCTTGCGCGTGGCCACCTGGCATGGCGCCCTGCGCGGGCAGTCGCTGCCGGACTGCGATCTGCTGCTGTGCAGCTACGGTCGGGTCTGGCGGGACCTCCGGGTGCTCTCGGGCCGGGAGTGGGACTGGCTGGTGCTGGACGAGGGGCAGGCAGTCAAGAACGCCGCCTCGCGCACCGCCCGGGCCCTGCGCCGCCTGCCCTCGCGCCAGCGCCTGGTGCTCAGCGGCACGCCGCTGGAGAACCACCTGGGCGAGCTGTGGGCGCATTTCGACTTCCTGCTGCCGGGCTTCCTGGGCGATGCCCGCGGCTTCGCCCGCCACTGGCGCAAGCCCATCGAGGAGGGAGGAGACGGGCGCCGGGCACGCTGGCTGGCAGCGCGGGTCCGGCCCTTCATGCTGCGGCGGCTCAAGGAGGAGGTGGCGCCCGAGCTACCCCCGCTGACCGAGCTGCGCACCCTGCTGGAGCTGCCCCTGCCTCAACGCCAGCTTTACGAAGGCGTGCGCGTGGCGGCCGACCACATGGTGAGGCGCATCCTGGCTCGCCAAGGGCTGGAGGGCGGGCTGATCTCGGTACTGGACGCCATGCTGCGACTGCGCCAGCTGTGCTGCGATCCCCGCCTGATCGAGGAGGTGCCGGCGAAGCTGGGCGAGGGTTCGAAGCTCGGCTGGCTGCGCGAGCACCTGCCCGATCTGCTGAGCCAGGGGAGGCGGGTGCTGGTGTTCTCGCAGTTCGCCCGCATGCTGGACCTGGTGGAGGGACTGCTGTCGGAGCTGAAACTGCCAGCGCTGCGCCTGAGCGGTGAAACCCCCGAACGCCAGCGTGGCGAACGAGTGGCCCGCTTTCAGGCAGGTGAGTGCCCACTCATGTTGCTGAGTCTGAAGGCTGGAGGCGTGGGCCTGAACCTGACGGCGGCAGACACCGTCATCCACCTGGATCCCTGGTGGAACCCGGCCGTGCAGGCCCAGGCTAGCGCCCGAGCCCACCGCATCGGGCAGGACAAGCCGGTCTTTGTGCATCAGCTGCTGGTGCAGGGCAGCATCGAGGAACGCATCCTTGCCCTGCAGGCGCGCAAGAAGGCGCTGGCGGACGGGGTGATGGGAGTGGATGGGGCCGCCGAGCTGCTGAAGTTCAGTGCGGCTGATCTGGAGGGGCTGCTGGCGCCGCTGCCGGCACTCGACGAGGACGTGGAGGGGCCCCTGGACCTGTGAGGCACCGAGGGCCTGCCTGCAACTGCCAGCCGGGGCGACGAGGGCGCGGTGAGTGGGCTGGAAATGCAAAGAGCGCCTCGTGGGCGCTCTGCGGGGGCGGGACGGGGAGGCCCCCCGTCGTGCTCAGCGCTTGCGGTCGAAGCGCAGGGCGCGGGCCAGGCTGCGGCGGTCTGTGCCCAGGCTGGCGGTTTCGAAGGCTTCGTGCTTGCGGCCCTTGTCGGTGTTCCATTCGGTCATGGGCACGCGACGGTTCTGGGCTTCGGTACGGGATTGCGACTTCATCATGGCGACTTGCCTTTCCTCTTGCTGGACCCCATCAGGCGGGTCTTGAGGGGCACAACGGGGGGGGCAGACCGCCGGTTGACAGCTGGGGCAAACTTTTTTCACGATCCTTCCCGCCGGCCTGGTTCGCGCTCGGAGCAGGGGGCCCGTCGTGCCACTACAACGTGAGGGCTGTCCCTTCCGGCTGTCCCCTTCTTTGTCGCTAAGCTTGCCCGCCATGTCCTCCTCGCTCGCCCAACGCCAACCGCCGCCCACCCTGGTTGCCTGCCTGTGTGCGGCCTGGTGTCGCCTCTGCGACAGCTATCGCGAGACCTTTGCCCAGTTGCGCGAGCAGCACCCTGGCGCCCGCTTCATCTGGGTGGACATCGAGGACGACGCCGAGCTGGTCGGCGACCTCGATGTGGAAACCTTCCCCACCCTGGTCGTGGGTGTGGGCGAGCAGCTGCGCTTTTGCGGTCCGGTGACGCCCCAACTGAGCACTGCCCAGCGCCTGCTGGAGACGGTGCTTGCCCCCGACGCGGCGGTCGCAACGGCCGGGCCGGATGCCCAGGCCCTGCTGTCCCGGCTCCAGCACAGCTGCTGAGCCCGCCCAGACCCTCGGCACGCGCGGTCCGGTCCGGTGCGGTGACAATCCCGCCACTCAACACCTCAGAGTCCTCCTCATGACTGTCCAACTCAAGAGCGCCCTGTCGCGCGCCACACCCATCGTCGTGCTGGATGCGGCGAGCTTCCAGGCTTTGAAGTCCAAGCTGCCCAAGCCCGCCCAGAACTGGCTGGCTGCCATCGGCTTCACCGCCAAGCCGGACAGCCATGCCCTGGTGCCTGGCGTCGACGGCAAGATCGAGAAGGTGCTGGCCGGCGTGGCCAGCGTGGCCTCGCCGTATGTGCTGTCCGCGCTGCCCATGGCCCTGCCTGAGGGCAGCTACACGCTGTCGGACGAAGGCCTGGCCGTCGCGCCTGAGCAGGCCGCCCTGTCCTGGGAGCTGGGCAGCTACCACTTTGACGTCTACAAGGCTCGCCCCCGCGCCAGCGCCACGCTGCTGCTGAAGCCGGGCATCGCGGCCGAACGCGGCCTGGCCACCGCCACTGCCATCTGCGCCGCCCGCGACCTGATCAACACGCCTGCCGAGCACATGGGCCCGGCCGAGCTGGCCGCCGCCGTGCAGTTGCTGGCCAAGCAGCACGGCGCCAAGTTCAAGCAGATCGTGGGTGAGGAGCTGCTGAAGAAGGGCTTCCCGGCCGTGCACGCCGTGGGCCGCGCGAGCGTGCGCGCGCCGCGCCTGGTCGAGCTGAACTGGGGCAAGGCCAAGGATCCGCTGATCAGCCTGGTGGGCAAGGGCGTGTGCTTCGATACCGGGGGCCTGGACCTCAAGACCCCCGAAGGCATGCGCCAGATGAAGAAGGACATGGGCGGTGCCGCCAATGCCATTGCCCTGGCCGGCCTGATCATGACGCTGAAGCTGCCGGTGCGCCTGCAACTGCTCATCCCCGCGGTGGAGAACGCCGTGGCCGGCAATGCCTACCGCCCGGGCGACATCATCAAGACCCGCAAGGGCCTCCAGATTGAGATCGGCAACACCGATGCCGAAGGCCGCGTGATCCTCTCCGACGCCTTGGCCTACGCCAGCGAGGGCAAGCCTGAGCTGATCATCGACCTGGCCACGCTGACCGGCGCCGCCCGCGTGGCCCTGGGCCCGCAACTGCCGGCCCTGTTTGCCAAGCACATGGACACTGCCCGCGAGCTGGTGGACCTGGGCCTGAAGATCGATGATCCAGTCTGGCACATGCCCCTGTGGGCGCCTTACCAGCAGGGCATCCAGTCCAGCCTGGGCGACATCGTCAACACCGGCCCCAACCCCATGGCCGGCGCCATCAATGCGGCGCTGTTCCTGGAGTACTTCATCGAGCCGCTGCAGGACTGGCTGCACCTGGACATCTATGGCTCCAACGCCCGCTCCCTGCCGGGCCGCCCGGAAGGCGGCGAGGCCCAGGGCATCCGCACCCTGCTGGCCTATCTGGAAGAGCGCTTCGGCGGCTGAGCGACAGCCCGGCCCGCGCAGCAAGGCCCGCCTCGGCGGGCCTTCTTCATGCGCGCTGCTGCAGCATCCAGCTCGCGATGCGTTCTGCAATCATCAGCGTGGGCGCGTTGGTGTTGCCGCTGGTGATGGTGGGCATGAGGCTGGCATCGGCCACGCGCAGGCCTGCCACGCCGCGCACCCGGCCCTGCGGGTCGGTCACGGCCATGGGGTCCTCGGCGCGGCCCATCTTGCAGGTGCCCACGGGATGGAAGATGGTGGTGGCGATGTCGCCGGCCAGGCGGGACAGCTCCTCGTCGCTCTCGTACGCTGGCCCGGGCTTCACTTCGCGGGGTTTGAAGGGGGCCAGCGCGGGCTGCGCCACGATGTGCCGCGTCAGGCGAAGGCTTTGCGCTGCGATGCGACGGTCCTCGTCGGTGCTGAAGTAGTTGGGCGCGATGGCCGGCGCCTGTTCCGGGTCGCCACTGCGGACGCTCACGCTACCGCGGCTGCTGGGATTCAGGTTGCAAACGCTGGCGGTGAAGGCGTTGAATCGGTGCAGGGGCTCGCCAAAGGCGTCCAGCGACAGGGGCTGCACGTGGTACTCCAGATTGGGCCAGCGCAGCTCCGGCGAGGAGCGCGTGAAGGCGCCCAGTTGCGAGGGCGCCATGCTCATGGGGCCGCTGCGCGACCACAGGTATTGCAGGCCTATGCCCAGCTTGCCCCACCAGCTCGCCGCCTGGGTGTTGAGGGTGCGCGTGCCCTCGACGGCGTAGATGGCCCGGATCTGCAGATGGTCCTGCAGGTTCTGGCCGACGCCGGGCAGGTCTTGCTGCACGGGGATGCCCAGGGACTGCAGCAGTCCGGCCGGCCCCAGGCCCGAGCACTGCAGGATCTGTGGCGAGCCGATGGCGCCGGCCGCCAGTACCAGCTCGCCGCCAGGCGCCAGGCGCACCTGCTCCATGCCATGGGGCGTGCGCACCTCGGCGCCTTCGCAGCGCAGGGCACCCGAGTCGTCGCGGCGCAGGCTCAGCCGCTGGACCGTGGAGCCCGTCCAGAGCTCGAAATTCGGGCGGCCCAGGCAGGTGGGGCGCAAAAAGGCCTTGGCCGCGTTCCAGCGCAGGCCGCCGCGCTGGTTGACCTCGAAGTAGCCCACGCCCTCGTTGTTGCCGCCATTGAAGTCCTCGGTGCGCGGGATGCCGGCCTGCTCGGCAGCGGCGGCAAAGGCGTCCAGGATGTCCCAGCGCAGACGCTGCTTCTCCACCCGCCATTCGCCACGGTGGCCATGCAGGGCGCGGAAGGCCTCGTCCGCCGCTCCCTTGGCATCCAGCCGCCAGTGGTCCTCATGCTGCTTGAAGAGAGGCAAGACCTGACCCCAGGACCAGGCGTCCTCGCCAGTGAGGGCTGCCCAGTGCTCGTAGTCCCGGGACTGGCCGCGCATGTAGATCATGCCGTTGATGCTGGAGCTGCCGCCCAGCACCTTGCCTCGCGGATAGCGGAGCTGGCGGCCGTTGAGCCCGGCCTCGGCCTCGGTGCGGTAGAGCCAATCGGTGCGCGGGTTGCCTATGCAGTAGAGATAGCCGACGGGGATGTGGATCCAGTGGTAGTCGTCCTTCCCTCCGGCTTCCAGCAGCAGCACGCGCTTGCCGGGGTCGGCGCTCAGGCGGTTGGCCAGCAGGCAGCCTGCGGTGCCTGCCCCGACGATGATGGTGTCGAAGTCCATGGGCTCGGGTCCTTCTGCGATTCAAGTCCAGCCGGCGGCCAGTTCACGGACCAGTTGGGCCGCGGGCTTGGGGCGGGCCAGTGGCAGGGCCTGACCGGCCCAGAGACTCAGGCGCTCGGCCTGGCCCTGGGTTGCAGCGGCCTGGCGCAGGGGGCGGGTCAGTGCGTTCGGGATGGGGAAGTCCGGCAGCGGTGCGTCGGCCATCTCGCGGGTGAAGTCGTTGGCCAGGCCGCGGGCCTCGCGGCCCGAGAAGGCGCGAGTGAGTGTGGAGTCGGCATCGCGGGCCTTCAGCAGCGCCTCGCGGTAGGCGGGCGTGAGCGGACATTCCTCGGCCAGCAGGAAGGCCGTGCCCACCGCTGCGGCGGTGGCACCCAGCGCCCGTGCGGCCGCCATGCCGCGGGCATCGGCAATGCCGCCGGCTGCGATCACGGGCACATAAAGCGCGTCCACCAGTTGCGGGACCAGCGCCATCGTGCCGATCAGCGCACCCTCGCGTCGGCCATGGAAGCCGCCGCGATGCCCCCCGGCCTCATAGCCCTGGGCGACGACGGCATGCACACCGCTCTCCTGCAGCTGCAAGGCCTCGCTGAGCTGCGTGGCTGTGCCCAGCACGACCCGGCCTTCGTTGCGCAGGGCCTGGACGAGGGCGGGGCCCGGGTCACCGAAGGCAAAGCTCACCACCGCGGGCGCCAGCTCCCGCACGACGGCCAGTTGGGCCTCGAAGTCCTCCTCGCAGGCTGCGGGCACTTCCGGCACGGGCAGGCCCAGTGCCAGGGCATGCGGGGCCAGGCGCTGGCGATAGGCCTCGACCCGGGCTGTGTCGATGCTCCAGGGCTGCGGGCAGAAGAGGTTGATGCCGAAGGGCCTGGACGTGCGGGCGCGGATGTCGGCCACCACCGCCCGGATGCGTGCCGGGCTGAGGTAGGCCGCGCCCAACTGGCCCAGGCCGCCCGCCTCGCTGACGGCCGCTACCAGGGCCGCGCAGGCGGCCTCGCCGGCCATGGGGGCCATCAGTACCGGCGTGGGAATGCCCAGCTTCTGCAGAAAGCTCTTCATGGCGCCACCCTCAGTTGGACAGGTGCGAGGCCAGCACCGGGAAGAGCTTGATCAGGCCGTCCTGCAGCAGCTCGACAGCCAGCGCAGCCAGGATCAGGCCCATCAGCCGGGTCATGATGTTGATGCCGGTCTGGCCCAGCACGCGGGCGATGCGGCCGGACGCTGAAAACACGAGGTAGGTTGCCAGGCCCACCACGACGCCATAGCCGACCAGCACGCCCAGCTCCCACCAGTGCCGGGTCTTGTCGGCATAGATCACCATGGTGGAGATGGTGGCGGGGCCGGTCAGCAAGGGGATGGTCAGCGGCACGACGGCGATGCTGGCGCCGCTGCTGAGCTTGGCCCGGCCTTCGCTGAGGTCCTCGGGCCGGCTCTCCGCGGGGCGGGCATTGAGCATCTGCAGCGCGCTGATCAGCAGCAGCACGCCGCCGCCCACCTGGAAGCTGGCCAGCGAGATGTTGAAGAAGTCCAGCACCTTCAGTCCGGCCAGCGCACTGATGGAGATCACCAGGAAGGCCGTGACGGAACTGACGCGCACCGTGTGCCGGCGCTGCTCGGGGCTGAGGTCCTGGGCGAAGTGGATGAAGAAGGGCACCACGCCGATGGGATTGACGATGGCCAGCAGGGCGATCAGGGGCTTGACGATGTCCATCCACGCGTCTCCATCAGGTAGTGAAGGCCGGCAGCGGCACGCGGGCCGTACCAGCTGATCAGCTCGCCGTCGACCAGGCGCACCCGGGCCTGCGGACACAGGGCCTGGGCGGCGGCCAGGTGGCTGTTGTTGAAGCTATAGGGCTCCGAGCTGAGCAGGACCTCGTCGATGTCCTGCAGCCAGGCTTCGTCGCCGCGGACTACGGGATAGCGGGCGGCGCCGGTCTCGCCGCCGAAGGCCTCGGGCCAGCTGAGCCAGCCCACCTCGGCCAGCATGCGGGCGATGTAGGTGTCACGGGCCACGGCCATCCAGGGATCCTTCCAGATCAGGTACAGCACGCGCCGCGGGGGCCAGGTCTTGCCTCGCACCGCCTGCAGCGCCTGCGCCAAGGCCTCCTGCAGGGCCTGGGCGCGGGCCGCCACGCCGGGCAGGTGGCCGAAGTGTGCCAGCAACTGGTCAATCAGGGCCGCGTTGTCCTGCGGCCCCCGGGGATGGGTGACGATGAGCTCGGGCACGAAGGTGCGCAGGGCGTCGGCGGTCTCGACACGGTTCTCGTCCATGTTAACGATCACATGGCTGGGTGCCAGGCGGCGCAGCTTGTCGAGGTTCACGTCCTTGGTGCCGCCGACCTTGGGAATGGCGGCTACCTCATGGGCAGGGTGGATGCAGAAGCCGGTACGTGCGACCAGGAAGGGTCCCAGGCCCAGCGCCATCAGCAGCTCGGTGATCGAGGGCACCAGGGAGGCGATGCGGGGTGCCTCGGCGTTCGTCACAGCTGGGCTTCCTCGACGGGAGGCTCGGTCAGCGCCAGCCACACGGCGCAGCAGCCGCGCAGGTAGAAGAGGGCCGGCAGCACCAGGGCCAGGGCGAAGACCACGCCGCCGCCCGTCTGCACGGCCAAGCCTGCCGCACTGGTATTGATGGGCGTGCCTGCCGCCCCCAGGCTGCGCAGGCCGCGTCCGAACAGCCCGGCCATCAATTGCTGCGAGGGCAGCTCGATGCCGGCCGCCCAGGGAACGAGCAGGGCCATGGTCTGGCCGCCGCCGATGACGACCACGCTCACACAGGCGCTGACCAAGCCCGAGATGCCCAGAACGCCCACCATCAGCACCGCCGTGTCCAGCAGCCGCCAGCGCAGCAGGCCGGCCAGCTTGCGCAAGGCCCGTGCCGGCGGCAGGCCAGCCCAGATCGACGGCCCGGTGAGGGGGCCGACCATCACCATCAGCGTCAGGAGCATGCCGCCGAACAGCCCCACGCCCACGGGCACCAGTGCGCTGAGCAGCAGAGGGCCCAGCTGCGGTATCCGCGAGAGGCTCAACAGTCCCAGCATCAGCGCCGCCAGCATCCCGGCGGCGGCCACCATGGCGACCAAGCACAAGAGTACGCGTGGAGCAATACGAAGACTGTCATAGGCGGCGTCACGCAGGTCCCGGACGGGGCGCCCGCGGGCCTGGTCCATCAGCAGCAGACCCGTGGCATTGACCCCCAGGAAGACCATGATCAGGGCGCTGCAACCCCAAAGGGCGCCGCGCCAGGTCTGGTCCCTGGCGAGGTCGGCTTCTGCGGCCCCCAGCATCAGGCCGGCCAGGCAGAAGGAGGCCAACAGGGCGCGAAAGGCGGCGCCATTGCGGGCCGCGTCCAGGCTGGACAGGAGGCGCGCGAGGGTGTGGGGGCTGAGGCTGGAATGCACGGTGGGGATCGAAGTCCGCTGCATCTTAGCGATGCTGGACCGGGGCCTCGCCTTGCCATGGGAATTGCTCGATTACCCTAGGCAGGCGCGCCGATCCGTGCCGAAATGCGCCCAAACAAGGGTTTGTACTGGTTTTCTTGCGGCGCCTAAAAACAACAGTCCACAGAGGGTGCTTTGCTCCGCCGGAAAAGCTCCGCCCATAATCGGCAACCTGTGTCTGGATGCAGCGCCTTCGGTTGAATGGTTCACGATGGGTTGAAGCTCCACATGGTTATTTGGTATTGAAAGGGCTTCCCCATGGGAAACAAGCTTTACGTAGGCAATCTGGCCTATAGCGTCCGCGACGAATCGCTGCACGAGGCGTTCTCGCAATTTGGTACGGTGACCTCTGCAAAGGTCATGATGGATCGTGAAACCGGTCGCTCCAAGGGCTTCGGTTTTGTGGAGATGGGTTCGGACGCCGAAGCGCAAGCCGCCATCAATGGCATGAACGGTGCTGCGCTGGAAGGCCGTGCTGTGGTCGTGAACGAAGCCCGTCCCCGTGAAGAGCGCCCGGGCGGCTTCGGCGGCGGCGGTAGCCGTGGTGGCTTCGGCGGCGGTCGCTCTGGCGGCGGCGGCTTCGGTGGCGGCGGCGGCGGCGGTTACGGCGGTGGCCGTTCCGGCGGCGGCGGCGGCTACGGTGGTGGTGGCGGCTACGGCGGCGGTGGCCGTTCCGGTGGCGGCGGCTACGGCGGTGGTCGTTCCGGCGGCTACTGAGCACCCCGGCCGGGCTGAACCTGTTCAGTCCTGGCAAGAAAAAGCACCCTCGTCGAGGGTGCTTTTTTTATGGCCCTGCCTTTGCCAGATGAGGCTCAGGAGCGGGCCTGGTGGGGGTCTTTCGAGAACTGCATCGGCAAGGCTTCATGCTCCGGCGGGTCACGGGATGCGACGCGCCCTGCGGCGGAGCGCACCTCGCGGCACTGCCTCAGCGCCCGAACACGGTGCTGTACTTGGCGAACCATTCCTTTTGCGTCCCTTCACCGGGCTGGCGACGCGTGTGGGTGTAGCCCAGGCTGAAGGCGCTGCTGAGCCCCTGGCGACGCTGGTAGACCAGGGACTGCGTGAGCCCATGCCGCCGGTCTGCCTCGAGCGCGCCGTCGGGCATGCGGCTGAGGCCGCGCTGCTGCAGGATCAGGCGCAGGGAGTCCTGGGCGCTGAAATGCAGCACGGCCAGCGACTGCCCCAGCCACTCCTGCAGCGAGCGCTGGTGCCGGGGGCCACGTACGTCAGACCACCCCAGGTGCTGGTTCCATTCCAGCGCCATCTGTGCAGGCAGGTTGAAGCGGAAATTCGCATCGATGGCCAGGGTCTGGCCGCGCCCAAGGCGGTCCGCCTCCACGTCAAGTCGTCGACCGAACTCGTAGTCGATGCTGAAGAGGCTGAACCAGGGCGAGGGATTGAGGATGAAGCCCAGGTTGACCGTGCGAGGCTGGTGCAGGGCGCCTGTTGCCGAGGCCCGCTGCGCATCCAGCCCCACATGAGCCCAGAACTCGAACTTGCGCGCCGAGGTGAACCAGACGCCGGGCTGCACACGGCGCTCCAGGACCTGGCCGGACGGGATGCCGAACTCGGGATCCGCCAGCGTGCTGGTCTGGGCCAGCTTGAGCTGCCACTCGAACTCGTAGGCGGGCCAGCTTAGGGCCGTGCCGGGCAGACTCAGGGTCTGGCTGCCCATGCGGCGGTTGATCTGGGCGGTGATGCGCTGGATCCCGGTCTGGTTGACGAAGCCGTTGTCATTGGCAAAGCGCGGACTCAGTCGCTCCAGATGGATGGCGTTGGCCCAGTCCTCGCTGCGATGCCGGCCTTCGACCCAAACATAGCTGCCGCTCTGCGCGGACTGGCGCAGGGGCAGGTCCTCGGCGTCGAAGCCCAGGGTGGTGCTGGACAACAGCACATGGCCGCGCATGCTGGACTGCTCGCTGAGATTGGCGTGGAAGTCGCTGCCCAGCACCCAGTTGTGCCGGCCCAGTCCGTAGTCGCGGACGGAGACAAGGCCCGCCGCACCCCATCGATCGAACTGGCGATGCAGGCGGGCGAAGCTGGCTTGGGAACTCAGGTGCTGGGGCAGCCGCTCCAGGGTCTCGTAGGCATTGGAGCGGAAGATCTTGCCGCCGCCCTTGTCGCGCAGGCTGAGAAAGGTGCCTTCGGCCTCGGCGCCCCGCCAGGTGGCGCGCAGGCCCCAGTTGGGGTCGGTGATGGCTCGCGAGTAGAAGGCGGCCAGGCCACGCGCCTGCCCGCTGTCGTCTGGCTGGCCCTTGCCTGTCACGTCCTGGCTCTCCAGGAAGAAGGGGCGCTTCTCTGTGAGCTGCAGCGCAAAGCGCGTGTTACCGGTCAGCTGGGGGACGTCCAGCTCGACCTGGGAGAAGTCGGGATTCAGTGTCGCGTCCACCACCCAGTCGGCGCGTGGGCGCCATTTGAGTTCCAGACCCAGGTTGGCGTCGTTCTGACGGGTCAGGGGCATGCTGGCGCTTCTCTCCTCGTGCCGGCGCAAGGTCAGCTCGGGGCGCAGTTCGACAAAGCTGCGCTCGCGCACGGTCTGCACCAGATCGCCCAGGCCCGCGATGGGCTGCAACTCGGCGATGTTGTGCAAGGAGTCCTGGGTCAGCGGCGCCGAGACGAGGAAGACGTTCTCGTCGCGGGGCACGCTGCGCCCCACCATCAGCCGCCAATCGGCTCCCCCCTGGTAGGGGTAGCGCAGGGTCGACAGGGGCCAGCGCAGCTCGATGCTGTAGCCGTCCGGGAGGCGCTGGGCGGCAGCCTGCACGTCGAAGTCGGGAGCAAAGTCCTCCACGTCGTCCACAGCGGCGATGCTGCCGTCCGCCACCACGCCATTGGCTCCCACGCGCACGAACTGCGCCGTGCGGCGCTGGCCCATGGGATCCAGGAAGACGACGACATAGTCCTGGTCCCGTTTGACCTGATCCCGTCGCACCAGGGGGGCGCGGATCTGCTCGGGATGGTCGTCGTAGCAGCGGATGCCGATGATCAGGGCGTCCTTGTCGGCGATCATCTGAACCGTGGTGCGCCAGCGCGCGGGCTTCTTGTCCTGCGGCTGGAGCTGGATGAAGCTGTCATGAATGGGCGCCTTTGCCCAGATGGCCTCATCCAGGCGCCCATCGATCTGCGCATGGGCCTGGTCCACGCGCAAGGCCTTGGGCCAGGGCATGTCGGTGAGGTCTGCGCGGGCCTGCTGCATGCCCAGCAGGGCAAGGCACGCCGTCGCGACCGCATGGCGGGTTCTGTTCATGGCTCCTCCTTGACTCGCGCGCGTAGTTGTTGGACGCGAGGCTCCCGTGCCCGGCGGGATTCCATTCGGGCGCGCGAAGTGTAGGAGGCGCAGCCTGGGCTGCCTGCAAAGGCCGGCACGGGCTGGGGATGCTTGTGGCGCCGGGCTTACTCGCCTTCTCGGTGTTTACGCGGACGTCCCGCCAGCAGGCGGTCGTACAAGGCATTGGGTATCAGGCGCAGAAGCCTTGCCACCATGCCCATCTGCCAAGGGATGACGCGGAATCGATCGCCGGCCTGGATGCTGCGGTAGGCCGCTCTGGCAAAGCTTCCAGCAGACATCAGGAATGGCATGTGATAGCGATTGCGACGGGTCAGCGGGGTGTCGATATAGCCCGGCACGATGGTGGTGACGCGCACGCCAAAGGGGCGGCATTCGCCCCGCAGGCTTTCGCAGTAGCTGATGACGGCTGCCTTGCTGGAGCAGTAGGCGGCATGGCCCGGCAAGCCGCGGATGCCGGCCACGCTGGCAATGCCCACCAGGCTGCCGCTGCCGCGCTGGTTCATGGGCGCGATGAAGGGATGGAAGGTGGCCGCCGCGCCGATGTTGTTGGTGGCGTAGACGCGCTGCATCACGGCCAGGTCCTCGTAGATGGCTGTGTCCATGCCCACCGAGATCCCGGCATTGGCGATGACCACGTCCGGCAGGCCCTGCTCGGCGATGCAGCGGCGCCCGGCCTCGACGATGGAGTCGACCTGGCTCACGTCTGCACCATAGATGCGCAAGCGCGAAGCCTCCAGGCCCTGGTCCTGCGACCAGCGCGCCAGTTCCTCGGTGCGGCGAGCTACCAGTGCCAGGCGCCAGCCCTGCTGGTAGAACTCAAGGGCCATGGCCTGGCCCAGTCCGCTGGAGGCGCCGGTGATGTAGACGAGGGGAGCTTGGCTCATGGGGGGCTCACGGGCGTTTGCGCCGGGGCTGGTAGCTGGCCGTGCTGCGGCCATGGAACTGCAGTTCCCCGCTGAGGTTGTCGTACTCGAAGGACTGCACGCTGAAACTGCCCAGGCCGGTACGCAGGGTCACCGGCAGGTGGGAGCGCATCTGCTCGCGCGGTGGGTTGACCTGCAGGAATTCGCCGCTGATCTCGAGCTGGGCGGGCTGCTTGTCGGGTTGAGCCTGGGCCTGTGCCTGGGAAAAACGGCGCACCAGCACGTCGCCCTGCAGGCGGATTTCGCTGGCATCGGCATTGCTGATGGCCTGGCGGGCCTCGGCGACGGTGAGCGTGCCATCCTTGCCCTGGGCGCGCAGCTCGATGCCGTCGATCTCCAGGGTGTCGGTATCCGGGTAGTGGCGCATCTCACGGCCGCGCAGTTGAAGGGTCAGCAGGCCGTCGGCTTGGAAACGCTGCAGCTCGAAGCCTTGCATCTGGTAATCGGGCTCATGGCGCAGCACCCGCTGGGCGCTGTCGTCGTCGGGCAGGGGGGTGCTCTTGACCAGCCACCAGCTGAAAGCGGCCAACAGGGCCAGGATCAGCAGAGGCAGGTAGGTGCCCACCAGGTTCTGCAGCCGCCACAGCAACGGGGGCGCCTCGCGCCGGCCTGCGGGGGCGGGCGGTGGTGCCAGCGGGGTGCCGGTCGTGGCGGTCATGGGCCAGCCTCCGGCCTGCGGGCGGCGCAGCTCATGCCGGGAGGCCTCCATCCAGCGTGCTCAGGTGGCCGTGCAGCAGGTCGGCGTAGCGGCCGCAGGCCATCAGCAGCAGGTCGCAGCATTCGCGGGCAGCGCCATGGCCGCCAGGGGCGCGGGTCACATGATGGGCAATGGCCAGGACCTCGGGATGGGCCTGTGCAGGCGCGCAGGCAAAGGCGGCGCGGCACATGAGAGGCAGGTCGGGCCAGTCGTCGCCCATGGCGGCCACCTGGCTCCAATCCAGGCCCATCTGGGCCAGCAGCGGTTCGGCAACGGCCAGCTTGTCTCGGGCGCCGTAGACGGCATGCTTCAGGCCCAGGTCGGCGACGCGGCGGCGCACGGCGGGCGAATCCCGGCCGGTGATGATGAGGGGCGTGATGCCGCCCTGGTCCAGCAGCTTGAGGCCGTGGCCGTCCAGGGTGGAGAAGGCCTTGAAGCTCTCGCCGCCCTCGCCGATGTAGATGCGGCCATCGGTGAGCACGCCATCCACGTCGAAGATGGCGGCTTTCAGGCCCAGGCCGTCGCCTTGCGCCTTCAGCAGCAGTTCCGGCGGGAAGCTCAATGCAGGGGTGGTGATGGCGCGCATTCAGATTACCTTGGCGCTCATCAGGTCGTTGATGTGCACGGCGCCGATCAGGCGCTCTTCCTCGGTGACCAGCACCACCGTGATGCGGGCGGCTTCCATCAGGTCGGCGGCGTCCACGGCGAGGTCGTCGGCACGCACGCTCTTGGGCTTCAGCGACATGACCTCGCCCGCGCGCAGGCTGCGCAAGTCCACGCCGCGCTCGATCAGGCGGCGCAGGTCGCCGTCGGTGAAGACGCCCTGAACGATCTCGGCCTCGTCGACCACGATGGCCAGGCCCATGCCCTTGTCGGACATGGCGCGCATCATGTCGGTGAAGGGGGTGTCGGGCTCGACCCGGGGCAGGGCGTCGCCGCTGCGCATCAGGTCACGCACATGGGTCAGCAGCTTGCGGCCCAGGGCGCCGCCGGGGTGCGAGCGGGCGAAGTCTTCGGGGCGGAAGCCGCGGGCATCGAGCAGGGCCACGGCCAGGGCGTCGCCCAGGGCCATCTGGGCCGTGGTGGAGGCGGTGGGCGCCAGGTTCAGGGGGCAGGCTTCGACGGCCACCTGGCTGTCCAGTACCAGGCTGGCATGGCGTGCCAGGCTGGACTCGGCCCGGCCTGTCATCGCGATGATGCAGACGCCCAGGCGCTTGAGCACGGGCAGCACGGCGTTGAGCTCATCGCTCTCGCCGGAATTGGAGAGGGCCAGCACCACGTCCTGCGGGGTCACCATGCCCAGGTCCCCATGGCTGGCTTCACCGGGATGCACGAACATCGCGGGGGTGCCGGTGGAAGCCAGGGTGGCGGCGATCTTGCGGCCCACATGGCCGCTCTTGCCCATGCCCATCACGACCACCCGACCCTTGCAGGCCAGCATGGCCTGGACAGACCGGGCGAAGCTCTCGCCCAGGCGGGGCAGCATGTCGGTGAGGGCCTGGGCCTCGATCTGCAGGGCCTGGCGGGCCATCTCGATGGCGCGCGCCGCGTCATAGGACTGGGGGGCATTCATGGGCGGCAGTGTAACAACCGGGGCTGCCGGCCAGCGGGCGGGCGAGGGTGTTCAGGCGGGCTGTTCGGCCAGCTTGATGTACTCGATGTTGAGGGTGATCAGCTCGCTGTAGCGCAGCACGAAATAGTCGCCGTCGACAACGTAGAAGCGGTCGGTGAAGAGCAGCGGGCGGCCGTTCTCGCCGGGGCGTTCAGGTTTGTCTGCGGCCAGGGGGCGGCGCATCACCTCGCGCAGCACCAGGCGGTCCAGCTTGCCTTCGGTGTCGAGGAAGTAGTCGCTCAGCAGGCCGGTGTAGAGAAAGGCCTCGCCGGCGATGTTGACGATGGCGCTGACGGCGATGAGGTCGGGCGCATGGTCGCGCGGGAAGTCCGCGCCGGTCAGCAGGTAGTACCAGGGCGCGCCGGAAAAGCGCAGCCAGGGGCTGAGTCGGGAGCGGTGGCTGTCCAGGCGCCAGCGGCTGATCAGGTGGCGCAGCGCCGTGGGCATGAGGTAGGCGAAGAGCAGCAGGCTGCCGAGGTAGGCCGTGATGGGGCCGGCCATGGCGGCAATGGCCTCCACGGACTGGGACTGCCGGGCGTTGTCCGAGCCCAGCAGGCGCAGCAGGACCTCGGGCCGCGGTTGATAGGTCGTCAGCAGCACAGCCAGGCCGCACCACAGCAGGTGCAGGGCCAGCGCCCAGAGCAGGGCCTCGCTGACGATCTGGCCGAAGGGGGAATAGTCCAGCGACTGCCGCTCGATGCGCTTGATGCGCGAGCGGGCGATGAAGCCGGGCAGCAGCAAGGCAAAGACAGCCAGGGTCGGCAGCGCGAAATTCATGCCCGTGACGGAGGGGGCCGGAGGTCAGGCAGCCCGCGGAACGACGACGGGGGTGAGCTTGCGGGTGCGGCCGCCATCGGACTTGAGCTCGATGACGGTGGCCTGCGGGGCTTCGCTGTCAGGGCCCTCCTGGGCCGCTTGTGCAGCGATGGCGGACTTGCGCGCCAGGTAGTGGCGCAGCTGACCCTTGGCTTGCGGGTCGGCCAGCACGGCCTTGGCGAGGGGGCTCATCAGCGCTTTCATGCCCGGGATGATGCCACAGGGCTTGCGGAGCCGGACATGAAAAAGGCCCGCCCCACGGTGGGTGTGGGCGGGCCCTGAACGAGGGCAGCGGGGCTGCCCTGTCTGGATGCATCAGGGGTAGAGGCCGCGCTCTTCGCGGGCCTGCAGCACGCGGGTGCAGGCCACGGTGAAGGCGGCGGTGCGCAGTGAGATCTTGTGCTTCTCGCTGGTCTCCCAGATGCCCTTGAAGGCGCCGATCATGATCTGGTCCAGGCGGACATTGATCTCGTCCTCGGTCCAGAAGAAGCTGGAGAAGTCCTGCACCCACTCGAAGTAGGACACGGTCACGCCGCCGGCATTGGCGATCACGTCCGGCACCACGATGATGCCGCGGTCGGCCAGCACGGCGTCGCCGTCCGGGGTGGTCGGGCCGTTGGCGCCTTCCAGCACGATGCGGGTCGAGAGACGCTGGGCGCGCTCGGCGCTGATCTGGCCTTCCAGGGCGGCGGGGATCAGCACGTCGGTCTTGACGTCCCAGAAGTTCTCGTTGTCGATCTTGTCGGCGCCCTTGAAGCCGCCCACGCCGCCGGTCTTGGCCACGTGGTCGAGCAGGTCCGTCATGTCCATGCCCTTCTCGTTCAGGATGGTGCCGGTGTGGTCCTGCACGGCGACGATCTTGGCGCCGTTGGCGGCGAACATCTTCGCGGCCACGGAACCCACGTTGCCGAAGCCCTGCACGGCGATGCGGGCGCCTTCCATGGGCACGTTCAGGCGGCGCATGGCTTCACGGCCGATCACGAACACGCCGCGGCCGGTGGCGGCCACGCGGCCCAGCGAGCCACCCAGGGGGATGGGCTTGCCGGTCACGACGCCGGTGGCGGTGGCGCCAACGTTCATCGAGTACGTGTCCATCATCCAGGCCATGATCTGGCCGTTGGTGTTCACGTCAGGCGCCGGGATGTCCTGCTGCGGGCCGATGATGATGCCGATCTCGCTGGTGTAGCGGCGCGTCACCTTCTCCAGTTCCTTCAGCGACAGGGTCTTGGGGTCCAGGCGGATGCCGCCCTTGGCGCCGCCATAGGGCAGGTTCACCGCGGCGTTCTTGACCGTCATCCAGGCCGACAGGGCCATCACTTCTTCCAGCGTGACATCCGGGTGGTAGCGCACGCCGCCCTTGCCGGGACCACGGGTCAGGCTGTGCTGCACGCGGTAGCCCTCGTAGTGGGCGATGGTGCCGTTGTCCAGCTCGATGGGGATGTCGACGATCAGGGCGCGCTTGGGGCGGCGCAGGGTCTCGACCCAGCGGGCCAGATGGCCCAGATAGGGTTCGACGGCGTCGATCTGCGACAGATAGGTGCCCCAAGGGCTGTTGCGCGTGGGCGAAACGAAGGACAGGTTGGGCATGTAATGCTCCGTAATCTTTAGCGTGGCGCGAACGGTATCGCGAACCAGGATCACGAGACCAGTGAATCCAAAGCCGAGTGCACATGCGCCTATGCGGCGAACGCATAGGTGGTGGAAGTTTGCGCCGAATGGCCTGTTTGCGCAAATTTTTGCTCAAACTGGCCCTGGTAGTTACCCATACCGCTCTGCTACCAACCCAGAAGCGAAAGGCCGGGCAGCGTCCGGCCTTCGTGCCTCCTGGGCTTGGCGGGGGCAGAAGTCAGTCCTGCCGCGGGCACGCGATGGGCAGCCGCCGCGACGCCCGCCGAGCCTGCTAGTAACCGAAGATCAGGCCCACCAGGCTGGCGATGCCCACGGCCACCACCACGTGCTGGGTGGACAGGCGCACGACGACCTTGTCCAGGGCATTGATGCCCGCGGCGCCCAGCGCGGCCAGTCCCAGGCCGCCGAGGCCGCCGAGGCCGCCGATCATGCCCAGTCCCTCCGAGAGGCCGCGGGCGATGGAGCTGCCGGTCTCGGCATTGCTGGCGAGGTCGGTGATGCCGAAGTCGCTGTTCTTGTTGCCGGAGATGTGGTGGCGGTTGCGCAGCAGCTCCTCGGCGTCCTGGCGGGCGTCGTCCGCTGTGAGACTGAGCACCTTGCCGTCGCGCCGCCGTCCATCGGCGTGCCGGTCTTGACCTGGGCGGGCAGGCCCGTGCTGCTGCAGGGGGAGGCATTACCATGACCTCATGAGTTCGCTGGACCTCGCCCTGCTGTATCTGGTGGCCGCCGTGCTGGGCGTGGTCGCCTGTCGATCTCTCAAGCTGCCGCCCATGCTGGGCTACCTGACCGTGGGGGTGCTGATCGGACCCAATGCGATGGCGCTGTCCGGCGATTCGGAGGGCGTGCGTTACCTGGCCGAGTTTGGCGTGGTCTTCCTGATGTTCGTGATCGGGCTGGAGTTCAACCTGCCCAAGCTGCGCAGCATGCGCTCCCTGGTCTTCGGCCTGGGTCTGCTGCAGGTGCTGATCACCATCCTGGGCACCATCGCCGGCAACCTGATGCTGGACCATCTGTTCGACTGGCTGGGCCTCCGCTGGGACCTGGGCTGGGAGGGCGCGCTGATGCTGGGCGCGGCCATGGCCATGAGCTCCACCGCCATCGTCGTGAAGCTCATGGCCGAACGCCTGGAGCTGGAGAGCGAGCACGGCCGTCGCGTGATGGGCGTGCTGCTGTTCCAGGATCTGGCCGTGGTGCCGCTGCTGGTGCTGATCCCCGCGCTCAAGAGCGATGGCGGCACCATGGCCGTCTCGCTGGCCTGGGCCGGGCTGAAGGCCGCCGTCGTGCTGGCCGTGCTGCTGGCAGGCGGGCAGAAGGCCATGCGATGGTGGCTGACCCTGGTGGCGCGGCGCAAGAGCGAAGAGCTCTTCATGCTCAACCTGCTGCTCGTGACCCTGGGCCTGGCCTGGGTGACAGAGCATGCCGGGCTGTCACTCGCGCTGGGCGCCTTCGTGGCCGGCATGCTGATCGCCGAGACTGAATACAAGCACCAGGTGGAGACGGACATCCGTCCCTTCCACGACGTGCTGCTGGGCCTGTTCTTCATCACCATCGGCATGAAGCTGGACTGGCGGCCGGTGGTGGCGCAGTGGCCGCTGGTCGTGCTGCTGACCTTGCTGCCGCTGGCGGCCAAGGCCACGCTGATCGCGGTGCTGGCCAAGCTCTTCCGGGCGCCGACGGGGGTGGCTATCCGCACGGGCCTGTACCTGGCGCAGGCGGGGGAGTTCGGCTTCGTGCTGCTGAGCCTGGGGGCGCAGCACCAGCTGATTGCGCCCCAGTGGGTCAGCCCGGTGCTGGCCTCCATGGTCATCTCCATGCTGGCCACGCCGCTAGTCGTGATGTACAGCAACCGCATTGTGATGAAGCTCTCGTCCAGCGACTGGCTGCTGCAGTCGGTGCAGCTGACGACCATTGCCAAGAAGTCCATCAAGGCCGATGCCCACGTGATCATCTGCGGCTACGGTCGCAGTGGCCAGAACCTGGCCCGCCTGCTGGACGCGGAGCACATCCCCTACATGGCCCTGGACCTGGACCCCGACCGCGTGCGCCAGGCCGCTGCGGCCGGCCAGAGCGTGGTCTTCGGCGACGCGGCCAAAGTGCAGAGCCTCATGGCTGCCGGCCTGGCCCGCGCCAGCGCGGTCGTGATCAGCTACCACGACACGCCTTCGGCGCTGAAGATCCTGCAGCTGGTACGCGAGCATGCGGCCCATGTGCCGGTGGTGGTACGCACCATCGACGACAGCGACCTGGAGAAGCTGCGCGCCGCCGGTGCCACCGAGGTCGTGCCCGAGGCCATCGAGGGCTCGCTGATGCTGGCCAGCCATGCCCTGGCGCTCGTGGGCGTGCCCATGCGGCGCGTGATCCGCCTGACCCGCGACGCCCGCGATGCCCGCTACGGCCTGCTGCGTGGCTATTTCCATGGCGCCGACGACGACAGCGCCGAGGAGCGCGAGCAGGCTCGCCTGCGCCCCGTCACCCTGCCGGTGGCCACGCCTTATGCCGGCGAGCCCCTGGGAGAGCTGGCACTGGAGGCCGTGGGGGTGCAGGTGGTTTCGGTGCGGCGCGCCAGCGGCGCGGTGCGGCCGGCGCAGGACGATCTGGAGCTGCTGGGCGGCGACACCCTGGTGCTGTCCGGCACGCCCGAGGCCCTGGCCCTGGCCGAGGAAAAGCTACTGCGCGGCTGAAGGCGCCGGCCAGTCCAGCTGGGGCAGGAGCCAGGCCGACCCGTCCTCGCTCAGATGGCCCTGGTCGCGGTAGAGCATCACGCCATCCCGCATCACGTCGCAGCGGTCGCCGCGGCACAGCAGGGGCTCGAAGCGCAGCACGGGAAGCACCGTGCCGGCCTGCCGCAGCCAGGCCTCTACCGCCTGGGCGCTGGCATCGCGGTGCTCGGCATCGATGCGGCAATCCGGCGTGGCGCCCAGGGTCCAGCGGCCCAGGGCCCGGCGTTCCAGGCAGGCCGCGACATTGAAGCCGGCCCGTGGCGGCGGCGCGACCAGCAGCACCTGCCGGCCCATGGCCTGCAGGTGCTGCGTGGTGCGCCGCAGATCGTCCAGCAGGGCCTGGCGCAGGCCTGCCTCGTCCAGGGCCTGCCCGGACAGCAGGCCTTGCGGCGTGAGTCGCCGGGGACTGTACTGCCGCGTGTCCAGGTACTGGGTCAGCAGGCTGGAGAGCACCACCGTGCGCACCTCCGGGTGCAGTGCCAGCCAGTCCAGCACGGCCTCGTTGAAGGCGCGGCACTGCGCCACCCAGCGCGGGGCGAAGGTCGCGCCGGGCGCCGCCTCGGGCTTGTAGGGAGCCAGGCCGGGGAAGGGGCCGCAGGAGGATTTGGTCGCCTGGATCAGGCCCGGGCCGCCCTGCTCGTCCAGGTGCCGGGCAAGACCTGGCACCAGGTGCATGGCATAGGAATCGCCCCAGACCATCCAGCGGGGATGCGCGCCGCGCTGGCATTGTGGGTGCGGGGCAAAGGGCTGCTCGGCATCGCAGTGGGCGGAGAAGCCGTAGTTCGGCCGGGTGAGCCGGGCAAAGTCATGGCCCTCAGGCGCTTGCACCCAGCGCTGGGTGAGGCTGGGCAGCACGGCCAGGGCGAGGCTGCCGATGAGCAGGGCCATCCATCCCGGCGCGCCCCGCAGGCGCGCCTTGCCGGGCAGCTCCACCCAGCGGTGCAGCAGCCAGGCCAGGGGCAGCGCGGCTGCCAGCGCGGCCAGGCGCCAGGCCGTCAGCTCGGCAGGCGCCTCATGGCCGCTCCCGACCCAGGCGCTGTGCACCGCCGCCATCAGCGGCCAGTGCACGAGGTAGAGCGAATAGCTGCGGTCGCCCAGCCAGACCAGGGGGCGCAGCCCGCGTGGCGCGGCTTCCTGGTCGGCTGGATGCTGCACCAGCAAGGCGGTGGCCAGGCAGGCGAAGAGGGCCAATGGTCCGGGATGCGGCCAGCCGGGCTGCTCCAGCAGGGGCAGGGTCAGCAGGGCGATCACGGCACCCGCGCGCAGGGCCGCAGGCACAGGCCCTGGACGCGGCCACAGCGCCACCAGCGAGCCCAGGCCCAGCTCCCAGGCGCGGCTGGGCAGTGCATAGAAGGCCAGGCTGGCGTCGCGGGACAGCCAGTACACGCACAGAGCCAGGCTGGCCAGCCCGAGCACGCCCACCGCCAGGCGCCGCCAGCGCGGTGGGGTGAGCCACAGAAGGGCCGGCAACAGCAGGTAGTACTGCTCCTCCAGTGACAGGGACCAGAAATGCAGCAGCGGCTTGAGCTCGGCGGCGCCCTGGAAGTAGCCGCTCTGCTGCCACAGCACCCAGTTGCTGGCAAAGAGCAGGGCACCACGGGCCTGCGCGGCCAGGTCCAGTTGCTCGCGGGCATTCTGCAGCCAGGGGCTGGCCAGCAGGGTCAGCGCCAGCGTGACATAGGCCGCGGGCAGCAGCCGGCGTGCGCGCCTGGCATAGAAGTCTCGGAAGCTGAACTGCCCCGCCAGCAGGGCACGCTGCACCAGGCCCGTGATCAGGTAGCCCGAGATCACGAAGAAGATGTCCACGCCCAGGTAGCCGCCGGGGATGCCGGGCAGCTGGGCATGGTGCATCAGCACCCAGGCGACGGCCAGGCCGCGCAGGGCCTGGATGTCCCAGCGCAGAGGCTGGGGTGTCGCCAAGGAGACGGGGTTGGGTGAACTCATGTCGGGCCGCATTGTCGTGCCTGCCGCCTGCGCGACAGCCGCCCCCACGGCGCTGGGTCACACTGCGTGCATGTCCCATGCCCCGAGTCTCCAGGGCCGACGTCGGCGCCTCTACCTGATGCGCCATGGCGAGGTCTGCTACTTCAACGACGTGACGGGTCGCCCGGTCCTGCCCGAGCAGGTGGGCCTGACCGCGCATGGCCAGGCCCAGGCACGGGCTGCCGGGGCCTATCTGCGCGAGCAGGGCGTGCGCCTGGACCGGGTCATCATCTCCGGCCTGCCGCGCACTGCGCAAACCGCGGCCCTGGTGCTGGCCGCTTCCGGACACGAGTCCCTGCGCCCCGAGGTCTGGCCCGAGTGGGAGGAGATCCGCGGCGGCCGCCTGTCGGAGATTCCGCCTGCGGCCCTGCGGCAGGCATTCTGCGGCCTGCACCAGGGCCAGGTGCCCGAAGGCCAGCGCTTCCTGCAGGGTGAGTCCGTCGGCGAGTTCCTGGACCGCGTCCTGCCGGCCCTGCAGCGCCTGCGCGCCGACCCGCACTGGGACAGCGCCCTGCTGGTGCTGCACGGCGTGGTCAACGCGGCCCTGCTGTCCCATGCCCTCAGCGGCGGCCAGCGCCTGCTCTACGGCAGCCTGATGCAGAGCCCGGCTTGTCTCAATGTGATCGACCTGGGCCAGGCCCCTGGCGACTGGGTGCTGCGCGGCCTGAACCTCGCGCCGCTGGATGGTCTGCGGCACGAGGATCGCCTGACCACCATGGAACATCTGCTGAACCAGTACCTGCAGTACCGTGCCGTTCGCCACCCGAAGGAACCGCCAACCGAGGAGCAAGCATGATCCGAGTGATGGGTCTCTACCACTGGGCCGAAGGTGCCCGCTTCGACGCGGCCTGCTATGCCGCCGAGCATGCGGCTCTGGCCCGTCGCCTGCTCACGCCCCTGGGCCTGCAGCGCCTGGAGCTGGCCCGCTTCCTGGGCGCAGCCCCGCCCCGCCCTGGCGAGCTGATTGCTGCCACCTTTGCGGATTTTTCCGACCTGCCCAGCGCCCAGTCCGCACTCGCCGCCGCCGGCCCCGCGCTGGCTGCGCATGTGAGCCGCTACTCCAGCCTGCAGCCGCAGATCCACCTGTGCGAGCTGCTGGTCTGATACCCCAGCCTTTCCTGAGGATCCGACATGAATTTCGACTACAGCCCCAAGGTCCAGGCCTATCGCGAGCGCCTGCTGGCCTTCTTCGACCAGCACATCTACCCCAATGAGCGCCGCTTCCACGAGGAGGTGGAGGCCAACCGCCGAGCCGGCAATGCCTGGGTGCCCACGCGCCTCATCGAGGAGCTCAAGCCCCTGGCTCGCGAGGCCGGCTTATGGAACCTGTTCCTGCCGCAGTCGGCCCGTGCACCGGAAGGACTCTCCAACCTCGAGTACGCGCCCCTGTGCGAGATCATGGGCCGCGTGTCCTGGGCCCCCGAGGTCTTCAACTGCTCCGCGCCCGATACCGGCAATATGGAGACCATCGAGCGCTACGGCAGTGAGGCCCAGAAGGACCGCTGGCTGGAGCCCCTGCTGCGCGGCGAGATCCGCTCGGCCTTTCTGATGACCGAGCCCGAGGTGGCTTCCTCCGATGCCACCAATATCCGATGCCGCATCGAGCGCCAGGGCGATGAGTACGTGATCAACGGCACCAAATGGTGGTCCAGCGGCGCTGGTGATCCGCGCTGCATGCTCTACATCGTGATGGGCAAGACCGACCCGGAGGCTGGCCGCCATGAGCAGCAGTCCATGGTGCTGGTGCCGGCAGACACGCCGGGCGTCACCGTCAAGCGGGCCCTGCCGGTTTTCGGCTATGACGATGCGCCGCATGGCCACATGGAGATCGAGCTGAAGGATGTGCGTGTGCCGGTGTCCAGCATCCTGCTGGGCGAGGGGCGCGGCTTCGAGATCGCCCAGGGCCGCTTGGGGCCGGGCCGCATCCACCACTGCATGCGTTCCATCGGGGCGGCGGAGCGGGCGCTGGAGCTCATGTGCCAGCGCGCCATCGCCCGTGTAGCCTTCGGCAAGACCCTGTCGCAGCAGACGGTGACACAGGAGCGCATCGCCGAAGCCCGCTGCCTGATCGAGCAGGCGCGCCTGCTGACGCTCAAGGCGGCCTACATGATGGACACCGTTGGCAACAAGGTCGCCAAGGCCGAGATCGCGATGATCAAGATCGTGGCGCCCAATATGGCGCTCAAGGTGATCGACTGGGCCATCCAGGTCCATGGCGGCATGGGCGTGTCCGATGACACGCCGCTGGCCATGATGTGGGCCCATCAGCGCACCCTGCGCTTCGCGGACGGACCGGACGAGGTCCATCGCAACGCCCTGGCCAAGCTGGAACTGGCCCGGCACATGAAGCTCCCTTCCGACAAGATCGCGATGCCGGTGACGCGCGGCGCCTGAGCGCCATCCCCCTAAGGTTGGGGGCGTGCTCGGGACTTGCACGCCTGGGCAGCGGCAGGGCTTGTCCCTAGGATGCCGGCTTTGCCCGGATCTCTGCTTCGGCCGCCTCACGCCCCATGTCCAGCCGCCCCGCCACCGCCACCCTGCGCCGCCGCCAGCGGATGCGCTGGCATGCCGCCTTGCGCGGGACCCAGGACTTGCTGATGAAGAAGGGCATGGCCGTGCTGCTGCTGGCCTGCCTGCTGATGCAGCTGGCTTGCTTTGCTGGGGGGCTGCATGCGCAGTCGCAGGGCGAGCCGGTGCTGGGCTGGGCCATCGCCGGCATGGTGCCGGGTTTGCTGGCCGCCGTGCTGGGCCTGCTGATGCTGGCGCAGGGGCGTCACCAGATCCAACGCGCCTATGACCAGTTGGAGGAGGCCATCGATGCGCTGCCGGCCAGCGTCGAGATCTTCGATGCCGACGACCGTCTGGTCGCCTACAACCGCAAGCTGATCGAGATCTATCCGCACATGTGGGGGGCCTTCGACCGCGGCGCCAGCTTTCAGGAGATGGCGCGGGCCTCGGCCTACAGCGGTGGTGTTCCCGAGGCCCGGGGCCGCGAGGAAGCCTGGCTCGCCGAGCGCCTGGCCCAGCGCGGCCAGCAGATCGAGCCCCTGCTGCAGCGGGTGCATGACAACAAGTGGCTGCGCATCCATGAGCAGCGCACGGCCTCCGGCGGCATCGTTGGCGTGCGCATGGATGTCAGCGACCTGGTGCAGGAGCAGCAGCGCCTGGCTGCGAGCCAGGCCCATCTGCAGGCCGTGATCCAGGCAGCGCGCAATGCCATCATCACGCTGGACACCGATGGCCACATGCTGGAGGTGAACCCGGCTTGCGAAGCGCTGTTCGGCTACACGGCTGCTGAGCTGCAGGGGGCGCACCTGAGCATGGTGCTGGACAGCAGCGAGCGCGGCGAGTCCCGCCTGCAGCCGCAGCTGCTGCTGGGGCGGCAGCATGAGATGAGCGGCCGCCACCGCGGCGGCACCGGCCTGGCCCTGCAGCTCAATGTGGCCGAGGTGAAGACGGCGACCACGCATCTCTTCGTCTGCATCATCGCGGACTTCACGGAGCGCAAGCGCCAGGAGCTGCGCCTGCGCCATGCCAACGAGCTGCTGGCCCGCCAGACCACCACCGATGGCCTCACCCGCGTCGGCAACCGCCGCCTCTTCGATGAGCTGCTGCGCCAGGCCTGGCAGCGCAGCTTGCATCACCAGCAGCCCGTGTCCCTGCTGCTGCTGGATATCGACCATTTCAAGCAATACAACGATTGCCATGGCCACGTTGCCGGCGACGACTGCCTGCGCCGCGTGGCCAGCCTGCTGCAGTCCTGCGTCAACGAGGCCGTGCTGTGCCGCTACGGCGGCGAGGAGTTCGCGGTGCTGCTGGAGGATGTGGACGCCATCGAGGCGCGGCAGATCGCCCAGCGCTGCCTGGACAGCTTGCGCCTGGCCGCCATCCCCCACGGTGCCAGCCCCTTGCGCAGCGGCGTGACCCTCAGCATCGGCCACGCCACGCGCGTGGCCCAGGCTGGCGAGGACGGCGGCCTGCTGGTCGAGCTGGCGGATGCGGCGTTGTATGCGGCCAAGCGCAATGGGCGGGCGAGGCTGGTGAGTGACGGCAAGGCGGCGTAATGGGCACTCAGTATTGCGGTTGGCATATTCCTGATTCATTCGGGGAGAAGCTATGAAAAAGGATGATGGCGATGGCGGTGCTGACCGTGGTGGCGTCTGCGGCATCAGCCGGTGTGGACTGCACCCCCGTGACCCCTCAACTCGTAGTGCGCGATGGCGTTGAAGGCACGCATGTTGCTTCTGGTCCTCGTCAGCAAGCCCTGCTTGGGGGCGACGCGGGCGGCGCCAGCCTGCTGCTGCCGGGCGTGGCTGTGTTCAGCTGGGAGGGAGCCAATGGGCCTTGCGGCTTCTTCAACGCCTTCGTGGATCAGGCCGAGCAGGACAGAAAGCGTCTGAAGGACATTCTTGACTGCTTTGATGGTGTCGCCGCTTGCCCCCACAGGGCGGACGCTCAACCGGCCGGCGGGGAGCTTTCTGATTCAAGTCAGTCCGACAGAGGAGCAGAGGGCCGAGGCGCGCGCCCGTGAACTGCTGGAGGGCATGCCGCCGCTGCCTGGCACAAAGTAGAGCCCAGGTGGAGCCCAGCCGCAGGCCTGGGCACAATCCGGCCTCATGAGCCACAGTGACCTCGACTTCATCCGCCAGCAGATCCGCACCGTGCCCGACTGGCCCAGCGCGGGCGTGCAGTTCCGGGACATCACACCCCTGCTGTCCAGCCCCAAGGCCTTCCGGGTGCTGATCGACCAGTTCGTGCACCGCTATTTCGATGCCCGGCCCACGGCCATCGCGGGCCTGGATGCGCGGGGCTTCATCATCGGCTCGGTGCTGGCCTATGAGCTCAACATCGGCTTCGTGCCCATACGCAAGAAAGGCAAGCTGCCCTTCACCACGGTGCAGGAGAGCTACGAGCTGGAGTACGGCAGCGCCACAGTGGAGATCCACACCGATGCGCTTGGCCCTCAGGACCGCGTGGTGCTGATCGACGACCTCATCGCCACCGGCGGCACCATGCTGGCCGGCCTGCGCCTGCTGCAGCGCCTGGGCGCGCAGGTGATTGAGGGCGCGGCCATCGTGGACCTGCCCGAGCTGGGCGGCTCCGATCGCATCCGCGCGGCGGGGCTGCCCCTGCATACGCTGGTGAGCTTCGAGGGGCACTAAGCCGTTCCGCGGGGCAGGCAACGGCTTGTCGATGCGGCACCGTGCGGCTCAGGCCGTGGCGCCGCGCAGCTTCCAGCGCAGGTCCAGCGCAGCGGGCCTCAGGGTCACCTCCAGCACCTCGTCAGGCAGCGGCGCCTGACAGGGCAGCAGGTCCAGGGCCGGTGCCATCAGGGCCAGCAAGGTCTTCATCTGCAGCAGGGCGGCATAGCGGCCCGGGCAGGTGCGTGCGCCCGCGCCGAAGGGCATGGAGGAGGCGCAGGGCGTCTGGCCGTCCAGGGCCAGCCAGCGTTCAGGGCGGAACTCGTGGCGGTCCTCGGGGCCGTGCCTGAGGGCACTGTAGCGGTTGAGCGTCATCAGGCCCGCGCCCCGGGGCACCAGCACGCCGCCCACCACCTGATCCTCGGCAGACTGGAACATCAGCAGGCTGATGACCGGTCGCAGGCGCTGCGATTCCTGGATCAGGGCCTCGGCGTAGGGCAGGCGACGCAGGCTGTCGTAGTCGGGGCCTTCGGGCGGGCAGGACTGGGCGATCTCGGTCTGCAACTGCTGCCAGGCCCCGGGGTGGCGGCTTGCCAGGGTCAGCAGCCAGGCAAGGGAATGGGCGCTGGTGTCTTCGCCGGCGAAGACCAGCTCGGTCAGCAGGCGCACCAGCTGTTCGTCGCTCAGCTCGACGGGGTGCTCACCGGCCTCGGGCTGGTCCTGGGCGATCAGCAGGGCGTCCAGCAGATGGCGCGGCGCGGCCGTCGGGTGGGCCGCACGGTGGGCGCGGGCCTGTTCGATGAGGGGCAGCAGGGCCAGGCGCACGCGTGTGATGGCTGCATCCACGGCGCGTTCCGGGGCGGTCTTGAACCAGCGCCACAGCGGCAGCGTCGTGTTGATGCGCCGCCAGACCTGGCCGATCAGGAATTCAATGTCCGACTGCAGCTGATGGCTGCCGGCGCTGGACTGCGCAGGGCCTTCATGCCTGAGCGGGGGGGCGCCCTTGTCCAGGCGATGCTGTGGGGCATCCTTCATGCCGTCGTCAGCCCCCAGGTCCACGCCCATGACCAGTGCCACGCCCACCTCCAGGGAGAAGCGCGGCAGGTCTCGGGCGAGTTCAGGCTGCCGGCCTGACCGCAGGGCCTGCTCCCAACGCTCGCGCCAGCGTTGGCCTATAAGCAGCATGCGGGGATGGAAGCCCCGCAGCACCTCGGGTGTGAAGGCCCGCACCGTCAGGCGACGCAGGGCCTGCCAGCGCTCGCCTTCGCTCATGAAGAGGCCATCCACGCCCAGTTCCTGGCAGACGCGCCGGGTGGTGGGGCTGCGCAGCACATGCCGTGGGCGCCTGCGCATCACGTCCTGGGCCAGTTGGTGGTCAGCCACGACCAGCACCGGCCGCCGGCCCAGTTGCAGGCGGTACAGGGGGCCGTGCGTGCCGGCCCAGCCCTCCAGCTGCTGCTGCAGGCGGTGGCGGTCCAGGACGGGCAGATGACCCAGCAGCGGCCAGCCGGGTGGGCCGGCGAGTTCACGCAGCGGCTGAGGCGGTCGTGCGTAGGCGCAGGCCGCCGGGCTTGGCCGACCGAAGTCGGCCGGACCCGGTCGCGGACCGGGGTCCGTGGCGTCACGGGTGGGTTTCATTCACTCTCTCCCTCTTTGTGCCGCGATGGTAATAGCGCGCCAGAGGAGTGGCCCGAGGGCAGACCCTCAGGCCGTGAGCAAATGAAAGGAGATGCAGGCGCCCGCCGCGGTCAGGCGGCCGCCTCAGCGGCCCTGCTTGAGCCGCGTCAGGTCCAGTGCCACGGCGTTGGAGGCGGCCGAGAATGCCGTGTTGGCGCCCAGCAGTGCACGCGCCTCGTCCATGCGGCCGGCGTTGATGGTCCGCGCCACGGCCCCTGCCGCCTGATGGAATTCCTTGTGGTGCTCGATCAGCGCCATGAAGCCAGGCTGGCCGCCGAAGCGCTGTCGGCCGTTGCCGTAAAGCCATTGGCCCAGGGCGCAGCGGTCGTCGCAGCCTATGGTCTGGGCGTCCAACTGCTCGGCATGCTCGATGGCCTTGCGCAGCTTGACCTTCCATTGCCGGTGGGCCTCGATCGCGGACTCGACGTTGATGTCCAGCTCAGGCCTGCGGTTGCGCAGGCTTTCGGTCAGCGCGCCGGCGGGCAGGCGGAAGCTCTCGACCTCCTGCGACAGCGCTCTGGCCTCGTCCTTGAGGGCCGAAGCTCCGGCTGCGGTTTCTTCGACCATCGCGGCGTTCTGCTGCGTGGCGCGGTCCAGCTCCTGCACGGCCTGGCCGACCTGGGCAATGCCCTGGCTCTGCTCGGCCGCGCCGGTGGCGATCTGCTGCAGCAGTTGGTTGATCTGCACGGCGCCGCTGACGACGCTGCCCATGGTTTCACCGGCATTCTCCGCGATGCGCGTGCCGCCCTCGACTTTCTCGACGCTGGCCGTGATCAGGCTCTTGATCTCCTTGGCCGCTGTCGCGCTGCGCTGGGCCAGGGCCCGCACCTCGGAGGCCACGACTGCGAAGCCGCGGCCCTGCTCGCCGGCACGGGCCGCCTCCACCGCCGCATTGAGGGCGAGGATGTTGGTCTGGAAGGCGATGCCGTCAATCACGCCAATGATGTCGTTGATGCGGTGCGAGGACTGCTGGATGTCCTGCATGGTGCTGACCATCTGAGCGATCACCAGGCCGCCATGGCGCGCCACCTCGGCATTGCGCGAGGCGATGCCGGTGGCGCTCTGCGCATGCTCCGTGGATTGGCGCACGGTGGCACTGATCTGTTCCATGGCCGCAGCGGTTTCCTCGAGGTTGGCGGCCGTCTGCTCGGTGCGGGAGGACAGGTCCATGGCGCCGGTGGCGATTTCGCTGCTGGAATTGAGGATCTCGTCACTGCTCTGGCGCACGCCTTGCACCATCCGGACCAGCGACTCCTGCATGGCGCGCAGGTCCAGCATGAGCTCGGCGGCCTCGTCGCGGCCCCAGGGTTCGGGTGCGGTGGTGAGGTCTCCCTGCGTCATTGCGTGCAGGTGGCGGCGGGTCTCCGCGAGTCCGCCCTCCATCACGCGGTAGAAGCAGATGAAGAGGTAGAGGGCCAGCACCAAGAACGGGCCCATGATCAAGGCGCTCGTCATCAGGCGAGCTCGCGCGGCTTGGCGCAGCTCATCGACGTAGATGCCCGACCCTATCACCCAGCCCCAGGGCTCGAAGCTGCTGACGTAGGAGAGCTTGTCCACCGGCTCCTGCTGGCCAGGCCGCGGCCACTGGTAGTCGACGAAGCCGGCGCCGTGCTGGCGCGCCTCGGCCGCAAAGGCCAGGAAAAGGGCCTTGCCGTTGGGGTCCTTGATGCCGCTGCCGTCCTTGCCGTCCAGCTCGGGCTTGGTGGGATGCATCACCACGCCGGCCTGCAGGTCGTTGATCCAGAAGTACTCGTCCTTGTCGTAGCGCAGGGCGGCGACGGCGGACTTGGCGGCCGCCTGGGCCGCCTCGCGGCTCAGCTTGCCCTCCTGCTCCTGCTTGTGCATCCATTGCAGCACGCTGCGAGCCACCTCCACATGCTGGCGGGTGGCGTTCTTGCGGTCCTGCAGGGCGGCGTCCGATTGCGCCTGCAGCTGCCACAGCAGCAGGGCCGATGCCGGCAGCAGCATCAGGGCCGAGAGGATCAGGGCCTTGAGCGTGAAGCGCAACTCACGGAACAGGCGGATGCCCGGGGCCCACAGCCCGTGGAAGGAGAAAAAGCCGCCTTCGCGGTGGCGGCTATGCGGGGAGGAAGGTGGGATTGCCTTCAATGCCATGACTGCTCCTGTGCGATGTCCAGCCTGCTTCTGCGGCGCCGGGTGAATGCTGGCCACTTTGCAAACGGTTGCTTACACCTAGCATTGCACGGCAGGCAGGCTGTGGCGTATTTGATGCATCTCAAGCGAGCGAAGGCGCTGCTGGGCGATTGCGGTAGTACTGCCGCCTTGGCCAGACCTTTTGCGTGAGGGGCGGGGGGGCACATCGATCCGCGTTTTTCACGCTTGGCGGGCAGGGCGCCTGACCTTAGGCTGGCCAGCCTCGCCATCCGGGCATTGGTACCCGCCGGCCCACTTCTGGAGCCCTGAATGACCGCTTCCCAAGCCGCCACCCCGCAGCGCCTGAACGCTGAGGACTTCAGCCCTGCCATCCTTCGCCTGTTCGACCGCTATGTGCATGGCGACGCAAGCCGCCGCGAGTTCCTAGAGGCTGCCCAGCGCCTGCTGGGCAGCTCGGCCGCCGCCGCGGCGACGCTGGCGGCGCTCAGCCCGCGCTTCGCCTCTGCTCAGCAGGTGAAGCCCGACGATGCACGCCTGCGCACGCGCTGGCTGAGCATCGACTCACCGAGCGGCAATGGCACGGTGCGCGGCCTCCTGGCGGCGCCGGCCCAGGCCCGCGGCCCGCTGCCGACCGTGCTGGTGGTGCATGAGAACCGCGGCCTGAATCCGCATATCGAGGACATCGCCCGCCGCCTCGCGCTCGAGGGCTTCCTGGCCTATGCCCCCGACGCCCTGCACAGCCTGGGCGGCTATCCCGGCGACGAGGACAAGGCCCGCGAACTCTTCCCCAAGCTCGACCCCGCCAAGGTGCGCGCCGACTTCGTTGCCGCCGCTCTGGCGCTGAAGGGCCTGTCCGAGAGCAACGGCCGGCTGGGCGTGGTGGGTTTCTGCTTCGGCGGCAGCATCTCCAACTACCTGGCGACCCAGCTGCCGGCGCTGCGTGCCGCCGTGCCCTTCTACGGCAGCCAGCCGCCGGTGGAGGACGTGCCCCGTATCAAGGCCGAGCTGCTGATCCACTATGCCGGCCAGGACGAGCGCATCAATGCCGGCTGGCCGCGCTACGAAGCGGCGCTGAAGGCGGCCGGTGTGCGCTACGAGGCCCATGTCTACGAAGGCACGCAGCACGGCTTCAACAACGACACCACGCCGCGCTTCGACCCCAAGGCCGCCGAGCTGGCCTGGTCGCGGACGCTGGCGTTCTTCAGGAGCCGGCTGGGGTGAGGGTGGCAGGGCGCAAGGCTCGCCGGCCCTTTACTTGCCGATGCAGAAGCGGCTGAAGATTTCCCCCAGCAGATCGTCCGCCGAGAAGGCGCCGGTGATCTCGCCCAGGGCGTCGTGGGCCAGGCGCAGCTCCTCGGCCATGAGGTCCAGCGCAGGCGGCTGCACCTCGACCTGGGCCAGGGCCAGCGCCAGATGCTCGGCCGTGCGGCGCAGGGCCTGGACGTGCCGCTCGCGGGCGATGAACAGGCCCTCCGGCACGGCATGCCAGCCGGCATGCGCCAGCAGGGCGCGGCGCAGATCGGCCAGGCCGGCGCCCGTCTTGGCGGACAGCTGCACGGCGTCCGGCGGCAGGGTCAGGTCTTGCTTGCTGCGGGCGTCCGCGCCGGCATCGGCCTTGTTGTAGACCTGCAGCAGCCGCGACGGTTCGACCAGGGCGAGGCGTTCGCGGATCTCGGCATCGCCGGCCTCGTAGCCGGCCTCGCCCATGCGGGTGAGGTCGTGCAGGAAGAGCACCACGTCGGCATCGGCGATGGCGTCCCAGCTGCGGGCCACGCCGATGCGTTCGACTTCGTCGGAGGTCTCGCGCAGGCCGGCGGTGTCGGTGATGTGCAGGGGCACGCCCTCGATTTGTATGGTCTGGCTGACCTTGTCGCGCGTGGTGCCGGGAATGGGCGTGACGATGGCCAGCTCGGCGCCGGCCAGCGCGTTGAGCAGGGAGCTCTTGCCCACATTCGGCTGGCCGGCCAGCACCACCTTGATGCCCTCCCGCAGCAGGGCGCCCTGGCGGGTGCGGTCCAGCACGCCGTCCAGTCGGGCCTGGATGCGGCGCAGCTTGCCCAGGGCGTCGGCCTGCTGGAGGAAGTCGATCTCCTCCTCGGGGAAGTCCAGCGTGGCCTCGACCAGCATGCGCAGGTTGATCAGGCCGTCGCGCAACTCACCGACCTCGGTCGAGAGCGCGCCGGACAGTGCGCGGCTGGCGCTGCGGGCCGCGGCCTCGGTGCTGGCGTCGATGAGGTCGGACACGGCTTCAGCCTGCGCCAGGTCCAGCTTGCCGTTGAGGAAGGCCCGCTGGGTGAACTCGCCGGGCTCGGCCAGGCGCAGGTGCTTCAGCGCCTCGATGCTCCCGCCCAGCTCCAGGCAGCGCGCCAGCAGCAGCTGCAGCACCACCGGGCCGCCGTGGGCCTGCAGCTCCAGCACATGCTCGCCGGTGTAGGACGCCGGGGCGGGGAAGTGCAGGGCCAGGCCGTGGTCGATGGCATCGCCATTGGCCGCGCGCAGGGGCAGGTAGTGCGCCTCGCGCGGGCGCAGGGCCCGGCCGCAGAGCTGCTCGATCAGCGGGGTCAGGTCTTGCGCGGACGAGACGCGGACGATGCCCACGGCGCCCCGTCCGGGAGCGGTGGCGATGGCGGCGATGGGGTCGAGGTGGCGGGCCAGCATGGGCGCATTGTCCTATGCCGCGCCCATGAGAACGGCCCCGGGCGCATGACCAGGGGCCGTGGAAGATGGCGCGGGGGAGGCGGCCGCGGGTGTTCTCGTGAACCCCGCGGTGGGCCTGTGATGCGACCCGGTTGAATGGACCTGCCGCATCAAGCTGCCCCGCATGAGGTCCATTAAAGGTGAGGGGAGGGGCGAAAAAAAGCCCCCGATCACGGGGGCGATCGGGGGCTTTGTGCGGAAGTTCGCGCAGGACTCAGCTCTGCACGCCCATCTGCTTGTTGATGACCCACTGCTGCGCGATGGACAGCAGGTTGTTCACCAGCCAGTACAGCACCAGGCCGGCCGGGAAGAAGAAGAACATGAAGCTCAGCGCCAGCGGCATCATCCACATCATCTTGGCCTGCGTCGGGTCGGCCGGCGTGGGGTTCAGCGCAACCTGCAGCAGGCTCGATGCCGTCATCAGGATGGGCAGGATCAGGTAGGGGTCGGCCGAGGAAAGGTCGGTGATCCAGCCGATCCAGGGCGCATTGCGCATCTCGACCGTGCTCTGCAGCACCCAGTACAGGGCGATGAAGAAGGGCATCTGCAGCAGCATGGGCAGGCAGGAACCCAGGGGGTTGACCTTTTCCTCGCGGTAGATGCGCATCATCTCCTGCTGCTGCTTCTGCGGGTCGTTCTTGTAGCGTTCGCGCAGCTCGTTGACGCGCGGACCCACGGCCTTCATCTTGGCCATGGAGCGGTAGGCGCTGGCATTCAGGCCGAAGAAGGCGATCTTCAGCAGCACCACCAGGGCCACGATGGACCAGCCCCAGTTGCCCAGGATGCCGTGGATCTTGTCCAGCAGCCAGAACAGCGGCTTGGCGATCACGTAGAACATGCCGTAGTCCTTCACGCGCTCCAGGCCAGGGGCGAGTTCGGTCAGCTGGTTCTCTTCCTGCGGGCCGGCGTACAGCAGGTTCTCTGCCACGGCCGAGGCGCCGGGGTTGATGGCGGGCAGGGGGAAGACCTGGCCCACGCTGTAGGCGCCTGACTCGTTCTTCTTGACGAAGAACTCGCGCGGGCCGGCGCTGTTGCGCAGCCATGCGGTGGTGAAGTAGTGCTGCACCATCGCGACCCAGCCGTCATCGGCGTGCTTGTCGTAGTCGGCCTTGCCCTTGTCCAGGTCCTTGAACTCGAACTTCTGGAACTTGTTCTTGTCCGTGTAGATGGCCGGGCCGATGAAGGAGGCGGGCGCCATGTAGCCGGACGAGGACTCCACCGCCAGCGGACGCACCAGCTGAACATAGAGCTGCGGGCTGACCGGCGCGGCGCCGGTGTTGACCACCTCGTGCTTGACGTCGATGGCGTAGTCGCTGCGCTTGAAGGTGTAGGTCTTGACCAGCTTGAGGCCGCCCTGCTCGGGGGACTCGAAGCGCACCGTCATCGAGCTGGCGCCATCCTTGAGCTGACGCTCGGCACCCACCACATTCATCAGCGTGAAGTGGTTGGGCGCGCCGGGCACGCCGATCAGGCCGGACTCGGGGCGGTAGCTGCTGGCGTCAAAGAGCACCACGGGCTCGGGCTTGAAGCCGGACGGCGCCTTCAGGCCCACAAGGCGCATCAGCGGGTCCATCAGGCCGTGGGTCTCGGTGGTCAGGTGCTTGAGCAGTTCGACGCGCACGAGGCTGCCGCCTCGGGTGTCGAAGGTGGCCTTGACCACATCGGTCGTGATCTCGAATTTCTCGCCGCCGGGCTGGCCGGCCGAGGCTGCGGACGCTGCCGAGACGGGCGCCGCGGCGGCGGTACCGGCCGTCGGCAGGCTGCCCGACGCGGCGCTGCCGGGCGCAGGTGCTGCGCTGGCGACGGGCTTGGCCGGCGCAGGGCTGAACATCGAGGGGTGCCCGTTGTATTTCTGCCAGCCGTCCCAGAGCAGGACGAGCGACATGGTGAATACCACCCACAACACGGTGCGGCGTATATCAGTCATGGAGAAGCTTCAGGATTGGAAGAAGAGGGTGTCGTGCTGCCCCCGAGCCCGAGGCGCGAGAACAGACGGGGCGGATTGTCAGGCACGGGATCATGGCCGCCCAGACAGAATGGGTTGCAGCGCAGGATTCTCGCCGCGGCCAGATAGCTGCCAGCGATGCCGCCATGCCTGCGCACGGCTTCCATGCCGTAGGCGGAGCAACTGGGGTAGTAGCGGCAACCGGCCTGGATCCAGGAGCTGATCAGCAGCTGGTAGGCACGGATCAGGCCCATCAGGAGCCATTGGAGGGGACTGCGGCGGGCCGACATGGCGGGCGGGGGCGGGCTCAGCCCCGGGGCACGGCGGCTGCGTCCGCTGGTGCGGAACGCGACAGCTTGGCGCGCAGGTGCAGCAATTCCTCGCGCACCAAGGCCTTGAGCGGCTCCGAAGCCGCGCTGGGAAACTGCTTGCGATCCACGGGCATGCGCAGGCGAACCACCCAGAGTCCGGGCGGCAGCAAGCCCGCGACGTCGGCGAAGACGGCACGGATCTGGCGCTTGATCAGGGATCGGGTCACGGCGCGGCGCGCATGCCTCTTGGGCACGACGCAACCCAGCCAATGGCCGTCAGGCACTGCCGGGCTGGCAGTGACATCGGGCTTCACCCCCTCGGAAGAGGTCGATTCGTCCACAGGGCTGTGGGCAATCGGTGAGTGGCCTGTTGATAACTCGGTTTTCACTGTGGAAAAACCGTGTCCGGGCAGGCTGGGCGCGGCCATGAGATGGTGCACAGCAAAGTGCTTGCTGCGGACGCGGCTGGGCTGGCCCAGCACGCGCTCAAAGTCGGCCGATCGTTCGATGCGGCCGATCATGGTCTTGACTCGGCTCGCTTAGACGGCCAGGCGCTTGCGGCCCTTGGCGCGGCGGGCGCGGATCACGGCACGGCCACCGCGGGTCTTCATGCGAACGAGGAAGCCGTGGGTGCGGGCGCGGCGGGTCTTGGAGCCTTGGTAGGTGCGTTTCATGTTGGAAAACCTCTGTGGACGTCTGTGGACGCGATAGCTGATGGGCCGATCAAAGATGCGGGAGCATCTCGGAACTGCAAGCCTTCTCCTCCTGGAATCTCCTGAGAGGTGTCTGCCTGCCGCACCGCTGATGTGCGCCGCGCCGGGGCGCCGCTGCTGCGTGCGCCCACATCAGGTTCCTGCTCGGTCGGCAGTCCCGGCAAGAAGCCAGGCTAGCGTTCCGGGGCAGGGCCCCTTGTTGGCGCGGTGGACCTACCGCCAGGGGTTTGGCCCCCCAAAGCAGGGAAAGCCACGCGCCCAAGCAAATACATCCGGCGTCCGGAAAAGCCCGCGATTACACCAAACTTCTGGCGCCTGGTCAACTTCCACTGGCTGAGTCGGGGTGGCGTGCTCTGGTGCTGTGGGTACGAAAATTTCTGTGGATAACCTCGTCTTTTGCGGCCGTGGATCCGTACAATCCGGCCGCTCAAGAAGAAGTTTTCCACAATGAGCGCAGATCTCTGGCAACGCGGCTGTGAACGTCTGGCCGCCGAGCTGCCTGAACAACAATTCAATACCTGGATCCGCCCCCTGCCCCCGGCTGATGTGGCCGATGGCGGCGAGCAGGGTGTGACCGTGTCGCTGCGCGTCCCCAACCGCTTCAAGCTGGACTGGATCCGTAACCAGTACGCCGGGCGCATCGAATCCATCCTCAGTGAGCTGGCCGGCCGCCCCGCGCGGCTGGAGCTGGCCGTGGCGCCGCGCGAGGCCGTGCCGCGTGCGGGCGCGGCCCTGCCGGCCAACCAGCCCGTGGCCGTGGGCCAGGTGCTGCACAACGGCCTGCGGCCGGTGCCGGTGAATCGCCCGGCGGCTGTCGAGCAGCCGGCTGTGAACGGCCTGACCGCCGTGCAGCCGGTCTCGGCCCAGTCTCCTGTGGTGTACGCCGGCGCGACACCCGCGCCAGCCAACACCCGGCACCGCATCAACCCCGCGCTGACCTTCGACACCCTGGTGCCCGGCCGTGCCAATCAGATGGCCCGCACCGCCGCCCTGCATGTGGCTGGTGCGCCGGGTCAGATGTACAACCCGCTGTTCATCTACGGCGGCGTGGGCCTGGGCAAGACCCATCTGATCCACGCCGTGGGCAACGCCTTGCTCAAGGACAAGCCCGATGCTCGCGTGCTGTACCTGCACGCCGAGCAGTTCATCTCGGACGTGGTCAAGAACTACCAGCGCAAGACCTTCGACGAGCTCAAGGCCAAGTACCACTCCCTGGACCTGCTGCTCATCGATGACGTGCAGTTCTTCGCCGGCAAGGACCGCACGCAGGAAGAGTTCTTCAACGCCTTCGAGGCCCTGCTGGCCAAGCGCGCACACATCATCATGACCTCGGACACCTATCCGAAGGGTCTGGTGGACATCGACGAGCGCCTGACCAGCCGCTTCGATGCCGGCCTGACGGTGGCCATCGAGCCGCCCGAGCTGGAGATGCGCGTCGCGATCCTGATCAAGAAGGCCGAAGCTGAACAGGCGCCCATGCCCGAGGACGTCGCCTTCTTCATCGCCAAGAACGTGCGCGCCAATGTGCGCGAGCTCGAAGGCGCCCTGCGCAAGGTGCTGGCCTACAGCCGCTTCAGCCACAAGGAAATCAACATCCAGCTGGCGCGTGAGGCCCTCAAGGACCTGCTCTCGATCCAGAACCGACAGATCTCGGTGGAGAACATCCAGAAGACGGTGGCGGACTTCTACAAGATCAAGGTCGCCGACATGTACAGCAAGAAGCGCCCGGCCAGCATCGCCCGGCCGCGCCAGATTGCCATGTATCTGGCCAAGGAACTGACGCAGAAGAGCCTGCCCGAGATCGGCGAACTCTTCGGCGGCCGGGACCACACCACGGTGCTGCACGCCGTGCGCAAGATCGGTGGCGAGCGCCAGAAGAACACCGAGCTGAACCAGCAGCTGCACGTCCTCGAGCAGACGCTCAAGGGCTGAAGGCCCGCCCCCTGCGTGCGTCTCGGCCTGGCCCTTTGGCAGGCACAAGCGGAGTCCGCGGGTGTCCGGCCTCAGCCTCCTCATGGGGGTGAGCCCGAGGGCCTGGCAGCGCCGCCCCTCGGCCTCCGGGCGGGTCGTCCCTGCAACAGATCAAAGGCATGGTTTTCACCCTTCGGGAATTGCCCCATTCCTGGGTGACAATGCGCGCTGTCTCACGCGCGCGCGTCTTGCTTGTGTCTGGCCCCGGGGCGCCAGGCGGATCAGGAGGGCGGCAGCGCGGGTCGCCCCGAACAAGTGGAGAGAGGTTCACATGATTGTGTTGAAAGCCAGCCAGGACAAGGTGCTGAGTGCCCTGCAGGCCGTGTCCGGCATCGTCGAGCGCCGCCACACCCTGCCCATCCTGGCCAATGTGCTGATCCGCAAGCAGGGCTCGCAGGTAGAGCTCACCACCAGCGACCTCGAGATCCAGGTCCGCACCACCGTCGAGTTCGACGGCGACGACGGCAACTTCTCCAGCACCGTGGGCGCGCGCAAACTGATCGACATCCTGCGCTCCATGCCCTCGGACCAGACGGTAAGCCTTTCCAGCAACGCCAGCAAAATGACGCTGCAGGGCGGCAAGAGCCGCTTCACCCTGCAGACCCTGCCGGCTGACGACTTCCCCCTGGTGCAGGAGGCCGCCGACTTCGGCCCCGCCTTCAGCGTGCCCCAGAAGACGCTCAAGCACCTGATCAACCAGGTGCACTTCGCGATGGCGGTGCACGACATCCGCTACTACCTCAACGGCATCCTCTTCGTGGCCGAGGGCAAGAACCTCACGCTCGTTGCCACCGACGGCCATCGCCTGGCCCTTGCACAGGCCGAGTTGGAGACCGACATCCCCAAGCAGGAAGTCATCCTGCCCCGCAAGACCGTGCTGGAGTTGATGCGCCTCCTGAAGGACGGCGGCAAGGACGGCTCGGACGACCAGCCCATCGAGATGCGCTTCGCCGGCAACCAGGCCAAGTTCAGCTTCTCGGGCATGGAGTTCGTGACCAAGCTGGTCGAGGGCAAGTTCCCCGACTACAACCGCGTCATCCCCAAGAACCACAAGTTCCGCGTGACCCTGGGCCGCGCGCCCCTGCTGTCCTCGCTGCAGCGCGCCGCCATCCTGACCAGCGAGAAGTTCAAGGCCGTGCGCCTGTCCTTCGAGCCGGGCCTGCTCTCCATTGCCTCCAGCAATGCCGAGCAGGAGGAGGCCAAGGAGGAGATCGAGATCGACTACGGCGGCGACCTCATCGAGACCGGCTTCAACGTGACCTACCTGATGGACGCGCTGCAGAACATGGGCCAGGACATGGTCTCCATCGACCTGAACGACAGCGCCTCCAGTGCCCTGATCACCATCCCCGAGCAGACCGGCTTCAAGTATGTCGTGATGCCCATGAGGATCTGATCGCAGCCTGACACCAGCGACAGCGGGCGAGGATCACAGCATCCAGCCCGCTTCCGTACTTCTGAAGCGGGCTGGCAAGACCTGACCCCGCGAGTGAGAGAGAGTTTCCGATGAGTGATGTCCCGAGCAACGAACACAAGCCCGAAGGCAATCCCGAAGGCCTGACCGACAAGCAGCAGGCCGCCGTCTCGGCGGAGGCCGCCTCGGGTGCGGTCTACGGGGCCGATTCGATCCAGATCCTCGAGGGCCTGGAAGCCGTGCGCAAGCGCCCCGGCATGTACATCGGCGACACCTCTGACGGCACCGGCCTGCATCACCTCGTCTTCGAGGTGGTGGACAACTCCATCGACGAATCGCTGGCCGGCCACTGCGACGACATCATCGTCACCATCCACACCGACAACTCCATCTCGGTGATCGACAACGGCCGCGGCATCCCCACCGGCGTGAAGATGGACGACAAGCACGAGCCCAAGCGCTCGGCCGCCGAGATCGCCCTGACCGAGCTGCATGCCGGTGGCAAGTTCAACCAGAACTCCTACAAGGTCTCCGGCGGCCTGCACGGCGTGGGCGTGAGCTGCGTGAACGGCCTGTCCAAGTGGCTGCGCCTGACGGTGCGCCGCGATGGCAAGGTCCACCAGATCGAGTTCAAGCAGGGCATCCCGCAGGACCGCCTGATCGAGGTGGTGGACGGCGTCGAGACCAGCCCCATGCGCGTGATCGGCGACACCGACAAGCGCGGCACCGAAGTCCACTTCCTGCCGGACACCGAGATCTTCCAGCAGAACAACGACTTCCACTACGACATCCTGGCCAAGCGCCTGCGCGAGCTCTCCTTCCTGAACAACGGCGTCAAGATCCGCCTGATCGACGAGCGCAACAACAAGGAAGACAACTTCGCCTATGCCGGCGGCGTGCGCGGCTTCGTGGAGTTCATCAACAAGGGCAAGAGCACCCTGCATCCGAACATCTTCCACGCCCAGGGCGACAAGACCTCGGACCAGGGCACCAATATCGGCGTTGAAGTCTCCATGCAGTGGAACGACGGCTTCAACGAGAACGTGCTCTGCTTCACAAACAACATCCCGCAGCGCGACGGCGGCACCCACCTGACCGGCCTGCGCGCCGCCATGACCCGCGTGCTGAACAAGTACATCACCGACAACGACCTGGCCAAGAAGGCCAAGGTCGAGGTGGCCGGTGACGACATGCGCGAAGGCCTGGCCTGCGTGGTCTCCGTCAAGGTGCCCGAGCCCAAGTTCAGCAGCCAGACCAAGGACAAGCTGGTTTCCAGCGAAGTGCGCGGCCCCGTCGAGGAGATCGTCGCCAACAAGCTGACGGACTGGCTGCTGGAGAACCCGACCGACGCCAAGATCATCTGCGGCAAGATCCTCGACGCCGCCCGCGCCCGCGAGGCTGCGCGCAAGGCCCGCGAGATGACCCGCCGCAAGGGCGTGCTGGACGGCCTGGGCCTGCCCGGCAAGCTGGCCGACTGCCAGGAAAAGGATCCCGCCCTGTGCGAGATCTACATCGTGGAGGGTGACTCCGCAGGTGGCTCCGCCAAGCAGGGCCGCGACCGGAAGTTCCAGGCCATCCTGCCCCTGCGCGGCAAGATCCTGAACGTGGAGAAGGCCCGCTACGAGAAGCTGCTGACCTCCAACGAAATCATCACCCTGATCACCGCCCTGGGCACCGGCATCGGCCGCGGCGCCGGCAGCGACGACTTCAACCCGGACAAGCTCCGCTACCACCGCATCATCATCATGACTGACGCGGACGTGGACGGCGCCCACATCCGCACCTTGCTGCTGACCTTCTTCTACCGCCAGATGCCGGAGCTGGTGGAGCGCGGCCACATCTACATCGCGCAGCCGCCGCTGTACAAGGTGAAGGTGGGCAAGCAGGAGCAGTACCTGAAAGACGGCCACGAGCTGGACGCCTTCCTGCTGCGCGTGGCCCTCAACGATGCCGAGCTGCACACCGGCCGCGGCGACGTGCTCAAGGGCGAGGCCTTCGAGGCCCTGGCCCGCCAGTACGTGCTGGCCGAGAACGTCATTGACCGCCTCTCCAACTGGATGGACTTTGAGGCCCTGCGCGCCCTGGCCGGCGGCTTGAGCCTGAACCTCGACAGCAAGGAAGCCGCGGACCAATCCGCCCGCGACATGCAGGCCGCCCTGCACGAGGCCGAGGTGAACGCTGAATACGACGCCCGTACCGACAAACTCTTCCTTCGCATCAGCCGCAAGCACCACGGCAACACCCGCTCCAGCGTCATCACCGCGGACTTCGTCCACGGCGCCGACTACGAAGTGCTGGCCACCGCCGGCAAGACCTTCAAGGGCCTGATGACGGCTGACGGCCTGGTCCGCAAGGGCGAGGGCGAGAAGGCCAAGGAAAGCAAGGTCGCCGATTTCCGCGGCGCCATGGGCTTCCTGATGACCCAAGCCGAGAACTCGGTGGGCCGCCAGCGCTACAAGGGCTTGGGGGAGATGAATCCCGAGCAGCTGTGGGAGACCACCATGGATCCGACCGTGCGCCGCTTGCTGCGGGTGCAGATCGAGGATGCGATCGAGGCGGATCGGGTGTTCACGATGTTGATGGGCGATGAAGTTGAGCCGCGGCGCGATTTCATCGAGACCAATGCGTTGCGGGCGGCGAATATCGACGTTTGACGTCCCGGGATGAAGCGGGTGGAATAGCACGATGAGCGCGCCACCCCTCATTCCCCTGGTGCAGGCTCGGCAGGCCCAGGTGGCCGAGCTGTGCCGCCGCAACCATGCGCGGCGCCTGCACCTGTTCGGCTCGGCCACTCGGGCCGACTTCCGTCCTGCGGACAGCGACCTGGACTTCCTGGTCGAGTTCGACACCTCGTTGCCCCCGAAGGCCTATTCGGACGCCTTCTTCGCCCTCAAGACTGCACTGGAGCTGCTGTTCAAGCGGCCGGTGGACCTGTTGACGCCCGAGGCGCTTCGCAACCCCTATCTGCGCCAGCGTGTCGAGGCGGAACGGGTGCTGGTCTATGGCGCCTGATTCGGCCAAGTACCTCTGGGATGCGCAGCAGGCGGCGGCGCGCGCCTTGCGTTTCGTGCAAGGCAAGCGCTTTGAGGACTACCTTGTTGATGAGTTGCTGCGCTCCGCCGTGGAGCGGCAACTGGAGGTCGTGGGCGAAGCGCTGAACCAGCTCCGCAAGGTGGATCCAGCGACCGCGGCCCAACTCCCCGAACTCGCGAAGGCCGTGGCCTTGCGCAATGTGCTGATCCACGCCTATGCCACGGTCAATGATCGGCTGGTGTGGGGCGTGGTGGAGCAGGATCTGGCGCCCTTGCTGGCGGGGGTGACGCAGCTGTTGCCGGGAGGCGAGGGCGGGGATTGATTGCTTGCGGGCGACTGCCTTGCGGCTTGATCCGTTGCCCGACTGAGGGCTCGCATGCCAGGGAAGGGCCCGGCCGACAGCATGGTGGGCAGAGGGCCGTTGGTGGGGAAGGGGCCTTGCATGTTTGCCTCCTTGCAAATGAGGTTGAACTTCGTGAGTGGATCTGGGTGCGGGGCCGTGCGCTGCGAGACCGCTGCACAACTGAACCCATCGCGCGCAGCCACTCGGCCCACACGCTGAAGATTTCGGCATGTGCAAAGGATTCGAGTTTTTGGGCCCGTTTTGGGACCTTTCGAGCCCTTCCCCCAGGCCCTTGGGCCCCTCAAGACGGACTACTGCTCGGACACGGCTGCAGCCGCCCGCTCTGCAGCTTCCTCGTCGCCTTGAGCAGATTGAGCCCCAGCGCCGCCCAGGCCATCTGCGCCTGCGTCTTGGCCGCCCCGAAGCACCGTGCCCGGCCCAAGTGGAAGCGCTGCTTCATCGTGCCGAAGCCCTGCTCGACCTTGTAGCGCAGCGTGGCGATGGCCCGGTTCATCCGGGTCTGCAAGGGATGCACAGGATGGCCCCGGCTGCCCTTGAACTGGATGAGATCCCCAA